>CAJXUK010000062.1 GCA_913061435.1 uncultured Thalassolituus sp. | reverse complement strand
TACAGCAACTTTCTTATCGCCAGCGCCAGTCAAGATAACGTCAAACTCAGTTTGAACTTCAGCAGCACCAGCGTCGCCGCCAGCAGCAGGACCAGCGGCAGCAGCTGCTGCAGAAACGCCGAATTTTTCTTCCATTGCTTCGATCAAGGTCACAACGTCTGATACAGACATTTCAGCAATGGCATTAAGGATATCTTCTTGAGATACAGACATGAGTCTATTCCTATCAATGTTGGGCAAATGCCCATTTTAACTTTTATAAACGGCTTAATTTTAATTTGCTTAGCAAACTAAAAAATTAAGCGGCTTGCTCTTCTTTCTGATCGCGAATGGCCGCAATAGTGCGTGCCAATTTGCCAGCAGCTGCTTCTTTGATCGTGCCCATAAAGATCGAGATTGCTTCGTCGTAAGTAGGCAAAGTAGCCAACTTAGCGATATCAGTAATCTGTCCTTCGAAGGCAGCGGCTTTCAACTCAAAATCAGCGTTTGTCTTTGCGAACTTGCTCAGGATGCGGGCAGCCGCACCTGGATGTTCGTTAGAGAACGCAATTAAAGTTGGGCCAACAAAGGTGTCTGCTAGACACTCAAAGTCTGTACCTTCTACCGCGCGACGAGCCAATGTGTTACGTACGACTTTAATCCATACGCCAGCATCACGGGCTTCTTTACGCAGAGCAGTCATAGCTCCAACGGTAACGCCGCGAGAATCCGCGACAACACCAGATAGAGCTTCTTTAGCAGCAGTCTGGACTTCAGCAACGATCGCTTGTTTTTCTACAAGTCCTAAAGCCACAATGAACTCCTAACTTTTAATGAGCCCTAAGGACTCTTTTAATTCGGTGGGTTGTTAATAACAAGCAAGCTTGAAATCAACAGGGGCCGCACCATTTGCGTAGGTAAAATTAAGCAAATAGTATTTCAGCAAAGCTTTATATTTGCACCTACGGTCTTTAATGACCCGGCAAGCAAGCTTGCCGAACCCCAAAGAATTAGATAGCTAACGCGCCAAAATCGACGGTTAAACCAGGACCCATAGTCGTAGACAGAGTCACTTTTTTCAAATAAGCACCCTTGGCAGAAGAAGGTTTAGCTTTCTTCAAATCAACCAATAGGGCTTCTAAATTTTCTTTGATCTTATCTGCAGTGAAATCAGCTTTGCCAATTGTGCTGTGGATAATACCATTCTTGTCGTTTCTGTAACGAATCTGACCTGCTTTTGCATTATTTACTGCAGTAGCAACATCAGGAGTTACTGTGCCAACTTTAGGGTTAGGCATAAGACCACGAGGACCTAGAACCTGACCTAGCTGACCAACAACACGCATGGCGTCTGGAGATGCAATAACAACGTCAAAATCAAGGTCGCCGCCTTTCATTTGTGCCGCTAAATCGTCCATACCCACAACGTCTGCACCGGCTTCAAGTGCTTTTTCAGCATTTGCGCCTTGAGTGAAAACGGCAACACGTACAGTTTTACCAGTACCGTGTGGTAACACAGTAGAGCTACGAACGTTTTGATCAGATTTACGTGCATCGATACCTAAATTCACAGCCACATCTAAAGCTTCAGTGAATTTAACATTTGATACTTCAGCTAATAAAGCAACGGCTTCTTCTACAGAATAAACCTTGCCAGCTTCTACTTTTTCAGCGATTAGCTTTTGACGCTTAGATAACTTAGCCATTATACAACACCTTCCACATTGATACCCATGGAACGAGCAGAACCCGCAATTGTACGAACAGCAGCATCCAAATCAGCTGCAGTCATATCAGCATCTTTAGTTTTTGCAATTTCTTCTAACTGAGCGCGAGTAACAGTACCCACTTTTTCAGTGTTAGGACGACCAGAACCAGATGTTACACCAGCAGCCTTTCTTAATAAGAAAGCAGCAGGTGGAGTCTTAACTTCAAATGTGAAGCTACGATCACTGTATACAGAAATAATTACAGGAACGGGTGCGCCAGCTTCCATGCTCTGAGTTTGAGCATTGAACGCCTTACAGAATTCCATAATGTTTAGACCGTGCTGACCTAGTGCAGGACCAACAGGTGGACTTGGATTCGCTTTACCAGCTGCTACTTGCAACTTGATATAAGCTTCAACTTTCTTAGCCATATCTTACTCCATTTGGGTATAACGCTAGACAACTAGCTCCCCGGTTAAACAAGTTCTGATTTAAATCAGAACTCAAAAATTATACGCTCTTTTCAACCTGAACAAATTCAAGCTCAACAGGGGTATTACGACCAAAAATTGTAACCGCTACTTTTAAACGCGATTTTGCGTAATCTACTGTTTCAACAACACCATTAAAGTCAGCAAACGGGCCATCAATAACGCGAATAATTTCGCCTGGCTCGTAAACTGTTTTCTGAGTTGGAGCTTGGGCACCATCTTGAACGCGCTGCAAAATTGCATCAGCTTCACGCTTAGTAATAGGTGCTGGTTTATCAGCAGTTCCACCAATAAAACCCAAAACACGCGGAGTCTGTTTTACCAGATGCCACGTATCATCGTTCATTTCCATTTCTACCAGCACATAGCCTGGGTAGAATTTGCGCTCACTCTTACGTTTTTTGCCATCGCGCATTTCGATGACTTCTTCAGTCGGCACTAAAATTTCACCAAACTGATCTTGCATATCATGCAATTCAATTCTTTCTAGCAAACCACTTAGGACACGCTTTTCATAACCTGAGTAAGCGTGAACAACATACCAACGTTTTGACATTATGATTCCTCAGCCTAACCTAGTAGCAAAGAGATTAACCAGCTGAGTAGTGAATCAACACCCCACAATACCAGCGACATCAGAATAACAACTACCACTACTATCATAGTAGTCTGAGTCGTTTCTTGACGAGTAGGCCAAACAACTTTGCGACGTTCGATATTGGCTTCTTTTAACAACTGTAAGAAAGCCTTACCTTGACTGGACGTTAGTGCAATACCAGCACCAACTAACATAAGAAACACCACACCCAATACACGGTATAGTAGCGGCTCGTTGGCATACATATAATTGCCAACCACTGCTGCAGCCAAAAAGGCGATCGCCAAGATCCACTTTAAAATATCCAATGGCGATTTTTTAGTATTACTATCTGCACTCATTATGCTTTTCCCTAAAGCCAAAAATGGCAGCCGAAGCTACCATTTAAGAATTTGGCAGGCCACGAGGGACTCGAACCCCCAACATTCGGTTTTGGAGACCGA
>CAJXUK010000061.1 GCA_913061435.1 uncultured Thalassolituus sp. | reverse complement strand
TTTAAAGACGCTACCGTCTTCTAGAGCTAGAATGGCTGTTATAGACAAGGCTATGGTCCCCGAAGTAATCAATTAATACGGTCATTGTAGAATACTCAATGCTGAGTATCTGAGGGTAAAACTGGCTTATTCTTCGACTTATAAATCAAAGACTTAGCCACGATTTACCAAGCGTCTAGTCGCAAAAAAGCGGGAGGAGCTGAGCCCCACCCGCTTTCGATAATCTGCACTGAAAATCTAAGAGCTTAAACAAGATTAGACGCTGACATCCGTCAATCTCGTTATTGGATAATAACCGAGCTTAACGTACGCCTGTAAACTGGTCGCAAATTATACCGAAAAGGGCTGCCTGAGTCCAACCATATATTAGACTTGGAGGTGTGATTTATTACCCGCACTAGCATTACTTTTGTTATGCATACTTAGGCATAAAAGATGAAAAACTCAACCTAACAGAAGATTATGAAACGATTTAAAAATAGAACTCAACTCTCCCTACAAAGTAAATTTCACGATCAAGACTTTTAGTCACACTTTTAGTCACACTTTTAGCCATGCCCATCGCAAACAAGATACTTTTAATTAAACAATGTGGACATTTACAAACTTAACGAAATGGCTATCCAAAAAAGTTAAATTAAAACGTATCAAGTCAGATTGATACTGCTAAAAAAGAGCAATTTTCTACCGGTCTAATGATTATTTAGCAGCCAATCAAAAACTCACGATGCAGCAAGTAAAACTAACTAAAAGCCAACTAAGAGCCGACCAAGCACTCATTTTCAGTTAATTCGTCCCTATTTAAGAGTTTTTCTCGAATTAGGTGTCATGATATACACAAATGACCATAAAACTTTATAAAACAGCTTTTTTATTCAATCAAAAACTGCTTTGAAAAGCATTACAAAAACTTAAATACTCTTACAATAAAAAATAATACTGTTAATAGCTAATGCTAATTTATTAGCAAAAAAATTTGTATAACAATTCTCGTTTTACACTGTATATATAGTATTTTTCTACTTTTAAGTAAAAAACACTTACATTCTAATAAAATTTTTATTTTTAAATAATTTTTTTTTCTCTAGTACTTGCCCTGCTTTTTTTTTACGTATCTAATAACAGAAATTTATACAAAATATCATGATATTCTTATCAAAAAATAATTATTACCATTAAGGAATTAACCTATGCCCACTGCTGTTGATGGCCGACGCCGTTTAGCGCCAGAAGAGCGCAAGCGCCTTCTTCTAAATGATGCCGTAGAAATCTTCTCTCAGAGAGGCATTGGTCGAGGCGGTCATACAGAGATTGCTGAATTAGGCGGCGTATCCGTTGCTACTGTCTTTAACTACTTCAATACCCGCGAAGATTTGGTTGAAGCCGTTTTAAACGAAATCGAATATACCTTTATTAGCCTAGCCGAAGAAACTTATGCTAAGGGCGAAAAGCCATTAGTAGCGATCAATAACCACATCAAAGCCTTTTTGGACATGTGTGAAACCAAACCCGCTCACGTTAAGGTATGGTTAGAATGGAGTTGTTCGATTCGTGAAGAAACTTGGCCTAAATATACGGCGTTTCAAAATAAGCTATTAGAAATGATTGGCGAACAAATAGAACAAGCTTTAAAAGACGGCGACCTTCAACCTGGCTTACCCGCTGAAGAGCGTGCTCGCTGGTTACTAGGCAATAGCCAAATGTTAGTATCAATGGCGTTTGACCCCGATGGTAAACCAGTGGGCATGAACGACATCATTGATCGCGCAGTTAACCATTTACTTGGTGCTGTTTAGCTTTGTAATTGCTTATAAAGCAGCAGTAAAAAATTAAGCTATAAAAAAAAAAAACCAACATCCACCTTTACTGCTAAAGGTGAATGTTGGTTTTTTTATAACTGCTTTTTATAATTTATCGTAAAAAGCCGCTCAAAAACCTAAAACATCTTGCATGTCGTACAAGCCATTTTCTTGCGAACCAATCCACTTAGCAGCACGTACAGCGCCCTTGGCAAACGTCATTCGACTTTGTGCTTTATGAGTGACTTCAACACGTTCGCCGTCGGTTGCAAACATCACCGTATGGTCACCAACTACGTCACCACCACGAATGGTTTCAAAACCAATTTGTTTGTGCGGGCGTGCGCCGGTTTGTCCTTCGCGGCCATAGCAAGCGACTTCTTTTAAATCCCAACCCATGGTTTCTGCAACCACTTCACCCATGCGCAAAGCGGTACCCGAAGGGGCATCTACCTTGTGCTTGTGGTGCATTTCGATAACTTCGATATCGCTGTCGTCGCCCATAACCGAAGCGGCCATGCGTAAAAGATTTAAACAAAGATTCACGCCAACCGAATAGTTGGGCGCAAAGACTATACCCATGTCTTTAGCAGCTGCTTCAAGACCGGCTTTTTGCTCATCCGTTAAACCCGTAGTTCCGATAACGATTTTTTTGCCAGCTTTACGGCAAATTTCAACGTTCGCCATGGTAACTTCTGGTGCAGTAAAGTCGATTAATACATCAAAATTATCAACAGCAGCGGCAACGTCGGTTACTGCGACTACGTTTAAGTTTTTGCCAAGGCCAGCGATAGCGCCTGCATCAACACCAACCATTGGGTCGCTAGGTAAAACGATCGCAGCGCCTACCTGCGCGCCTTCGGCTGCATCAACCGCTTCGATCAAAATGCGGCCCATGCGGCCGGCTGCACCTGTAATTGCTATACGAGTCATATCTATTCCTAAAACTGACATTAGAGTTGGCTAGTCGTGTCTTCAGGTCGCGGTAAATACATCCATGTACGCTCAGCGATAGCATCCCTGCTATCGATGCCCTTCAGCCTCGGCCATCCAACTCTCATTGAATGGTTTTCGTAAATTCTTTAATTATAATTCTTCAAAGAATTTCTTAACACCGTCAAACCAGGTCTTCTTTTGTGGAGAGTGCTTTTCACCCTTCAAAGACGCTTGGAATTCTTTCAGCAACTTCTTCTGATGTTCTGTTAACTTAACCGGCGTTTCGACCTGCACGCGACACATCAAATCACCAGCGCTAGAAGAACGAATCGGCGTTACACCCTTACCCCGCAAGCGGAACATACGGCCACTTTGGGTTTCAGGTGGAATCTTTAATTTTACACGACCATCCAGCGTTGGTACTTCCAGCTCACCACCCAATGCAGCATCAACGATACTAATAGGCACATCGCAGTATAAATTTGGACCATCGCGCTCAAAAATGGCGTGATCTTTCACATTCATTTGAACATACAGATCGCCCGCTGGGCCACCCATAGCACCTGCTTCGCCTTCGCCGGTTAAACGAATACGATCGCCGGTATCAACCCCTGCTGGCACTTTAACGTTAAGTGTTTTGGTTTCTTCTTTAACACCACGCCCATGACAAGTTCCACAAGGGCTTTCAATAGTCGTGCCTTGCCCTCGACACGAAGGACAAGTTTGCTGCACAGCAAAGAAACCTTGCTGCATACGAACCTGACCTTGGCCGCCACAAGTAGAGCACGTTTTAGCCGACGTACCAGGCTTGGCACCGGAACCGTCACAAGGCTCACAAGGTGATAAAGTTGGAATAGTAATTTTTTTATCACAACCTTTAACCGCCTCTTCAAGCGTTAATGTCATGGAATAACGTAAATCACTACCGCGCTGAGGGCCACCGCGACGAGCACCGCTACCGCCGCCTCCACCGCCAAAGATATCGCCAAATACATCACCGAAAATATCACTAAAGCCGCCGCCACCGCCACCGCCGCCGCCAAAACCACCTTGGCTACCGTCAACACCAGCATGGCCATAACGATCATAGGCACCACGCTTTTGGTCGTCACTTAAAATTTCATACGCTTCTGAAGCTTCTTTAAACTTCTCTTCAGATTCTTTATTACCCTCGTTACGATCAGGGTGATGTTTCATCGCGATTTTACGGTACGCTTTCTTTAACTCTTTTTTATCAACATCCTTGGCTACACCAAGAATTTCGTAATAATCTCTTTTAGACATTTTCCAGACCTAACTTGTAACTGACTAACCTAACGACTTCTAATAAGACGCAAAAAACGCGGGACCCATATTTCAGAGTGCCGCGTCGATTAAATCAATGCAAAAAACACACTGATAGAAGTTTACTTA
>CAJXUK010000060.1 GCA_913061435.1 uncultured Thalassolituus sp. | reverse complement strand
AAAGACATTTTAGAGTACGAAGAAGACTATATTGATTGGATTGAAACTCAACAGCTTCTCATTACTAACCTAGGTCTAGAAAACTACCAACAAACAATGATGGAGAGCTAACATGAAAGGCAATACTAAGATCATCGATCTACTCAATAAGCAACTGACCTTAGAATTAACTTCTATGGATCAATATCTAGCTCACAGCAAACTTTATGAAGATTGGGGCATTAACAAGCTGCACAAGCAACTTGCCCATGAATACGAAGAAGAGCTTGAGCATGCTCAGCAAATTATTGAACGTATCATCTTTTTAGAAGGTACCGCCGATACAGCTTCACGCGAACCTTTAATGGTCGGTGATAACGTAGAACAAATGCTTAAAAATGATTTGGCTGCTGAATATACCGTTGCCGAAAGCCTAAGAAACATCATCGAAGTATGTGAGCAAGAGCGCGATTACGTGACTCGCAACATGCTAGAAACTCTTCTTAACGACACAGAGACAGATCATATTTACTGGTTAGAGCAGCATTTAGGTCTTATTGAAAAGATTGGTTTACCTAATTACATACAAACTCAAATGGGAAATGAATAAGTTTTAAGCTTTTTTGCTGATTAATTCGCATTTGAGTTAAAATCTTGTTTGATAAACATTATCATTAGCGTTAAGATAAGCACATCTTATTAATCAAGCGCTAATGGTAATGCCATGTTTGTATGTATCTGTCACGGAATTAACGAAAAAGCCATTCAACAAGCCGTTTCTGATGGAGCAAAAAATGTTCGCGATGTACGCCGTACATTAAATATTGGCTCTCAGTGTGGGCAATGTGTTCGCCAAGCACACCAAGTAATTGAACAAGCCAAGCAAACTGCAACCAGTGCTGAGTTTTACGCCGCTTGATATACCTTCAATGAGTGGTAAACCCTAAGACTTCTCACGCTGTTCTGTTTTTGCACTCATGGCATTTTCCATATCGTAAAAAGAAAAAGGCTTACCCGCTGTTTTTGAATCATACATAGCCAAATCTGCATGATGTATAAGGCTCGACACATCTAACCCATCTCTTGGGAATGAAGCAATTCCAATACTCACGCTGGTTTTAATGCTATGGCCACCAATCATAATAGGTTCTTCGAAGAACTTATTTATTTTCCCTGCAACCCGTTCGCTCAGTGCCTTAGGATCTTTAGCATCGGTGTCTAGATGAACAACAAATTCATCACCTGCATAGCGCGCCAGCATATCACTGGCTCTTAAGCCCGAACGCAAAATAGCGGATATTTGTTTTAGCAACAAATCACCAACGTCATGGCCTAAGGTATCATTCATCTGCTTAAACCCATTCACATCCATAAACATCACGGTCTCTGTACGCTGCCAACGACTGGCTCGAATTAACCAAGGTTTTAAATAATCTTTAAACGCGCGTCTGTTGGGAAGTCCTGTCAGTTCATCATGATTGGCTAAATGATATAAGTGTCGCTCGTAGGCTTTGCGCTCTATAGAGGCCAATACAGCTAAGCCCAATTGACGAGCGTTATTGACCGATTTAATGATGTATTCTTGTGCACCATTGCGTATTGCAAGTAAGGCGGTTTCGGTATCGTCGTGACCACTTAATACCACAATCGGCATGTCTGCAGCTTTTTCTTTGATCGCTTCAATATTTTCTATACTGCGGCCATCGCCTAAATTTAGGTCAAGCAAAACAGTATCAAAGCTGTTTTCTTTCAGCTTTAACAGCGCATTCTTCATTGAGTTAACCCGGACAAGCGAGAAGCCATCAATACCGAATTCTTTTTTGCAGTCTCGTAGAACCTGCATGGCATCGCCGTCGTCATCTTCTATATGGAGCAGTGTTAACATCGCATAAACCCTATAAGACACACTCGATTAATTTCTAGGCAATTCAACCAAACGCCAATAATTATCGATTAAGTCGATCAAATTTAAAAAATCTCTACCCGCGTTTTCTTTGACAATATAGCCCGCCACATTAAAATCGTATGCTTCTGCTTTGTCTTTATCGCTGTTAGAGGTTGTTAGGATGAACACAATGCTATTAGAAAGCTGAGGATCACTGCGCAATTCTTTCAGAAACTGAATGCCATCCATGCGTGGCATGTTAAGGTCAAGCAACAAAATATAAGGGCTAGGTGACCATTTTCCCCTCTAAGCGCTTCTAACGCTTCTAGGCCGTCGTATGCACGCACAATAGGGTTGGCAATTTTTGCTTTATTAAAAGCACGAATCACGGCTTTGGCATCTCCATCATCATCTTCTATTAAAAAGATATTCAAGGGCTGGGTATTGTTGTTTTCTTTAATAGTAGCAACCACGTGTTAGCGTCCTAGATTAGCAGAATGTTGTTTCACTTGAGTTTTAGGCAAGGATAGCATAAAACAACTGCCCCCTCCTTCCGAAGAGTTAACCGTAATGGAGCCGCCATAAAGCTCAATGTGCTTTTTAGCAATCGCTAACCCCATGCCACTGCCCTCAACTCGATCTCTAGGCTGCAATGTTTGGAACATTTTAAATATCTTTTTATGGTATTCGGCATCAATACCGGGACCATCGTCTTGCACATAAATTAGATATTCATCCGCTTTTTCTTCCACACTTATTTCAATAAGGCCTATTGCTTTATCGTGGTGTTTGATCGCATTACTTACTAGGTTCAATAAGATCAAACGCAATGGCATTTTATTAAACCTCAGTGCTAAAAATTGATCACTCGCCTTAATCGTGAAATCTTCTGGTTTATCGACCAATAAAGTAATATCTTGAATAAGCTCACTTCCGTTTAAAAATTCGGTAAAACTGTCATCTAGTTTTCTACCGATTCTTGAGTAAGCCAGTAAGTCATTTAAAAGCGCATCCATCCTTTTTACTCGACTTCTGAGTAAAAACAGATTTTCTTTACTCTCGTCATCTATTTTGTCGCCTAAGTCATCTTCTAACCAATGCGACACGTTTTCGATAACCCGTAACGGCGCTTTTAAATCGTGAGAAGCTACATAAGCAAAATTATCCAGCTCGTCGTTACTTTTTTCTAGTGCGGCAATTAAGTTATCGCGCTCTTTTTCAGCACGCTTAGACTCGGTAATGTCATTTAAACTTCCGGCAATACGCAGTGCTTTGCCATCTTCGTCCCAAATGCCATGGCCGGTGGCAACATACCAACGCCACTCACCGCTTTTGGTTTGTAACCGGTATTGCACATCAAACGGCGCTTGTTCATCAATATGATCATAAAGAGCTTTAAATGTATGTTCCTGATCGTCTTTGTGCAGTATGTTTTCCCAAGCTTCAAAACTATCGTCAAACTCATCGGGCTTATACCCCAACAACTCTTTAAATCGATCTGAAAAAGTAATTTTATCGGCAATTAAATCCCAGTCCCACATACCGTTACCCGCCCCCTGCCAACTCAAGTCATACGCTTGTTGCGAGTAAGTAAGCTGCTGCTGGGTTCGTTTTTGTAAAAATACTAATAAAGCAACAACCCACACGGCTAATATAGAAAGTATGCGATTAGCAAACACGACCTTTCCTTCTACACCCGATATCGGCGACGCAAGATAACCAAGAACAATAAGTAAAGTCACAACACTGGCGAACAAAAACGCAACCTTTGCGTGAACAAAAAACACCGCACAAAATACCAGAGGAATATAAGCAACCCCCATAGCAACCCCTAAAGGAGAGAGCATATCTAGCATTAAGACAACGAAGCACAACAAACCCGGAAACCATAAAGGTACCGAGGCAATTACTACCTTACGGGTGGCTAAAACCAAAGCAATCAAGGCCAACCCCATCCCTAAAAAGCCAATGGTTGTATGTAACGCCATACCCGTAAGTTTGCCCCAAGAGTAGGCGTTTTCTTCACCGACCAAATATCCAACCAGTGCCATGACTGCAAACGATAAAATTAATAAAGATACTGTTTCAATAGCAGCAAGGCTTTTATTTAACGAAAATAAAGAAATAGCCAACCCTGTTAGAACAAAACATAAGCCAGTATTAGGAGCCATGCGCCCAGGGTGAGAGGTTTTTACCGTGATATAAGCATCCATAAATAACTGATCAAGGGCCAAATCCGCATTGATGATGTATTGCAAGAGACTAAGCCCACCTAGCAGAATCACCAACAAACCACACATAAAGCCGAAGGTATTTATGACCCCGTTAGACTGCCAATGATTATTTTTAGCCAGTGTCAGCAAGCCCATACCAGACAATAAAAATCCTAAGGCAGTATTGTATTGCATGGGAGCAAATTGAGGTAAAACTTGAATGAATTGAGGAATATTCAAATACCAGCCGGTTATTACAAGAAGGCCCAAAGCAATAGAGCACAGACTAACAATAACGGTGATTTTACCTTTTAATAGTTCAGCCATAATAATTATGTATCTGCGCCTTAGTTAAGCCGGTATGTAGTGGTACAGTGAATTTGGACACGTAATAAGAGGTGTTAGAA
>CAJXUK010000059.1 GCA_913061435.1 uncultured Thalassolituus sp. | reverse complement strand
TTCAATAAAATGGTCGGTATTATCAGTCGCGATATGATTGAGCAATATTATCGTTATAATCCCCCAGCGCATTAGTACAACTTAACCGATTTTAAAAGAGAGAGATTTATGCTTTGGCTTAAAGCCTTCCACATCATTGCCATTGTCACTTGGTTCGCAGCGTTATTTTATTTACCACGTTTATTTGTTTACCACGCGATGTCTGAAGATACGGTCAGCAAAGAGCGCTTTAAAATCATGGAGCGTAAATTATACAGGGGCATTATGACACCTTCTATGATTGTCGTAATTACCTTAGGTATTTGGATGCTCACCTACAATCCAAATTACTATTTAAGCGCAGCTTGGATGCACGTCAAACTAGCCCTAGTTACTTTTTTGGTCGCCTATCATTTTGCCTGTGGCTCACTGCTGAAAAAATTCGCACAAGATAACAACGATAAAGGCCATGTGTTTTATCGCTGGTTCAACGAAGTGCCGGTTCTGTTTTTAATCGCCATTGTAATTTTGGTGGTTGTTCGCCCTTTCTAAATTTTATTCACATTATCCAATAACGAATACGAGTCTTTTTATGTCTTATTCAATTAATAAATCACAAGATCTTTTTAGCCGCGCACAAGAATACATTCCCGGCGGTGTTAACTCACCAGTTCGTGCCTTTAAAGGCGTTGGCGGCACACCTATTTTCTTCGAACGCGGTGAAGGTTCGTGTGTTTTTGATGCCGATGACAACCGTTACATTGATTATGTTGGCTCTTGGGGCCCAATGATCATGGGTCATGCTCGTGGTGATGTAATCGAAGCAGTAAAAGCACAATTAGACCAAGGCCTAAGCTTTGGCGCTCCCACTGAAATCGAAATCGAAATGGCCAAAACGGTATGCAACATCATGCCTGGTATGGACATGGTGCGCATGGTGAACTCGGGTACTGAAGCAACCATGAGCGCGATTCGCCTAGCCCGTGGTTTTACTGGCCGAGATAAGTTGGTTAAGTTTGAAGGCTGTTATCACGGCCATGCTGATTCCTTATTGGTAAAAGCAGGTTCAGGAGCGTTAACGCTTGGCGTTCCTTCTTCACCGGGGGTTCCAGAGGGCGTCGCTAACGATACCGTCACCCTTAACTTTAACGATATCGACGATGTTAATACGTATTTTGCCAAACACGGTGATGACGTTGCCTGCATCATTGTAGAAGCCGTTGCCGGTAACATGAACTGCATTCCTCCTAGTAAAGAATTTTTACAATGCTTGCGTGATGTCTGTGATACCCACGGCGCTGTTTTAATTTTTGATGAAGTTATGACGGGCTTTCGTGTTTCCTTAACCGGTGCACAGGGTTATTACGGTGTTCAGCCAGACTTAACCACCTTAGGTAAAGTCATTGGCGGTGGTTTACCGGTAGGTGCTTTTGGTGGCAAGCGCGCAATCATGGAATACCTAGCCCCTATAGGTCCTGTTTACCAAGCAGGCACCTTATCAGGTAATCCGCTGGCAATGGCTGCTGGCTTGGCGATGATGAATTCGGTACAACAAGAAGGCTTGTACGAGCTGCTTACTGCACGTGTTGAACAACTATGTAACGGTTTACAAGCTGCAGCCTATAAGCACGGCATTCCTTTTACCACCAATAACGCCGGTTCTATGTTTGGTTTCTTCTTCAGCGAAGCAAAAAAAGTGAGCAACTTTGCTCAAGTATGCGAATGCGACCAAGAAGCTTTTAAATTCTTCTTCCATGCCATGCTGGAAGAAGGTGTATATCTTGCGCCATCAGCATTTGAAGCTGGTTTTATGTCGGCAGCACATAGCGTGCAAGACATCGACGACACCATTGCTGCAGCCGATCGTGTGTTTGCCAAAATGGCAGCACAGCGTGTGGCGGCTAAATAAGATGGGGCCAATATTAATCATCGTTGGGCACATTCTGCTGCTTCTGTCTGCTCTTTGGATGCTTAAAGCTTGGCGTATCAGTGATGATGTACCTGGCTGGTATGCCGCTGCTTTTTGCAGCGGCCTACTGGTTGCCTCTTTTTCGGGCTCTGTGTTACTGGCACAAATCATCGACTTAACCCCAATGTACTGGTTTAAACAGCTGGCATTGTATGCGGCGTTTCCTTTATTGAGTTTCGTATTACTGGCTTTGGTTTTTTCTATAAACTGGCCACGAGAAGCTTGGGGCCGAATTTTGCTAGGTGTATGCGCTATCTATTGGATTGCTCAGCAAACTCAACACCTAGATTACCTTTTGATGGTCTGCGCTCTGTTAAGTTTAATAGCCATGATGAAATTGCTGCTTAAAACTCAAGGTTCATCCATGCAAGCCAACATCACACTTACGGTTGGCGTGTTCGCGTGCTTAATCATTGTTTTGAATGGTCTAGCCAATATTAATGCCACTCATGTTAACCCAGCCAATATGAGTACCGAAGTCATTGTTGATTTAACAACCCAATGGCCGCAAGAATTGGGCCTAGGTTTGCTATTAATCGCCATTAACCGAACATTAATGTTAAAAATGCGAACTTTTTCATAACCTAAGCCATAAAGTCATCTACCCTAGGATAATGGTCGCAGCCTTATTAAAAAATGCTGTTGTGATTTTTTATCTTAGGAGGATCTTTATGAGTCATATCAGAGCTCAATTTAATCAACGAGCTAACCGCTTTTTTACTGTTGTTGTTTGGGGCTTATTTGCCTTTTCTCTCGCGCTGGCATTATGGTATTCATCTTGGGCCGAAGCGCTCATCATAGGTTTACCTGCAGCCCTAATTCCTACTTTACTGGCCTATTCTCAGCCCAACAGTGCAGCCACTCGAATTGCATTTGGAATTGCATTAATGATTTTTGCGGCACTGCACATCCAGCAAGGTCAAGGTATGCTAGAGCTGCACTTTGGTATTTTTGTTAGCTTAGCCATTTTGTTATATTTCCGTGACTGGCGCCCGGTATTTGCCGCAGCCATAACCATTGCCATTCATCATTTATTGTTTAGTTATTTACAACAAAACTACAACAATATTTATATTTTCGAAACCCGTAATGATTTCACCATAGTACTGATTCACGCCGCGTATGTAGTGGTTGAAGCTGGGGTCATTATGTACTTGTCTGTTCAATCTGCACGCGAGTTTAAGCAAACTGAAGAATTAAGCGAAATTGGCGAGCATTTATCCAGCGAAGGTGACATTGATCTACGCTATCGCGTTAATAATGCCAAAAGTGAATTCAGCCAAGGATTTAATCGCTTTTTCAGTCAACTCGATGATTTAGTCAGTAAAGTCGGCAGCCTTGCAATGGAACTAAACCATACCGGCGACTCTTTTAATAAAAGCACTCAGGCCATGGCATTAGGGGCCCAAACCCAGCAGCAAGAAACCGATATGATCGCGACGGCCACCAATGAAATGACTGCGGCCATGCAGGAGGTCAACAATCACGCCTCTGATGCCGCCGATGCGGCAGGAGAAGCCGATAGTGCAGCGAAAGAGAGTGAAATAAAAATCGACCTTGCGCAACACACTATCAAAGACCTTGCCCAGCATATTGAGCGGGCATATGGTGTGATCAAAAATCTAGATGAAGAAAGCCATAATATTGGTTCGGTTCTTACTGTGATTCAAAGCATCGCTGAACAAACTAACTTGCTGGCTTTGAATGCAGCAATTGAAGCCGCTAGAGCGGGGGAACAAGGGCGTGGATTCGCTGTAGTCGCCGACGAAGTGCGAACCTTGGCTTCTCGCACCCATAAAAGCACTGAAGAAATTCAAACCATGATTACTAAATTGCAACAGGGCAGCCAAGAAGCCGTGGGAGCAATGAACACCAGTAAACAAAGCGCTGAAACCAGTGTTGAGCAGACTGTAGAAACCAAAGAAAAGTTATTAATTATGAAAGCGGCTGTGGGTACCATTCACACCATGAACCAGCAAATTGCTCAAGCAGTTTCCGAACAGCATCAAGTGGTAGGTGAAGTAAATAACAATATCACCAAAATCAAAGATGTTAGCCAAGAAACAAACTTGCAGGCAGAAGATGCAGCCCGTGACAGTAATCATTTAATGACAATGTCGGTAGAGTTAAGCGAGCTGCTAACAAACTTTACTACAACCCATCACTCATCAAAGGATTGAGCATCTACCCGTGCTTGCAGCGTATTAATTCGGCGCTGCAACACATCAAAGTTGGCCACCGATTTACGCAAAAATACCTGTGCACGCCTTAACATCTGGCGTGCTAGCGCCAACTCACCTAATTGATAATTAAGCCAAGCCTGGCGATAAAAGATCGCCGAGTTTCGGGGTTGTATTTGTCGAGCCTGATCTAAATAAGCCAACGCCTGCTTGTTGTTACCTTGCTGCCTTGCTTGCTCTGCTTGGGTTAACAACACCTGTACCGCCGGATGATGCTGGCCCTCATCGAGCGTCTGTAGTTCGGCGGTTAACAAAGCCGATGATTCTGTACTCTGTGATCGTTTTGGATCGTAAGTGTGCTCCGATCTTGGCAACACACTACAAGCACTTAAAAAACTCACGCAAATACCGACTAAAACAACCAATCGAACCATGAGCCACCTCCTTGCTGATTATCTTTTTTACTGTCTTGTTGCGCACCATCAATCTGTGGTGCCGAGTTAGGAGTGGCATCGCGACAGCTAAGTTTGTTATTAACTAAATACCCCGGCATGAAAGGCATTTCACGAACACCACGGCAATTATCTTCCACGGCCAAGCCATAACTGTTTACCCACGACCACTCTAAATCAGCGACCGGTGTTAAGGGTTCTAATCCTGATTGTTGAAAAATGGCCTGCCAAATCGGTAGCGCGCCACTGGCACCAGTAAATGCCATGCTTTTATTATCGTCACGACCTAACCACACAACCGCTAAATGACGATCATCAAAACCTGCAAACCATGCATCGCGCTGATCATCACTGGTGCCTGTTTTAGCAGCGATTTTAGTGGTAGCAAACGTTCTTGCCAATCGCTTGCCTGTGCCTTGTACAACAACCTGCTGCAAGCCGTAACGAAGGTTTTCAATTAATTCTGGCGAATACACTTGCTTACCCTGCAGCGCATAAGACGTTAATACTTGATTGTCGGTTGTCGTTAACGCTTGAATAGCTCTTGGTTTCATGGCGAAACCACCTGAGGCGAAAGTTTGAAACATTTGTGTCACGTCAAACGGTGACAGCGACACCGAACCTAACAATATGGACGGATATGGCGGTATAGACTTATCCACCCCCAAGCGCTCAAAGGTTTCAACTACACGACTAATTCCAATCTTCATACCCAACCGAGCCGTGGCTTGGTTTAATGATTTAGCCAAAGCATCAACCATGAAGACGTTACCATAATCTTTTTTATCGTAATTGCGTGGCTGCCACATACTGCCATCTTGGCCAGCGACACTCACCGGTTTGTCATCAACGATACTCGACCATCTATATCGACCCGAAGCCAGTGCGGTTAAATACACAGCAGGTTTTGCCAACGAACCAATGGAGCGTTGCGCATCAAGAGCACGATTAAAACCAAAATATTGTACCCGTCGAGAGCCAACAATGGCTCGCACTTCAGCGCCATCAACACTGGTTACTACCGCAGCCGCCTCAAGTGTTGGTTGTTTATACCCGACCTGCTGTTCTAATTTAACCACATGCTGCTGAATCGATTTTTCGGTCGCGTGCTGTAACCAAGGGTCTAAGGAGGTGAAAATCCTTAAACCGGTATTTTGCAAATCTTGTAAGCGGTAATCCGTTTGTAACTGACGTTTTACTAGTTGAATAAACGCAGGATATTCTCTTTGACCCGCTCGCCCAGATTTGGCAACTCGAACCGTTTGACCTTGGGCGTTTATCCGCTGAGCACTAGAAATAACCCGAACCTCTTCCATCACATCCAAGACAATATCTCGGCGAGCGCGCGCTCGCTCTGGATGACGGAAAGGATTGTAATAAGAAGGGCCTTTAATCATTCCCACCAGCAAAGCAATCTCGGATAAATTAAGTTGCTGTACATTTTTTGCAAAATAAAAGCGACTTGCCAAAGCGATACCATGGATAGAACGACGTCCTGCCTGCCCCAAGTAAACTTCGTTTAAGTACGCCTGCAAAATATCTTCTTTGCTGTAATGCAACTCTAATAATAGCGCCATAAAGGCTTCTTTTATTTTGCGTTGTAAAGAGCGTTCATTGGTTAAAAAGAAATTTTTAACCAGCTGTTGCGTTAAGGTTGAACCTCCTTGTACCGTTCGCCCTGCCGCAACATTGGCCCGCATGGCCCTTAAAATACCTCGAATAGAAATGCCGTAATGTTCAAAATACCCCCGATCTTCAACTGCCACCAGCGCAGCCACTAATTCCGCTGGCACATCTTGCAGTGCGATTAATTCACGGTCTTCATGATGTGCGGGGAAAATCCCACCAATATATTGGGGTTCTATTCTAGCGAGGCCTTGCACCTCTCCATTAACACTTAATGAATCGATACGCCCTGCCGAAAATGATACGCGTATTTTTACAGCATCCTCGTGGCGATCAGCAAAGGCAAAAGCTCGGCGGTAAATAATCCAATCTGAACCATCTTTACCATAAGATCCTGGCGAAATAACCTGACTAACGGCTTTGTAATCATTCCAACGTAATTCGGCCTTTAATTGCTGCGGCGAAATCAACAGCCCCGGGTACAAAGATAACGGACGTGCATAAACCTTGGCAGGTAAAGTCCATTTATTACCATCAAACTGTGAACGTACTTGCGCATCCAGATATACCAGCCAGATAGATAAAGCGACCATCATGACAACAGCTAAACGCATAAACCAAGATAATAGGTTGCGCCGAGTGCTTTTAACCGCAGTTGTTTTGCTGGATTTTTTCGCTGCAGGCTTTTTAGCGGCAGTTTTTTTAACAGCCCTAGACTTATTTGCCCTAGGTGGCTTTTTTTCATTACTCATATCGCGCATATGCTAACACAGACTACCCAATGACTAACTAACTCCGTGCAAGCCCTTCTTTTAAGTGACGGCTTCTTTTAAAC
>CAJXUK010000058.1 GCA_913061435.1 uncultured Thalassolituus sp. | reverse complement strand
CTAAAAGCCCTAACAGGTAGCCCTGTTAGGGTTTTTTTTCGTCTGCAGAAAAGTGATTTACGTCTTTTTTGTTGTCTTTATGTAAACAAAAAAATTATCTGACGTACTCAAGTACTAGAAACGTCGCTTTTAATTTACTGCCTTTTGCTGAATTGCTATATCTATTACTCATATAAAAAAAATAAATAAAAGTAATTTAATTACTGATCATACGTTGGTAAAAAACGTACAGAATGGGTAAGCGATGTTAAAAATTCTCTCAAAAACGCTATTTTTATTACTGTTTATGTTTAACAGTAATGCACAGCTAGTTCCTATTAATGAAAGTGAAATGTCTGAAACAATCGGCCAGGCTTTTATTAATATTGATCGTAGCGCGTTGAATAATTTAGATTACACAAAAATAACATTAGGCCTTGAAGTTAAAACTTTATTAAATTCAGATTTACTGGAGCTTGGTAACTACGAGCGCAATGGTTCAGCTGGTTCAGATATTAAAATTAATGATTTTGCATTGGGTAAGATTAATAACGATGGTTCGATTTCTCCATTTGAAATTCAAGACCCCTTCATTGAATTAGCTTTTGAAGACAATAACGGCAAACAAGATTTAGTAGGTTTACGCTTGGGTTTTGCCGGTG
This sequence comes from uncultured Thalassolituus sp., assembly GCA_913061435.1. Classification (GTDB taxonomy): domain Bacteria; phylum Pseudomonadota; class Gammaproteobacteria; order Pseudomonadales; family Oceanobacteraceae; genus Oleispira. The sequence continues at coordinate 6,404 of CAJXUK010000058.1, read as the reverse complement.
CTAAGGGTGTGCTCTCTGGCAGCATACAGTCACTTACGGGTGATATTAATATCGATATTAGAGATACCGCATCCGGGCTTTCAAATGCAGACAACGGCTTGGCTGATCTAACAGCGGCTCTGCTGGGTAACAGCCCGATCGAAGCCAGTGCGGTATTGGTTAACAGTAACGGTACTCCTAATAATATCAGAGCAAGTGAAGTAGGTATTAAAAATGGTGAGACCTTTGATATTGTTCCAACCCGAGGCGTAGATAGGTTTGTATTATCAATTGCAGCAGGATTGAATATCGGGGGGCTAGACTGTGTAGATAGCGGATTTGGCTGCCGCAGAGCAGAAATTACAGCAGGAAACTGTCTAGCTGCAGGTATTGATGTGTGTTTTGACTTAAATACTTACAATTCTCTTGATGTCGGTAAAAAGAGAAATGATGGTACTTTTGATTTTTCTGAAGGGTTGTTCGTTGGCTTTCAAACCAAGCCCATCACTTGGAAAGATGGCAATACGCAAACTCAAACTACTCAGGGTGTTTTTCTTAATGTTCCAAATGGTGGACTTGAAGTTACGTTAGAACAAGCCTTAACAGGTACAGATCGTCAACGAACCAAATACATCGATCCTTATTTTGGGGGTAACTAATATGATCCCAAATATTAAATTACTAGTTTTTATGACTGTGTCATTAAGTTCTAATGTGGTGTTATCCGATCTTATTTCACTCGAAGACACCGAACTTAGTCATGTTGATGGCGCTGGGATAGGTATTGTATTAGAAGACTTTGTATTTGAGGCCGGTGAATCCGTTGATGGGGGTAATACCTTTGATATTGGTGGTTTGAAAACGTCTTCTGGCGGGGATGTTGTGCTCAGTATTTCGCAGCTTTATATCGCCGGTGCAGACAGTAATCAGGGTGCCAATGTGATTAACAACCCTGTCAATATTGGCCGCTTAACCAATCCGTTTAATTTAGAGCTAATAGACGGTAACGATGTCGGTGTTGCCAATAAAGCGGTATTTGAGTTTGCCGCGCCTAAAACACTTAATGGCAGTCGTTTATCTGAACGACCAGATATGGGAATTCGTTTTGACCTAGAGATTGATGGTAATCGTGCACAGTCATTAGAAGCTCATGTGCAAAAGTTGTCGATAGATGGCTCTTATCTAAGATTGTGGGGAGGCAACGGCCGTACTGAAGGTGAAATTGCCTTTAATATTAATACCCCTCAAATTGATTTTTTTGCATGCGACGCGGCGGGTAATAATTGCGGTGAAACAGTTACCTTTAGCGGTGTCGATATCACTGCGCAATTAGGGAGTGGTGATTTCCAACCGGTTACTTTTGAGGTGCTTTCTGAAGGTCAGTTTGTGTTTGATGTCGCTTCATTACAAGGCAAGTGTGCTTCGGTTAACGTAAGCGGAGGCTGCTCTGCAGGCAGTGGTGGTTTTACTGAGTTAAACGAGTTTTATACTTCTGGGCCTAGAGCAGATATACGCATAGATGATGTAACTGTGGGTGGCACCAGCTTTGGGAGTTCGACCATTACAAATTTACAAATTCAATATTTAGAAGTTAGAAGCCGTGATTTGTAATAGAGAGACAGAGATATGAAAATAATAATAAAGCATACACCGGCATTGGTTTTTTCTATGGTGTTAAGTACAAACATTTTCTTAATAGCAAATACTCATGCGCTAGAACCCCTTGCAGAAAATGAATTGCAGCAAGTATTGGGTCAAGGTGGAGTTTATCTATCGGGCGATATCACCATAAATGAATCCGGTGGGCCGCTTAATAATACTGCTGATGCTTCTAACCCCGGTATCTGGCAGAAAAACTGTACTGCTAGTTCAACAGATAAGCGATGTGGTGCAAGAATAGCGGTTAATTCTGGTGATGGTGCAAGTTCAGGTTGGTTGGTGCTGGATAATATTAGAGGTCGTTTTTCGTTCGAAGGTCTTACTCTTAAAACTCGCCCTATAAACAGTGGTTTCGAAGGTGACGGTGCAATATTTGATGCTGATGTATTTGAAGTCGGTTTGCCTAATAAAGTGAATTATTCAAATGTGAGCTTTACGTTGGCTAACAGTAACAAGGCTAGACCTACAGATGCTAATTTTGTGCAGACAGATATATTGAACGTAAAGGTTAACGGAGATGTTAACTTACGCGGTAACGTTTTGCTGTTTCCAACCGGAAATCCATAGGGGGTAATTAATATGATGATTAAAAGATTATTCCTCTACACAGCTGGCATGTTTTTATCTTTTCCAGCTCTAGCTTTACAAAGTTTAAGCGATACCAGCTTATCGAATGTTCAGGGCCAGTCTGGGTTAACCATTGAGCAGAGCCAATTAGTTAATATTGGGAATTTAAGTTATACCGATGATAGTAACAGTTTGAATATTCAAGGCTTACGAATTTCATCACAAAATGACATAAATGCCAGCTCCAGCCAAAAGTATGTGTTAGATGTAACAGCGGATGGTGCTTTGTCGGTACAAACCACGATTAATCCTACCCAGCTTTACATAGATGCGATAACGATTAATAACTCATCTGGTAGTTTTGGTAATTTAACTCTCAATTTTGAGTCAATCGTCGACTTCACCATCATCGGTATGCCGCTGGGTGGTTTAGAGGGGAGTTTTGCTGCAGGGATATCTAACGCCGATATGATTTGGCAAACTAATGGCAATGCATTGTCATTTAACAATATCGCCTTTAATGCCACTGTTGATCGCTTTACGTTGGAATATGACGCCATTGATAATACCAAAGGATTTACCCGTACTGGATTAGATTTTGGTTTTAACGAGCTTGATTTTAGTTTCTCAACAGGTGCATTGAGCTTTGCTGGTGTTAGTTTAGGTGAGTTGGCCGGTGAATTGGCTCTTTCTGCCGATTTACAGGTTTTCGCTGGCGGACGTTCTGGTGACCAAGGTTTAACAATGCATTCTCAGGTCAGTATTCTTTCTAACCCTGACAATTTTGTTCGATTTACCGATTATGACAATGCGGGTAATGGCAATTCACTCCTTATGGGAGACTTTAGTGGTTTCTTAAATGTTACTAATTTAACACTTGACCTTCAGTCTTATCATATCGCTTTGGGGTTTGATGAATTGGAAGGGGCTTTTAATGCCGGTAAATTATTAATTGGTGACAGCTCCAGATCTTTGGGCGGTATCGAATTAGATTTCTTGTTAAATGACGACGCTATTAATGATCGTTATAACCGTTTTCAACTATACCCAGGTATCACTCAGCCTGATTTTGATGCAATGCCTGATGAAATTAAAAGTTATGCCGAAAGTTTTTATCAAGATTTAGATGCTAACAGTGAAGGGATAAGCATTGCGGCTCAGTGGAATTTAGCCAATGCTGATTTATCGTATATTGATGATGGTCGTCGCGTTATTTTTAGTGGTATTAAATCCTTTGGTTCAGCCGATACCACCATTGATGTCCGCGACAAAACCCTTGCGATCGGTATTTCGAATTTAAAAGGTTCTTATAGTATTGATGGCTTAAAAGTTGGAGATAGCGATGCACCCCTGCAAGGTGGGGCAGAATTATTGCTATCACTTGAGGTATACCAAGCGATGGATTTCGATCTTGATGGTTATACCGAGATTACAGCGGGTGGTGCTGATGGTGGCGGTATTCGTATTGATGGGGATTATTATTTTAGCAATACCAATATCGGTTTATCAGTTGACGAAAACGGCCAGGGTATCTGGGCTACAGATGTGAAATACGATATTCACCTGCGAGATATTACTTTTGATGTGGAAGCTGATGGACTAAAAATTAACCGAGGCGAGCAGTGGAGCACGATGGACATTGCTAATCTTCGTTGGGGAGACAAAAATTCTGGCAGAAGCCTGGGGCGTGTAAAACTTGAACGTTTTGAACAAGGATCTTCTTTGGCGATTATGCCAGGCGGGGCAGGCCAAGTATGCGTTGGTGCTAGTGCAGCAGATGAAGCTAGTTGCGGTAGTTCCGGTGGCCGCTGGGAGGATCGCGGTGAGCAAGGGATGACTATTGCGCTTAAAGCCGCGTTTGCTAATGCAGGCTCAACTACTGATGGAACAGCAACGGCAAGAAACAGATTAACGTGGGAAAATAACCGTGTTGAGACGAGTGCAGGGTCAGGGGAATATATTAGTGATAGTGGAACTCAAATTATTTTTGATAACTACAGTACTAATGATGGCAGGGGCACGAGTGATACGAACGATTATGGATTCCAGGCTAACTTAAGCATTGACGTATATGAAACAAAAGTGCTCAAGAAAACTGACGAAGATGATGTGAACGGGGTTTCTGGTGACTTCGGTGATGAACTGATTTATGACAACATAGGAACTGTTGATGATCCTATTCGAGGCAATAGTTATAGTTATGTTGCCTCGCCAACGGAAGAACAGGAAGCACTGAGACCTTTAGGCTTTGCCGTAAAGGGTAATATCTCTTTTAAAGAACTAAATATCGACGCTGTACAGCTTAAGCATCCAGATATTGCCACCCCGCAAACTGTCTTTTATGGCGTGGTTATGCAAAACTTAAATTTAACAACCAACCTAACTGCAACACCCATTCAGTAATCAAACGTTAATAATTATTGTCGTTTAATTACTAATATTATTCTCAGGTAAAGAGTGCTAGCAGCGATATTTATCGCTATGCTAGCCTTTGGATAGTGCCGATAAGGAATAATAATAATGAAAACATTCTCATCGCTGCTGCTCTCATTATCACTTTGCCTTATGGGCGGAATGGTCTCAAATGTTGCGGTTGCTAAAAAACTTACAGACGATGAATTACGTGCTCGATCAATGGATCAAGGACGAACATTGCAGTCTCGTATCCGGGCTCTCAAAAAACTCTATTCTCATATGCTGATTGATGGTGAAATTCCTCCCAGGACAACTTGCGTCTGGGATGTATTGGGTAAACAGGGGCCTATTTATGCCAGTACGATTGATCAAGCTCTGCGCATGAAACATTATGGCATCAGCTTAAAAGTAGAGGCTTATACAAATGAGCAGGATGTGGTTGATAAATTAAAAGAAGGGCACTGCGACACCTCGATAATGAGTGGTGCAAAAGCGAAACAGTTTAATGACTTTACCGGCTCTATCGAATCCCTCGGTGGTGTTCCTAGTCGTCGACACATGAAGTATTTGTTGCAAGTTTTAGCCAGTACGCACGCTCATAAAAAGATGGTGCAGGGTAACTATCATGTTGTTGGGGTGATTCCGATTGGTTTTAATTATTTGTTTAACCGCACCCCAGGTCAACCGCGACTCAATAATTTGTTTAATGCACAAGCAACCGCCGCTGCTGTAATAGAAGACGTAAATCATAACGCCTTGTTTAATGCTTTTGAGACTCAACTATTGCCTGTACAAAATATATCCGGTGCGGCGGGTGCGTATAACTTAGCTGAGGCAGATATGTTTATGACACCTCTCGTGGGCTTTAACATGTTTAATTTAGGGCAAGGGTTAAAAAGAGGGTCTATTGTTGACTATCCGTTATCGCAGATGACCCTTCAAGTTATTTCAAGGTTAGACACTATCCCCATGGAAGTTGGGCAATTTTTACGTGAAGATATTTTTGTTAAAACGAACATGTTTTACCGCAAAGTAGAAAATAATACGCGCGGTGTTCCACGAGAAAAGATGTTTAAACTATCATCTCGCGATACCGCAAAGTTAGAAGCTGAAATCATTGATATTCGTCAAAAGCTAACCGATGAAGGTGTTTATAACGTTAGCATGATGAAATTACAGAAAAATATTCGCTGTAAAATTGATAAGCAGCGTGACGAGTGTAAAAAATAGAGAAAATGAGTACAAAAAAGTCACTTTTATTGTTCTAGGCTGATAAAGTAAGCACGGCCTAAATATATAACGGTATTCAGTAGATAAATAATAGGTATACACCTTATTGATTTTAATTATGGTGCTAATTTCTCTACTATAACCATCGTAGCAAAAAGGCTAGATGCGTTGAGACACGCTACGATATAGGCATCGGCCTCCACTCACATAATTGAAGGATTGACACATGTCAGCTTATCAAGACGAAATTAAAAACGCAGCAACCGCTATCGAAGCGGGTGGTAACTCTTGGGAATCTATCAACCCAGAATCAGTTGCTCGCATGCGCGCTCAAAACAAATTCAAAACCGGTCTAGACATTGCTCAGTATACTGCTGACATCATGAATGCTGACATGGCTGCTTTCGACAAAGATAAGACTAAGTACACTCAGTCTTTAGGTTGCTGGCACGGTTTTGTAGGTCAGCAGAAGTTGATCTCTATTAAGAAGCATTTCGGTACTACTGAACGTAAATACCTATACCTTTCTGGTTGGATGGTTGCTGCTCTACGTT
>CAJXUK010000057.1 GCA_913061435.1 uncultured Thalassolituus sp. | reverse complement strand
GTACAGTAATTTAAAAGGTTAACAACATGCAATTACCTGCGTTAGCGATACGAAATCACCAGTTTACGACGGTGTTATTTTTACTCTTAGTCATGTTGGGTCTGGTGTCTTTTTTTACCATGCCTCGCTCTGAAGACCCGCAATTTGATTTCTCGGCCGCCGTTATTAAAGTGGTCAGCCCTGGCACCATTCCTATGGATATGGAAAAGCTGGTGGTTGACCCGATAGAAGAAGCGCTGAATGAATTAGAAGATATTAAAAACATAAAAACCAATGTTGAAGATGGTTTGGTCGTTACCCGAATTGAGTTTTTATACGGCACCGATCCGGATGAAAAATACGATGAAGTGGTTGCCAGCATTGCGCGTATTCGCAGTGATTTACCGTCTAGTATTGTGGCGTTAAAAATCGATAAAATTTCACCGGCAGATGTCAGTATTCTGCAGCTAGCACTTGTCTCACAGCAAGCCAGTTATAGTGAGCTAAAACGTCATGCAGAAGCTTTGGAACAGCGCTTAGAGCGTGCTTCGGGCGTGAAACGTGTTGATGTTGAGGCCTTGCCGCAGTTAGAGGTTCAAATCAAAGTCGACCAGCGCCAAGTGAATGCGTTGGGCATTAGTCTTGATGAAGTTTTTGTGGCGGTGCAAAATGCCGCGCAAAATTTACCGGGTGGTCATGCCAATGGCGGTGATCGTCGTTTTACCGTTAGAACCTCGGGTGATTATCAATCATTACAGCAAATTGAAGATACGGTAATTCGTGGCTCGCAAGGCAAGTTTATTTACTTGCGTGATATTGCCACTATTAGCCAAGGTGAAACGTTACCAACGTATCGTGCGAAATTAAACGGTGAAAAAGCCGTCTTTATTTCTGTGGTGCAGCGTAAAGGCAGCCAGATATTTAATGTGATGGAAGGCATTCAAGCGCAGATTGATCAATATAAACCGCGCATTCCGAGTGAAATAAAATTATTCACCGTGATGGATCAATCGGTGAGTGTTGAGCGACAGATTAGTGGATTTTTTGATAGCTTAAATATGGGGCTTATTTTAGTCGCTATTTTAAGCATTATTGTTTTAGGGTTTAAACCGAGTTTGGTGGTGGTATCTGCGGTGCCGCTATCGATTTTTATTGCCATTGGCTGGGTTGATCTCGCGGGTTTTGGTTTGCAGCAAATGTCGATTGTTGGCTTGGTGATTGCGCTGGGGTTGTTGGTTGATAACGCAATTGTTGTGGTTGAAAACGTATCGCGCCATTTGCGTGATGGTGATACCCCAACCGAAGCTGCGGTAAAAGGCAGTTCGCAAGTGGCTTGGGCGGTCGCCAGTGGAACATTAACAACAGTGCTCTCTTTTTTACCGATGCTGATTATGCAAAATGGCTCGGGCACGTTTATGCGCGCCATGCCGGTAACGGTCGTTGTGACGTTATTTGCGTCGTTATTAATTGCATTAACACTGACGCCGTTATTGGCCAGTAAATTAGGCAACTCTGCTAAAAAAACGACCCGTGCGCAAAAGAAATTAGAATCGATTGCGGATACTAGCTATAGCAAATTATTACTTTGGGCACTTGACCGCCCAGCAAAAATCATTGGTATCTCGGTATTATTATTGGTTTCCAGTTTGGCTTTATTTCCTTATATCGGAGTCAGTTTATTTCCGAAAGCAGAAAAGCCGATGATTTTGGTGAACATTGATATGCCAGAAGGCTCGACGTTTACGCGTACCCAAGAAATTGCTGATGAAGTGAGTAAACGAGTACGTCAGCATAAGCTGGTTGATGATGTTGCGTTGAATGTTGGTCGTGGTAATCCGCGTATTTATTACAATATTATGCCAACTCGACAAACGGTTAATTTTGCTCAGTTGTTTGTCACGCTTCATGATTTTCAATTGTCTTCTGTAGAGCCTTTGGTTGAAACCATTCGTAGTCAGGTGGGTGATATTGCAGGCGCAAAGATTACGGTTAAAGAATTCATGCAGGGGCCACCGTTAGTTGCGCCGATTAGTATTCGAATCGTTGGTGAAGAACTGGCAGATATTCAGCGAGTCGCCATGGATGTTGAACAGCTAGTGATTGATACTCCAGGAACGGTCGGCATTGATAATCCGGTTGGTAATTTTAAAATCGATTTAAAAGTCGATATTAATCGCGATAAAGCTGCCATGCTGAATGTGCCTTTGCAGCAAGTTGACCGTACGGTGCGCACTGCATTGGTGGGTACTAATATGGGCAGCTTCCGTGATGAACAAGGCGAAGATTTTCCTTTGGTATTGAGATTGTCGCAGTACGAACAGCCTCAAATTGAAACGTTTGAAGACATTAAAGTACGCTCAAATTCAGGGTCGCTTGTACCGTTATTACAAATTGCTGATTTGAATTTAGAAACCAGTATTGCACGCTTTCAGCATTATGATTTAGAACGTATGGCACGTATTACCGCCGATGTTTTACCCGGATTTACTGCAGAAAACGTGACCAATAATATTATCGCAAAGTTGGATGCGTATAACTTTCCTGATGGGGTTCATTATGCCATTGGTGGCGAGCAAGAAAATCGTAAAGAAGCGTTTGGCGGCATGGCGAAAACCGTGTTGTTAGCGGTATTCGGAATTTTTGCGGTATTAGTTTTGCAGTTCCGTTCTTTTGTGCAGCCATTGATTGTTTTTGCCGCCATTCCTTTTGCCTTAATCGGTGCGTTTATCGCGTTATTTATTAGTGGTTATACCTTTAGTTTTACCGCGTTTATCGGCTTAACGTCGCTGGTCGGTATTGTAGTGAATAACTCGATTATTCTTGTTGATTATGCCAACCAGATGCGCCGCGATGGGCTAGAAAAAATGGATGCGATTATGGCCGCGGCTAAAACACGTTTTGTGCCGATTGTATTAACCACGTTAACGACTGTGGGTGGGTTATTACCGCTAACGCTAACGGGTTCTAGTATGTGGTCGCCGATGGGCTGGGCGATTATTGGTGGACTGTTGGTTTCTACTCTGCTGACACTGATTGTGGTGCCCGTGTTGTATAAAGTGTTGGGTAAAATGCCAGAAGAGGTTGAAGTTTAATAATCGATAATGTTTTTCTCTCCATGAAAGTGGAGAGGTTCGTTATTCTGACTTGCAAATTATCTGAATGCGATCCCCTTGAAATATACGTTATTCACAAGGGGTAAAAACAATGATTATGACGCTGTAGCTTAGATCTTAGAGCTCAATAGCGGCCTTTAATCGCAACAGCGCTTGTTCAGATTTTTTCTCAACTTGCGATTTATAAAAAATGGCATTTAGTGCCACAAAAGCCATGTTGGGCAGGGTGTAATCCAACGTTCTTTCGAACTCTGTTTGATTCCCTAAGTCACGAACACGGTATTGCAATTTAATCTTAGCGCCGTTTGTTAAATTGTTTGCGTGAGCAACCCACTGCTCGTTTGTACTTTGTATCACTTCCCAGACGAGATGGTTTTGACCAAGGGCTGTTTCTATATCCTCTTCAAATTTCTCCCCTTTCTTTAACGGACTCTGAGAGTGTTCATAAACCTTAGATGATTGAGGATGCCACTGGGGCCATAAGGAAGGTGTGCTTGCGTAAGTAAGCACTTGCGCCGCAGGCTTATCCATAATAATTGTATCGACGATACGCGTAGTAGAAGTGCTGAACCACAAAGTACTGGCTAACCAAATCATGACAGGTAAGCGGATGACTTCTATCCAAGCCAATCTTTTATTACCTTCTAATAAATCATTAACGACGACTAAGCCATAAACGATAATGGCGGCACCCAACAGCTGCATTAAGCCCGATAGCGAGGGTGCTAAAAATATAAACATAATCGAAACGACGATGATGCATAGGAAAGAAAAGCCACTATACCATCGTGTCCATTTAGACACCTGAGGGTCATATTTTTCACGCGGGGCACATCCTATTTTTTGTAATGGCACGCCCTTTGAATTTTGCTTAATACAGTCTTTAGGGCGCCATCCTGTTGGCTTAAACCACAGCCCTATTTTGTTGCGCCATAAACGAGTATGCAGAGTATCTTGCGCGAGTATTGCCCAGTGTTGAAAATTGGCTTTGATAGGGTTTAGCGTATTTAGGGGTTGTGTTGTTCCATAGTGGCAAGGATCATTGTCTAGTTCAGGTTGCCAAGTGGAGAATAGGCGGTCCCAAATAACTAAGGTTCCGCCGTAATTACGATCAATATAAATAGGATTTTTAGCATGGTGAACTCGGTGGCTAGAAGGGGTAGAGAAGATGCCTTCTATGAAAGGAATTTGCTGAATGGATTGAGTGTGTAACCAAAATTGATACATTTTTAGAAGAACAAATAACACTAAGAATACTTCTGGTGGGCAACCTAAAATTGCGAGCGGTAAATAAAAGACCCAAGAAAAACCGTATTGAAACGCACTTTGTCTTAATGCCGTCGTGAGGTTGTATTCTTCGCTTTGATGGTGCCCTACATGGGCTCCCCAGAATAGGTTGATTTCGTGTGCCATTCTATGGAACCAGTAATAACACACATCTATCGCTAAAAAGAAGAAGATCCAAGTGATCGGTTCTTGGGCTGTAAACTCAAATATTGCATGATTTTTTGATAAGTAAATAAAGACTGCAAAAGTATAGGTTTTTAATAAAGCATCCGAGATTAGCAGGCAAAGCCCCATAGATAGACTCGTCACCGTGTCGCTATAGCGATGTAGGGTTCTGCCCTTTAATCTAAGGAATAGGTATTCAAGGGTCATGAAGACCAAGAACATTGGGATGCCCAGTCCATTTATGTTGTATTCACCCATACTTTAATCTCATTCATTATTGTTATTATTTTCTAGTATTCCTTATATTAGCCCTGAGGTCATTGACCGGAGTTACTCTTAATTGACCTTATGCGACATAATGTTAGTCTATATTTATCGTAAACTGTAATTTATGAGTTGGTGGCTTGTGAAAAAAAACTACATTGAAGGAGAGTGGATTAACGCCCTGATGCGTACTTTCTCTAATCTAGGGTTGGATACTCGGCTTATCGTCGAAGGTATCGCAGGGTTTGAAAATGAGCAGCTCATTCCAGGTTATCGACTTGAGGTTAATGATGCTAGGCAGATGTGGCATCAGGCGGATAAAATAGCGCAAGACCCTTTATTAGGCGTAAAAATTGGATCAAGCCAAGATTATCGAGCTGTGGGCGTTTTAGCTCCCGTTATTTGGCACAGTCCAGATGCGCGCACGGCTTTGAATAATATAGTCACTTTTCAAACCTTAATCAGCGAGAGTGGATGTTTTCAAGTTGATCAAATTCTCGTAGGTGAAGAGTGGGTTATTCAGTGCGAATATGTTGCTGTACCTAATAGTGTACCTGCAAATTCTCATCAGATATTAGCGGTTGTGATAGGGACAGTTGGCATTATTCAGGCTATTTCTAATAATACAATCAAAGTAAAACGGCTTTATATTCCTTTAAGTTTGGATGCTGATTTAATATCTAAAGCGTTAGCTTGTGAGGTTGAGAATAGAGATGGAAACCTAGCGGTCGACTTTTATTCGGAACAATTTGATAAACCTCTATTAGGGTGTGATCAGCATCTTTATCAAATAAATATTGTTTATGCAGAAGAGTTACTAAGAGCAAAAAGAGCGAGGCTTGCGTTGATTGATTCGGTTAAGCATTTAATCGAAAATAATGGGTTTTCTAGAGTGAGCAGTGAGGAAGTTGAGTTATCACTAGGCATGCATAAAAGAACCTTACAACGGAATCTATCTGAACAAGGCACTAGTTTTAGACAAGTGAAAGAGTCGGTATTGAAAGAACAAGCCGCTAATTTATTATTGAAAGATAGCGTTGAAATAGAATCGGTAGCGACCTATTTAGGGTACTCGGAGCCAAGTGCTTTTCATCGAGCGTTTAAATCTTGGTTTGGGGTAACACCGAAGAAATTTTGCGGTGTTCGCCAGTACTAGAAGCGTTATAGCGCTTCTAGTTCACCTTTTAAATTGTTGTTGTTAACTATTAAAGCATCTGTAAGCTTTCTCATCATAGCTTCTCCAGCGGGCCTTCCTTCAATGCCTTCAACTAGCTTTATTTCTTTCTTCAGCGAGCCATTCTGGCCATTGATATTTATCTTGGCATAAACTCCCATGTACTCTGTTTTTATGCCGTTATGAGTGCTGGTCATGGTGGACTTAAGAATAAGTTGGTCGGGAGAGGTGAGCTTTCCTTGTCGCGTATAAATAACCTTTCCGAAAAAGCTACGACGGGTATGAACTTGATCGTCGATGATTTTACATTCGAGTTTTCGTCCAAGTAAAAAGATTCCATAACAAAGAATAAGAGCCCCTACCGCAAAGAAAATAGGTGCCATCAGCCATAGCATGGCTTCTCCTTGTACTGCTTGAAAAAACAAAAAGCAGCCAACAGCGGTAAATACTGCGCCAAAAAGGGTCATCATGATGCTCATGGATTTGTTACGGCCTTGATCGGAAACAATATCTAAACCCAATGCGGTTTCTTGTGTGTGTATTTGCTGTTCAATACTGGACTCAGCTTGTTTTAGCTTGGCTGAATGCGCTGCTTCTTTATGAGTATTAGGGATAATTATAGAGGAATGTTCGCTACCAACTTGCGTTGGGATTTTCCAACTTCGGTTGAATTCTTGATCGGCAATGATGCCTTTTACGGTGACTTGCCAAGTAATGCTGCCTCGGCCGTTGTGAGTATCCTCGGTTGGTTTATTGGCGGGTACATCGAATACAAATTCTAAAACGCTGCCACTGCTATTAGCGCGGTCTAGTGGTTTGTCGTGAGCCTGCCATACAATATCAGTATGGCTTCTGCTGTTGTCACCACTGCCGGTTGAATAGGTATGCAGACAGCTTAGGGTTATGTCTAGGTTTCTTTCTTGCCAGGGTTTATTTATCGCAATACGGCCACCGATTTGTCCGCCGACTTGACCCATTAAAGGAGATGGAGTGAGTGGTGTGGGGCCAAAATAGAGAAAGCTTTTACGCATTTTCCAGCTAGAAAATATTAATGCAGAGCCTACAAGGGGAAATAGTAGGGTGAACAATATGCCGTATTCTCCTACGCTGACTTCTTGGAAAATGGTACTGGCTAGAAAAATAAAGGGTAAACAGAAAAAGAAACCGACTGCCATGAGTATCCAATGGCCAGATTTTTCGTTGCTGTAAATGGTCTGTTTGGCTTTGTTTTTTTTGTCCATTTTTCTGCCCATTCGTTCCCCTGTCATTTTAAATAAGGTTAGCAGAAAAATAAAAACGCCCCAGCTTTAATGATACAGATGGGGCGTTAAAAACAGTCACTAATACGAGATTACTTGCTGCTATTTACCAAGTGGTTGATGCGTGCTTGAGTTTCTTCGCTTTGCAATAATAATGCGAAGGCTTCAAGCTCGTCAGTTACGACTTCTTCGATGACTTCAGAGTTGCCAACGTTTAATAACTGCTTAGTCGTAATCAAAGATGCTAGTGGTTGCTTAACTAGGTCTTGAGCAACAGACATGGCTGTTTCTAGTGCTTGGCCATCTTCTGTTGCTTTGTTAATGATGTTCCATTTCTCAGCTTCGCTACCATCAAAGAAACGACCAGTTAACAATAATTCGTTAGCGATTTTAGGGCCAACAGATTCTGTTAGTAACATAGA
>CAJXUK010000056.1 GCA_913061435.1 uncultured Thalassolituus sp. | reverse complement strand
TTTGTGTGCATTCTAACACCTCTTATTACGTGTCCAAATTCACTGTACCACTACACCAAAGACACACTGGATATACTCAGTGATGTCACTTTAGCTTGAGTTTTTTCCACTCTTTGTGAGCTTTTATCTTCAATAATTTTCAAAAATTGTGTCACTGGCTCAACAATGGTTTTTTTGGCATCTTCATATTGTTGATTAAAAAGTAAATTAATCGCTGCATTATGCTCAGCTTTTTGAAAATCATTTAATTGATTCAAAGACATACCCAAGAAAGGTTTTACTAAAGCGAATGCTTTAACTTCGGTTTCAACCAATAGCATCGATTTTTTGGTAGATTCTGCTAATACGTCTAAATCTTGTGGCTCTACTCCAGCCTCCTTCAACCGATCGATATAGGTAATCGTACGTCCATCTTGCCAAGGTGCTTTGCCTTGGATTTGATTCACTAAGCGATTGTATTGCGCTAAATAGTCGGTATTTAAGGTGGTTACATGCTGGCGTGCAAGCCGAGTGAGGTGGGCGGAATTGGTTTCTGCCAATGCGGCAAGATTGTCTAGTAAAAAGCGCTGACTAGCCGCCGCCTGACTAAGGTGTAAATTGCTTTTTAAGGAGAGTGAAATAACCAACAGTAAAATTGAAGCACTGATAGTAAAGCCAAAAACCAGCCTTAACATTAATCGAATAGTCATGATCCACTTCCATTTAAATTAGTTGCGTTTTTAAATTTAGTCGACTAATTCAAATTTAACAAATATCTGTTTATAAAAACAAAAATATCATTATGATGAAGCTTTATTTATAAAAAGAAGATTTTTAATAACTCAAGTAAAAACTAGTACTTAATCCGTATCTTCTTGCCAGTTATTATAATAATTATCAACAGGTAAAAAAATGCGCTTTAGCGTCCCTTTTTCATTAAGCTTTTGAATAATTTTAGAAAGTTTTTCATCCAGTTGAGCACCTGCGCGATCTTTTCTTAATGCAATTTTTACATCGTATTTTTTATAAAACTTTCTATTTATTTGGCTGTTCAAACCGAGCCTTTGAAGCACTGCGTCGGTTTCTTTGGCGGCAAAAATAAAAGCATCGACTCTACCTGAATTTAATTTTTTCAAACTTTGTTCGATCGAAATCGATGGGCTAACAAAAAAAGGAAAAAGGCCAACATGCGCACTGTCTGTTTCAACATGGTATTGAGAGAGATCATCATGATTTAAAGTTATGCCATTTTTAGTATACACAGCAAAAATCACTTCAAAGATTCTTTCTTTTGAGTGCGAATAAGCAAGCTTTTCGTTATCACCACTGGGATCAAATAGAATCGGCATATGCAAATCAGCTTTACCAGTTAATAAATTATGCATTGATCGTTTAAAGGGAAATATCTTTCTTACGATAAATCTTCCCTCATATTCTTTATCCATTTCTTTAATTAATTCTATGAGTATTCCATTATCAACGGTTTCAGAAAAAGCAGGTAAATATGGAAGACTAACAACGATATCTTGTGGTGTAGCTTTTGATTTAACTAATAGAGGACTTTTTGAATTTGAGGCATTACTTAAATTTTGTGCGGTTGAAAAGCTACTAATACACATGACCACTATGATAAAAAATAGTTTTCTTAGAGTATGTAAATTTATCAGTTTCATCGCTCATACTCCCTAATTAACAAATCTCTTATCACATAACGTTTAAAGTTATTTTTATAATATGACACAATTTAAATCGCCTTGGAAATTTTCATCCTAACAATCACCACAAAAAATCATATGCCTAAATTAGCTGCATCTAAAGCTGCATCTAAAGCTGCATCTAAGTCAGCAACGACTAAGGTTATTTAAACCAAGTAGGGTATTTTTTACGTACAACTTATAACAATACTGTTAATAATTACTTCAAAATCAGTGGCACTATGAAACTAAAACACAAAGACATTGCGGTATTAGAAGATCATGAACGTGTATTTTTTATTAACTCGTTATCGGGATTCAAAAGTGCCAATCTAGTGGGTACCGCGGATGAATCACAACATAGCAACTTAGCTATGGTCTCGTCAGTTGTGCACTTAGGCGCAAACCCTCCTTTACTGGCGATGGTTATGCGGCCAGGCAGCTCTGCAAGAGGCACCTTAAAAAACATCCTAAAAACCGGTGAATACACGCTTAATCATGTTCACAAAGACATATATAAACAAGCTCATCAAGCATCTGCACGCTACGATGAAGAAGTATCAGAATTCAACGAGGTCGGTTTAACCGAACAATGGGAAGAGGGTTTTAATGCACCTTTCGTACAAGAAAGTCACATTAAAATAGGCATGAAATTGCGTGAGCACCACAACTTAGACATCAATGGCACTGAATTTGTTATTGGTGAAATAGTTAGCATTGAATTACCAGATGAAGTAGTCGCCGATGATGGCTTTATCTCTCTCGAAAAAGCCGGCACAGTAGCGGTGAGCAGCCTAGACACCTACCACTCGACCAACACTCTCGCTAGCCTCAGCTACGCAAAACCCGATAAAAAACAGTCGATATTAAAACGAACGACTGCCGCCGACTCTATTGTTACAGCACGCAAACCACCCACTGAAAAACCACAATGCATAATGGTTGTCGCCGCCAGTGGTGGTATTGGTCAAGCCTACTGTGAAAATATCATTGCCGACTATCCTGACGTTCAATTAATCAGAATGGCACGTGATATTAATAACCTGCCTTCGTTAACCGGCAATATTATCGACATTGAAGTTGACCTGAGCGACGACGATAGCATCGAACACAGCATTAACACGGCCATGTTGGCATTACCTGATGCCAAAAAAATCGATTGGGTATTTGTGGCATCCGGCTGGCTGCACGACGAAACTCATAAACCAGAAAAAACCTATCGCAGTTTAGAGCGTGAGCACTTATTAAAATCTTACAATATCAACGCGGTTGGGCCTGCCTTATTTGTCAGCCGCCTACTTAATAAAGTAGAGAAGAAACACCCCATTAAAATCGGCGTATTATCGGCCCGAGTGGGCAGTATTAGTGATAATAATTTAGGCGGCTGGCATTCTTACCGCGCCAGCAAATCAGCCTTACACATGCTGCTTAAAAACATAGCAATTGAGGGTAAAAATTCACGCAAGCCCATTACCATTGTTGGGCTGCAGCCAGGCACTACCGACACCGCTCTGTCGGCACCTTTTCAAAGAGGCTTAACGGCAGAACAACTGCAAACACCCGACTTCACCGCCAAGCACCTTATTAACGTGATGCGTGTTTTAGAGTTAGAAGATTCTGGCAAATTGTTCGACTTAAAAGGGGTCTCATTTGAACCTTAAAAAGTAGCCGTTAAGGGCGTTTTAGCTCTAAACGTTGGGAGGTGAAACTGAACTGGTCACCTCCCATCTTACCAACCGACTCAAGCAAACCTTGATCAATAACACCCTCTTGATAAAGATCATCACGCACATAAATAGAGTTAACATCTAACAGCACCACAGTACCACCGGTGGGTAAATCGCTCACTGAAATAACCTCTCTTAAAGTGCACTCATAACGAACCGGCGAATCTTTAACAGAGAGTGGAGACACTCGGTGACTAGAACAACTCTCAATATTGGCAAAACTGAACTCACTTTGATCTATGCTCAAGCTGGCACTGGTTTGATTCATTTTCTCTAACACATCAACATTCACCACATTTATAACGCACTCACCTGTCTCTTTTAAATTGAGCAGAGTATCTTTATCAAGGCGACTTCTTTGCGTGACCTGAGTGTACAAAAGAACCGGTGGGTTGCAGCTTGCCACCGTAAAAAAAGAATAAGGGGCCAGATTATCAACACCCCCCAATGAACGCGTACTGATCCACGCAATCGGCCTAGGCGTAACACCGCCACTTAAAAAACGATATTTATCCTGAGCGTCTAATTCACTAACATCAAAATCCATAAGCTTCCAACGGTTCATTATTAAATTGAGCAAAGCATTGCGCTAATTGAAAATAGCAAAAAACCTAACACGTTAATGTGATTTTAAAATCACAACCTATTTTCTACAATTAAGGCTTCTCGCTTACATCATCAATAAGCTTAACGAGGTCGTTGATTTCACCTTTAAAGTACGTCACCTGATCTTGATCTAGGCTCGTGGTAATGCTTTGCAGCATACTCAATAACAACTCACGGTTATGCGAATAAGCATTCAACAAAACATCAGATTTAAACTGATCTGGCTTATTCATTAACCTAAACAGATCTTCGGCTAGCGTTAAGGATTGCCTGGCTTTAAAACTGGATACAAATGTTTTTTTCATTGCTGCTTGTAGCTTAACTTTGCTATCAAACCAATATTGTTCTGTTATTTTTGCTTTTTCTACAAACAAAATAGCAGCGCTTTTTTGATGCTTGTTTACCGAACCTAAATAATTTTCTAGCGTTTCTAGTAATCTTTCGAGACGATCTTCACGGTATTCTTCAATTGATTTTCCGTTAAAATCTTCCAGTTTTTCTTTATTATTTTCTGCAAGTTTTGCAAACAAATAATTTACCTGCTGTTCATCTAACAGAGGCGCAAGGCTTGCGGCACGTATACTCAACTCACGGCGTAACCGCTGCCAATGATCGGTTATTTGAATAAAGTGCGTCAGCCAAACTTGCTGGGATATAGGAAGATGATCAAGATCGTTGGATAACGCTACTAATTGCTGTCGATACTGCAACAGCTGCGTTCTTTTATGCCACGTTAATACTGACTCCAACTCTGCTTCAAGATGGCGATCTTGATCTCTCGACAAATCTAAATAATCACCAATATACCAATGGGCCAACCAATCGGCATTATTGTAAGCCATCTTAGACGTGCACCCTTGTATGAATGCAATCATAAACAATATAACAATGAGCTTATATTTCATTATTGATCCTATTAGCCGAAGCTCTACAAATCGTTACGCTATGATAACCTACTGCATTTGATTAAGTATAAAAGCCAATTAAAAGATAAAGAACAGCAAGGTGAAAATACAAACACTTTACCGAACAATATTGTTATAGACTAACCAACGAGTAAATTAACAACTGCTTGCTCAATACGGTCAATGCGGTCTTGGCCAAATACCCTTACATCACCGTATTTAAAACTGGGCACACCCCAAAGACCGTGGCCATATAACTCTGCCAGATTACTTTGCGCCCATACTCTCCAATTTTCATCTTTTAATAATGGCTGCGCGTCTTGCCAATTTAAACCCACTCGCTCAACCAAGGTTTTTAAGCCAGCCTCGGTATCCGATCGAATACCTTGCGACCAAACACCCCTTGCATAACTCTCTAAAAACTCAACTCCCTTACCTTGCGAATCTGCGAATTCATAAAGGGCATAACAATTTTCAACACCTTTCCCAAGCGGGTCAGCAATACGACCAAACGGAATATTATATTGGTGAGCTTCGCGGCTCGCATCTCTCGCAATGTAATTCGTTTTATTTTTTGGCACCTGCATACGACGCATCACCATCGGCAATACAGGTTTAACAATAAAAGGAATGTTGTAATGACTGGCTAACTGGCGAGCACGCACAATAGCGATATAAGAGTACGGGCTGCGGATAGACCAAAACAACTCTAAAGGCTGCTTCTTGGCGGCATCAACAACATCCTGCTTACTCATGCGTTGGCAAAAATCACGCTGTGTTGCATCGTAATTAATTTTAATATCGGTGTGACTAGCACCACCTGAATGAATGCCTAAATCATTAAAACGACGCTCTAAATACTGTAGCCTATCCAATCCCCAATACCACTCATTACCATAATGCATCATGGCACTTAAATAATGACCGTTATCTTTTAACAAATCTTCATTCGCACTTAAATGCTGCTGATAACATTCCACATTATGAGTAATTACTGGAGAGACTAAACGTTCAATAGCATCATCATATTTACAATCATCACTTAGCCAATAAGCATTGAATAACAACAAAGCATTCTCTAAATAACCTGGCTGTAATTCCCAATGTAATAATTGCGCAGTTAATTGAGCATCGCGTTCAGGCGAACTGTTTGGCGGGCTAGATGGAAAATCTAATGAATATAAATCGGCTAAATATAACCCGTCTTTGAACGCATTCTGCTGCCAAAGCTTAGGCGCAGGAAACATATCGGGCTGTTTATTCAAAACTGTTCTGAACTCGTACTCAACAGAAAACCGAGCTTGAAAGTCTTTAAGCACTTGCAGTAATAAATAACTATACGGATCATTAAGCGCTAAATACACCGTCACAATATGCGGCTGTTTAGTGAGTTTGCGTTTACGCTCAGCCACAAGGCGCTTTAGTTTTAACAAACGCGTGCTCAAAACCATGTTAGCAATATAAGGAATTAATTTACTGGACACACCACTAATACCTTTAGACATAAAGCTTCTCCTGCCTCGTTAATTTGTCTGCTTACGAGATACCGATGAAAAATACTGCCTTCCCAAAATAACAATAAATATTCCGCCAAGAACCAAAACAGAAGACTCCACCAGGCGAAGTGTTATAACTTCACTGGTAAAAATAACACCACCAACGGCAGCAACAATAGGCACAAACAACTGTACTACCGCCGCTTGCGTCACAGAAAGCCCAGCAATAGCAATATACCAAATAGCATAACCTAACCCAGACGCAATAGCGCCAGACAACACCGCCAACACCACCCCTTCAACAGTTAAATAAAAAGCGTTACTTGATTGCATATCAGTAAAAGAGACCGCAAGCACAGCAAGAATCAGCACTAAAACAAACGGGCTTGTGCGCAAGAAATTATAAGCTGTATCATTAATAGCCTGCTTCGAATGCCGCCCGACCAAGGTATAAAGCCCCCAAGCGATACCCGAAATCGTCATAAGAATAAAGCCCGTTAACGATGGCGTAGTCAAACTTGGAATAACTAAATAAACGAAACCCGCAAAGGCAATCAACAACCCCGACCATTCTGAGTAATGAAGTTTATTACCTGAAATAAAACCGGCAACCACCATGGTTATCTGCACAGCACCAAATAAAATTAATGCGCCAACGCCCGTATCTAAAGAAACATAACCATAAGAAAAAGTGACGGCATAAACAAATAGCAAACTGGCCGCAAACCAACTGCCCTTAGAAGTTGATAATTTAGAAATTGATACCTGAGGGTTTGAAGCTTCTGTTTGTTTTTTAAACGCCATATCAAGCGATAGAACCAAAAACAAGATAACGATACCAGAAACAAGCCGGATCACAGTAAAACTGGCCGCATCAATGGTGTTTTCACCCAACGCCATTCGGCATAAAACTGAATTACCCGCGAACGCCAAAAGAGCGAAGATAGTACAAATGATAATCTTGATAGAATTATTGCTCACATATAAGGGGAACGGAGGTCAGGAACATTACCTTGTTAAATGCATCTTGTTAAAATACGCAAACGCTTTACGTACAAGCTACGCAGGGCACCAACAATGCGCGAAACATTTGATAAATCCGCACCCAAAAAGGTAACAAATTTAAGTATAAACAGCAGCCTACTAGCTGAAGCCAAGAGTTGAAAGGCTAAATTAACTTGGTGGTCATGAATTTTTATCTAGCAGTTAGGGTGGGTGATGAGATGGACGCTTCCCACTCACAGCGTCAATGCGCTAAAGTTTTTAT
>CAJXUK010000055.1 GCA_913061435.1 uncultured Thalassolituus sp. | reverse complement strand
AGAGTGCCGCGTCGATTAAATCAATGCAAAAAACACACTGATAGAAGTTTACTTATCTTTAACTTCTTCGAACTCAGCATCAACAACATCGTCGTCTTTGCCAGCTTCTTGTGCTTGTTCGCCCGCTTCGCCGCCAGCTTGTTCTGCTGCTGCTTGCTCGGCGTATAGCTTCTGCGCTAAACCAGAAGATGCTTCAGTTAAAGCAGTTGTTGCTGCTTCGATAGCCGCTTTGTCTTCGCCCTTCATAGCTTCTTCAACATCAGCAATGGCTTTTTCGATAGCTTCTTTTTCTTCAGCTGTCGCTTTATCGCCCGCTTCTTCCAACGTCTTCTTAGTTGCGTGAACAAGACCATCAGCCGTGTTACGAACCTGAATCATTTCTTCGAAAGCCTTATCTGCTTCAGCGTTTGCTTCAGCGTCTTGTACCATTTTCTCGATCTCTTCATCGCTTAAGCCAGAAGAAGACTTGATCACGATAGACTGTTCTTTGCCTGTCGCTTTATCTTTTGCAGAAACGTTCAAGATACCGTTAGAGTCGATGTCGAACGTTACTTCAATTTGTGGCATACCGCGTGGAGCCGGTGGAATGTCTGCCAAATCGAAACGGCCTAGAGATTTGTTCTGTGCCGCTTGCTTACGCTCACCCTGAACGATATGAATCGTTACCGCGCTCTGGTTGTCGTCTGCAGTAGAGAACACCTGCGATTTCTT
This sequence comes from uncultured Thalassolituus sp., assembly GCA_913061435.1. Taxonomy (GTDB): domain Bacteria; phylum Pseudomonadota; class Gammaproteobacteria; order Pseudomonadales; family Oceanobacteraceae; genus Oleispira. Next base: position 7,903 of record CAJXUK010000055.1, on the reverse strand, counting down.
AGAAGGAATCGTTGTATTCTTCTCGATCACTGCCGTCGCAACGCCACCCATAGTCTCAATACCTAGAGTCAGAGGCGTAACGTCTAATAGTAGAACGTCTGTTACGTCACCCGACAATACACCACCCTGAACACCAGCACCTACAGCAACTGCTTCATCTGGGTTCACATCGCGACGTGGTTCTTTACCGAAGAAGTCAGCAACCTTAGCTTGTACTAAAGGCATACGAGTCTGACCACCAACGATAATCACTTCATCAATCTCAGAAGCTGACAAGTCAGCATCCTTAAGAGCGATACGGCAAGGCTCGATAGACTTAGCAACTAAATCTTCTACCAAGCTTTCTAGCTTCGAACGCGTTACTTTAACGTTCAAGTGCTTAGGACCTGTTGCATCAGCAGTGATGTAAGGCAAGTTAACGTCAGTTTGCTGTGCAGAAGACAGTTCAACTTTTGCTTTCTCTGCGGCTTCTTTCAAACGCTGCATCGCTAGTGGGTCACCTTTAAGGTCCATACCACTTTCTTTCTTAAACTCTTCAGCAAGATAGTCGATCAAACGCATATCGAAATCTTCACCACCAAGGAAGGTATCACCGTTGGTTGCTAATACTTCAAACTGAGTTTCACCATCTACATCGGCAATTTCGATAATAGAAATATCGAACGTACCACCACCTAAGTCATAAACTGCAACCGTCTTATCACCTTTAGAGTGATCTAGACCATAAGCAAGAGCCGCCGCAGTTGGTTCGTTAATAATACGCTTAACTTCTAAACCCGCGATTTTACCCGCATCTTTTGTAGCTTGACGCTGTTGGTCGTTAAAGTAAGCAGGAACTGTAATAACAGCTTCTGTTACTGCTTCACCCAAATAATCTTCAGCTGTTTTCTTCATCTTCTTCAAGATTTCAGCAGATACCTGTGGTGGCGCCATTTTCTTATCGTTCACTTGAACCCAAGCATCGCCGTTATCCGCTGCGATAATCTTGTAAGGAACCATAGAGATGTCTTTTTGCACAACATCATCTTTAAACTTACGACCAATCAAACGCTTAACAGCAAAAATCGTGTTGGCTGGGTTAGTCACAGCCTGACGCTTTGCAGGCTGGCCCACTAAAATTTCGCCATCTTGTGCATAAGCAACAATCGACGGAGTTGTGCGATCGCCTTCAGCGTTCTCGATAACCTTTGGCTTATCGCCGTCTAGTACAGCAATACAAGAGTTTGTAGTACCTAAATCAATACCAATGATTCTACCCATGATGTCTATCTCCAATCTATCTGGCCGTGCCAGTTTTTAATTCAACAAACGATTCAAAATCGTTAAAAAGTTTTTTCTTTCGATAAGTCCTATATGAGTCTTATCTTTACTATTTCAAGGCTAAAAGTGCATTTTTTAGTCGCTTTTTAACCTTTAATTAGCGAAGTGGTGCTTCAACAAAGGTTATGCATTCTCATCAATAGTCGGCGCACCTTTTGAAACCATCACCATCGCTGGACGCAATAAACGACCGTTCAAGGTGTAACCTTTTTGCATAACAGCCATAACAGTGTTGGGTGGGAAATCTGCATTTTCTTGCATCGCCATTGCCTGATGCAGCTCTGGATTAAATGCTTCACCCTGAGGATCAACTGTCAAAACATTGAACTTAGTTAACGTACTAATAAACCCTTGCTGAGTTAACAACACACCATCGCGCAAAGCTTTAGTCGCTTCGTCTTCTGGGGTTGCTGCTAATGCACGCTCTAGATTGTCTAGCACAGTCAACAGTTCAAGTGACAACTTCTCTTGACCAAACTTATGTGCTTTTTCAACATCTAACTCTGCACGACGTCGAACATTTTGAGCTTCAGCTTGCACTCTTAGCATCTGATCTTTAAGTGTTGCAATTTCTTCTTGGGCAACAGCCAATTCTGCAGCCAAAGTATCTTCTGCAGCGCCTTCTGTAGCTTGCTCTTCAGATGTATTCAATTGTTCTTCCACATCAACAGTAGTGGCTTCTATATTTTCGTCATTCTGCTGTGACATGTTTTATTCCTCTAAACGATTAATAACTCGCAAAACAATTAATAACCCGAAAACTAATACGGGTTTCTTTACGTGCTTTTGTATATGGGGCTAGCAAGAAAGCTTTCAAGGGTAAAAAGTAAACATATTTTTTACTGTATATAAAAACACTGTATAGACATACAATAAAAAAGAGACTAAATTATCTGTATAAAATTAAAAGCTGCAAAAATTAAGACTGTGTAAAGGAGGTCTAACATGCTCGTTCATTTATCGATTTCACAATTTGCTCTGGTCGAACACTTAGAACTTGAACTTAAAGCTGGTATGACCACCATTACCGGTGAAACCGGTGCCGGTAAATCCATCTTACTTGGTGCTTTAGGTTTAGCATTAGGCAACCGCATAGACGGCAATGTTGTGCGCAATGGTGCAGAAAAAGCAGACATTAGCGCCACCTTTATCATTAATGAAAAAGTCAGCAAATGGCTAAACGAACACGACTACCCGCTAGAAGATGACAGCTGTATTTTACGCCGCGTAATTACTCAAGAAGGTCGCAGCCGTGGCTATATTAATGGCCGCAATGCTAGCGCCACCGAACTTAAAGCATTAGCAAACCAACTAATCGACATTCATGGACAGCACGCTCATCAATCACTGATGCAAAAAGACGCTGCCAGAAAACTGCTCGATAATTACGCCAGTACCCAAAGCCTATGCCACAAAACCAAGCAAGCTTTTCAAACCTGGCAAGATAAGTTAAAACAAAAAAACGCCCTGCAAGAAGACAGCGCCGAACAACAGGCTCAGCGCCAACTGCTAACCTATCAAGTACAAGAACTGGATCAATTAGAATTAACTGCTGGTGAAGTTGCTGAATTAGAAACTGAACTTAAACGCCTAAGTAACGCCGACGCCATTATGTTTTCGGGGCAACAAGCACTCACTTTATGTTCAGAGGGCGGCGATGACAGCAGCTCTAGAAGCGCACAAGTACAAAACAGCGCCTTGCAACAAATCCAACAAGCCATCCAACAGTTGGAAAAAATTGATGACGATAACGCTGTCCTTAAAGAAAGTATAGAATTTCTGAATCAAGCTCAAATTCAGCTTGAAGAAGCCAACGATTCACTACACAACTACATTAATAAGGTAGAGATTAACCCGCAACGCTTGCAACAAATTGACCAGCGCTTGAGTGCTATCTACGACCTAGCAAGAAAACATCATGTTCGCTCAGAAGAACTGTATGACAAGTGGCAAGAATTAACTAAGCAACTCGATGCCCTAAATTTCAGTGACGACGACATGGAGAGCCTTATTCAAGAAGTTATCGAACTTGAACAAAATTATCTAAAACTAGCCACTCAATTGAGTAAAAAACGCAACAAAGCGGCCAGTAAACTCGATAAAGAAATAAACACTCACTTTACTGCATTGGCTCTGGGTAATGCTCGCTTACAAACACAGATCATAAGCGATAAAACCAAAATGAATAATCACGGGATAGATGCAATTGACTTACTGGTGCAAACCAACCCCGGCATGCCAATGGGACCTTTAAGCAAAGTGGCGTCTGGGGGTGAGTTATCGCGTATTAGCCTAGCAATTCAGGTGATTACCGCTCAAACCAGTAATATCCCCAGCTTAATTTTTGACGAAGTAGATGTTGGTGTTGGTGGCGGAACCGCCGAACGTGTTGGCCGTTTACTCAATGAATTAGGGCAACACAGCCAAGTTCTGTGTGTCACTCATCAACCACAAGTTGCCGCTCAAGCTCAAAATCATTTGCAGGTCAGTAAAATTGCCGGAGATAAGCAAACCTTCACTAATATTCGCCCGTTAAACAACAAACAGCGAACCGAAGAGATTGCTCGTATGTTAGGAGGCGTTGAAATCACACAGCACACACTAGATCACGCCCAAGAAATGCTAAACATGAGCAACAAAAAAGCCCTAAATTAGCAATAACTTAGGGCTGTTTTATAAGCTGAACACTTTATTATAAATCGCGCTTACTTTTTTGCACGCACGTAAAGCACCAAGCTATGATCAACTAACTCATAACCATGAGATTCAGCAATTTCGTGCTGCAAGCGCTCAATTTGATCGTTGGTAAATTCAATCACATCGCCAGTGTCCATATTCACCATATGATCGTGATGATCACCACGGTCAAGTTCAAACACAGAGTGGCCGCCATCAAAATTATGACGAGTCACTAGTTCTGCTGTTTCAAACTGAGTTAATACTCTATACACAGTTGCAAGGCCAACATCCTCACCTGCTTCAATAAGTGCTTTATAGACATCTTCTGCACTTAAATGACGGTCCAAAGAATTTTCTAATATTTGTAGAATTTTAACTCTTGGCAGAGTCACTTTTAATCCTACTTTACGCAGTTCGGCATTTTGATCTGACATTGCATCCTCGAATATTTAGCAGCGGCTTACAGCAAGTTACTTTATCAGGTATTATCAAGACTTCTAACGACAAAGCCAATAGCCAATACCATGCAATTTAAATTTCTTACTATTTTACTCAGTTTTATTTTTATTTCAGCCTGTAGTATCCCACAAGTTTACAAATTAACCGTTCAACAAGGCAACATTGTTACTCAAGACATGGTCAATCAGCTAAAAGAAGGTATGACCAAGCGACAAGTAGCCTATGTAATGGGAACTCCACTTATTCAATCACCCTACCAGCAAGAGCGCTGGGATTATCTATACACCCTTGAGCGCCGAGATAAGATCGTTAAAAGTTACCAAATTAGCGTATTTTTTAAAGATGACTTATACACCCATTTTGAAGGTGAAGTACCCTCAGAAGAAAAACCAGAAGTACAACAAGAAGTATTAGAAGATAAAAAAGAAAACAACCTACTCGATATTCCATCAGAATAATTGAGAAGGTTGTCAGTGACTAACTATTTACCAGCTTTTGCTGCACGGTTAGCGCGAGCGGCTTTAGGATCAATTAATAGCGGGCGGTATATCTCAATACGATCGCCTGCTTTTAATAACTCGGTATCTGGATTGCGAACCGCCTTACCAAAAATACCGAGCTTAGATTCAGCAATATTCAAATCAGAAAATTCTTTATCCAAACCCGACAATTCAGCACCTTGGCGAACCGTAGTTCCTTGGTCCACCATAATGCTGACAAGCTTTTGCTTGTGAGCCAAGCCATAAACAACTTCTATCTCAATTTGAGCACTCATTCTATTGTTCCCTAACCGTAAACTTGCTTAGCGCGCAGTACAAATGAATCAACCATCTTAGAAGCCATTTGCTTAAAAGCAGATCCTATTGCTACGCCTGCTAATTTATTACTCACTTCAAAATCCATATCGTAGGTTACTTTACAAGCAACCTCCGAAAGACGCTGGAAACGCCATACACCCACAAAGCGTACAAAAGGCCCATCCACCAGCGTCAATTCCATGCGATTTGGATAATGAAGCTTATTACGAGTCGTAAAAGTTTGATTAACGCCTAATTTACTAATGGTCAAACTGGCCACTAATTCATCATCCGTTTTAGATATTAACTCTGTAGCAGTGCAGCCAGACAAAAATTGCGGATAACTTTCCACATCATTCACCAAGGCATACATCTGCTCGGCGCTATACATAACCAGCGCACTGCGAGTAATAGAAGTCATACTTTTATTTTTCCCATCTTATAAGGCGTTAAAGTAAACCCAAACCATTGATAAAGATTAACGCAATAGCTACTGGAGAAATGAAACGTAATACAAAGCGCCAAACAGCAAACAAAGTGTCATTTTTCATTTTCAATTCGTTTTTGATCATATCACTAGACATAAACCAACCCACGAAAATTGCAATTAACAATCCACCCAATGGCAACATTACGTTAGACGTAACAAAATCCAGAGAGTCAAAGAAAGTCTTACCAAACAACTTATACTCGGCCCACTCATTGAAAGACAACACCGTGCCTAAACCAATAAGCCAAGCCACACTACAAATAACCATGGTCGCTTTAACACGAGTAAAACCCTTCTCAACCGCCCAAGCAACAGCAGGTTCAGCAATAGAAATAGCCGAACTTAGTGCAGCAATAGACACCAAGATAAAGAATACCGTTCCGAAGAAAATACCTCCTGGCATAGTACCAAAGGCAATTGGCAAACTAACAAACATCAAACCTGGGCCAGAAGAAGGCTCTAAACCGTTAGAGAAAACGATCGCGAAAATAATCATGCCGGCCACTAAAGCAACCAAGGTATCTAAAAAACCAACCCACATAATGGTTTTACCCAAAGACTGCTTAGCAGGCATATAAGCACCATAAGCCATGATCGCACCCATACCTAAACTCAAGGTAAAGAACGAGTGACCCAAGGCAACAACAATACTTTCTGTGGTTAATTTAGAAAAATCAAAATCAAATAAGAAGTGGAAACCTTGCATAAAGCCAGGAGTTGTTAAGCTATAACCGAACAAAATCAGCATCAAGACAAACAAAATAGGCATTAAGATATTAAGTGCCGATTCCAAGCCCTTGTTTACACCGCGGGCAATAACCACACCGGTTAAAAACATAAATACCGTATGCCAAATTGTTAAGCCTGCAGGGTCAGCCAGCATAGCGCCAAAAGCAGCACCAGAAGCATCTGCGGTAATACCCGCCATAGCCCCAGAAGCCAACTTACCCACATAAACTAAAGCCCAACCGGCAATAACACTGTAAAAAGATAAAATAAAGAAGCCCGATAAAGCTCCCATCCAACCAATACTTCTAAAGAAACTCGGCGATCCTGCCTCTGTCGTTAACTCCTTCATCGCATTAATTGGGCTCATGCGTTTTTTACGCCCCATCATGGCTTCTGCTAGCATCACGGGGATACCCGCAAGAAGAATACATGCTAGATAAACTAACACAAACGCTCCGCCGCCATTCTCTCCAGTAATATAAGGGAACTTCCATAAATTACCCAGGCCGACAGCTGATCCGGTTGCCGCTAAAATAAAGGTCCAGCGACCCGTCCAAATGCCGTGCATTCCGCGTTTTTGTTCTGACATAGTTTGATCTCATGTTTATAGGAAGGAGTAAAACCTGACCATTGTCTAAAATTTTTGCCAATGCCACAAGAGCCGTGCTTTTTATTCTTCGATTCAGGTATAGATTCAGTTACAATAGACACATGGCTAAAAAGAAAAAATCTGGAAACAGTGGCAATACCATTGCCCTTAACAAAAAAGCACGTCACGACTTCCACCTTTCTGACAAATTGGAATGTGGAGTTGCCCTTACTGGCTGGGAAGTAAAAGCCCTTAGAGCAGGACGCTGTCAACTCGTTGACTCCTACGTATTCATACGCGAAGGCGAAGCTTGGCTATACGGCTGTTTAATTACACCCCTAACAACCGCAGCAGCTTATGTAGTAACAGAGCCGCGACGCGACCGTAAATTACTATTACACAAGCGCGAAATTGAAAAGCTAGAACAGCAAATTAATGCTAAAGGCTATACTTGCGTTTGTACCGCCCTCTATTGGAAAGGTCACATCGTAAAAGCCGAGATCGCACTTGCCAAAGGTAAGCAAGATCACGACAAACGAAATACCGAAAAAGATAGAGATTGGGCTAAACAAAAAGAACGCACCATGAAACACGCTGTTAGATAAACAACAGAAGACTAAGTGCGTTAAGTAAAAATGTGTCGAAATTGCACATTTAGCTGTAAGTTAAATAGCAAATAAGAAACACATCGAGTAGACTAGCTCTACCTAGCAAAGGTACTGAACAAGATACTGTTTTTAAACGTATTTTAAACAGTACCCGTAGCGATAAGAATTCGGGGACGTTCTGGATTCGACGTTGGTTACAAAGCTAAAGGTGCATGTCGAGAGGGTATGATAA
>CAJXUK010000054.1 GCA_913061435.1 uncultured Thalassolituus sp. | reverse complement strand
AAACCGTAGTTTTGCTGTCTCCGCCAATCAAGGTAAGCACCCACACGAATTATCTAAATATATTGTTAAAGAACTTTGCTTAGGTTTCACTCTAAGCGGGCTGTGCATTCTAATGATTTAAATCACCAAGTCAACAGCTTTTTTAAAACTCTTTTTGCTCACTGCTATTTAGCAAGTTTGCATTAAGAGCGAGGCGCAGTATATATTGCTTAATGACTATGTCAACCTCTTTTTTCCTTTATTTTCAAAGCCTTAGCGGCTTCTCTTTAAAGGAGGGCGCATTCTAAACGATGTTTTTGAATTAACAACCCTTTTTTCAACTTTTATTACTACTTCTTGGTTCTTTCTAAGAAACAGTATCAACAAGTGAGCGGAGCATTATAAGGAGTTTATAAACGCCGTCAATATTTTTTGCTTATTTTATTTCAAATAAATGATGTTTCTTTTTACCCAGCTTTATTAGGAAGAAACGTCCGTATAATGCATTAGCTTTTGTAAATATCTCTGCTGTTTTCATGTTATCAGAAGCACCTTTCGCTTCACCATTAATGAATACCGCATTTCGACCTAAAGCATCTTTAACTTCACGACCCGCTTTTACAATATCATTATCAGTAAATAAGGTTGTTAGCGGTGTTTCTGCTATATCTGCAATTACTAAATCGCTGGATGGCAAACCATCTAATTTTATTTGTTCTAATTCTTGTTCTGTTAATTTTTCAATGTCGCCTGAGAACAATGCATCGGTTATGCGCTTGGCTGACTGAAGTGCTTCTTCACCATGAACTAAACGCGTTACTTCATCGGCCAGTATCCCCTGCGCGGTCTTACGCCCTTTGATTTCTGCATCGTGTTGTTCAATGTCGGCAATTTTTTCAATCGATAAGAAAGTGAAGTAGCGTAAAAATTTATAGGCATCGGCATCTGCGGTATTTAGCCAGAATTGATAAAAAGCGTAGGGCGATGTCTTATTTGCATCCAACCAAATAGTGCCGCTTTCTGTTTTACCAAATTTCGTTCCATCGGATTTAGTTACTAACGGGAGTGTAATGCCAAAGGTTTGTTTGCCGTACATTCGACGCGCTAAATCAACACCACCGACTATATTACCCCACTGATCAGATCCGCCAATTTGAATTGTGCACGCTTCTCGCTGAGCAAGTTCTGCAAAATCATACGATTGCAGCAGCATGTATGTAAACTCGGCAAATGAGATACCTTCGCCTTCTCGCTCTAACCGCTGCTTTACTGATTCTTTTTGGATCATATTGTTAACCGAGAAGTACTTACCCACGTCTCGCAAGAAATCCAAAACATTGATTTGCCCAACCCAGTCTAGGTTGTTGACCACAGTTGCGCTTTTTTCACCCGCATTAAAATCTATAAAGCGGCTTACTTGTGTTTTTAGCTTATCTACCCAACCAGAAACAACTTCTTCTGTATTTAACTTACGCTCTTGAGCTTTAAAACTTGGGTCCCCAATCAAGCCCGTTGCCCCACCTACTAGTGCCATAGGTTTATGCCCAGCCTGTTGAAATCTCTTTAACGCTAATAAAGGAACAAGGCTACCAATGTGCAAGCTGTCTGCTGTTGGATCAAAGCCACAATAGAGTGTTCGACAACCACTGTTAAGGTGTTCAATTAACTCTTCATCAGCAGTAGTTTGGTTAATAAGACCACGGGCTTTTAAATCTTCGATTAATGCAGCTGTCATCACGTTCTCTTGTCAGTTTAAATAAGAAAATAAGCGGTCGTCACAATACCGAATCAGCTAATAAAAGCAATAGAGTTGCATATATTGACGCGTAAATAGGGAACTAACCTTGCAACTTTGTTGTACACTATGCGCCATAGATAGATACATTTTTAAGAACAATATTTAGGAACATCAATTACTATGGCAGTTCTTGGCCAATGGCGCTACTTCCCCAAAACTCATATTGTGGCAATTAGTATAATAATTTTAGTTATTATTTTTGCAGTTGGAAAACAATCTAACCATACACAAAAACGCGAAGTAAACACCGTTACTATCGCTAGTGACGCTCCTTTAGCCAGTGTCGCTAGTCTGGATCCTTGGCAACAAACTGAATTAAAACCCGGGGATAATTTATCGCGTATATTTACTCGTTTCTCTCTGAGCGCAGCAGACGCTTTGGCTATTGCAGCCAGTGACCCCAAAAGAGTATTAAGCCTTCAACCAGGCCAGGTGATCAAATGGCAAAAAAGCGACAGTAATAATGTTACGCGCTTAAGAATTGAAACATCACCCTTAATTGCTCATGAGTTTGAACGCGATATAGATGGCACTTATAAATACGCTTTAGATGAAAAAGTGGCTGATCGTCGGCCTAAGTTTGCACACACAACGATTAATGCTTCTTTGTTCTTAGATGGTGCAAAACAGGATATTCCCCAATCAATCCTAATTGAATTAGCCGGTTTATTTGGCTGGGACATTGATTTTGCCCTTGATATTCGCCCTGGGGACGAGTTCAGCCTAATTTACGAAGAACTTTTTTTAGAAGGTGAGCGCATTGGTTTTGGTAATATATTAATTGCAAATTTTGTTAACCGCGGACGCGAAATTACTGCTATTCGTTATGAGGACGGTAAAGGTGATGCACAATACTATGACCCTTCGGGCCACAGTATGCGCAAAGAGTTTTTACGTAACCCTATCGACTTTGCCCGCATTAGTTCACGTTTTAACTTAAAACGAAAACACCCTGTATTGAACAAATTTCGTGCACACAGAGGCACAGACTACGCAGCTCCGACTGGAACGCCAATTAAATCTACAGGGGACGGTAAGGTTATTTTCGCGGGTCGCAAAGGCGGTTTTGGTAACTGTGTGATTATTCAGCATGGCAGTCGCTACCAAACCCTATATGCACATTTGAGTAAGTTTAATCGTAATGCCCGTAAAGGTCGCCGCGTTAAACAAGGACAAGTTATTGGTTATGTAGGTAGTACCGGATTGGCGACGGGTCCGCACCTGCACTTTGAGTTCAGAGTCGATGGCGTGCATCGCGACTCGCTGCGTATAAAATTACCTAAGTCCCGCTCAATCGAAAGTAGCAAACGTGTTGCCTACAAAGCAGAAGCTGAGCGTATGATTGAATGGCTTAATAGTTTGCGCGCAGATCAACTTGCCGGTGGTTAACTAAGCAAAATTAGCAAAAATACTGAACACTTATAGCGTTCGATAAGTTTATAGTTAAAGGATAATAACGTGCTTTATATTGGCTTGATGTCTGGTACAAGTTTGGATGGTATTGATGCCGCATTAGTTGATATCGATGAAATGGGTCGACCAACTTTAATTGCTCAGCACTTTCTGCCTTATATGCAAACATTACAGTCTCAAATTTTTAGCCTAAGCCAATCAGCAAAAATTAATGTTGTTGAAATGCAGCTACTGGATCAAAAGCTTGGGCGTCTTTATGCTGAATGCGTAATCACTCTGCTAGAAAATAACTCAATACCGGCCGAAGAAGTTCAAGCTATTGGTTGCCATGGCCAAACTTTGCGGCATCAGCCCAGACCTAATGCTTTTAGTTTGCAGATTGGTGATGCAAATCAGATTGCAGAATTAACCAGAATAACAACAGTTGCTGACTTTCGCCGCCGTGACATTGCTGCCGGTGGCGAAGGTGCGCCATTAGTGCCCGCTTTTCATCAGCATGTGTTTAGTAGCTCAAATAAACCAAGGCAAATTCTAAACTTAGGCGGCATTGCTAATATTACTGTGCTCTCTAAACAAGCGGACGAGTCTTTTGGTTTTGATTTAGGACCAGCTAACGCCCTCTCAAATGAGTGGGTTAACCAACACTGGCAGATTGAATTTGATAAAAACGGTGCGCTAGCCAGATCTGGTACGGTTCAAAATCAGCTGTTAAATGACTGGTTACAACTCGATTACTTTGAGCAGGTACCTCCCAAAAGTACTGGCCGTGAATTGTTTAACATTAAGAATTTACAAGCTCTAACTCCCAGTATGCACAACCTAGCTAAGGAAGATGTACTAGCAAGCTTAATTGAGCTGACGGCTGTATCGGTGGCACAGGGCATAAAACGCTGGGGGCATACCGAGGGTGAGTTGTTGTTGTGTGGAGGCGGTGAACATAATTCTTATTTAGTTGAACGCATCAAACATCATTTACCTCAACTTGAAATTGGGTCTACCGATGCTTTAGGCATCCCTGGGGATATGATGGAAGCTTGTGCATTTGCGTGGTTAGCGTATAGAACAATGCAAGGGCTCGCAGGCAACTCCGCAAAAACAACGGGAGCACTGGGCCCACGAATTCTTGGCGCTATTTATTCTGCTTAAAAGTAGGTGTAACCACTGCGCTGTAAACGATCGCGCTCAGCTAGTCCAGCAGGCACGGTTTCAATAAATGGGGGCAGCTCTTTGGCGCTAATGCCGTTTACTCCCATCCAGCGCTCGCATGCTTTAACTTCAATGACGTTAAACGCATCTAAACGGGCAGCTAAATCAACTAAGCCTTTATGGGTACGGTAATTACTGCGAACAAAAGCATGAATTTCTTCACCATGTAAAACCACAGGGATGGGCTTTTGAGCTGTATTAACAAATTGTTCCGCTTGCAGTAACAATTGATTAAGCTCGTCTAAGGTATGTAAAGTGACATTGGCCTGAAGCATTTTGGGCTCCGCAAAAGAGCCAGCAGATAAGAACAATACCACTGTTGTGACTATTGATAGCCACAGGGTTTTTAGCGAGCCGACTGAATACTGCAATGAGTTAACCTTATTAACTTAATTGTATTGAATTGATCTATTCATTAGTGCGCCAATTAAACCGCGAATGAAGAACCACACCCACAGGTAGAACTGGCACCCGGGTTATTAACTAAAAACCGAGACCCTTCAAGACCTTCTTGGTAATCGACATTAGAACCCACTAAATATTGGTAACTCAATGAATCAACCAATACTCGAGCGCCCTCTCTTACAATTAGGCTATCGTCTTCATTGCGCTCATCATCAAAAGTGAAGCCGTACTGAAATCCAGAACAACCTCCTCCCGTAACAAATACTCGCAGGCACAATTCGTCATCGGCTTCTTCGAGTAATAATGCTCTAATTTTTTCTTCTGCCGCGGCGGTTAAACCGATCGGTTCAGCGGATACAACTGCGTTCATTTCAATTCTCACTAAGGCTAATTCAGCTATTATCGAATTAACCGACCAATTTAGTCAACTATATCATTGACTGATGCATCTTTGTGATCAATTTTGTCCGACGCTATATTTTCTCCATCCAGCATCAGCTTATTCACTTGTTTTAACGCGTCTTTAGTTTGATGCAAAAGCTGGCCGTTCACTTCAGAGCCAAGCACCATTTCCATCATGTGATAATGGACATTACCGTTAATACGGGCTTTTTTAGCTAATTCAATATAGTCACTGGCGTAAATATCACCCAATACAGTGCCATTAATAACTACGTTGGGCGCACTAATTTGACCCTCAACACGGCCTGAGTCTGATATACGCACAACAGCGCCACTGCTAGCTTCTGCAATTAAATTACCTTTTACAACGCCTTCTAATTGCAAGCCACCCTTAAAATGAACATCTCCAATAATTTCGGTTTTTGTCGAAATTAAAGTGTCATAGTGACTGGCGGCGGCTTTATCTTTACTACTAAACATTATTAACCCTTAAACGACCAATCAATGGTCTCTTCTACACGCTGAGCTTTACGCCCTGATGACTGTAAAACAACCTGCACCTGCTCTACTTTAAAGTTAGCAGGCAACACCACTTCGCCAACCACTTCTTGAAAATAACGGAAACTGAATTTAACACCTAGCTCGCTGACATTGGTATCTAAATCACGTAACGGTACTATTTTACGCTTATTATTTTCTAATCCAATAAAGTTGACCGCCGCAAGGCCTTTGATATAGCTAGTATTATCTGCAACCTGAGTCATCATAATACTGTAGCGAAAAGTATTAGCTTGATCCAAAGGCTGAATATCTATTTTACTAACGCGTAAGCCTTTATCTTGTGCGCCTGGTGCCATGATACCTTTATAAAAAGAAACCTCTTCTTCAAGGGTGGCAACTTGAACTTTAAGCTCTTTCACGGTTTGGCGAATACCTTCGGCAGCTTGGCGATCAACCTCACCACCTTTTTCCAACACGCCAACGCGCTGTCTAAACGTACGAATCTCTTGATCAGCGGCAACAATTTGCTCTTTTAGTTGATTACGTTCAACCACCAAGGCTTGGCGTTCTTCTAAACTGGCATATTGCCCAGCAAAAAAACACCCAGCAGCGACCGCCGTAACAAAGAGTAAAAAATACACTGTGTAGGTAAAACGCCTCCAAGGGTCATAACGAACAAGGCTCAAGCGCTCTTGTTTACTACCTTTTACTACGGCCATTTAATCATCCTTACTACTTATCTAACGATGGTGGTTAAGGCAATAGGCCCACTACTTGCAATCCTGAGTATTCTGGCAAACCAAACAAAATATTCATATTCTGAACCGCCTGACCCGATGCGCCTTTCACCAAATTATCAATTACCGATAAAATAACAATCAAACCAGTATCTTGGTGCTGATGCACAGCGATACGACACATATTACTACCTTTAACAGAGCGTGTTTCAGGATGGCTTCCAGCAGGCATAACATCAACGAAAGGCTCATTGGCATAACGTTTTTCAAACAAAGCCTGCAATCCATCAACTCCTAGCTCTGCTATTTTATCTGCTTTACTTGGCGCATAAACGGTAGAGTGAATACCACGGATCATTGGCGTCAAATGAGGAACAAAGGTTAAATTCACAGGAGCATTGGCAATAGCGGTTAATCCCTGTTTAATTTCTGGAAGATGCCTATGCCCTGCAACCGCATAGGCTTTCATCGACTCCCCAGCTTCACAAAATAAGCCACCAACACTGGCCTGACGACCCGCACCACTTACCCCTGATTTACAGTCTGCAATAATACCTGCAGTTTCAATTAGTCCGTTTTCTAATAAAGGCAGTAAAGCTAATTGTACTGAAGTTGGGTAACAACCAGGTACAGCAATTAGGCGCGCTTGTTTAATGCTTTCTCTATTAAATTCTGGAAGACCATAAACTGCTTCGGGCAATAATGATTTAGCTCCATGCGGTTGGTTATACCATTGCTCCCATACATCCGCGTCTTGTAGACGAAAGTCAGCACTAAGATCAATCACTTTTATGCCCTGATCTAAAACTTGTTGCGCCAAGGCATGAGCAACTCCGTGTGGCGTTGCAAAAAAGACAACATCACATACGGCTAAGTTTTCTGCGCTCGGCTCAGAAAAGCATAAATCAACATGGCCACGTAGGTTAGGAAACATCTGCGCAACCGGTAATCCCATTTCACTTCGCGATGTTATTACCGTTAGTTCTACTTCTGGATGCTGACTTAACAGTCTTAATAATTCTACGCCGGTATAACCGGTACCGCCGACAATGCCTACTTTAATCACTTACTTGCCTCTACTCTTAAATACAGGATCTATTACAAGATCTGTTACAGTATGTATAAAGATGCCTATAATAAGCCTTCTTAGCAGAATTGTTAGTTTTGTACGCTAAAAAAAACGTATAATTTGAACCCCGCAACAAAACAAAGTCCGTTACCCTAAATAACAAGGAGCGGATAGGTATTATAATGAAGGTAAAAGAAAGTCAGATATCTCTCGCCTTGTTAGCGGTACTAGTCGGTTTATTAAGTGCTGGCATGATTACCTTATTCCGCTTGGCGTACGAAATGCCTTTGCAATTTTGGCTACCCAACGGAAGCCATGAAGGCTTTGAGTCTCTCTCTACCGAAGCGCGCATCATTTTATTACTAGGCTCAACCGCGCTACTCGTGTTTTTCTTTAGCCGTTTTCACCCCAATGAACGTAAAGGCGGTATTGCTCATACTTTACAGCGTATTGAAAAACACCAAGGATATTTACCCAGAACCAATATAATTGTTCACTTTTTTGGTGCCATCATTGCCCTTATTGGCGGCCACAGTGTTGGTCGTGAAGGTCCGGCCGTTCACATTGGCGCGGGCACTGCCAGTCAGTGCGGGCAAATATTAAACACACCGCATCACCGTTTAAGAATTTTAGCCGCTTGCGGTGTTGCCAGTGCTATTTCTGCATCTTTTAACACGCCCATGGCTGGAGTCATTTTTGCCATGGAAGTCGTATTGTTGGAATACAGCATTCGTGGGTTTATTCCCATTATTCTCTCATCAGTAATAGGAGCCATTGTTAGTCGGGCAACATTTGGCAACGAAACCGCTTTTATTGTGCCTTCACTTGATATGAAATCTCTGGCTGAAATTCCATACATACTTTTATTAGCAGTGATATGCGGTGTGATGGGAAGTTTATTCATAAAAACGGTTAAAGTATTACAACGTTTTAACACTCGCCCACTTTGGCAAACTTGGGGATTATTAGGTTTGTCCACCGCATTGGTGAGTATTTACTTACCTCAAGTAATGGGAATCGGCTACGACAGCGTTAATGCTTGGCTAAAAGGCGACACGGTTATCGGTTTAGCACTAGCCTTATTAGTGGCAAAATTACTACTCTCTGGTTGGGCATCTGCTATTGGCTTTCCTGGCGGCATGATTGGCCCGAGTCTATTCATAGGCGCTGCAATTGGTGCGGTCATGGGACAAATGTCTGCCTATTTTATGCCCAGTTATTCTGTGAGTATCGGCTTTTATGCCATGTTGGGAATGGGCGCTATGATGGCCGCTGTTTTGGGCGCACCTCTTGCTGCATTAATGGCCTTGTTAGAATTAACCGGCAATCCAAATATCATTCTACCGGGAATGCTGGCCATTGTGATCGCCAGTTTAACGGTCAGTGAAATATTTCATTTACCGTCGATCTTTCGCATTCAAACAAACTTTACTATTAACAACAGTCCGGTTCAGCAGTTGTTGCGTAATACTTGGGTAGGGCAAGTTATGTCACAAGATTTTGCGATAAGCCCACGAAATATCAGCTTAGAAAGTGCTGAAGTCGTTTTGAATCATCAACCCAATTGGATTTTATTAGAAAAAGAAGATCAGTTATTAGCTTCGGCCGACTTAGCCCGCTATTTATCCACAGGTGAACATGCAGAAGCCGGTGAAAAATACATTGATTGTTTGTTACTGCCTGGGGATCGAAAAATGGTAAAATCGATTTCTTTAATGGCTAATTTGCAAGATGCTTTAGACCAAATGCAACAAAGCCACATCGATTGGTTAGTAGTTCATAGAGACAAACAGTTCAATAAAATGGTCGGTATTATCAGTCGCGATATGATTGAGCAATATTATCGTT
>CAJXUK010000053.1 GCA_913061435.1 uncultured Thalassolituus sp. | reverse complement strand
GGCACGCTTTATGTAGTGGCCACACCAATAGGTAATTTAAACGACATCACCGAGCGCGCAAAAGAGACGCTGCAGGATGTTGATATGATTGCTTGCGAGGATACCAGACACACGGGAAAATTACTCCATCATCTTGGCATTCAAAATCGATTAGTGGCGGTTCATGACCACAACGAAAGAGATAAGATTGATTGGATCGCTAGCTGCCTAGAGAAAGGCCAGTCTATAGCCTTGGTATCGGATGCAGGCACACCGTTAATTTCTGACCCTGGTTATCCGCTGGTATCGGGTTTGCGTGAGCGTGGCATGAGCGTTCAGCCTGTGCCAGGTGTTAGCGCGATTATTACCGCATTGAGCGGTGCAGGGCTACCAACCGATCGTTTTACCTTTGAAGGCTTTCTTGCCCATAAAAGTGGTGCAAAACGAGAGCGATTAGAAACACTTGCTCAAGAAACGCGCACGATGGTTTTTTATGAATCTAAGCACCGCATTTTAGATACCTTAAACGTGATGGCCGAGGTGTTTGGCGGTGATAGAAAAGCCAGTGTTGCGCGTGAGTTAACCAAGACATTTGAGACTTTTTACCCAGGCTCTTTAGCTGAAATTATTGAACTGATCAGCGCTGATAAAGATCAACAAAAAGGCGAGTTTGTGGTGATGATTACTGGTAACCCAGAACCAACTCCCGCCAGCGCCGTGGATAGTGAAAAGTTGTTTAAGCTGTTATTGAAAGAGCTGCCACCTAAGAAAGCAGCGGCAGTAATTGCGGATTTAACCGGCGAGAATAAAAAAGAGTTATACCAAAAGGCGCTAGAAATTCAGGGGAAGTTATAACCCCTGATGTTGAGTGGCTGATAAAAAACTAAAGTTCAAAGTTCAAAGTTCAAAGTTCAAAGCTAAAGACTGTTATTAAGGATTTTTCGCTTGCATCTTTTTCTGCGCCTTTTCTTGCAGTCCGGCTTGCTCAATTTCTAGCGGCGTTAAGCCTTGCTTTTTACCTTTCAGATAACGCAAGTAAGCAGGAATATGAGTCTTACCTAAATACTTATCTAAGTAAGGTAAAAATCCCGCATAATTGCCTTTGAATCTTGCGTGATGAAAATCGTGATAAACCGGCCCTTCATACACTGGAAATAAGTGTGCAGGGTTCCAAGGAATATCGTAACCAATATGACCATCGGCTCCTTCGATTTGTCGTAAAACTACCCATAACCACACCACATAAATATGTGCTCCCAAAAGCATAGGGCCTACCAGTGTGAGCGTTGCGGTGAGGCAGTATTCAACCCAGTGCATGTAGTTGCCATTGATGCCACAAGTATTACGAATACGGTGGTGCACACTGTGGATATGTTTGAGTAACCACTTATTCTCGTGCATGTAGCGATGCATCCAGTAGTACAAAAAATCATCGAGCAGCACAAAAAACAATAACTGCGCGACAATAATATACCAAACCGGCATTTCGCCATTATGCACGCCGGTGAGTTTTAACAGTGGCCAACTGATGACTAAAAGCGCCGCTAAAATAATGTTATTAACAATAATGCGGCCAATGGAAGGTAATAGAAACTTTTTCATTTCGAACGGTTTTTGCTGAATTTTGTATTTACGCAGGGCAACCGGATCAATCCAGGCAACAATTGTCCAAGGAATAGCGACCGCTAAAAACGCCGCCATGCTGATCGCTAGGGTGGCCATGGGAAATTGCCAAAACCATGGATCATTATAAAACTCATGCCAGTAAGAGAATAAATCCATATTTCACCTGTTGTTATTGTTATTGTTATTGTGAAAATAAAGTGATTGAGCAAGCTGATATGAAACTCGCCTGCTAGGTTTAGTAATTTAGAGTAAAAAACTGAACCTAGTAGGCGTTAGATCGAGATGGCGTTAACTTTTAAGGGTTAAGTTACCAAAGTGTAAATCACCATAAGTCACGGTAGGTTTATAACCAGGGAATCCCCAATAGCCTGTCAGTTCTGATGAGTTCGCCATGTTCGGAAAATCGCTGTACTTTGGATGGTTACCGGCAATGGTTTTTTCAACCACCATCGAAATGTATTGTTCAAGCCCACCTTCTAAAGTATTACCATTCAATATCACTTCCATACCGGTTTGCTGAGCATATTTTTTAAGACCCGGAATACGTGAGTTTTTAGGTTCGTAACAATCTGGACCAACACCATTTTCGCTGGTGACTTTGAGACCTTCTGGGGTATGAGCAACAAAAGAATGATTGCCCACGGTGTGTCCTGGGGTTCTAATTAGTGCCAAACCGTCGCCAATCATCACATCGTCGTCTAATTGAATAACGCGGTCTTCAGGAACACCTTGTAAACCATTAGGGCAATACCAGTCATTTAAAGGCGCAATTAAGTTATTAGCCGATACCCACTCGTCTTTCATTACCAATAATTTAGCGTTGGGTAATATCCCTGGATTGGTTCCATTACCCAGCCATTTACGTAGGTCTTGAGTGTGTAGGTGGTCATAACTAATGTAATCTACGTCTTCTGGCTTGATATTTAACTCTTTTAAGCAGCCTTCAACGGTATTCATTTGTGGCGCAATGAATTTTTTTAACAGCCCCTGAGCAGGGCCCGCTTTATCGGTCATACGCTTAAAATACGGCGTTTCGGCATTGCCTTCTGTGTCTGAAGACGACAATAAAATAGTTTTTATGCCTTCTTCGGTATCCACTTGCACGACAAAAACACGGTTAAGAATGTGGATAAACGGCATAGGAATGACGTTACAGTTTAAAAACGCGTATTTACTCGGGTAGGGAACACGGATCAGCTCCATGCTGCGGTAAAACTTAACTTGTGGTTTGGCCAACATGCTGTCACGAAAAGAGACGGCGGCTTTACGCATCTCATCTAAGCGATAGTGTGCGGTGTGGCATTTTCTCGCTTCGGTAAAATGCGTAATCGGTTTAATAATGCTGTTTTCTATCGAATCGTTCATGGCATAACCTTTAATGTACTTATTTATAATTATATTTTTCTGTGTTGTTTGTGAGAGTGTTTAAACTAAATGCAATCTTTTGCTGTAACAGTAACTGTGCATTTGATAAAAATAATAACCTGCTTTACTCTGTTCTTATTTCTAAATTACGACATTTATTTGTTAGAAGGCGACATGAGCACACTGGAGTTTTACGTAAATGGGTCGTTAGTTAAACCTGTTTTAGATGCCTATTTACATCAAAATGGCCGCTTCTCGGCTTTGGCAGACCAGTTAAAAATTGCTGATTCATGGTTGTTTAACCCCCCAGATAAAATATCGATGGAGCAGTACTTTCAGTTGTTGTTAAGTGCCAGTGAGCTGGTTAACGATTCACATTTAGGCATAAAGGTAGGCCAATACTCTGGGTTGGCCAGTTTTGATGTATTAGGAAAAGCCTTAGAAAATACTCAAAAAAATAAAGCGACGCTCGCGAAAGCACTGCAACAAATGATGTTATTAGAACGCTTGGTGCATCGCTTGGGAGACTCTCGGGTGGAAATGGAAGGTAATCATGTACGAGTGATTTGGCGGGCGCGTTTTCAGCAGCATAAGGCATCCCGTTTGGTGAGCGAAAGTATTTTGGCGGGTATTGTTCATTTAGCGCAAACCTTGGCGGACCGCTTAATTCCTATTTTAGACGTTACCTTTGTTCATCATCAGCCTACGGTTTATTCTGAAAGCATATATCAACAAGCGTTTGGGGCGCAGTGTCGATTCTCACAAAAATACAACAGCTTGTTATTGGCCGCAGATGTTTTAGCTTGGCCACTTAAACAGAGTCAGCAAACTATGCAGACAACCCGCAACGCTATTGAGCAAGCGCAAGAAGAAACAACGGTAGAGCGAGTGGTCAACCAACTAAAGTCGAGCTTGGTAAGTGCGCCTAAATTATCACAAATAGCCGCTATATTAGGCTTAAATGAACGTAGTTTACAGCGCAAACTCAAAACAGAAGGCTATAGTTATCAGCAATTGTTGGCACAAGTTAGAATGCAACAAGCGTGTGATTATTTGCAATATTCAAATTTAAATATTTTAAATATCAGTCAATTATTGGGCTTTAAAGAACAAAGTTCTTTTAACCATTTTTTCATGCAAGAGATGGGAGTGTCGCCGCTGAATTACAAGCACCGTAATAACAAGCACAGAAATAACAAGTAACGATTAATACTCAACGAGTTAAATCCAACCAAGCTTGGTGATGGCTCAGGTACACATTGCCTGTTAACGACTGCAAAAACTGGCTGCGTTTAAGGCGATCCATTACGGGGCCTTTGACCTCAGATAAATGAAAGGTAATACCTGCATCGCTTAAATATTGGTTTACTTCTAACAAACTCTCCATCGCACTGGTGTCGATATCGTTAATAGCAGAACACGATAATACCAAATGCTTGGCTTGGGGATTTTCGGCAACAACTTGGTTTACTTTATCAGCCAAAAAGCGAGCATTGGCAAAATATAAACTGGCATCAATGCGCAATGAAATTATTGCTTCATTTGTGATGACATTATGGCGTTCTATATTGCGAAAATGTTCGGTATTAGGTACTTGACCTAAGATAGCAACGTGAGGCGAGCTAGAATGATAAAGGTGCAGCATAATAGAGAAAAGAATACCGGCAATTAAACCCCATTCAAGCCCTTGTATTAAAGTAAGAAAAAAAGTGAGTATTAGCGCGGAAAAGTCTTTTAAACTATAAGCAAAAGTCCGTTTCATTGCGGCAAAATCAAATAAAGAAGTGACTGCGAGCAATATCATAGCAGCCAGAGTAATCGTGGGTAAATAATAAAGGTAAGGGGTCAAAAACAAACAGCAAAGAACAATGCTTATAGCGGTTAAAGCACTGGCCGCTGGGGTTTTGGCGCCTGCCGTAAAACTCACTGCGGAACGGGATAAGCTAGCAGAAACAGGAAAAGCAGAGCTGCACCCTGCGGTTAAATTGGCAACACCTAAGGCAATGGCTTCTTGATTAGGTTTAATGCGTTGTCGTTGCTTGGCGGCAAAGGTTTGCGCGGCGGATAAAGAACTGATGAACCCAATAATACTGATTAACAACGCTGAATTTAACAGGCCTTGCCAATCTTGTTGGTTAAATGACAGCGTTTGCCAATTAGGAAGGCTGAGGTTGGGTAAACCACTAGGAATATTGCCAACAACCTGAATACCGTAGGCGGTTAAATCAAAGGTATAGACAATTAACGATGAAATTAACATAGCCAGCACCGGCGTTATCTTGCTCAAACTTTCAGCAAGTAATGTGTTTTGGCTAACCGACAATACAATATGCCGCAATAGTTTGGGTACACCATACAAAAAAGCCACAAGCGCGATTGTAAATAGCAGCGGCAAAAGTTGAATGGTGCTTATTTGTGTAACTACGCTACTTAACGTATCAAAAAAATAACCGCTGTTTAACGAAATCCCCAATACGGTATCGAACTGGCTGGACGCTATGATCAAAGCGGATGCTGAAATAAAGCCGGTAACCACGGGGAAGCTAATAAAGTTAGTTAAAAACCCTAAACGAAAAAAGCCAAAAAATATCAGTAATAAACCACTGCCTAATGCCAATATAGAAGCAGCAATTAACATGTTTTCTTGACTGTATTGAGACTCGGCAAACAAAGCCGATAGTGCCGTTGCCGTCATGATAGAGGTAATCGCAAACGGCCCAACAGAAAGGGGGCCACTAGAACCTAATAAAGCGTAAGCTAATAAAGGCAGCAAACTGGCATAAAGCCCTGCTTGTGGTGGCAGCCCTGCTAGCATGGCGTAAGCAAGAGACTGCGGAATTAGCATCATACTCACAACAACAGCCGCAATCACATCATCAAGCAAAGTGGCTTTGTTATAAATCTTTGCCCAGCGTAAAAAGGGCAGAAATGTCTCCAACTTGAGTGGCTTCATGAATGTTTGGCTTATTTATGGATTGGCGTTAAACAAAAAACTGTAAAGTCAGTATAGCAGAGGCGGCTATGAGAAGATAAACGCTAAAAAATTAGCATGATTCACCATTAAATGTGCATAATGCGGGGAACTATGATTATTAAGGCAATAATATGAGCAATATTTCTTCGAGAGTCGCACTTGATCGTACCGACCGCCGCATTTTGGATGAACTGCAAAAAGATGGAGCGATATCAAATTTAGATTTAGCCGAAAAGGTAGGCTTATCACCTTCTCCTTGTTCTCGTAGGGTTAAAGCGTTGCAAGATTCAGGCATCATTCAAAAGACCGTCGCTGTGCTTGATCAAAAAGCATTAGGTTTAGATTTGATGGCAATGATTTCAATTAGTATGGATCGCCATACCCCCGAGCGTTTTGAGAATTTTGAAACCTTGGTGGCCAGTTTTCCCGAAGTGCTAGAGTGCTTTCTTATAACTGGTTCTAGCGCCGATTATTTATTAAAAGTAATTGTGAAAGATATGGAAGGTTATCAGCAGTTTTTACTAGGAAAGTTAACTCGAATTGAAGGTGTTACTGGAGTGCATTCAAGCTTTGTGATGCGCAAAGTAGTGGACTCTTTGCGCGTACCGCTTTAGGTTAATGCCAGATACATTTTAATAAATTAAGATTGCTTCAATAATGAATTATCTCGCTGCGTAAAGGCGCTAACGCCTTTAATATTTTATTTTGGTCGCGGTAGCTTACGCCCACTTCTTCCATAGCAGCGATTAATAACTCTACGGTGCGATTAAAGTCTTTTTCATTGATATTCATTCCGGTATGGATATCAATCATAGAGTCGCCTTTGTATTCGCATGGGCCTTTTACCGTGGCGCATAAGTGGCTAATAAAGCCTTGTTTAAAATGACTCACACTGGATTTAGCAAAATAAGGCAAAATGTCGGGGTCGCGGGCAATTTGTTTAATAAACGCATCCGTAATGCGTTCAATACCTTCATCACCACCTATGCTGTGGTAGAGCTGGTGGGAGTTTTTTTGTGTTGTAGTTGTCTGTAATGTAGTTGTCTGTGCTGTAGCTGCTTGTTTAAAACTTGTACCAGAAGGAAGTAATCCGCAACCACTTATCAACAACGTTAGCGAAAAAATTAAACAATATTTCATAGTGAATAAGACCCTGATATAGAAAGATACCACCCAGTTTGATCGGGTACTTTGGCGATAGCGCCTAGATCAAGATAAGCCGCGGTGATATTAATATATTTGTTGGGAAACCAAGCAATAAATACATCTTGCCAGTCGCTTTCATTAAGACCTAAATTATCCGGTTTTTGTCGGTATTCACTGCCAACTGCTAGGTGTTTGTTGAGTAAAATCGCCACAGACCCTTCGGTGTGTAAAGACGGTGTTGAGTTTGGGCCGCCAAAACCTAGTAACCCCATTTCATTAGCATCGCTATAGCGAGTGGTTAAGTTCCATAAAACGTTATAGCCTGCCAATAAACCCAGATGCAATTTGCTGGCGGCCAAATAGGCATCGGTGCCAGAAGCACGCGCAGCGCCTAATGAGTAGGGTACTTCTTTACTGGCTAATGATTTGTGCTGGATGCCAGCCGACAACTGTGGCCACGAGCTGTAAACTAAATCACCGTAAATTCTAACTTTGGCACCCATAATATTTTGTGAAAGCGTTAATGATAATGGCTCTACATTAAACGTTTGCTTAGCAAAAGACAGTTCCAAGCGATCGTAAAAGTTGACTTGGCCGCCGCAACTGTTTAATTGAAAATCTTTAACATTGGCTTGGCTACAAAACGTTGATAGTGCAATTTCATCTTCGGTGGCGTAACCGGCTAGTTGTGCCCAAGGTACCAAGCCGCCGCCACCAGAGCCTTCTACTTGAGCAACTCCGGGGGTGGCTAACAATTTGCCACCCGCGACGCTCATATTTGCTGCTAGCAGCATGGGTAATAGTAATAACAGTTTAATGACATGCATTTTCATAATTCATCATAACTTTTTTTCGTGATGTCTTTATCGCGGTAATGGAGCTGATACCATTCAATAAAGTTTTCTGCACTAACTGGCCGTGATAAATAATAGCCCTGTGCGTAATCACAATTAAACGCTTTCAGCAATTCAAGACTGGCTTCATTTTCTACGCCTTCTGCGACCACGCGTAAGCCTAATTTATGACCCAGAGAAATGGTAGATGCGACAATATCTTGATCTTGCTGACTTTGGTCTAGGGTTAAAATAAAAGTTTTATCAATCTTTAGTTCATCAACGGGTAAGTTTTTGAGTTTTGCCAGTGACGATTGACCAATACCGTAATCATCCACCGATACTTCAAAACCCAGTGATTTTAAATGGGTTAAACGGGAAGCTACTAAGCTTTCATTATCGGCTAAATCACGCTCAGTCAGTTCTAGGGTAATGTGTTTTGGCGTCACGTCGTGGTCATTTAATGTGGTTAATAAATAATCAACAAAGGTGTCGTGTTGTATATCTTGAGCAGATAAGTTAATCGACACTTTAAAAGTGTAACCTTGTTGATTCCACTTACTTACCTGCTTAACAACGTGCAAAATCACCCAGCGAGTTAGCGTTACAATTAAGCCTGATTGTTCTGCTAAACCGACAAACACTTCTGGATTAACAAATTCGTCTTTTTTATTAATCCAGCGGATCAATGCTTCGAGCTTATCTACTTTGCCAGTATGTATATTTAACTTGGGCTGGTAATGCATAAACAGTGGGCTGTTAGGATTATCGAGAGCGGCTTTAAGCTCTTCGATTAGGGTTAATTTATATAAATAAGCCTCATCGTCACCTTGTTGATAATATTTAACCGACACTTGCTCTTCATGAGTTGCCAAAGCAGCCATGGCTGAGCGCCTAAGTAGTTTTTCAGCGTCGTGACCGTGTTCAATCGAGTTTGCAATACCGTAATAAAAAGACAGCTTTAGCTTGATATCAGCGATTAAAAAGGGTCGTTCGATATCTATCTTTAATTGTTCAATTAACTTAGCCATAGCGTCAGTTTCTTGAATAGGTAGGCAAACTAAAAATTCATCTGCATTGAGTCGCGCAGCAAAACCGCTGCTATTTAAATCATTATCAGAGTTTGCATCCTGGTTAGAATCTATAGTCGTAGTTTTTAAAAAACTTTGAGTGCGGCGGGCAATTTCTTTTAAAATTTCATCAGCATTTTGGGTGCCCACAGTATCGTTCACTGTTTTAAAACCTTTAATATTAAAGGTGATTAACACCACAGATGAACCGTTATTAATCTGACTACAAATGAGAGATAAAATTTTATAACGGTTGAATAGCCCCGTTAAGATGTCACGTTCTGACTGGTATAAAATCTCTTGTTCTCTGAGGCCAATTGCAGCTCCCATGGTAACAAAGCCTTTATATAGCTCGGTAAATTCTGCTGGGAGTTTGTTACTCAGCCTTGGTACTTCAAGCTTTCCTTTACCGATATTTTCAGTGATATTCATTAAAATATTGAGCGGGGTAGTTAAGCCTTGAGACAGTAAACGAGAAAAAGTAATCGAAACTAAAATAACAAAAACCGCAATAACAAACATCGACAATAACAGCTGG
Source organism: uncultured Thalassolituus sp. (assembly GCA_913061435.1). Lineage (GTDB taxonomy): Bacteria > Pseudomonadota > Gammaproteobacteria > Pseudomonadales > Oceanobacteraceae > Oleispira. The sequence continues at coordinate 1,424 of CAJXUK010000053.1, read as the reverse complement.
CTAAAGTCATTTTGCACTTGGGTTAATGAGGTAGAAACAATCGCATAAACATCGTTAGAACTCTGCAATTTAATGCTCTTATGATAATACTGTGATCGATCTAATAATAAATTAGGTAACTTGCTGGATGTTTTTAATAAAATGTTTTCTCTGATTTCAGCGTCATCAATGGTTGACTCAAGAAGCATCAAAGAAGCCGTGCCTGTTACAGGAGTGGACTTTTTAACTAACGTTAATTCCAAAGATAAAAGATCGGTAAGCTGTAATAAAGATTTTCGATTAAACTCAAAACCAATAACAGTATAGGCAATAATACGTGGTGCTTTTACAGGCACAACAATTACCTGAAAAACTTTATTGTTAATCGTTAAAATTTGAGCATGTACCCCATTAAAAGGTAGTTTTGTGACATTGTTTGTAATTACTTCGGGAGCAAAATCATAGCCTGAACTGCTGGTTATTAACTTTCCCTCGAGGTCTAGGATCATCATTAAATCTGCATTAATGCGATTACCATGATTGATCAATACACTATTAATTGTTTGCTTATCCTGAGTGGCGATGGCTCTTTTGAAACCAAAGTCGGTTGCCAGTACACTGGCTGAGGTTGATAGTACTTGCTCTTGCAGGTTCAGTGTTTGATTTAAAACATTTTGAGCCGACGCGATCTTTTGTTCGATTTGAACTTCAGCATAATTAGAGAATTTTAATCCATGACTCACGGTTAAAAACATAACTGTAAGCAGAATTAAACTGGTGGATAGCCAGGTTATTTGTGTTTTAAAACTTAAATTAGAGATCATTAAAATTTAACTCTTCAAAGCTGTTTCTTGGCTTTGGTTTTGTAATGTCGAGAACAAATACGGCTTCTTTATTAGCAATCATCGCCGAAGTTAGTGTGACTTTTTTATGATGGTTTAGTCCTTTTGATTGATCTGGATGCCAGATATTTATTTCAATGTTTTTGTCAGTGTCAGCAAATATTAGCGCTTTACCTTCAAGGTCAGTTTTAGCCGCAGTTGTATTTGAGACATAAATATATCCCACCATGGCATCATGAATATTACAGCCAATGGTCACTATGCCGTGCTGGTCAAAAAGAAGAGGCTGCTTAGGTCTACCTGAATACAATTTGAGTTCAAAGGTTTTTGTCGGCGAAAAAGAATACACATGATGACGAATATCGTCGCTGTTAGGAAAACTAACCAAGCTGTTTTGAGGCACAATGAGTACATGAGGTTCAAATTGTTTATTTATTTGATCCATTATGTAGGTTGTATCGTTGCTTGAGTCGGCTTTTTGATTGATGTTTGAGTCTTTATCGACTGGTTGAGATAAAGCGTATTCTATAACCGCATTCGTTAGCGGATTATTATTCTGATCAACTATCGTGATCTGTGTGGGTTCTATTGGGACAGAGGTGG
>CAJXUK010000052.1 GCA_913061435.1 uncultured Thalassolituus sp. | reverse complement strand
GGGTCAGAACGGGTTTTTTCCCATTCTAACTGGTAGAAAGCTTCTAAACTCACATCAGCCGTTAGGCCAATCGAGGTATAAAACATATTAACCGGCAACAGGCCGTCTTTAACTTCAGCACCAGGGCGACGGAACGCAGCAGCATCCACAGGGTTTATACTGTTGATACCACCTTGAATAAAGGTACTTTCACCCCAGCTAACCACCTGACGACCCAAACGGAACGTTGCTGGTGTATCACCAAAGTCATAATCTGCCCAGACAAACGCATCCAAAAGATCATAACCACTACCGGCCGCATCTTTTGTTGCATCATTTAATTCTTTGAACTCACGCTCACCGTCCATCAACTCAGTGTCATAGAAAGCCTTAGCACGGAAGAAGCCACCGTAGTTCTTATAGTTAATTTCTAAATCGGTGGAGTACTTTACTACGTTGGTATAAATACTATTTTCTTTAAAGTTCAAGGTACCGTCATCGTAGTTATACGATGCGCCCTTACCTTCAATACCCATCACATCGCCGTTACCCGGCATTACGTTTTTAGCATCGGGGGCTTCTGTACGCCAAGCCACACCATAACTGATGGTGTTGTCCCACTGAACAGCAACATCACCAAAGTTAAATTCGGTCGCACTGGCCGTGCTAGCAGCACCCGCTAGGGCAATCGCTAAAGACAGCTTACGCAGCTTTAGCATGTTGGTTGTTTTTGTTTTCATCTGTGACTCCAAAATTTTTATAATTCTTTTCTTAATCACTGGCTAGCTTAAAAAAATAACCAGTGATTTGGATTCAATTTTATTCAGCTGCTTTTAGTACAGTCTGATTAACAGTCGTGAATTGACCTTTAATCAAAGTTATTGATTGAGTTAGCATTTCTTTGAACGCTGCATCTGCATCTGCATTAGCAAATGTGCTGTGAGTTCCTGTACTAAAACGCGATACAACTTGTGTAGGAGTTTTCAAATCACCAACAACAGTATCTTTATTGACTGTTTCTAGCCCCATTAGTCTAGCTAGGCCATCTGTACCAGCCATAGGTGCCTTAGCAGTATCAGCCTCAACAGACAACCCTAATGCTGGAGCAAATGCTGCGTAAGGGTTTGATGCGCCATCTGCAAAATAGTCGAAGTTAGGTACGGTATGATCTGGAAGATAAGAGCCTCCGGCCTTAAAGCCTGTTGGCACAGATATTTTTGCTAAAGCATCTGTATCTGTCGGTAACGCATCACCACCAACCATATTAAACACCACAATAGGGGTTTTTGTAGCCGCTAATGCAGCACCACTCATGGCAGGATCGACAACATCAAGTGCGGCCTGAAAAACTGCAAAGTATTTCTCAAGATTACTAGATCCCTGAGTTAAACCAGAACCTGCTAAAGAACCTAATATCGTTGGCGCAAAACCAGGCGAGTTCTCTAGAAGCTTAGTAACATGACTACCACCGTTCGCTAGAATTACCCCTTGAACTTTATTCAAATTGTCATTTCCAGCAAGCACAGCAGGATCATTATTAACAGCAGCATAAGTAGTTGCAAAAATAGCACCTAACGAATGACCCGCTACAAATACCTTATCAAGATCTAACTTACTACCACCAAGTGCCGTATCAATATTGCCTAAAGAAGCATTTAGGTTAAGTAGATCAACCACTGCTTGCTGCATATTGTCACGCGAGCGAGTAAAGTTTAATAAGTTAATCATTGTCGAACCAGATTTGCCTTCTGCAGCAGCACTATCGAAGTTCATTTCTTTACGAATTCCGTTAGAAGTCTGATAAATGCTATCGTGCTGCTCGGTCAGATTAGCAAAAGTAGTACCAGATTGTGCAGCAACACCGGCATAAGGTGAACTAGTCGACGCTGCTAAACCTGGCTCAACCGTAAATGGCAACAATGCATTAGCAACATCATTTCCATTAGCATCTGATGTTAATGGAGCAATACCGTGTAATGGCAAATCAATAGCAACCGTGGCAATACAGTTAGCCGCAAGACCTGCTGAATAACCTAAACCATTGGTACGAGCACCGGTAATACCATGAACATACATAACAACAGGGAATGGAGCAACACACTCGCCAAATCCATAGTTTGTTTCTGCAGGCATTGTGATCATTAGAGGAGCGTAATCAGTTCCAACAGGCTGAGGGAAAGGATAACGGTAGGTTACGTTAGTCGATCCATCCGCGTCTTTTGGAGGCGTTGTTCCAGCTTCCTGACTTGTAGCAGCATCGAGAATAGCACCTAATGTGGTATTAGCTGTCCATGTTGGATCAGACGCCATTGCTGCTGAAACAGCTTTTTTGGGTTCAAGTCCTGCGTCAATAAAAAGCTGCGTTAATTTTGCAGAACCCAAGAAGTCCGGTAATTGAATTTGGCCTTGGATATAACGAGTAGCAGCATCGGCTGAGCCTGGTATAAACGAAGCTGGTGAAGCGCCTTTGCCACCAGGAATTAAAGCATCAACTGAAGCTATTGGAATCAAATCAACCTGACGTGGTGATGGGCGATCTACAACTCCATCAATTGTTGTTGGTGAAGTTAATGCAGGTGATAAAGCCTGGACGTCTGATTCTGCTATTGTTTTATAAAGACTAGGGGCATAGGTTGGATCTGCTTTAATAGCAGCGATCACATTTGGATCACCTGGATCTAAATTTTTAAGTTGAGCTATACCTTTAGCAAACGCATCAGGAGTTTGTTTTAAACTATCGATTAACCCTTCAGCATTAGCTAAAGGCAGCTGATCAGCAACAAACAAAGAAGGTGCTGCATAGTTCTTTAATATGTCGGGGCCAGAGTTAGTAGTGAACGCATAACTAAGAATTAAGTTGCTATCATCAACACCATTAGCTTGCTTAGCCGCTATATCCCACACATTTACCAAAGATCTAATTGGCTGAAGTGCTTCAGGAATTGCTTGTTCGCTTCTGATTAATAATGTATCGCCAGAAGCACTAGCAGGTTCACCAGAAGCACTAGTAATACCATTAGTAAATGCGACTACGTATTTTGTTTTTGGCTCTAGCGGAGTTTTAGGTAAGATTTGAATGGTGTGGGTTGCACCATTATCTAACGTAATATAATTAGCTTCATAATCAACGCCACCAACTGGCTGATCTGCAGCAGCTAAACCACCTGTAGCTGCAATTGATGCAATATCCAATGCATCAATTGAAGCATCATCTTTGGCATTTTTAAGTTTAACTAAATGAACTGTTTGTCCTGCAACCACTGAATCTGGGTCTAGAGCACCGGTGAAATTCATATAAATAGCGGCTGTGGTAGAAAAACCCGCCAACTTGTTAATAGCCGTTGTCACGGGCGGTGTGGTATCCGCTGTATTTGCGGTGCCATCTGTTGTCGGTGCAGCAGCAAACAAAATATCTATATTTAAAGGAACTACAGGGCCATTATTATTTGTTGGCTGAAACTGCGGTGATACTGTACTTACTTCAAAGCCTTCTTGCCCCGACAATACAGGCGTATTCTCAACTTCGTTATTATCAGAAATACTACTGATATTACATGCGGTTAATCCCGCGGTACTCGCTGTTATTGCGAGACTAAGGAGGGTCTTCTTCAGCATAGGTCTACCTGCTATTTTTGTTATGATTATTTTTCGCCATCGGTTGCACACTTTTAAAGTCTACTCCCAACATAGATACCAAGACTATATACGCCTATCCAATCAACTCCATCACTCTTTAGTATGATTCACAAACCCTAACCCCAGCGTTTATGTATCCTTACGTAACTTGGCAATGCGCCCATTGAACTTAATGTGCGTTTATTGATCGCTTTACGGTTTATTTTCTTACTATAGTTGATTTAACTCCCCCATGAATAACTATTCAACATCATTTTTCACCGGTGTGAACAATTTCATAATTTTTCTGTGACTACACCCTAGTCGTGTTATCGCATACAATGGCGTCTTTTATTTTATCTACCTTCAATGAACTCCTTCGAGGAAATAGAAATGGCTAAACAAGATAACGTAGTAATCGTAGGCGCAGCGCGTACTCCAATGGGTGGCTTTAATGGCAGCCTAAGTTCAATTAGTGCGACAGATTTGGGCGCGATTGCGATCAAAGAAGCGGTTGCACGCGCTGGAATTAACGCAGCAGACGTTGAAGATGTTGTTATGGGTTGTGTATTGCCAGCCGGCCTTAAGCAAGGCCCAGCTCGCCAAGCTATGCGTAAAGCAGGCTTAGAAGACGCTACTGGCGCAACAACTATTAACAAGCTTTGTGGTTCTGGTATGAAAGCCACTATGTTTGCTCACGATGCTATTAAAGCGGGCACGGTTGATATCTCTGTTGCCGGTGGTATGGAATCTATGTCGAACGCTCCTTATATTCTTGAAGGTGTGCGTACCGGTTTGCGCATGGGCGCAGGTAAAGCTCCAGAAGATCACATGTTTTTAGATGGCTTACAAGACGCTGAAACAGGCCGTTTAATGGGTTCTTTCGCACAAGATGTAGCAACGAAAAAAGGCTACACCCGTGAAGATATGGACGACTACGCCATCATGTCTTTAACGCGCGCTAAAGCAGCCATTGAGCAAGGCCTGAATACGGCAGAAATCGTTCCTGTTACGGTTAAGTCTCGTAAAGGCGAAACCGTTGTAGATAACGACGAACAACCGTTCAATGCCAACATTGAGAAGATCCCTTCTTTGCGCCCTGCTTTTGCTAAAGACGGTACTATCACTGCGGCTAACGCATCTTCTATTTCAGACGGTGCTTCGGCATTGGTTCTTATGCGTGAAAGCACGGCTGAAGAAAAAGGCGCTACGCCTTTGGCTCGCATCGTTGCTCACAGCACGCATTCTCAGCACCCATCTGAGTTTACTATTGCTCCTTGTGGCGCGATTGAGAAAGTATTGGCTAAAGCTGGCTGGAATAAAGACGATGTGGATTTGTTCGAAATCAACGAAGCCTTCGCCATGGTAGCTATGATGCCGATACGTGATCTTGATCTAGACATTGAAAAAGTAAACATCTACGGCGGTGCGTGTGCTCAAGGCCACCCTGTTGGTTCTACGGGTTCTCGTTTGATCGTTACGCTAATCAACGCACTTAAGAACACTGGCGGCACTAAAGGTGTTGCAGCATTGTGTATTGGTGGCGGTGAAGCGACGGCAATCGCGATTGAGTTGGTTTAGTCATAACTTACTAAGCTAAACGAAAAAAGCCTTCACAACTTAGCAATAAGTCGTGAAGGCTTTTTTATTGCCTGGGCTTTATTAAACGATTAGTTATAGCCAATCGCTAGCGGCACAAAGGCGACGATAAGCAACGCAATTCCCATTACGGTTAATGGCAGTAGGAATTTCTCGTAGCGATACCAGAAGTTGTGCCCTTCTTGTGCAGCCAGTGCGACTTCTTTCTCACCGACCACTTGCCGCGAGAGTAGATGGTTCAAGGCCACAGGCGGACTCAAGTAACCCAATTCAAATGCTACCAAGGTCACCATCCAAAAATGCACAGGATGTATGCCACTGTCGTAAGCAATAGAGGCAATGGTAGCGCTCACTAGAATTACCGCACCGTATGGATCCATCACCATACCGATTACAACCAATATGGCCACCAATAAGGCCATCGCCAACCAAACCGATTCAAAACTTGCAGGCACCATATCCATTACGTGGGCACGTTCAATTACACCACCAATACTCACCGACAAGCCCATAAGCATTAACAAAGCACCAATATGGCCGGTGGTTTCTGTGGTCGCTTCGCGAATGGTTTTTTCAATAGAGTCGTTGCCTTTTTTCAGGTCGTCCCAGGATTCTTCTAGGCGATTTTCAATGTGGTCGATATTCAGTTGTTCACGACCGATTTTTTCTTGGCTAAGGCGCTCGTAAATCAACACCACCAATAACATCACCGGCAAAATAAAGGGTGCAGAAAACTCATCTAAGTAAGCGTTTAACAATACGGCGTAAATAGCCAAAGTAATGGCCATTAATATGGCGTATGGCACTAGCTTCCATAATGCTTTTTTGGTTTCTGGCCAAGCAACCGATGCTTTTTCAAAATTAATTTCGCCTTGCTTGGTGATCATAGCGAAGAAGGCAAATAACGCAGCTGTTAACAAGAATACATTTAAGCCCCAGCCAAACAGTTGGTCAGTGGTTACTTCTTTGTTCAACGCCGCAATGATGACAACCAGCAAACATGGGCGTAATACAACACCCATACTGCCCGACATCGCAGTAGCCGCTAATGCTAACTGACGACGCGCACCCGCACGACGCAGTTCGTTATAAATCAAACCACCAATGGCGATGATGAAAATACCCGACGCGCCAGTATAGGCTGTTGGTACGGCCGCAATTACAACCACCACCACAGCTAGCATTTCTGGGGGTAACTTCCATGGGCGAAATACGTTAAAGACTGCTTGTGCTAACTTGGTACGTTTAACCAACATACCGATCCACACGTATAAACCGACGTTTAAGAACAGCTGCGACAACTCCATCATCTGGTTTAGGTAAATACCAATACCGGCAGCGTGGCCATTAAATATAAAATAAGTCCCCGAAATTAGGCACATGGTGGCATAAAGCGGCACGGCTAACTGAGCTTTTAAGAAGCTACCACCTGGCTTGGCTTCTTTAGGAATAACAATATATTGATACAAGCTTAATAACAGTACTGCGCCAAAGCCGCAAATCCATAGATAGTGTAAAAATCCGTGTTCAGCACTCACGGCAACACCGGCGTTAAAAACGACGTCTTTAAAGCTATAAACCGAATAGAAAAGAATGCCACTAGCGAGCATCTGCGCAAAAGAAGCAACACGATAATCCATCACAGTTTCCATTGGGCGCAGCGCAATGTGATGGCGACGGAATAAGGCGGTTAAACCACAGAACAATACTAATATCGCTAATAATATACGCTGAGCATGTAGCCCAAACTCTCCAAATTCTGAAATACTCAGCTCAAGTGAGCGGAACATTTTAACGGCTGGGGTTATACGTTCGACTGTATTAGCATAATTTTGATGATTGGTTTTGCACACGGTTTGAGCATTGACTAATGATTGTCTCATTACACTCTCGTCAACCGGTGCTGGGTCATCATCGAACAAATCCCATTCGTCTTCTTCTGCAACATTTACAGACTCGGCCATTAAAACGGCTAACTGTGAGTCGATATCTGCGTTGATTTCACAAGTAGGAGGCGTTGGGTCGCTCCGCAATTGAAAGTAACCATCCCAAACATTTTCACCCAGTTTTAATAGCTGTCCATGCGTTGCATGACTGGTGTTTAAAATAATAACAAATGTTAAAACCAAAAAGGCTGGCATCGCTGCCAACCATTCAAAGCCAGTTCGATTCGCTAAGCGAAAATTCTGGAACATGTTAAGTACCTATGTGACTTGAAATACTGTTGTGACTTGAAATACTGTTGTAACTTGAAATACTGTTTTTTTATTTTTATAGTACCGGCAGCTGCCGCTGCCGGTGATTGTTTTACTCTAGTTTTTCGGCACACTCTGCAGCAACTGGGTTTGTTTTACAACGCAGATTACGCATAAGTCTTAGCATTTTGCCGTCGTAAACACCCTTGTCACGCAGTTTAATACGAACTTCGCGCAGTATGTTGCCATACTGATCTGTTACTTCTTTTGGTAGATCGATCCAGTGTTTAGGGTCTATTTCATTTGTTTCTTTTTTCACAAACTCATTCACACGATCAAAGTAACTAGATACCGCACTTCGAGATTTTTGGGCAAAACCGTCGGGGAATTTGTCGGCGCGTAAAATGATCTGAAAATCCATGTAAGCGAGTACAAAACGTAAAATACCGCCATTTGGTTCAAGACCTTTGTATAACTCTAATGGCTTGTAAGCCACTGCAGGTGCATAAGCAACGTCAACACTGCCGTTGTTGAACTTGCCAGAAAAGTTAGCGGAGTTAGATGGCACCATAGAGGCACCCACATGATTTACCAAGAAGATAGAAGGTTCATCATAGTCGATAGTCGCTACACGCTTGCCCGATAGTTCTTCAACCGTGTCGATCTCTTTGTCACGGGTGAATAAATAAATAGGGCCAGCGGGCATAATACCTGCCACTTCGTACTGGCCTTCGCGCATGTATTTAGCTGCTTTTGGCCCAGAAATGGTTGCTAACAAGGTGCGCAGCATGTCTTCGTCGCTGATCGCACCAATGGCTTCAATAGTGGCGGCAAACTTGTTGAACGGGCGTGAACGCGAACCCGTTACCATCATTGCATCACATTGGCCGGCTTTAAAATCGTCTACCGCAATTTTTTCGTCGGTATAAGCGCGAGGCTCAAGATCCGCGCCCCACTCAAAAGCGGCATTACGGTAGTCTTTCATGGTATTGAACAAAGAGCCATTAGCACCAAGCGGATCAAACACACAAATGCTCAACTTCGGTAACGCTTCCTTTTGTACCTGCGCTAATGCCAATTTAGGCACAAACAATGCCGGCAATATAAGCGCTAATGCTAATAAATTACGCATCTAATTAATCTCCTAATAAATCGTCAATGTCTAATGCTTCTGCTTCTGGTGCTACATCATCCCAGAATGTCCCTAAACCACCCACTGGGGTGCGGCTTCCTGTTGCCTCTGTCCATAAACGATCAGATACGGCTAATACTTGCTGAGTCGCAACTACATCTAGCATGCGATACTCTTTGCTTGGCGATTTGGTTTTTATCGACTGTGCATGACGGCGAATAGCATCGCGTAAACGCTCTTCGTTACCCGAACCATCGGCAATAACAACTTCAACGGCTTGTGCTAAACGTACACCGGCGTCACCGGCTATTAAACTGGCTTGTTTTAGTTCTTCCCAAGGATCAACACCGTCTGGTGCGTTGTCTGGCATCATAGTCCAAACGGCTGCTTGCATGGCTTTTGGAATACCCCACCAGCGTTTTGCATCGATACACTGGCTGCCGCGTACGGATTTCATAGCAATGTCTTTTGGCACGCCGACTTCGCCTTGGCCACGTACATCGCTCATTACTGCTTGTAAACCGCTAACTAAGCCCAACATCCAGAAAAACTCTTCGTCTTGATCCATATCTGGGCAGGTTTCACCTGGCTCGCCAAATTCGGCAACCATGTGTTGATAACCTTTATATTGGCGACTTGCTGCCAAGGCAAATAGGCGTTTTTGACGAATACGTGAATCTTTGGCTTCGGCAATATTTTGTGCTTTGTAAGCTCGCAAGTAAGTTAAACCTTCTTCACCGGCTTCGGCTTCGGCACAGGCACCGGCTTGCATATACATAGTGGTGGCAAGACGATCGGGTGACCAGGTTAATTCACTAAAAGAAAGAAGCATTGGGGTCATGGCTTCGCTCATGGCACAACCCATTTGTGTATCGTCGGTTTTCATCACGTATGGCATTGCGTAGGTTTCTGAGTAGTCGTATGCAAACCAACCGGTTGTGCGATAAATGGAACTACAGCCAGACACGGCCACAAGAGTACTGGCGACAATAAGCGCCTTAAAGATTTGCTTCATGGAGATCCCCATTAGTGTAACTTTTTGTTATTTTGATAGCGATAATACAGTAATTGAATGTCATTACTAGCCCTGAATAGGGCTGAAAAGGCACCGCCGAGCCCTACTTTCTTGCCAAAAAACATAATATGTCAAACAAGCAAATGACAAAGGTTATTTAGCGCCATAATGGGGAGTATGGCGGCAGAAAGGACAATGGCTTGGTTTAAAGCAAGGGTTTAAAGCAAGCCATTGTTTGGCTGATTTTTAGCGATGGTTAAGCTGTTGGCGTGATATTTTTTACGTTTTTAGCAGTGAAGTATGAAAAACCCGCGTCTAAATCGCCCACCTCTACACGGTGAGGTGATAAAGGTGAACTTTTTAAACTAGATACATACATTCCTTTTGAAGTGATAACGTTCTTTCCGATATCGCTAAAATGCGGTTGAGAAAAAGCTAAAGTTTGGCGTTCACAGCCTCGCTCTAGGGTTATCACAATTTGCGCATCGGCTAACTCGTTAGCACGAGAAAACTTAACGTACGTTATCTGATAATCTTCTGAAAATTCGTATAAAAAACGACTAACGGCCTGTCGACTAATACTCATAAGATCACTCTACCTTTAAAGCCAATAAAATAATTTCTTGATTACTCTTAGTTTTAGTCGCTATTTTTGGCTTTACCATCTTAATTAACAGAAAACTACAGAGCTATTTAACCCGTCATTTTTTAGTTGTTTTTTTCACCTATTTTTTATCAGGGTTTAGATTTTCAAGTCAATTTTCAGTCGCTTATTGATTTATTTAACGTTATCGTTATCACTCTGATTTTTACGCCTTAGCCTGCCTTAATAGATCCAACACCTTGGGTTTAACGTATTATCAAATCAATTCAACTAAGCACGGTATACTCTGCTAACACTTTTAGAAGGTTTTATTTATGAACACTCCTGTTGCCAATATTTTACTTGCCCATGGTAGTAGCGATCCTAAGTGGAAAACCCCTTTTGTTGATATGACCACAACTATTAAACAACAAGGTGAACAAGGTGAGACGCCATTATTGGTAGAACTGGCTTATATGGAGTTATGTGAACCTAGCCTAGAGCAAATGTGTGAGCATTTTGCTAAGCAAGGTGTGCAACATGTTAATATTTACCCAGTATTTTTTGCTGCAGGCCGTCACTTGCGCCACGACGTACCTAAACAATTAACAGCGATTGAATCTGACCTTAATATCACCACCACGCTGCATCCACCGGTAGGGCAAGAAAAAGCCGTACAGAATGCCATTACACAGGTAATATTTGATAGGATGTAAGCCAAAAATGCTTAGGACTAAAATTATGTCTCGTACTTTATGGAATTCAACGGGTTTAATAAGTATTTTACTGGCTTCTTCTCTTGCCTATGCTAATACGAACAACGAAGCACAACTGGACACTGTTCGTATTACTGCAGATGACGATCCGCTAACCGAAATATCGACTAAAAA
>CAJXUK010000051.1 GCA_913061435.1 uncultured Thalassolituus sp. | reverse complement strand
GCAGTTTATGAAAACTGCCTCTTAACTTGTGACCAAATTTAGTTGACCACAACAAGGCAAAGAAAATCGAAGCAATCAAAAGTCACTTTAAACGGACCGATAAGAACAGGTTAGAAGACCCAAAGAGCTCTTAGATACCTAAAAAGTATTAATTTAAGTTAAAGCAGCTGACTTCAGTTAGCCAGCATTGAAGTACAATATTTAAACCAATCAACCCTTCTCCGCAGATTCCACTCTGGCGTTCAATATCATATCCGCCGCTTTTTCAGCGATAGCGATAATCGGGGCATTCGTATTGCCGCTGATTAAAGTAGGGATAATCGAACCATCAACCACTCGCAGCTTGTCGACTCCGTGCACACGCAGTTCACTATCAACCACGGCCATCGGATCGCTACCCATTTTGCAAGTGCCTACTGGGTGATAAACCAATCCCAGTTTGTCTTTGCATTTTTGTAGCAGGGCTTCGTCTGATTCGGCTTCTGGGCCAGGGTGGATTTCCTCAAGGCGATGTTCATCAAAGGCTTGGCTTGCAAGGATTTTACGCGCAACACGAATGCCATCTACCAATGTTTTTTGGTCTTGGCTATCGCTTAAAAAATTGAAGTCAATTTTGACGGGGTCACTAGAGTTTGCCGATCTCAATGAAACCGTTCCGCGACTCTTAGGGCGTAAGACACAAGCGTGCAGTGAATAGCCATGACCAGATAATAAGCCAAAGTCACGGCCACAATCGTCAAATAGCAGCGGCACAAAATGCATTTGAATATCAGGCACTTCTACACTGGGGTTGGACTTAAAAAACCCGCCAGCCTGAGTAAGCGAGTTGGCTAAATTACCTGTTTTATTACGCATGTACTTAAGTGTATCGGGTAGCATGTTCAGTAAACCTCTGGGGCCAATAGAAAAGCCGTCTTTCTTTTTACTGGTTACCAATACGCAGGCATCCACATGTTCTTGCAGATTTTTACCCACGCCGGGAAGGTCGCGGATGACTTTAATGCCGTGTTGAACAAGTTCTTCTTTCGCGCCGATACCCGACAACATAAGCACTTGTGGCGAGTTGAACGTGCCGCCACACAAGATCACTTCTTTGCGCGCAGTGACTCGTTGTAACTGCCCAGCCTGTGTATATTCAACGCCGTAAGCAACCTTTTTTTGGCCTTCAGTTTTGAATAAGACCCGCTGTACCAAGGCTTCGCATTCGACAATTAGGTTATTGCGTGTTCGTGCAGGCTTTAAATAACCACGAGAAACTCCACAGCGTTCACCATCTTTAATGGTGAACTGGTAATAGCCTGCACCTTCAAAGTTGGGGCCGTTAAAATCATCGGTCGCGGGATAGCCAGCTTGTAAGCTACCTTTTAAAAAACAGTCATTAAGAGGATAGCTATTGTGAGTATTTGAGACGTAAAGAGGGCCTTTGTCGCCATGAAACTCGCTTGCACCGCGTTCATTTGTTTCTGATTTTTTGAAGTACGGAAGCATATCGTCATAGCTCCAGCCTTTGTTACCTGCCGCTTGCCAATTGTCGTAGTCGCTGCGATGGCCGCGAATGTACACCATGCCATTAACCGCACTACTGCCGCCCAGGGTTTTGCCGCGAGGGCATAATAAAGGCTGACCATTACGAATATCAGGCACAGATTCAGCATTGTATTGCCAATTGTATTTTTTGCTGAACATGAAATAAGCAAGTGCGCCGGGTATTTTAATTAGGGGGCTTTTGTCTTCAGGCCCGGCTTCTAGTAACAGTACGGAGTTATTTGTATCTTTCGATAGGCGGTTGGCGAGAACGCTCCCGGCTGAACCGGCACCGACAATAATGTAGTCAAAGCTGACTGAGGACATAGCACTTACCTTTTTTTATTTTTAATGTTCGACAAGTTATCTAGAGAATTATTGTAGCGGTCTATTATGCGCATAGATATGTTGAAAAGGGCTATGTAGTTTGTTAATTTCGGACATCTATATTTCAAACATGCAGGCAGGGCAGCCAATTATAATAAAAGCCCGCCTTTAACGATTAAGGTCTGGGTATGAGCACAAGGCATTCAATTACTGGGCTAACTGAAGTTCTAAAATGGGCGGAGAATAAGGGCTATTCTCGCTTAGCTTTATTAGAAGACACACAAATTAACGAAGAGCGCCTGTCGGATGTAAAAGCAACCTTATTGCCCTGTGAAGAACTTTGCTTTTATCGCAACTTATTAAACATTTCTGGCGATCCACACATTTTATTAGAGGCGGGGTTTAATCTAAATATTGCGACCTATGGGATCTATGGTCTTGCCCTGATTAGCAGCCCTACCTTTGAAAAAGCCATTGCCTTGGGCTTGCAGTTTATTGATTTTACCTACACCTATAATCGAGTGGTATTTTTTGAAGACGCCCGCCATGCCGGTATACAAATCACTCAGATAAATGATCTTGGTGTACTGCAGCGGCCAATGATTGAGCGAGATGTTTCCGCCGTTTTCGTGCTAATCCAACTTTTATTGCCTGAAGAGCAGGCCGTTGAAGAAATTTGTTTTGCTTGGGAGAGGGATCAGGATCGGCCTCTGCAGTATTTCGAGGATTTATATCAGTGCCCCGTCCATTTTAATTCCGCTGTGACTGAAGTGCGGTTTGCAAAATCTTATTTACAGCATGAATTACCGCAGCATAATGTGTTGGCGATGGAGCTTTGCCGAGAGCAGTTAGAACACATTCGCCCCCAGTTGATTGTTGAAGAAGGCGTGCTTGAACGAGTCCAGCAATACCTTTTGAAAACCCCTTTGTACCGGGCATCAATGGAAGATTGCGCCAAAAGCTTATCAATGAGTTCACGTACCTTGAGACGCCAATTGAGTGAGGCTGGCATGTCTTATCAGTTAGCTCTAGATGAGTTTCGGCGCTTGTTGGCAGATAAATATTTAAACGATACCCAAATGACGCTAGCAAAAGTAGCAGAGCGTTTAGGGTATAGCGATGCGGCCAACTTTAGCCATGCTTATAAGCGCTGGACCGGATTAGCACCACGCAAGGATAAAGCATGATGCTAAATCTTTAGTGCTAAACCTCTAATGCTAAACGAGTCGCTTGATCGATCGCTGCTTTAGCATCCAACTCTGCAGCCAAGTGCGCGCCACCCACTAAGGTAACGGTTTTACCCGCAGCCTCTAAAGGTTGTTGCAGTTCAGTTAACGACAACTGACCCGCACAAAGAATTATATTATCAACCTCAAACACCTTAGCTTGATTATCGATCAATACGTGAAGGCCTTGGTCGTCAATTTTTTCATACTGTACCCCCGGAATCATGGTTACACCGCGATTTTCTAGCATAATTCGATGGGTCCAACCCGTTGTTCGACCTAAGCCTTTGCCAACGTAAGTTGCTTTTCTTTGCAACAAATATACTTCACGACCTGACGTTTCAATTTGCGGTTTTAAACCGGCCACACCGCCGCGTGGATGATTTTCGAAATCAATGCCCCATTCTTTGGCGAACACCTCGCGGCTAAGCCCACTGGATTTGCCAGAATGCATTAAAAACTCACTGACATCAAAGCCAATACCACCCGCACCGATCACCGCGACTTTTTTGCCAATCTCGCGCTTTCCTAAAATACAATCAGCGTAGCTGACTACTTTTTCGTGATCTATCCCTTCAATATCTGGGGTTCTGGCGACAACACCGGTGGCTAAAATAATGTCGTCAAAACCTTCATCCAGCAATTCTTGCGCACTGACTCTGGTATTCAGCCTTAAATCGACATGGTGTACTTGTATCAATTTGCTAAAATACCGTAACGTTTCAGCAAACTCTTCTTTGCCGGGTATTTGTTTGGCAATATTAAACTGACCGCCAATAACATCCGCACCTTCAAACAAAACAACCTTGTGGCCTCTCTCTGCTGCGGTGGTGGCATACGCCAAACCAGCTGGGCCTGCGCCCACAACGGCGATTTTTTTAGTTTGAGAAGCTGCGGTTTTAATTAACAAGGTTTCTTTACAAGCATAAGGATTAACCAAACAGCTTGCCGGTAAGCCAGAAAACACATGATCCATACAGGCCTGATTACACGCAATACAGGTATTAATCTCATCTTCACGGCCTTGCTCGGCCTTTAGCACCAATTCGGGGTCCGCAAGCATTGGCCTTGCCATTGAACAAATATCCGCATCACCTTCTGCCAAAACACGTTCGGCAACATCCGGCATATTAATTCGATTACTGGTAATCATAGGGACTTTTAAATGCGCCTTTAGCTTGGCCGTTACTTTTGTAAACGCAGCCCGAGGTACCATGGTCGCAAGGGTCGGCACTCTAGCTTCATGCCAAGTAAAATGGGTACTAATAATATCAACGCCGATCGCCTCCATCGCCTTAGCCAAGGCTAATGTTTCTTCAAAAGTACTGCCTTGCTCCAACATTTCCATTGCCGCAAGACGATACACCACGATAAAATCTGGCCCAACCGCTTCGCGCACAGCGGTCATCACCTCAATAGGGAAGCGCATTCTATTTTCGTACGAACCGCCATATTCGTCTTCACGCTGGTTGGTGAACGACAACAAAAAAGAACTTAACAAATACCCTGCCGAGCCAATAACCTCAACGCCATCGTAACCCGCCTTTTTCGCTAGCCTTGCGCTGTTAGCAAAGTCTTCAATGTGTTTTTGTATGTCAGCCTTGGTCATGGCTTTGGGTGTGATAGGGCTAATTCGCGCCTTAATTGCCGACGGTGCAACGGCACTGTTATGAAAAACATAGCGACCACTGTGCAAAATTTGCATGCATATTTTACAATCAGGCTGCGCCTTATGCACCGCATCCGTAACTACTTTATGATTTTCAGCATCTTGTTCTGTGGCCATCATGGCACCGCCCGGAAACGGATTACCTTCGTCGTTCGGAGATATGCCACCGGTGATAATCATGCCCACTCCGCCTCTTGCCCGCGCCGCATAATACTCACCCATTCTCTCGAAACCATTCTTAGCTTCTTCTAGAAAGGTATGCATGGAGCCCATTAATGCTCTGTTTTTTATAACCGTATGGCCTAAGTCTAAAGGACTGAATAAATGCGGATATTTTTCGTGTGCATAAGACATAGTTTTCTCACATAAAAGAAAAAGGGGGCGCTGAACGTATTTTTTAAGGAGTATTGTAGCGGTGCAGAATGAGCAGAGACATGTTGAAATGGGCTATGTGCTTTGTTAATTTCGGACGCACAAAGCCTTGTCAGAGAAACTGGTTTTTTAAAACAACGACAGTTGATCGACTTCTACGGTGTTTGTTTTATCTTTTTGTGTCTTTTTATTGGCCGTTTTACGCTTAGATTTTCGTTTACGGCTGCCGTGTTTTTCATACAAGGCTTTTGCTTGCTCCCAAAACTCGGGGTTACGCTGTTTAAATTCGGTAATTTTTGCCCGTGCTTCACGCAATGCAATAACGTGGTCAACAATCGGTTGCGGGTAATCTTCACCAATAACGCAGCCTAGTTGCTGCTGTTGTTTGAGCGGCAGCGTCCAAGGTTGGTGAATAAAATCATCGTCGTAATCTGCTAGTTCTGGCACCCAGCGTTTAATAAAAAGTCCCTTTGGGTCTTGGTCTTGTGATTGCTTTACCGGGTTGTAAATGCGCAAGGTATTAATGCCTGTAGTGCCCGATTGCATTTGTATTTGGCTGTAATGAATGCCGGGCTCGTAATCGGTAAAGCACTGCGCTAAATGCCATGCAGGTCGCTGCCAATGAAGCCATAATTGGTAAGATGCAAACGACACCAACATGGCGCGCATTCTAAAGTTTAACCAACCGGTGTGGCGTAAACAGCGCATACAGGCATCGATAAACGGATAACCTGTATTGCCCGTTTTCCAAGCACTGAAATATTCTTCATTAAACTCTGCTTCGCGTAAGCCATTAAAAATCGGCAGCATGTTATGAGTTTCAAACAGAGGTTCGGTTTCCAGTTTTTGCATGAAATGACAATGCCAATGCAAGCGACCATCAAAAGATCGTAAAGATCGCTTCCAGGTGGATTGAAGCTCTGGATTTTTTACGTGTTTACGAAGCCGCTGCACAATTTCTCTTAACGATAAGGTACCAAACGTGATGTGTGGGCTAAGTCGAGAGCAGCTGGTGAAAGCGGTAAGTGGCGATGACATATCGTAAGAATAACGCTTGCCTCGCTCGTTAAGAAAACTTTTGAAATGTGCTACACCTTGGCTTCGACCACCGTTTTGCAGATGCTGGTTTTCGTCGTTTTCAAGTACGGTAAGGTGAGGATTTAAAGATTCAATATCGGTAGTTGTATCAATAGTGGTGGTCGTCTCTGGTTTTTCACCAAGTATTTTTTCTAAGCTTATTTTTTCTAGATAGGCAGGCGCAACTGATTTGTCACGCGCCATAAACATTTCCCAATAATGAGACCAATGGTCACGATCATTAAAGCGCCTAAAAACACCAAAAACCTCTGATTCATGCCATTTTATCTTATTTTTAATACACCATATGGTAACGTCTTTATCGCGCTGATATGTCCATAAATTGCCACTTTCTTGATGAGAATAAAGCCCGACAATATTAAAGTTTTGCGACAACCTAGTTAGCACAGAAATAATATGATCGTGCTCTAGCCACAACCCCTGCCCTAAATTCAGCAATGCTTGATTCAACTCCACAAGAGATTGGGCAATAAAGCGCCAATGGCGCGCAGAGCTATCTGGCAACTGCCAATAATCAGGTTCTATTACATATAAAGGCAAGACCTTAATACCTTGATCTTGCAGCGAAGCAGCCAAGGTGAGTGGTTCATGATCGTGAATTCTTAGGTCACGCTTAAACCACACGAGAGCGACAGACTCTTTTAGTTCGGCCTCTATTAATTCGGGCTCTTTTGACATACGCACTTTAAATATATTGTTTCAGTTAGCAAACCACCATCAGAACGTGCGCAGCGGCTACTATTGCTGTGACCTGTAACCGTAATCGAAGATAGTAACTTGGGCGTTTTACCGTGGTCATTAACCGCGATTCTAGCAAGTAGAGTGCGATAAACCCTAAGGCATTGACTATTAATATCACAGCGGTATCAGCCAATAAAAACGCAAACCAAGCCAGTAAAGTGATGATATTAGTGGTTATTGCTATGGCTTTGACCTTGGTAGTTTGGTTAACAACCTGTCCCCATAAAGTTCCTGCCATAAAGCTTAAAATAAGTATGCCGTAGGTTAAAAACCATTGTTCTCCTGTTACGTTTAAAAATTCATAACCCAAAAAAGTAAACAACAAAGCAATTAAAAAAGGCAGCGCACCCGCAAACGTTAGTGCTTTTATCAATGTCGCTTTATTCATAGTTTTCGATCGCCTTAAATCTATTCTTAAATCTATTCTTCAGTTTAATCAAGATTCTCAGTTTACCGGTTTTAGCCTCTTTGTTAGAAGCTATTTTATACAATTAAGGCAGATACCTTTACGTCATCTGCTAATACTCAAAGATAAAAAGGCTTAATAAAAAATTAGAGTTTTGAGCAACAAACCTGTTACGTCTGTGTTTCTAGCGTCGCGACTAATTCTTTAAATAAATCATGCTCTACTAACGGTTGTAGCGCTGGATCATCTTTAATATCAACAAGGTAGCTGTCGCGACGATAAAGTGCTTCTCTTAAATAACGTATGGCTTCGTCAATTTGACTCATCGCTGTGTAAGCACACGCTAGTTGGTAAAAAGCATGGCTGTTGTCTTTATCAATCTTCAGCGCTTGGTGACATAAATTCACTGCCCACTGAGGTTCGTTTAATTCTAATACGGCATCGGCTTTATACGTTAGGGCTTCACAGTCGGTTGGTTTTAATTTCAAAATATCGTCATAAATAGATATTTTATTCGCTGGGGACGGCTCTTGTTGGGCTCGTAACCAATGCGATTGCAGCTCTTGTGTGAGCTCAATTTCTTCACGGTTTTCTTCAATGTGACGTGTTTTTTGCTTCAGCAACGATTCCATATTTTCGAGACGAACTTCGTATTCTGTAATCAGTCTGGAAATTTCTTCGTCAGCAAGGGAGTGAACACGTTCTTTCATTTCGCGTATAGACGTCCAGCCTACAACCACGAGTACCGAAGATGCCGCCGCTATGAGGTAAAAGAAATAGGTAATGGTGCTGGTTGCGTAGTCGACACCGCGGTCAACAGAGCGGTGTTCACGATCAACAATTTGTTGTATCAGTTCGGTTCTAACATTGGCTTGATCAATACGTAACTGCCTGATCTCATCCAACACATACCGTTCGATAAAAGGGGAATAAAGGGGTTTTTCGAGTGTTTCAATTGTTTCTACTACGTTCGCTTCTGCTGCTTTAGCTTCTGCTATGCTAGTTTTTTCTGCCGCCATTGCTTGGAAACCAAGCAAGGCGGTGAATACAAATACAATAACGCTGGTTACGATGCGAGGCATATGGCTCTTCCGTGGTCGTGCACTTCTACTAATGATGCGTGCAAGCTTTTAACAGTTTCTTCATAGTCTGATTCATTAACTATAAACTGCATATCCACTTGGCGCATTGTTTGATGTAGAGCAAGAACACTAACAGCTTTTGCCGCTACTGCTTTTACTGCTTTCGCAAGTATACCCGGAATTTTCATATCACTACCAATCGCAGATACAATGGCAACCTTTTGCTGGTCGACTTCTGCGGTTGGATATTTCTCTTCTATCGCTGTCCGTATACGTCTTACCGTTTTTAAACTGGCTGATAAGTAATGCGTAATGGTGTTAGCGTTGATGTCTTTGGAGACTATGTGCGCACGATAACGTGTAATAATCTCAAGTAAGTCTTTGTCGTAACCATGCAAGTTACCCGACATATCTTGGTCAAATACTTGTAAGGCAAACACACCTTTACAGCCTGCAATGATTTCTACGCAGGGTGAATCACTTACATAATCACCGGTAATGAGTGTTCCCGTATGGTCTGGCTCAAAGGTGTTTTTCACTCTTAAAGGAATATTGTTTTGGCGCAAACCTTTTGCTGCCTTAGGGTGAATCGCCTCCATACCTAAGCTGGCTAGCTGATCGGCCACGTCATAATTGGTACGACCAATCGGTACGGCATTGTCTTCACCAACAAGGTTTGGATCGGCGCTGCTAAGGTGAAATTCTTTGTGAATCACCGCTTCGCGGGCATTGGTTAATACTGCCAAACGGCTAAAGGTCATCTCACTGTAGCCACGGTCAAACGACGACATTAAACCGCTGTCACTGTGGGCATAGCCAGTGACGATCGGCAGCTGTGAATCTAGATCAATGTTATCGAATGCTAAGCGAATGCGTTCATCTAACGATATATGCTTGTTAGTTCGCCAGCCGGTTAGGTCAACAAAGCAGGCATTAACGCCATCACGACGTAACAGTTCTGCGGTATTCCAAGCGCTGTGAGCTTCACCCAAACTGGCTAACATTTCGCGTACGGTTTCTAAATGCGATTCAAGCTCAAAGTGCCCGTGCTGGCACAAGCTTTGTAAATCCAATAAGCATTGCTTAGCATCGGTTAAGCGTTCATTTAAAAACTTGTTCGCTTTGACCAGCAAAGGACCTTCTATGAATAAGTCGCCATTAATGCTGTAGAGTTCTTGGGTAAGCTCTTCGAACTTCTGTATCCAACCTGAATCTTCCATGCCATTTGCAAAAAGTTCATACACCCCTGGCTGGCCAGTTTTTTTGTGTTCTAACAATTGGTTGGTTATGCCGCTGTATGCAGAAACAACAAAAACCCGCTGGAATAATGTTTTTCTTGTGCCACCTAATACAATGTTATTACGAACCGACTGGTAATCTGACATTGACGTACCACCGATTTTTTCGATGGTGTGTGTGTTTTGTTCACTCATGTTTAACCTTTTCAAAAATCATTCTTAGTGTTTCACACTCGCTCGTGTTAATAATTGTTCGAGCCAAGTGCGAATAAAATGCATTGTATTGAAAGGGAATTAGAGGGTTTCGGCGTCTAATTCGTAAGCACCTTCTTTATTATGCACTTCTTTACCGTTTAGCGGTGGGTTGAACACACACGCCATGGTCATTTCTTCAGTCGCACGTAAAATGTGTTTATCGTGCTTGTCTAGTACGTAAATTGTTCCGGCTTCTATTGGAAATACCGTATTGTCTTCTAATCTTACAATTTCACCGCGACCGGCTACACAATATACCGATTCTAAATGATTTTGGTAATGCATTTGGAAATCAGCACCCTTATAAATAGTGGTAATATGGAAGGAGAATCCCATATTATCTTCTTTTAATAGTAAACGAGTGCTTTCCCAATTATTGTCTGGCGATACGATACGACGATTGGTTTGATTGGCTTCGGCCAGTGTTCTAACGATCATGTGATACCTTTAAAAAATTATGTCTAAATTGCGTATTAACTATTCCAAATTATTAACAGGGGACATCCTCTCGACATCCCCGTTAATTTAAAGCAATTACATTACGTACTAGCTTGCTTGAAAGTAAATTTTCTCTTCTGGAATTTCATATTCCTTAAAGCACACTTCTTTAATAGACTCACGCAAAATAGCCACGCCTTTCTCTAAGTTTTCTTGCTTGATCGTTAGAGGACAAAACAATTTAACAATTTGATCATCGGCACCACTTGTTTCAATAATTAAGCCTTTCTTGAAAGCATTCTTAGTGATCTTTCCAGCAATCTCACCGTTTACACAGTTAATACCTTGGAACATGCCACGGCCTTTAATGGTGAAGTTACCTTCGCCATACTGAGCAACAATATCGGTTAACTGTTCTTTAACGTAATCGCCTTTCGCTTTGACTTCGTTAGAAAACTTATCGTCGCTCCAGTAATGATCTATCGCTTGCTTAGCCGTTACAAATGCAAGGTTATTACCACGGAACGTACCGTTATGCTCACCGGGCTTCCACTGATCTAATTCTGGCTTCATCATAACAACGGCAAACGGTAAGCCATAACCGCTCAAAGACTTAGACATGGTAATAATGTCGGGTTTAATGCCTGATTCTTCAAAGCTAAAGAAAGTACCTGTACGACCACAACCTGATTGAATATCATCAACAATCATTAACAAGCCATGCTTACGGCATACTTTTTCTAGGTTCTGCAGCCATTCATTACTGGCAACGTTAACCCCACCCTCACCTTGAACTGGTTCAACTAATACTGCTGCTGGCGAGTTAATACCACTACTTGAGTCTGATAACAGCTTGTCTAGGTATTCGGTCGTATCAATACCATCACCTAAATAACCATCAAATGGTAGACGGTGAATGCCAT
>CAJXUK010000050.1 GCA_913061435.1 uncultured Thalassolituus sp. | reverse complement strand
TCCGTATCACTTAAGCTAATATTGGAGAGAAAAACATGGCGTTTGAATTACCCGCATTGCCTTATGCACAAGATGCATTAGAGCCGCACATTTCTGCAGAAACTTTGTCGTTCCACTATGGCAAGCACCACAATACTTACGTTGTTAAGTTAAATGGTCTTATTGGTGGTACTGCTGATGAAAACAAATCTCTAGAAGAAATCGTTAAGACTTCTACTGGCGGTGTTTTCAACAACGCAGCTCAAATCTGGAACCACACATTTTACTGGAATAGCTTAAGCCCTAATGGCGGCGGCGAGCCAACGGGCGCTATCGCTGATGCGATCAACGCTTCTTTTGGTTCTTTCGAAGCTATGAAAGAAAAATTGAACGACAAAGCAGTTAACAACTTCGGCTCTAGCTGGACTTGGTTGGTTCAACTAGCTGACGGTTCTTTAGACATCGTAAACACGTCTAACGCTGGCACCCCAATCACTGAAGAAGGTGTTACTCCACTGCTTACGGTTGACTTGTGGGAACACGCTTACTACATCGATTACCGTAACGTACGTCCTGATTACCTAAACGGTTTCTGGGCATTGGTTAACTGGGAATTTGCTAACGCTAACCTAGCGTAAGCGATTGACTGGTTATAAAAAAAGGAGCTTCGGCTCCTTTTTTTTGCTTGATTTTCAGACTTCTTTATACAAGGTTAATCCTATGCCTCTACCTCTTTTACTGGCCTCTAGCTCTCAATATCGAAAACAACTACTGGAAAAACTACAGCTGCCTTTTACGACGGCTAGCCCAGATATTAACGAATCGATTTTGAACAATGAAACCCCTCAATCCTATGTTGAGCGCTTAGCCATTGAAAAAGCAAAAGCTCTTGCTGGACAGTTTTCCAATCACATTATTATTGGCAGCGATCAGTGCGCGGTATTAGAGGTTGATGAGCAAAAAACGATTTTAGGTAAACCACACAATATTGATAATGCAGTAGAGCAACTTAAAAACTGCAGTGGCCAGCACGTCACTTTTTTAACCGGATTGTGTGTTTACAATAGCCGCAGTAAAAAGTGCCTGAGTTTAGTCGAGCCCTTTATTGTTCATTTTCGTGAATTAACCGAAGCTCAAATTCGTCGCTACATTGAGCAAGACAAACCTTTAGATTGCGCAGGAAGTTTTAAATCAGAAGGCTTAGGAATTCGTTTATTCAGTGCTTTAAACGGCAGAGACCCAAACACATTAGTAGGCTTACCGTTAATTGCCTTAACCGACTTACTAATAGAGCATGGCATTGAGGTGTTGTAAATTAATAGCCGTATGTTGTAACGGCTATTAATTCATTTAGCAGAGGTTAAACGGCTTGTTATTGAGCTTTTAACTGAGCACCTTTGAACAATCGATCCATATTACGCTCAATTGAATCCACTTCTACATCTCCAGATAACTCAAACTCCCAAACACCGTTGTATTTATCATGAGTTAACTTAGTTGCTTTTTGTTTATCCAAAACAATGGTCGGGCGTAAGAAAATCATTAAATTACGCTTTACATGCTTTGTGCTCTTACTTTTAAACAACCAGCCCAACAAAGGGATATCACCTAAAAGCGGTACCTTGCTTTCTGTTTCGACAATATCATCACTGATTAAACCACCTAGAACGATTGTCTCTTGATCGGCAGCTAAAATCATCGTTTTTAGTTTACGCTTATTAGTAATCAAATCTGCCTGACCTTGTACCGAAGTATTAGATACAGACTCTGCACTGGCTTCAACTTCTAAGCGCAGTTCACTACCTTCATGAATGTGTGGCTTAACTTTTAAAGTGACACCAATATCTTCACGAGAAATTGTGGTGAATGGATTGCTGTTTGAACTTGAGGTTGTGGATCCAGTTAAAAACGGTACGTTTTGGCCGACAATAATTTCGGCTTCTTGGTTATCCAAGGTCATGATGCTGGGCGTTGATAGCAAGTTAGTATTGCTCTGACTTTCAAGAGCTTGCAAGATAACCCCAAAATCAACCTGGCCATTTGATTGCTTAAAGCCACCCACGGTTAAACCGTTACTTAAACTTGGTGGAGTTGCTCCGGTTGCCATACCAGCAATACTATTAAGCGAATTGCCTGCATTACTGAAATTAGTCCCGGATACAGGGTTGTCGGTATCACCGATGGCCCACTGAAAACCCAGTGAATCACTCACCTCGCCAGTCACTTCAACAATCGCTGATTCAATCAACACTTGAGCGCGACGCACATCCAGCTCATGAATAATTTCATCAATTTCTTTTAAAATAGAAGGCTCTGCGCGCACCACTAAAGCATTTAATTCTTCATCTGCATGGATGCTAGCCTTACCTTTAGCTTTGTTCTCGTCTTTACCACTAGAGCCTGTTTCTGACATCACATTTTTTAACAGCTCAGCCATCTTTTTAGCATCGGCGTACTTTAAGCGCACCACCTTAGCACTACCAGAGAAATAAGAAGGCTTATCTAACTGCTCAATTAACGTACGAATGCGCTCGCGAGAGGTTTTTTCACCCTTAATAATTAAACGATTGCTACGCTCATCGGCGACCACACGGATACTACCAGTACCACCGCTTTTTGAGTTATTACCTTGCGCTACCTTATCGGGGTCTAAGCTTTGTAGCATGGTAACGACGTTACCAACCCAAGCTTCTTTTAATTGAATAACTTCCAGCTCTTCTGACCCTGATTTATCTAAGCGATCAATAATTTGCTCAATACGGGTAATATTAGAAACATGGTCAGAAATAATCAGAGCATTAGCGGATTTAACCCCAGCTAAGTGACCATATTTAGCCACCAGTGGACGTAAAATAGGCACTAAATCCAGTGCCGGAGTATTTTTAATCATGATTACTTTAGTAACCACTTCTTGGCTTTGTTCAGCAAATTTGACTTCTAGATCACGCCCTTGTTGCTTAACCGAGTTTTGCTGCACCACCATAATGACATCGCCAGCGGGAACCGCGGCATAACCATGCACCTGAAGAACGGACAGGAAAAGCTCATACACAGCTTCTGTGTTCATTGTTTCTGTTGAAACCACGGTCACTTTGCCCTTAACCCTTGGATCAATGACAAAGCTCTTACCAGTGATGTCTGCAATTTGACCAATAAAGGCAGAGATATCTGCATCTTTGAGGTTAACTTGCCAATTTTGATTTTCTGCCTGCACACTGACCGCAGGTAAACTAATGGCGATGGTTATCGCTAGAAGTGTTATTTTACAAAAACGCTTAAACACCGATTAAGTCCTTATTTAAGGGTATGATTGACAACAAAACGACGATTTCCGCGCTGAATTTCCAAGCGGGCTTGGCCACTATTCGCCACCTGCTCTATGAGCATCTGATCATCGTTTAAATTTCCTAACATTTGTCCATTAACCGACAAGATAACATCTCCCGGCTGCAAACCTAACTGAGTTAACATAGAACCTGAGCTGGATACTTTATAACCAGCTCCATTACTTGACGCTTCT
This sequence comes from uncultured Thalassolituus sp., assembly GCA_913061435.1. Taxonomy (GTDB): domain Bacteria; phylum Pseudomonadota; class Gammaproteobacteria; order Pseudomonadales; family Oceanobacteraceae; genus Oleispira. The sequence continues at coordinate 8,732 of CAJXUK010000050.1, read as the reverse complement.
AAACCTAATTGGCGCAATGTACCAGTAGGGCTATTAGACACTTCATCACGCAGTAATGCCACTGCGTCTGAGGCTGTTCTTATTTTGCGAAAACGATCTTTAAGAGAGCCTCCACTTTGAGCCCTCCGCTGAGCTGCTGTCGGCTGAGATGATCGAGCAATACCTTGTTTTGGGGCTAACTCAAATTTAAGTGTTTCTAGTTTGCCATTGCTGTCTAAAATAACCTGATCTTGCTGCACTGCTGCCAACTTAGTGCGCCCTTGCACTACATCACCTATGCGATAATTTTTACCTTTACCATTTTTGGGAGCAATAATTGCACTGGAATTCTCTGCTGTGCTGGCTGCCATCACACCCAATAATTCTAAACGTAACCGAGTGGTTGGCGCATCGACTTCTTTAGGAACATCAATTACAGCCACTGCTGGATTTCCAAACACATGAAAATCAGCAATGCTGCTGTTGCGGTTTACTTGCACGTTTCCTTTTGCTCGAGTAGGTTCAGCTAATATCACGGTAATTGGCGATAAAATCATCCACGTAAATATCGCCAACTGACTAGCAATCAGCACAGTAAAAGCCAGCTTGGACAAAATTAAAGTTAGGCGCTGCCAAGATGCAAGCACTGGTGTTGTTTCAGTCAATGCGCACTCCTAGCAAATATAATTGACGATACCTTCATTTCTTTCATAACAACTTTTGTGACGCTTCGAAAATGATTTTTTCAGCAGCAACATTGGCAGGCCATTGCAACCCTAATATATCCAAAAAGCGACGACGAATACCAATACCAGCCCACCCATCGGGCTGAATATAACCATTACCGATATCTTCACCATCGGTATTAGTGATAATTAACTCCACATTGTTATCAGGCTTTTGAATGGTACCAACCAAGATTGGTAATTTAGCGCTGACATTTTTGCCATCGAGTGGAAAGCTAACATCGCCACCAGAGAATAATAAGCGTCCAGCGGCCGCTAGTATTTGCTGATCCTTTAATAAGAAGGTGCCGCTAAATTGACTGAGCTCAAAATCCCCCGTTAACGATGAACGCCCTTGTCGCAATACTGGTTGCAAGTAACGCGAGGATAAGAAAGCCTCACCTTGATCAATCTGAAGCTGCTCGAAAGAGCCCGAAACCAGCCCATTAAATTTTAACTCATCGCCTTTAATATTAACGGCAGCCAATATTTGGCCAGAAAATAAAGCTGTTAACTGAATATCCCATTGCCCAGTTACTTTTCCTAGGTTTGGTAAACCAACACGTGCCTGACCTTGCCAAAGAGTCCCTTGAACTTGATCTATTTTTACCGGCAGTGCTCCTAAGTGCGGCTGAACTTTTGGCCACACATACTCTAACGGTGCAGTGAGCGTTAAAAACACTAGGTAACTGATAAAGCCTACGAATAAATACCACTTAGCGGACCAGATTGCCTTCAAAACCATCTCTTTTAGTTATTTTTTATAAGTTATTCTGCATTCTACTGAATACAGAGCTAACTGTAATGTTATTTTCTAACTTCTTCGATCAGTGTACGCTCAATAGGTAGCTGAACATAACCTGTCTCTATACTCCAAAAATAGTAATAACCAATCGCACGTCCCTGATCATCGCGCCCTGTGGTGATTTTCCCGTCTTTTACCGTCCAAGATTTAACCACCTGCCCACCATCGACGTAGGATACTTTAAGGTCTTCTCCTAATAAATTATCGGCTTGGCGCGACCATTTGTTGCGAGTTTCCTCGGTACAAGCAGAAAGCAATACTACACTGGCTAATACAAGACTGGTTTTACTCATCATGATTCTCTTTCCTATCTTACAACAGCCAATGAATATACTTTAAACTGATTTAATAAGGTAACTTTTTAATCTATCTGTTTGCCACTATACTCAGGGATGGATTAAATAATCTGCGCAATGTCTGTTTACTAACCAGTAATCAGAATAAATTAATAAGAAAGTTTCTGATTAATAAGCTGAATGTAATATAAATGACCCAAATTTATGAATAAACGACCTACAAAACGTGAGATTCATCGGCAAATGCAACAAGAAATTTCACAGTTTCTTGAGCAAGGTGGCGAGGTGCATGAGTTTGAACGTGGCGAGAGTGCATTAGTTAATGGCAAGCTGGATGATAGGAGCAGTGGCTTTGGTCAGGGCAAGCAACCAAGAACACCACTGAATGATGTTCTTAAGACCGTGGATGATCGCAAGAAGACCCCCACACCTGCCATACAAAAGACAAGACGTCCTTACAAAAAAATCATTTACGATGATTTTGGCGAGCCCATTAGAGAGGTTTGGGTAGAATAATGTTTACTGGCCCAACAGTTTTAGCTCTTCCTCTCTTTTAATACTCGCATCTTGAGCATCTTCTAACCGCTCTGTGTAAATTTCTAGCCACGTTCTCGAGCCCTGCACCATTTTTGCTATATCAAACATGCCTACTTTTAGCGTCGCTAAAAACTCTTGATAGCTTTTCTCTTGTGCAATTAAGTTCTTTTGAAACGCCGCAACGTCACTTTTCTCATAAGTAAATTTAAGGTGTTCAATCTGTACTTTCTGCTGTTTTAGCTGGTCACTCAGCTCTTCAACTAATTTCTTTTGTGCTTCAAAACTTGAAATTGGAACAGGCGGTTCTTCTGCTCGCATTATCTTTAATATGAGTACCGTAGTAGAGACAGATAAGATAATAACCAAGATAAGCACTACAATGATAATCACGAGGCGATTCTTGCCAACCTTACCTTCTAAAGCGGTTATTCGCTGTTCTTCTGTTAATGTTTCTTCTTCCGACATGTCAATCTCTCTAAAATTAATAATAAATCATTACGGCATTTATTAGAGTGTAGTCACTAATTCCTTACACAGACAATCAGATTCTAAGCTTCTGCAATTAAGGTAGCACGTAATGGTGCCGGATAACCTTCTATGGTTTTGCTTAAATCATTAGGATCTAAAAAATCGACCAGTGATTGGTAAGGCATCCAATCAGTAGTACGTTGTTCTTGTAAATCGGTGACATTTTTTTCTACAATTCTTGGATTTTTAAAACCCACTCGCCGCGCCCAAAGCAATAAGGTCTCACAACTGGGTAAAAACCATACATTACGCATTTGAGCATAACGATCTTCTGGCATCAATACTTCGCCTAACCCACCTTCTATAACCAAGGTTTCTAATACCAACTGGCCCCCTGATTTTAAGGTGTCTTTCAATTCTGCCATGTGATCTAGGGGGGATTTTCTATGATACAAAACGCCCATCGAGAAAGTCGTATCAAACGCCTTTAACGGCCTTGGTACATCTTCCATACGCAAGGGTAACAAATCGATATTTAATGACTTATTTTGAGTAGTCTTTTTTTGGTTGAACTGAGCATACTGTTTGAAGGCCTGAAATTGCGCTAAAAATAAACGTGAAGGGTCCACCCCAACAACACGATGCGCCCCTTCCCCTAACATGCGCCACATGTGATAACCCGAGCCACAGCCGACATCCAAAATCGTGCGGCCTGCTAACGGCGCTAAATGCGGGGCGATACGCTGCCATTTCCAGTCGCTGCGCCATTCTGTATCAATATGAGTATCAAAGAACTGAAATGGGCCTTTACGCCAAGGGCGCAACTGCTGCATGCCGTCATTAATTCGAGCACTCAATTCTTCATTAATACTTTGGCTGCTAAGCGCTATACGATCTTTGTTAAGATCAAGTTCAACATCGTTTATCGCCGGTAGGTTTTCTAGGGCATCTAACCAACGCTGTTGGTCACCGTGTACTTTTTCGTTAAATATGGCGTGCAGCTGCTGCGGTAATACGTCGACCCAAGGCTGTAATAAGCTGCCTTCTTCTGCCATTGCGGTTTGTAAATCTTCAAACCAAGAAAATACGTCTACATTCATCATTAGTATCTTTTAATTTATTTAACTGATGCTATTTAATTGCTGCTATTTAATTGCCAGAAAGGAAACAAAGTTAAAGCACTGATACCAGCGAATCACTTGGCTAAACCCGGCCGCTTTTAAACGCTCTATATGTGCCTGCTCGGTTTCGGCGATCAATACATTTTCAATGGCGCTGCGCTTTTGTGCTATCTCTAATTCACTGTAGCCATTAGCACGCTTAAAATCCAAATGCAGCTCGTCTTGCAGCTTTTGCTCTGTCTCTTCAAAGCGAATTTTCTCTGACAAAATCAACGCCCCACCGCTATTCAAGCCGCTTGCAATGCTGCTTAATAAGTCCAAGCGCTTACCTTTTTCAATAAACTGCAGCACATAGTTTAACGCCACAACCGACGCGTTCATTACCTGTATTTGGGTAATATCATCACACGCCAATTCTACTTCTACTTTACCGTCATCTAAGGCAATGTAATGCTGCGCCTGGTCGATCATTGCAGAAGAATTATCGATACCGATGATTTTACAGTTTTCTGCTTTTACACCATGCCTCATGGCTAACGTTACCGCTCCCAGCGAGCAACCTAAATCGTATAGGTTAGTATTATCACGGGCATATTCACCAGCAATCACTCCAGACATAGCAACCGTTTCGGCATAACCGGGCACCGATCGTTTAATCATGTCAGGAAAGACCCGAGCAACCGCCACATCAAACTTAAAACTACCGGTTAATTTTTCGCCTTGGCTATTGGCAAAAATATCATCCGCGCAGTGCAGAGAGTTTTTAGGTGAAGATTTTTCATTCATAAGATAATCTGCTGGCGGGTTAAAATTAATATTTAAAACAAGTTATTGTACAACAATGAACCGCTACTCGGCTTTATCGACCGTATCCCGAGGAATCTCTTTTTTAATGCGCACACCCAGCTCAACAAACTTTTTACTAGTGGTCACTAAATTGCCACGCCCTTGCGCTAAAGAACGGTAGGTATCGTCAAAGGTTTTTTGTGCCGTGCCCAACTGCATGCCTAGCTTATCCATTTTCTCTAATACAATACGCAAGCGGTCATAAACCTTACTAGCCTGCTCGGCTAATTCATCGGCACTTTGGCCACGGCGCTCAATCGCCCACAAGCTTTCTACCGTGCGCAAACTGGCTAACAAGGTAGTGGGCGTTACCACAACAATACGCTGATCAAATGCATCCAAAAAGAGTTTTTCATCGTTTTGAAAAGCCACAGAAAATGCTGGCTCAATGGGTAAGAACATGAAGACAAAATCAGGAGAGTGCAACTTAGGTAGCTGCTGATAAGCTTTTTCTGACAGGGTTTTAATGTGATTACGAACCGCATCGATGTGGCGTTTTAAATGTTGCGCTCGTAAGCCATCGTCTTCTTCGTTGGTAAAATCGTTATAGGCATTTAGTGATACTTTTGCGTCGACAATAATATGCTTGCCTTCGGGTAAATTAATAATCACATCGGGGCGGTAGTTTTGGCCATTTTCTGCCTTATGGTTTTGCTCACGAACGTATTCTTCGCCTAAGCGCAAGCCAGAGCGTTCTAGTACCGTTTCCAATACCAATTCACCCCAATTACCTTGGGTCTTTTTATCCCCCCGCAAGGCTCGGGTAAGTGCATTGGCTTCATCAGTCATAGTTTGGTTTAAACGATAAAGTTCACTGATTTGAGCTTTCAACGCCGCACGGTCTTTCACATCGTGCAAATAAACGTCTTCTACTTTTTTTCGTAAACCTTCAAGCTGGTCTTTAAACGGATTAAGAAGAGTTTCTAAACCTTGTTTGCTTTGCTGCTGCTTATCGTTGAAAATTTTATGCGAGAGGTTTTCAAAAGCTTGCTGTAACTGGCTTTGTTGCTGGCGCTGCTGCTCAGAAAAATGCTGTTGTTCTTGCTGGCGTAAGTCTTGATAGTGCTGCTGTTGACTGTTTAATTGCTGTTTTAATAATGCATTATCAATCAATAGCTGCTGCGCTTCTTCAAACGCACTCTCTTTGGCAAGTGTTTCACCAGCAGCAAGCCCTAGGGAGCGACCAAACATAAAAGCCGCCACCACTGCGCCCAGCAAAAACAACAGAATCATAGCCAGGTAAGGCCAATAAGGTATTAGGGTCTCAATATTCATACTGCTAATATCCATTCGCTAACACCTATTCGCCAACCTTCACTCTGCTGCTTGCATCAAAGGGACAATTATTCTTGCGAGCCCAGTTCTGTTAACTGCTCTGTTTGATATTCGGTAATTAACGGCTTTAATACCGAACCTAGATCACCTTGCATCACTTCATCCAGCTTATACAAGGTTAGGTTGATGCGATGATCAGTTACACGACCCTGTGGATAATTATAGGTGCGGATACGTTCAGAACGGTCACCACTACCAACCAAGCTTTTACGCTCAGCTGCTTGCTCTGCCTGCTGCTTTTGTAAAACCGCATCATTAATTCGGCTGGCTAGGACTGTCATCGCTTTCGCTCGGTTCTTATGCTGCGAACGCTCATCCTGACACTCCACGACAAAACCAGTTGGAATGTGTGTTAAACGAATCGCCGAATCGGTTTTGTTAACGTGCTGCCCACCCGAGCCCGATGCACGGAAAGTATCGACACGTAAATCCGACTTTTTAATCTCAATATCGCCTTCCCCTTCAACTTCTGGCATCACCGCTACCGTACAAGCAGAGGTGTGAACACGACCCTGGGACTCTGTTTCTGGTACACGCTGCACACGATGAGCACCGGATTCAAACTTTAATTGTGAATATACATCGGTACCAGAAATGCGCGCGATAATTTCTTTATAGCCGCCGTGATCACCATCGTTTGTGCTTAATATTTCAACCCGAAAGCCTGCATTTTCAGCGTAGCGAGAATACATACGGTACAAATCACCAGAAAAAATAGCCGCTTCATCCCCCCCGGTACCTGCACGAATTTCTAAAATCACGTTTCGGCTATCATTGGGGTCTTTGGGTAATAGAAGAATCTGTAGTTCATCTTCTAAACGCTCTAGGGTTTCTTTCGCTGTTTTAAATTCTTCTTGACCCATTTCACGCATTTCTGGGTCTTCGTCTTTTAACAAAACTTCTGCTTCTGTTAGGTCGTCTTGCGCCTGTGTAAAAGCTTCGTACGCTTGTACAACCGGTTCTAGCTCAGCATATTCTTTTGATAAAGAACGAAACTTATCTTGGTTAGAGATAATTTCATTGTCGCCTAACAAGTGACCAATTTCTTCGTAACGCTCACTTAAATGCTGCAGTTTATGAACTAATGACTGTTTCATTGTATTTAATTCTTCTCTTTTTTCTCGTGCGAACTGTTATTAGTATCAGCCGAAATCTGAAATAACTCTTGCACCCAATCAACCACTTCAAGGCGCCCTTCGGCCCCTGCTTGTCGCATTTTTTTAGTTGGGTTATGCAGTATTTTATTGGTGTAAACATGAGCAAATGTTTGCAACACCTTGGCTGGGTCATCGCCCTTGGCCAGTTGTTTTTGCGCCTTAATCAAACACTCTTCACGAATGGATTCTACATGCCCACGCAATGCTGTTACTGAAGAAACAACATCTAATGAGCGCAATTCTCGCATAAAACGCTCAACACCCGAAACAATCAATTGCTCAGCTTGTTGAGCGGCGTCTTGACGCGACTTTATGTTTTCTTCAATGATGCCTTTTAAGTCATCAACCGTGTATAAGAAAACGTCGCTTAAATCGCCCACTTCCTCTTCGATATCTCTAGGCACAGCAATATCGACCATAAACATCGGGGCGTGCCGGCGTTTTTTTAAGGCCCGCTCTACGGTACCTTTACCAAGAATCGGCAGTGGACTAGCCGTTGAAGAAATCACAATATCTGCACGCGGCAAAACTTGTGCAATATCTTCCAATAAAACCGCTTCGGCATGAAACTGCTCTGCCAACCTCTGCGCTCTTGCCAAGGTACGATTGGCTACAATAATTTGCTTAATACCCGCATCTTTTAAATGCTTAGCCACTAAATCAATGGTCTCACCTGCACCAATTAATAATGCTGTACTGTTACTAAAGTCGGTAAAAATGTGTTTCGCCATGCTTACCGCAGCAAAGGCTACTGATACAGGATTTTGTCCAATAGCGGTATTGGTACGCACTTCTTTTGCCACAGAAAAAGTTTGGCGAAAAAGTCGACCTAAATTGCTGCCAGCTGTACCGGCTTGCTGAGACACGGCAAAAGCCGATTTAAATTGGCCTAAAATCTGCGGCTCACCCAGTACCAGCGAATCTAAACCACTGGCGACGCGCATCATATGCTGCACTGCATCACTATCATGATGAATATAAGAAGAGTCTTGCAGAACTTGCTCATCCATACTGTGATGATGACTTAGCCAAGCAAGCAAAGCCTTTGCTGTTTCTTTTGCAGCGTCTTTTGTAGTACTTTGATCACTTAGAGTTTTGGTATCTTGTATTTCTTTAGTCTCTGACTGGCCAGGAAATGTGCCAGCAAACACAGGAGATTCCTGTTGGTCGGCGTAACAGCAGTAGATCTCCGTTCGATTACAAGTGGATAAAATCGATACTTCTGTAACTGGGAGCAAGGTTTCTAGCACATGCTTAAGTACATCCGGCATAATCGCTGGATCAAACGAGACCTTCTCACGCACAGCAACTGGAGCTGTTTTGTGATTAATACCGAGCGCTATAATTCCCATAAGAGACTATATCCGACCTTTTGTATGATACTTGATGATAAAAGCGGCACAGTATAACGGGAAATAACGATGAAATCTTTTCCACATTGCCTTGTCCACAGTAAATTAATT
>CAJXUK010000049.1 GCA_913061435.1 uncultured Thalassolituus sp. | reverse complement strand
TAATGAAAGCTGGTTTTGCTCACGCAAAGAAGATAACAAGTGAGTATAAGTTGGATTAGCCAAAGGGTAGCCTCAAAATTAGAGCATAAAAAAAGCATTATAGTTGAATGCCGATACATAGGTAAGTGCGCAAAGCGGTAATCACTGTGCCAGCAATAAGATAATTGTCTTTACAGTGACTACGCTCAAGAAAAAGAGTTTATTTTTTTCCCTTTTTAAACGCTGCAGCGAGTGCGTTGGCCATTGCGCCTTGGGCTTGGTCGCCTTGGTTATTGCTCGATCCAAAGCTGGTTTTGGTCGTTTGGTTGCGGCTGCGATTTGGGCGCTCGCCCGATACTTTTTGCTGTGCCTGTTCGTTGGCATCGTCAGACATGCGCATTGAAAGCGCAATACGCTTGCGCGCGGCGTCTACTTCCATGACTTTTACCTTCACAATATCGCCAGCCTTTACCACTTCACGCGGGTCTTTGATAAAGGTATCGGACATCGCTGAGATATGAACCAAGCCGTCTTGGTGAACGCCCACATCAACGAACGCACCGAAGTTAGTTACGTTGGTAATCACGCCTTCTAATACCATGTTTAAACGCAAGTCTTTGATTTCTTCGACGCCGTCCATAAAGGTGGCGAATTTGAATTCTGGGCGTGGATCGCGGCCGGGTTTTTCTAGCTCGGTCAGAATATCTTTGATGGTGATTTCACCCACAGATTCAGTCGCATATTGAGCTGCGTTGACGGCTTTTAAGAAAGAACCATCACCAATCAAGCTCTTAATATCACGAGCGGATTGTTTGGCGATTTCTTTGACTACGCCATAGGCTTCTGGGTGAACTGAGCTGGCATCTAATGGGTTTTCACCATTGCTGATGCGTAAAAAGCCGGCGGCTTGCTCGAAAGTTTTTTCACCTAAGCGAGGGACTTCTTTCAACTCTTTGCGTGAGGCAAACGCGCCGTTTTCATTACGATAGTTCACGATGTTATTGGCAATGGTGGTATTCAAACCGGATACACGGGTAAGCAATGGAACAGAAGCCATGTTCAAATCCACGCCGACTGAGTTTACACAGTCTTCAACCGTAGCATCCAAAGCGCGTGCTAGTTGAGTTTGGTTTACGTCGTGCTGATACTGGCCTACACCAATGGATTTAGGTTCGATCTTCACTAGCTCGGCTAACGGATCTTGCAGGCGGCGGGCGATGGATACCGCTCCGCGAATAGTCACGTCTAAATCGGGGAATTCTTTTGCTGCGAGTTCAGACGCCGAGTAAATAGAAGCACCGGCTTCGTTTACCATAATCTTCTGCACTTTCTTTAAAGCAGGGTTGGCTTTGATCATATCGCCAACGAACTTATCGGTTTCGCGGCTACCGGTGCCGTTACCAATCGAAATCAATTCAACGTTATGTTTTAAAATTAATGCGGTAATGATTTTGGCAGAATCGGCTAAGCGATTTTGTGGCGGCGTTGGGTAAATTGTATCGTGACCGACCACTTTACCGGTGGCGTCTACAACGGCCACTTTTACCCCAGTACGCAAACCTGGGTCTAAACCTATCGTCGCTTTTGCGCCAGCAGGTGCGGCTAAAATGAGGTCTTTTAAGTTTTGGCCAAATACCTTAATCGCTTCTTCTTCGGAAGCTTCGCGCAAGTTGGTCATTAACTCCGTTTCTAGGTGGGTTAATAGCTTGATGCGCCATGTCCAACGCACGACTTCGTGCAACCAACGATCTGCCGGGCGACCTTCGTTCTTCAGGTTAAAGTGATCGGCGATCATGGCTTCACAAGGGGAGGGCGTTAGCTTGTCAGACGGATCTCCGGTAACAATGCTGAAACTTAAAATACCTTCGTTACGGCCCCGTAAAATGGCCAAGGCGCGGTGGCTGGGTACGCTTTTTAGGGGTTCGTCGTGCTCAAAATAATCGCTGAATTTAGCGCCTTCTTGCTCTTTGCCCGGCACTAAACGCACAGACAACATGCCTTCTTGTTTAAGAAAGTTACGCACCTTGTTGATGAGGTTGGCGTCTTCGGCAAAGCGTTCCATCAAGATATACTTTGCGCCATCGAGTGCGGCTTTGGTATCGGCAATGCCGTTTTCTTTACCTGTGGCTGAGTCTATGAACGTCGCCGCTACTGCTTCTGGAGTTTGGCTTGGATCTGCTAATAGCGAGTTGGCTAACGGCTCAAGACCCGCTTCAATGGCAATAGCACCTTTGGTGCGGCGCTTTTGCTTATACGGCAAATACAAATCTTCTAAGCGGGTTTTGGTATCGGCATTGAGGATGTCACGTTTAAGCTCTTCGGTTAACTTACCTTGTTCGTCAATATTTTTTAAAATGCTGCTACGGCGATCTTCCATTTCACGCAGGTAGCGCAGGCGTTCTTCTAGATTACGCAGTTGAGTATCATCAAGTGCGCCCGTGACTTCTTTACGGTAGCGTGAAATAAAGGGCACGGTAGCGCCTTCGTCTAAAAGTGCAACGGATGCTTGTACTTGCTGTGGGCGAATATTCAGTTCGGTGGCGATGCGGGTGAAAATAGAGTCCATAATAAATCTCGTGTTTGATCTTATAAATCGGTCGCTAGGGCGATCTAAACTGTTGAAAATTAAATACTTATAGGCTTGAGTATACTGAGCAGAAAGAGGATGTACGAGGAATTATTGCCAAAAATTGTGATTGTTTTTTGTGTTTGTTAGGCATACAAAAAAGCCCTTTCAAAGGTTAGTTCGAAAGGGCTTTTTAGTATTCAAGCAGCAGTAGTATTTAAATAACAGCGGGGCTGAAATTTAAATGATTACTTAGTTTTTGGACCCGCCGCTAAGATAGCGTCAGATACGTCAAACTTAGTGAAGTTTTTGGTAAACTGATTAGCTAAAACTTCAGCGGCTTCAGCCCAATCAGCTTCGTTAGCCCAAGCTTTTGTTGGGTTAAGAACTTTAGAGTCTACGCCATCAATACTCTTAGGAACTTCTAAACCAAATACTGGCAGTGTTTCAGTTTCAGCATCACGCAAAGCGCCCGTCTGAATGGCACTGATAACAGCACGAGTTGTTGGAATAGAGAAACGCTCGCCGCCTTTACCGTTAGCGCCGCCAGTCCAACCTGTGTTCACAAGATAAACTTGAGAATCAAATTCAGTTACACGCTTCATCAACAACTCAGCGTATTCGCCTGCAGGGCGAGGGAAGAATGGGGCACCAAAACACGTCGAGAAAGTCGACTTAAGACCTGGGGTACCACCCATTTCAGTAGAACCTACTAGCGCTGTGTAACCACTTAGGAAGTGGTAAGCCGCTTGTTCTTTAGTAAGAACAGAAACTGGAGGAAGAACACCGGTCATATCGCACGTCAGGAAGATAACGGCTTTTGGCTCGCCACCTTTGTTTTCTAGTACGCGCTTCTCAACGTGCTCTAGAGGATATGCGCAACGGCCATTTTCAGTCAGGCTAGTATCAGCGTAATCAGCAACACGATTTTCATCGTCCATCATTACGTTTTCAACGATCGCACCGAAACGGATTGCATCCCAAATGATTGGCTCATTTTTCTGCGAAAGATCGATTGTTTTTGCGTAGCAGCCGCCTTCGATATTGAATACAGTGCCTTTGCCCCAGCCGTGCTCGTCGTCACCAATTAGGTAGCGCTCTGGGTCTGCAGATAAGGTTGTTTTACCTGTGCCAGAAAGGCCGAAGAATAAGCAAGTATCGCCTTCTTCACCCACGTTTGCCGAGCAGTGCATAGGTAATACGTCTTTTTCAGGCAGTAGGAAGTTCTGTACAGAGAACATCGCTTTTTTCATTTCGCCCGCGTAACGCATACCAGCAAGAAGTACTTTACGTTGTGCGAAGTTAATGATTACAGCGCCATCAGAATTTGTGCCGTCACGCTCAGGAACACATTCAAAGTTAGCACAGTTCAGAATGGTCCATTCTTCTTTGTTGCCTTGGTTGTATGTTTCTGGGCGGATAAATAGGTTGCGACCAAACAGGTTTTGCCACGCTGTTTCGGTCTGGCATTTAACGGGTAGATAGTGAGCTGGATCAGAACCTACGTGTAGGTTAGAGATAAAACCACCGGTTTTGCCAAAATGTTCTTCAACACGATCCCAAAGGGCATCGAATTTTGCAGCATTGAATGGACGGTTAACATTGCCCCAGTCGATTGCGTCTTTAGTGCTTGGTTCTTCGACAATGAAGCGATCCATTGGAGAACGACCTGTACGAACACCAGTCGTTACAACGAATGCGCCATTGTCTTGTAGACGGCCTTCGCCACGCTCAAGTGCTTTTTCAACCAATAAAGGTGCAGATAAATCAGTATAAAATGTGGTCATAATAGTGCCCATCGGGCCTCGTTATGTCTGTATCGCTTTTGGCCATACACATATGAATCGTATTACCGCCCAGATGATAATTGGACGAACCCTTAAATTGAGGATGCTGATTATGCCAGAAACTTTAGCTTAACAAAACCGAGATCAGCCAAATGCTGGGTATCATTAAAAATGATAGTCGACCTTAAATGACTTATTTCTGATTAATCGTGTAGTTTTTTTTCATCACGGCTTTGCAGTTTGAGTTATTCGTTCAAAATGGCCGTAATGGTCTAGCTAAAGCGCAATTGAAGTTAAACTTTAGCTAAAATGTCACAAGTTAATGTAGTTTTTTTTCAGGAAATAATTCTGCAACTTGTGCTTTATTAAACGAATAATGTTGTAAGCAGAATTGGCAATCGACAGAAATTTTGCCTTGTTCGGCAATTATGTCCATTAATTCATCGAATCCCAGTTGCGCTATCGCATTACCGGTTCTCTCTTTGGAGCAGGTACAGGCAAATTGCAGAGGGGTTTCTTCGTAAATACGAACTTGTTCTTCATGAAATAGGCGATATAAGATGGTTTGATTATCAAGATCGCGCAATTCGTCTTCTTTTAATGTGCTGGCTAGGTGACTTAACCGATCCCAAGCATCTTCATCAGATTCGGCACTGGCTGGAAGCTGCTGCAGCATAAAGCCACTGGCGGTTATGCCGTTACACACTAACCAAAAGCGTGATCCTAGCTGTTCGGATTGTTTGAAGTAGTATTCAAATGCTTCATTAAGGTGATTGCTATCTAACGGAACAACACCTTGATAAGGCTTACCCACTGCTGGCTCTAGCGTGATCACCAGTTGTCCACCTTGCAGCTCAACTTCTTTGATGTCTTGTTGTTTGCTTTCGTCGTAGCGGGCAATTGCCCGTATTTCGCCGGTATTGGTGGTTTCTGCTTGAATTAATGTGACATCACCAGATAACCGAACTTGCAAGCATAAGCGGCCTTCATACTTGAGTGTTGCGCTCATTAGTGCACTGGCGGCCATGAGTTTGCCAAGTTCTATTTTTATCGCTTCTGGGTATTCGTGTTTAGACAAGGCGCTATTAAGGCTTTTGTTTAACCCGACTAATTCACCACGAACATCGGTATTGTCGAAAGTGAAGCGTTGCATGCTATCTAGGTTACTCATATTTTACTCATATTTCGCTTTGGTGCTTAAATTGGTGGATCTGACGGCGCTGTTTTTTGTTGGGGCGCTGGTCAGGTATGCCGGAGGCATGTTTCATGATGCGACGACGTTCTGAGTCATCCATTCGCGCCTTAATACTGGCGGCTGTTTCTTCATACAAAGCTTGTGCTTCTGGGGCGCCGCGACGCTGGTCGGATAAGGCTTTAATAATGATGGTTTTTTCATCAAGGCCCTGCCTAATAGTAAGTTTGGCATCGAGGTCGACGGTTTTGCTCACTTTACAGCGTTGGCCGTCGTAATGAACTTTACCGCCCTCGATAGCCGCTTTTGCTATTGCCCGAGTTTTATAAAAACGTGCCGCCCATAGCCATTTATCAAGGCGGATCTTTTTGTCATCGTGGCTGGGTTGCTTGTTCATAATGTCACTGCCTATCTACTCTTGTTGTGCTTAGCCTATTAGATTGTCTTTATGAAACAGTTCGTTAAAGTGATGTATGCCAGGATGCTCACTTTGGGTATTGGGTTCTTTTTGACTGTCGGGGTGAAAGATGGTCAAAAGATGTTTAAAGCCGTAGGTTGCGGCAGATCTTAAAACGGCTTGGCTATCATCTATCAATAGGGTTTTATTGATATTAAAGGGTTCATCGTTTTGCAAATGTCGCCAAAACTCCTGACTTTCTTTAGGCTCTTGATAATCATGTGAACTGATAATGCGGTCAACTCGTTGATCCAGTCCAGTTTTTGTCATTTTTATATCAACACTGTCGCGATGGGCGTTGGTAACAATAACGGCTCGCTTACCTTGCTGCTTTATCATCCCTAAGAAGTCTTTAACATAGGGGCGGTATTGGATTTTTTCAACGACGTGGTGTTTTAATTCGGCCACGGGCATATTCAGGCGATTGCTCCAATAGTCTAAGCAATACCAATTTAAGGTGCCTTGGGTTTCATCTGACGCTTGTTTTAATATCTTGTGAGCGGCGTCTTTATGCAGACCATTTTGTTCAGCGTATTTGCTAGGCATGTATTGAAGCCAAAAATAATTATCAAAATGCAGGTCGAGTAATGTGCCGTCCATATCCAGCAAAACTGTGTCTATGTTGGCCCATTGTTGAGCGCTGTATAGCAGCTGCTGACGCGAAGGGGTGTCGTTAGAATAAGAAATAGGTTGCTGCCTTTTACTGTCTGTCATAATGAGGTCGGGTATACTTAAAATTGTGATATAAATTGTGGTCTAAATTGCTGTCTGCATTGTTGATTAACATTAAGCATTGGGAATATATTTATTATGTCTGAAAAACCAAAAATCTTACACCAAGCAATTGTTACAAAAAGTCGTTTATTTACCGTAGAAGCGGTGGAATTTAAGTTTAGTAATGGTGTTGAGCGAACTTACGAGCGTATTCTTGCTGGCGGCGGCGGCGGTGCTGTCATGATGGTGGCCATGCTAGATGATGAGCATGTTGCGTTGATTCGAGAGTTTGCGGGTGGCATTAATGAATATACTTTAACTCTACCTAAGGGGGCGGTTGATTTAGGTGAAACTTTAGAGCATGCCGCTAATCGAGAGCTACAAGAAGAAATTGGCTTTGCTGCCCGAAGCATCACTTTTTTAAAGCGGTTAAGTTTGTCGCCCAGTTATATTAGTGGTTTTATCGATATTTTTTTGGCAGAAGACTTGTACCCATCGGTATTAGAGGGCGACGAGCCAGAGCCTCTTGAATTGGTAAAATGGCCTCTGGCTAATCTGGATGAATTGATTGCTAGAGATGAGTGTAATGAAGGGCGTGCGGTGGCTGCTTTGTATTTGGCGCGCGACCATTTAGCCAAGCGTTAATCTGCATCTCATTGTAGTGCTATTTTGCATGGCTACTCAAAATTGAGTCGAGCTCATCAATAAGGTGAGCGATGTTTATGGGTTTGCTTACAAAACCGTTCATGCCGGCGTCCATGCAGCGTTCTCTGTCCTCCATCATGGCGTTGGCCGTTAACGCTAAAATAGGTATTTGGTTTCTTGGAAAGGGCAGTTGGCGAATTTTTTCTGCAGCGCTAATGCCATCTAATATTGGCATGTTAATGTCCATTAAAACAATATCGTAATTTTTGTTCGTCACTTCTTCTAGGGCTAACTTACCGTTTTCTACGACCACTGTTTGAATACCCAGTTTGTGTAAAATTTTACTAGCAATCTTGGCGTTTACAGGATTATCTTCGGCCAGTAAAACGTTTGCATGATAATCTCGGGCTAAGCCGGTGCGTTTGGCCACTGCTTCTGTTTTTCCTGGCTTTAATGGTAGTTTTAACGCAAAGGTGCTGCCTAGCCCTAGCACGCTACTAACACCGATGTCTCCTTGCATCGCATTGGCCAAATGTTTGGAAATGGTTAATCCTAGACCTGTACCACCGTATTTTCGGCTGGTGTTTGCGTCGGCTTGTTTAAAGGCTG
The DNA here is from genome assembly GCA_913061435.1 of uncultured Thalassolituus sp. GTDB lineage: Bacteria > Pseudomonadota > Gammaproteobacteria > Pseudomonadales > Oceanobacteraceae > Oleispira. The sequence goes on along the minus strand of CAJXUK010000049.1, from coordinate 6,797 downwards.
TGAATATCTGTTTAACTTTTTTCTCGGCAATGCCTATGCCTGTATCTTTAACGCTAATAGTAATGTCAAATTGATGATTGGTTAGGCGCTCTCCAGTTACTAGTAAATCAATGCGGCCGCTGTGGGTAAATTTTAGTGCATTGCTTAATAAATTATTGATTACTTGGCGAATACGATTCGGGTCGCCAACCCAAAATTGTGGCAGTTCTGCTTGGTAATAATAAACAATCTGAATGCCTTTTTTTTGCGCTGGGCTAGAAAATAACTGATAAGCATCTTTGCATAAATCGTGTAGGTCAAAATTAATTTGCTCTAGTTCAAAATTACCTGATTCTATTTTTGATAAGTCGAGGATGTCATTAATAATATTCAGTAAGGCATTTGATGATGTGTGAATAATATCGACGAGTTGTTTTTGTTCGTCGTTAGCTGCTTGATCTAGTAATAGCTCTGTAGCACCTAAAATGCCATTCATTGGCGTGCGTATTTCGTGACTCATATGGGCTAAAAACACACTTTTACTTTGGTTGGCACCTTCTGCACTGTTTAAGGCTTCACGTATTTTATTGTTGGCGATTTTTAACGCTTGGTTATTGGCTATCGATTCTGTGATATCTAAACCTGTCAATAAAATATCGAAGCCGTCATGACTACGTTCATCTTCAGGAATAGCGGTGATACGCCAATCGATAACAAATTCTTTACCCGACTTTGCCAATATTGGCATCACTAAAGACACTGTGTCATTGGCTGATTGACTGAGTGTATGTAGGTATGTTTTTAATTGATAATGGGCGCTTGCGGGAAAAAACTTTTGTATGTTTTGTCCCGTGATGTCGTCAGTGTTGGCTTCTATTAAATTATTAAACTGGTCGTTAGTTTCTATTATGTTGCCTGCGCTATCTGAAATAATAAGTAACGAATGCATAACATCTAAATAGGTTTTAATGCGATGACGTTCTTTGCGTAATTCTAATTTGGTGAAGTGGTGTTTTGAAATATCCATAGCTGAAAGCTGAAGTTGATTTGATTTCTTTTGCTTAACTGCCGTTACCACCAACCGGCTTTCCTTAGTATTTTGGTCTTTATTTTGCGCACCAAAATTAGTATTAACAGTGCACTCAAAAATCACATGAGCGCTGCCTTGGATGACTTGCTCTAGTTGCTGTTGAACTTCTTTTTGCTCATTGTTTTTTACAATCGAAATAAAAGGTTGGCTAAATGCATCGGGAAGGGTTTTCTTAAAAGATGGGCTGCTTTCTATAATTTCAAATTGATCATTTAAGGTTATTAAAAATTCAGTGGTATGTTTGTTTTTTAATTGTTGTTTTTGTTGCTGTCTCTGCTGACTCTTTTTGTTATAAAAAACGCTGTAAATAACAAGTAATATTATAACGGTTAATAACATTAAGCCCATAGGGTATTTAGTTGTTTCAATATACTGTAATTTTGTTGCAGTGAGTGAGCTTGATACCAAGATAGAGAATTTTAGATCGACTGTATGCTTGTAGAAAATCTGATCTACAGGAGTGATTTTTTGAGGTAAGTATCCACTACTTTGGACAATGGCTTGTAAGATAAAGTTTTGCGATAAATCGTTGTTGCTGGGTAAGATTCTGACAGAACCATCTCTGTTGCTGACTAACGTATACAGAGTGAAGCCATGTTGTTCGGCGACTGTATTGTGGTTGCTTGGTAGTTGATCGTTGTTTGATTCGGCAACAAGTTCAGCAAACAATTTTAATTGTGCCTTTTTTTGATCAAGTGCTTGCTGTAGTCCTAAATTCCATGTGAAAAGGCTTGCCGCAATAATAACGCATGCAATAAAAAAGCTTAGAAAGTGGCAGCGCTTGCCCATTGAGTAACATCCTTGTCGAAAATGCATAATGCTTTGAGTATAGAAGCTGTTGGCGTGAGTGCCATCATTATCTGAAGCAATAAAAACTTATATGATCCAAGGTATTATCAGAGCGTGCAAGCTCGCTGTTAAGGTCATTGCCATGGCAGCGTATGCGGCATGTTCTTGGCTAAGTTCAATCGCTCTGCTGGTGCCTACAGCGTGTGCGCAAGTACCCAGTGCTGTTCCAGTTGCTTGCGGTGTATCTAGTTTCACCAGTTTTAATAGTGGTGGAATAATCGCAGCTCCCATAATGCCCGTGACCATAACAAATGCCGCTGCTAATGCAGGAATGCCTTGGGTTTGTTCAGTAATGGCAACTGCAACAGGGGTGGTAACAGATTTACTGGCCATGGTGTTAGTAATGATATCGATACCCACCCAATAATGGGTTAATGCCATTGCGGTGGCAACCGTGATTAAACTACCCAGTGACAGTGCCAGTGTCATAATAAGCATTTGTCGTTTCATACTGTGTAAGTGATGAAACAAAGGAACAGATAATCCAACAACAACAGGGCCCAAGAAAAAACTCAGCAGCTCTCCCCCTTCGCTATAAACTGCATAGGGCGTTTGTGTAGCCCACAATGCAAGCATAACTAACACAAATCCAGAAAGAACCGGTGGTAACCAAGAGGCATTATTAAGATGCAGATAAATTTTTTGACCAAATAAGTAAGCACCTAGCGTAATGGTTAGCCAAGTAATAGGTTGCTGCAGTAGATTATGAAGGATCGATTGCTCTGTCATCGTTGTCCCCATTTAATAATTAAAGCCGTTACTATGGCTCCAGGGATTAAACTAACGGTTAAAATAATAAACAGTTTTAAACCATAGGTTTGAATAACGTCAGTTTGAGTAATTAAACCAGCACTGATAGGAATTATAAATAATGGGAGCAGAGGTGCTAGTTTATTAGCAGCGGTTTCAATATCTTGAGGGATTTTTTTAAATATTATAAAAGCTATTAGCAAGAGAATCATGCCAATAATAGAACTTGGGACGGGGATGGCAACCCAAGATTGGATTGCCTCACCTAGAACAAGAAAAACTAGCAGTACAAATAGACCTTTTAGCATAATCTCATTCTTTTAATTGGTACGGAAGGAGAGACTTGAACTCTCACACCTTACGGCACCAGAACCTAAATCTGGCGTGTCTACCAATTCCACCACTTCCGCAGACGCTGCGCATGTTATAGATATGACCTATGCCTGTCTAGTACTTTTTTTAAATTATTTAAATATTTCCTTATTTAACCAGTTTATCGCTTCGGTTAAGAAAGAAAGTTAGCCTTGTTTACTAGGTCAATAGCATAAATCACGGTATCTTATTTTTACTTAAAACCGAGCTAAGGAGTCGTTGTGGATTACAGCAAAAAAAGTACGGCCAATAATGTCATTATCAGTTTTGCAGCTTTTGTTATTGTTATTGCTGGGATGAAAGCGTCTACCGAGATATTGGTGCCTTTTTTATTGGCCGTGTTTATCTCTGTGTTGTGCACCCCCTTAATGGTTTGGTTAAAGGTGAGGAAGGTTCCATCGGTTGTGGCTGTTTTGCTGGTTGTGGTGATGTTTTTTTTACTTGCTGCTTCTTTTGGTACGGTTATTGGTGCCAGCTTGTCAGCGTTTTACCAAGATTTGCCCGAGTATGAGCAAAAGATACAGCTACAAAGTCAGAGCTTAGTGCAATGGCTGCAAGGCTTGGGGTTTGAGATTGATCAAGGCATGTTGAGAGATTATGTTGATCCTGGCGCTGCAATGAAAATGGTGGCACAAGTTTTCAGCGGGCTAGGTGGGGTTTTAACCAATACTTTTTTGATACTATTTTCAGTGGTGTTTATTTTAGTCGAAGCCTCGGACTTTCCGGATAAAGTTAAGCGTGCACTAGGTGATAAAACGACAGCGCTAGAGAATTTTCAGCGTTTTAGTGATTCAGTTCAGCGTTATTTGCTGATAAAAACCTTGGTCAGTATAGGTACCGGTATTTTTGCTGGAGTCGCGTTAACCTGGATTGGAGTAGATTACGCTATTCTTTGGGGGCTAATTGCCTTTCTTTTAAACTACATACCTAACATCGGCTCTATTTTAGCGGCTATTCCTCCTATGTTAATCGCTATGATTCAGTTGGGGCCAATGAGTTCTTTGCTGGTGGCTGGTGTGTACGTCGCTATTAATACCTTGTTTGGTAATATGATTGAACCAAAGTTTATGGGGCGTTCATTGGGATTGTCGACCCTGGTTGTGTTTGTATCATTGGTATTTTGGGGCTGGGTATTTGGCCCGGTAGGTATGCTGTTATCAATACCTTTAACCATGGTGGTTAAAATCGCTTTAGAAGGCAGTGAGCGAAATCGTTGGATGTCTATTTTGCTGGGCCATTAGTTGAGCGCATAAGTAAATAATTCCCTTGATGCGTAAGGAAGGGTAAATAGCTTACGCGAGTTTTAATGCAACCATTACACTGCAAGCAGAGGCGATAAGGAAGTGAAAAAAATGTATCAAATATTGTTGATTGATGACGATTACGAATTAGGTGAATTGCTACAAGAATACCTAGCAATGGAAGGATTTAAGTTAACGGTTTGCCACGATGGCGAGTCTGGTTTAGCGGCGGCATTAACGGGTCAGCATGATCTTGTTTTATTAGATGTTATGCTGCCAAAAATGAATGGTTTTGATGTTTTAAAACAGCTGCGTACCGAGTCTATGTTGCCGGTGATTATGCTAACTGCACGTGGTGAAAGCGTTGATCGCGTACTGGGCCTTGAGCACGGTGCTGATGATTACATCCCTAAGCCGTATCATCATCATGAGCTGGTGGCACGCATAAAAGCGTTGTTCCGACGTATAGAAGCTGGCCAGCCCAAAGTAACTAATACTTGGTTACAAGTAGATGGCTTAAAACTTCATAAGGCAACGCGTTCAGTCAAGCTTAATGAAGAAGAGGTTGAGTTAACCGGTGCTGAATTTGGTGTGCTATTAACTTTATTAGAAAGTGCTGGCGAGGTTGTGGATAAAGAAGTGCTGTCTCAAAGTGCCTTAGGTCGACGGTTAAGTGCCTTCGACCGCAGCATTGATATGCATGTGAGCAATTTGCGCAAAAAACTAGGTGAGCGCAAAGATGGTAAAGCGTTTATTAAAACCGTGCGTGGGCAGGGCTACATCTTGGTACAGGATTAATACGGTTTATGCGTTGGCGTCATTCGTTATTCATCAAGATTTTTCTTTGGTTTTGGATTGTAGTTGTCGTGTGCATGACAGTCGCTACGCTATCCTTCCAATGGCTACAGGATGACTTTCATCGCCCTCTCCAGGTTCACGAGCATCATTTAGTACAACGAATCGCCGAGACTACCCAACCCTTGGCGATTAAAAAACGTGGTTTATGGGCTCGATTGCAACCCGGTTGGAATGTCATACGATTTACTGAAGAGCAGCTCAATGATGTGCCGCATGATGTTGCTGAATTTTATGAGCATGCATTGGCTGAGCAGTTACCTTTGTGGGGGCAAGAAGACGGTTACGTGATGATGGGGCCTTTGATTCATGGTGAAAATATTTATATCGCTGTGAGCCGCTATCACTGGCGACATTCTTTAGATGAGGGTGAGCGTTGGCTGATTCCCTTTTTAGTAGTGTTTATGGTTTCCGTGTTATGTGGAGTTTTAGCATGGCATTTAACAAGTCCTATTCGACGTTTGCAGAAAGCTGCAAAACAATTGAGTGGTGGTGATTTTAATGTCACAGAGCTGCGAACTAATATGAATCGACGTGATGAGCTAGGGGATTTATCGGTAGAATTTGTTGATATGGCGGATTCATTGCAACGTTTATTGCAAAGCCACCGTCAATTACTGCGCGATGTCTCGCATGAACTGCGTTCTCCGTTAACCCGCTTACAAATTGCCTTAGGTATTGCGCGTAAAAAAGATAAAAATTCGGAACTGAAAGCCGAGCATGACCGTATTGAGCGCGCTTCGATTCAAGTTTCAAACCTGGTCACTCAAATTCTAGACTTGGCAAAATTACAGCAAGAAGGTGATTTAACCACCGAGAGCACTGAGTTGGTGCGGTTGTTCAAAATTTGGCTGCAAGATGCAGAACTAGAATTGGCACATAAACAGATAAGTACCCAGTGGGAGTTAGCAGAAGAAGAGGTATTTGCTGATATAGACATAGTATTAATGCAGCGTGCATTTGATAACGTACTACGTAATGCGATTCGTTTTAGTCCAGAAGGCAGCACATTAACGTTAAGTGTTAACAAGAAAAATCAAAATGTTGTGTTTCAGTTGCGAGATCAAGGCCCAGGTGTAGACGAAGCGCAATTAGAAGAGATTTTTGCGCCATTCACTCAAGCAGACCACTCTCGCAATCATGCTAATGGCGGCTATGGCATAGGCTTGGCAATGGTGAAACGTATTATCAATATGCATAATGGTGAGGTGAGCGCTGTCAATATACCTAATGCTGGCTTGTGCATAGAGTGGTCGATTCCAGAGCGTAAATAGCAAGTGATAAAGAGAGATACTTGTTCATGATCTCTTTTTTTGGTACTTTCGTACAACAATAAGAATTAAACGAAATGTGTGAATATCATGAGCCAAAAAATCTTTCTTTGGGCCTTCCTTAGTTTAAGCAGTGTGTCTGTTTCAAGCTGGGCAATGGATCCCTTTGTCGTTGAGTTATATCAAAGCAGTTGCAAAGTGTGCCACGGTGATGGCGTTGCGGGTGCGCCAAAATCCTTTGATGTCGATGCTTGGCAAGAGCGTTTAAAAAAAGGTGAAGATGTATTACTTAATAATGCAATAACAGGTTACAAAGGAATGCCTCCTTTGGGTATGTGCAGTGATTGCACCAAGGAAGACTTAGTCGATTTGATCAATTACATGTCTCAA
>CAJXUK010000048.1 GCA_913061435.1 uncultured Thalassolituus sp. | reverse complement strand
CGTGAATTAACGTCTTTCATGATTGGTTCTAAAAACTGGCAGCAAGTATTAATTTTTGTGCGCACCAAACAAGGTGCCGATGAGCTTGCCAAAGAAATGTGCAAAGACGGCATTAAAACTCAGTCTATTCATGGCGATAAATCCCAAGGTGCGCGTGAGCGTGCGTTAGAAGAATTTAAACAAGGTAAAGTGCGTGCCTTGGTAGCGACAGACGTTGCTGCTCGTGGTTTGGATATTCAACAACTGCAATACGTTATCAACTATGAATTGCCGTACATTGCGGAAGATTACATTCATCGTATTGGCCGCACAGGGCGTGCAGGTTTAGAAGGCTTAGCGGTTTCTTTGATGAGCTTGGGTGAAGAATACTTATTAGAAGAAATTGAAGTGGTACTAGATGACCGCGTGCCGCAATCTTGGTACCCAGGTTATGAACCCGATTTAACCAAACCGGTTGCTAAAAATAAAAAGAATACACGCAGCGCACAAAAAGGGCGCCAAAAAGCCCGTGCGTATGGCGAAAAAACGGGAAACCGTTCTGGCAGCCGTAAAAGAAGCCGTTAAATTGACCTAATTATTAAGCCGCGTATACTGCGCGGCTTATACATATACTGCTTTGTAATTGGTTTTTCATGTCTACTGCTTTTTCTCGTCGCTTTCAATTGGTTGTTGATCAGTTAGCGCAAGGTAATAAAAAACACTTCGCCGCACTCACAGGCAAGTCTGCTTCTCATATCTATAAAATTTGCCGCGGCATGAGTCGTCCTTCGATGGCCTATTTGCAAGAATTGTATGAAGAATACAAGGTTGATTTAACCTGGTTATTAACCGGTGAGCAAAGCTCTGCTAATCAGGTCGCGGGAACACCGCGTAATAGCGATCTGGTTTTTGCCCCTATGTTTGATGTGCAAGCTTCTGCTGGTTTGGGTAGCGAAGTTGTGGCAGAAGATATAGAAGATTACTTTGCCTTTAATAAATCATTTTTATCTCGCCAGCTTAATGTCTCTGGCGAGCAATTAGTGTTTGTGACCATTAGTGGCGATAGCATGTTACCGACATTACATGATGGTGATCGTGTGCTGGTGGATATGTCTCAAAATAGTGTCGCCAACTCGGGTTTGTATTTATTGCAAAGCGAAAATGGCTTAATGGCAAAACGCTTAACGGATAAAAACGGTGAGCTTTTGGTTGTAAGTGATAATCCTGAGTATGAAAACTGGACTATTTTACCCAGTGAAAGAGAAGCTAACCCAGTTGCGGGGAAAATCGTTTGGTGTGCGCGTACTATTTAGTTTAAGCACACTTAATTTAATCCATTTAATTTAAGCCAGCACCACTAAACGTTTTAAAAAGTGGTTGAGCGAAAATCCTGCGGCTTTCGACAAAGATTTAATATTTTCTAACTGAATAATTTCTTTATTAATATCCACTTTACCGGCGAAGATAACCCAGTTACCGCCGCCGGTATCGCACATATAGACCTGATCAAAAGTCTGCTGCAAAGCCTGCGCAAGATGCGTTTCCAGTTTGTGATCCAGCCAATAATTTAACACCAACCAACCACCTTGATTGAGTCGTTTAAAACTGGCGGCGATAAACTTCGTCGACAATTGTTGCTGGTCGATCCCTTCGGCTAAATACATGTCGGCAATGATTAAGTCGGTGGTTGTTTCAACCTCGTTTAAATAAACAAAACCATCACCAATGTGAAGCTTTATTAAGTCATTTTTAGGCAGCTGAAAATAGTTATAAGCAATGCGGGCTACTTTTGACCTTAGTTCAACCCCTTGCAGTTGGCACTCTGGCAAAATGTGGTGCAAGCACGTTAATAACGTACCACCGCCTGTACCAATCACGGTAATGTGTTTGGGGGTGACCATTAATAAAGACAGCAAGATCGCGCGGGTATATTCGTGTTGCAACAAATGCGGTTGATGAATCAGTTGGCAGCTTTGTTCGTCATCGGTGCCAAACGCAAGATAGCGTTTATGGCCATCGTCCATCACTTGAATCGGACCTAATTCGTCGTAACAACGATAAATTTCTTGAGCGGATGAGTGCATAGCGGCTTCTTGTATGACGAATAGTTTTTATGACGAATGGTTTTTATTAGGCGAATGGTTTGTATTAGACGAATAGTTTTTATTAAAGGTATCAGACCCCATGGCGCTAATTTGAAACTCAATCATTTTATTAAACGCCCCAAGTATCGAATCAAAGGTTTGGCCATTTTTTGCTTGATCAGTTTTCTCTGAAGTAGAGTGCAAATCGTTAAGCACTTTTACCGCGGCTTCTATCGTAGAAAGGCCATCGGCCCGCGGTGATTTACGAATCAGATATTGGCTTTCATAGCTTGAGTCGATGGCAAAGCAGGGTAGCTCGCTTAACCAAGGGTTTAAGTGCAGCATACGCGCAACTTTACGCCAAGTACCGTCTAATAAAATCAAATTCTTGAAATTCTGCTCAACCGCCTGCTGTTGGCTTAAACTTTTTTCGTGAGGGTAGATTAATAAGCTGTTGCTTTGCCAGCCTTCACCTAACAATGAAACGGGGTCAAACACTTCTCCAATGACTCGTTGTGCGCCTACAATGGATTTCTCTAAAATAGGTGCAGACGAAAGCGCGTGCTTAGCTTCTTTGGGGTCTTGTAAAATTATCAGTCGGTAATTACAAGATAATTCTACAAGGTCAGCGCATAAACAGGTTTTGATAGGGCGCTCGCAGCGAGCGCAACGTGTTCGTTTAGACATTAATGATTAACTGCTATCAATTAATAAATACCAAACTCAACCAAGGTACATAGGTAATTAACAGCACAGTCGCCAAAAGAATAAAGAAGAACGGAATGGTTGCTCTATATAATTCGGTCACTGGGCGCTGGAAGCGGAAGCTGGCAATAAACAAGTTCATACCCACCGGTGGCGTAAAATAGCCCAGCTGCATATTTGCCAAGAATAAAATGCCCAGGTGAACTGGATGAATACCAAACTGCATGGCAATCGGTAAAATAATCGGCACCATAATGACAATGGCCGAGAAGATATCCAGCATCATGCCAAGCACTAACAAGAACAAAAATAGCAAGAATAAGAAAGTTAACTGGCTATCAATGTGCTCGCTAATAAAGTCAAAAATCGCGGAGGGTATGCCTGCATCAATCATATAATTAGTTGACGCTAGTGATACCGCCAAAATAACCATAATTGCGCCCACAAGTTTCATAGAATCGCGCATAACAATAGGCAGTTTCTTTAAACTGATTTCACGGCGAATCACCACCGTCACTAATAATACATAAAATGCCGTAATAGCAGCGGCCTCTGATACCGCAATAAAACCACCGTAAATACCGCCTAGTACAATCACCGGCAAGGGTGCTTCCCACGCAGTATCTTTAATCGCCGCGACAGCTTCTTTAGCATCAAACTTGGGTTTGTTTTCGATGGCGGCTTTTTCTCGTGGTTGAATCGCACTATATATAGAAAGTGCAACTAGCATGATGGTGCCCGGAATAATCCCTGCTAAAAACAAATCATCAATGCTTACTGGAATATCCAGTGCTAATTGCTGCGCGACAACGCCATACAAAATCAATGGTAACGACGGTGCAAACAATAAACCTAAGCTGCCCGAGGTAGTGATTAAACCCAAGTTAAAGTGTGTGCTGTAACCGGCTTTTTTCAGGGCTGGATATAACAAGGTGCCCAAAGCAACAATGGTCACACCCGACGCGCCGGTGAAGGCTGTGAACAACGCACAGGCGATTAACGCAACAATGGCAAGGCCACCGGGCATCCAACCTAACAAAGCATCGGTAATGCGTACAAGACGCTGGGGTGCTTTACTTTCACCTAACAAATAACCCGCAAAGGTAAACAGTGGAATAGCGGTGAGTACCGGCATTTCGGTTAAACGATAAATTTCAATTGCCACGACCGATAAAGAAACGTCTTGCTGAAAAAATCCCCACAAAGCACTGGCGGCGATAACAGCAAATAAAGGCGCGCCCATCAAGGCGAGTAAAATAAACAGGGCAGAAATTAGCATGGCCATTATGCGCTCTCCCCATCATGTTCTAAATTTAATGCGGGGTTTGGTTGGTAATTATGAATCAATAAAAATCCGCCAGTATGAATAAGAAACCGCAAAGCCATGAGAGAAAAGGTAAATGGGATAATGATCTGCAAAGGCCAAGCAGGAACTTGTGCAAAGGCAATGTCGTCGTATTCAATCGATTGTTGAATAAACTCAATACTAAAATAGGCTACAACAGTACACACAGCAGCGGCAAATAAACTGCCGCTTACACCGCATATTTTTTTACCCAGAGGGCCAACAAAGCGGCTAATCACATCAATAGCAATGTGTTCTTGGCTACGGCTGGCAAGTAGTGCGCCCAGTAAACCTAACCATAAAACCAACACCTGTAATACTGGCGGAATCCAAATTAAACTGCCACCAGTGATTAAACGCATACCAATATCTGTAACTGCTAATGTCAGCATAATCAATAAAACAGTGGCTAATAACAGGTCTTCAAATTGATGAAACCAACGTAAGCTGCGCTGGATTTTATTATTGGGCATGGAGTATTCACGTTTATTGTATTGAGAGAAGGTCACTTTAAGCTATGCACAAAAAATGACCTTGATCGGTTTGGTTTCAGCAAGACACTGGTTATTGTGTCTTGTTCTTAGTTACGGCTGCTTAGCACGATATTCTTGTAAGGCTTGTTCAATCTGTTGGTAGGTATCCAATGGATAAGCGTCTACTTTTTCTAAGTTAGACATGGCTTGCTTAGCAATTTTACGCCATTCGCTGCCTGATGGTTTATCAAAAATAATGCCGCTTTTTTTCAATGCTGCGCGAGCACTTACATCGCCTTCGGCATTAAGCGTGTCTAGGCGTTTAAAGGCTGCGCCAACCACATCCTTAACAATGGCTTGATCGGCGTCATTAATTTTTTTGAAAGCTTTTTGGTCTACAACCAACATGCCCATAATGAGCAACAAGGGTTCATCGGCTAAGTGATTGATTTTAGTGTGCCATTGCAGTGCAATTGCGCCAGAAGGATTAATAGTAACGGTGTCGAGAAGACCAGTCTGAAGACCGGTGTAAACATTAGAAATAGGTGAGGCAATAGGCTTAACCCCAGCAACGGTGAAAATTTCGTTACCAATAATATCGCCTTCTGGAATCCATACTTTTTGCTGTGTGACTTCTTTTAGATCAGTAAGTGATTTGTTGGACATTAGATAGGCAAAGCCACCTTCTGCTAGACCTAATAGCTCAAAACCATTATCGCTTAATCCTTTGGAAATAATAGGGTCAAAGGCTTTACGAATATGGTGAACTTCTGCCAAATTATTAAACATAAAAGGTAGGCTGTATAAGTTAACACCGTTATAAATATGGGCTAATGCTCCAGCAGAAATAGCACCACCATGAAGCTGACCAGAGCGCATCTTGCGTAATACGGTCTTGTCGCTTCCCATTACACCGCCGGGGTAGTATTTAATCTTTACGCGGCCATCTGTTTTTTCTTTGACTTCTTTTGCCGCGGCTTTCATCTCATTCATCCAGCCACTGCCATTAGGGACAACGGTGGCGATTTTTAATGTGGCGGCGATCGCTTGGCTGCTAGAAAAAGCGATTAAGCTGGATACGATCAGGGTTTTAAAGATATTCATAAAGTTAAACTCAGTTTTATAGTCAAATTTATACTTACATTTATACTTATGCTAGATTCAGACAAAAGGTACTGTTAGCTTCGATCTAAAATTGTAAGCGCAAAAATATAGAGCTGGTGTAATCATCTGCAATCATTAAAAGTAATCGGCAGAGCTTGCTAATAATACTTTTGCTTGCTGTTTAGCAAGATGATTAATTAATGTTAAACCTTCTGCTTTAGCATCTGCTGCCAAGACTTCTGTAAGCAAACGGTCGTGCAGTTCTTGCTCAAACATTAACCGTGCATATTGCTGCGCATACAAAACCTTGGCCATTAGGTTTTTACCATCGGATGCGCTAATCGCATTATCAAAGTGTGCTTTGGCTAAATCAGGGCGCCCCCCTAAAGAAGGAGGAATTTGGGACTCCAGAACTCCCATGTAAATCTGAGCAGTTCCGTTGTCATAATCTGGGTCGTATTTTAGCACCCAATTAAACAGAATTTTTACTTTAGGCAGTTGCGCAATGGCATTCCAATCACTGGTGTTAGCCTGTATCCAACTTGCCCAAGATGACGCGTAGGTATAGACAATAATTATTTCATCTTCATCCAACTCTGCTAGCTCTATTTCAATATCTTCAACTCGCTTTTCAAGTGCGTTACACAGGTTTTCTTCGCTTTCACACAGAGCGTGATGAGCATATCCCTTAGCTCGGCCAGCCATGCGTTGGGTTTGTTCTTTGTCGTTAGAAAATACCCCAGCATAAGCACCGTAGAGTTTGGCTGCAGGAATTAAAAACGTTTCGTCATCCGGGTAGGTTGCTACGAGTGCATCGAGCATGAGCAAATAGGCAGGAGCCGCTGTTCTTACCAGCTCTGGGTCTTCTTGGTTCATCATAGAGCGTGATAGGTTGGTGGGTAAATTACCGATAGAGCATGCTTGAATAGCTAAAATAGCAAAGATGGTTAATAATCGAGTCATAACACTTCTGGAATGAAAAAAATTGTGGCAAGAGTGTAGCAAAAATAACCTAATAGTTTAACCAGTCTATTTTGCGACAGTGTTATCTATAGGTTTAAACAAAAGCATGCAGCATGAATGAGGGTATTTCTATGGTTACATTGGCCAGCCATGGTAATTTTAATGTCGATGTAAGTGGCACAATCTTACGTGCTTATATTTCGGGTAGCTGGAATGTTGAAACGGCTCAAGCGTTTTCAGCAGAGATAAAAAGCAAGGCTCAACCATTATTGGGTAAGACTTGGGGGCATTTGGTGATTTTAGAAGACTGGGATTTAGGCGTGCCAGAAATTCAATCCATTATTGAGCAACTTGTTGTTTGGTGCATCGAAAATGGCTTAACTCGTGCGGCTCAAGCGTACTCACCCTCTATGGTTAAACAGTATCAGTTAAATAAAATGGTATTAGAAAAAATAGACGGCTTTCATCGTAACAGCTTTACGGATGAAGAATCAGCCATTGCTTGGCTAGCGGCTGAAGGTTTTAGTTTAGCCTAAATTTTTATGTTAAGGCTTCTAATACCACAGTTTGATTGAGTTCTCCGCCCATAGCTAAATCAATACCAATACTACGTAAAATATCCAAGGTCTCTTGGTCATTTACCTGTTCAGCAATGGTTTTTTTCGCCATAAAGTGTGCAATCTCATGAATTGATTTCACCATGGCATAATCTGCCGAACTGCTTACCAGTTCGCTAATAAAGCTTTTATCTATTTTGACGTAATTAACAGGGAGTTGTTTTAGGTATTCAAAAGATGATTGCCCGGTCCCAAAATCAGATAAGGTAAACTCACATCCTAAATTGCGCATGGCGTACATAAAATCAGCAGCATCATCGATATTTTTAATCGCAGACGTTTCATTCAGCTCAAAACACAGCTTATTTACCGGGATATTGTGTTCACGAGCCTGATCAGAAATAAAGGTGAGTAAAGAATTATCATTCATTGAATAGCCAGATAACTTGAGCATAAAACGGTCAATATTGGCAATGGCTTGGGGAGAGTTGCCCATCCATTCAATCAATTTTTCTAAAGTCCAGCGATTAACAAGATGCATACGGCTATAGTTTTCCGCCGATTGTAAGTATTCTAATGGTGGAATTTGACTGCCGTCTTCGCCCTCGATACTTATTATAACTTCGTATTGACGCAGATCTTTTTCAGTATCTTGCACTGCTGTTACGGGTAAACACAGTATTTGTAATTGATCACTTTCTAAAGCCTGGTTAAGTTTGTTTGCCCACGACATAAATTTGTCGCGTTTGATGCGATCGCCGTCATTTTCAATATAGCGATAGACACGACTGCCGCCTTTTTCTTTCGCTAATAAACATGCTGATTCAGCACATTCGACTAGGTCAGTTTCATTTTTAACCTGAAAGTTAAGCTCCGCAATTCCCATGCTGACATGTATTCTAAATGTATTGCCAGCATTGGTGATGTCCATTTTTTCTAGCTGATTTTTCAAAGTATGGGCTTTGTCTTCACCGTGAGTTAAATCGGTATGTTGAAACAAAATAGCAAATTCATTACTGCCCATGCGTGCATAATCGGCTTGATTATCAGAAAAATCTCGTAAAACGTTAGCCAGAGCTTTGAGGCATTCATCGCCACCTTCAACACCGTATTCACTATTAATCAGTTTAAATTGATCGATATCGATTAAGCACAAGGTGTGAGTCAGGTTGGATAAGTGTGATTTTGCAGCTTCATCCTTTAAATGGCGCATAAAGCGTTGGCGAGTATTTATTTGGGTTAGCGCGTCGGTATGAGCTTGGGCGGATAAATCACTATAAATTTGTTGTACGAGAGCGTCTAAGCTTTGATCAACCGCCGATTCTTCTTGCTGGTAAAGACGTTTTACCGAACCCTCTTCAAGAGACGCGGCTAATTTTTCTAAAGTAAAATCGACCACCTTCATGCCGCTATGATTCACACACGCAAACTTAGAACCGTCATCAGCCATCCAAACTACTGAGACGTTAAGGTCCTGTTCTACTAGCAATAACCAGTCACCAACTTGCAGATTGGATGCTTTTTGATAACCCTTGCTAGATTGTGACGTGGGCTTTTCTTCGACCTCAATTGGAATCTCAACGACTTGTTCAATTGCCCCACTTTCAAGGTGCTGTTCGGCAATAGTATTGAGTTCATCGTGCCATTGGGTATGGCTTGGCTGGGGACCGTTTAGCTGATCAAGTTCAGATCTCATTAGCTTGGTGAGTGCTTTAAAGCGGCTGAGTAATTCACTGCGGCCTGAGTTAGCAGGATTAAATACTGATAGCACCTGGCGATAGAGTTTTACTGCTCCACGAAAGCGTTTACTGTCTACACCTTCACGTAATAGCAGTAAAGTTAATAACGGTTTCCAACCTTGCTGTAGCCATTCAATCGCAACAGAAGGCAAGGTTTTACCTGCGGTATCCTTGTTAGTTAAGCGGTTGATGCTGAGTTTGGCTCGCTCGACCCTGTGCTCTCCAGCAGCTGCCTGTGCAACGCGATCAGCATTCATTTTTGCTCGGCGCTGTGCTTCTACTAATAAGCTATCAATGCCATTTTGTAATTGCTGAAATTGCTGCTCTAGTGACTCGGGCGAAGCGTCACTCTTAATATTGCCAAGCAGCTGGGTAAGTTGATCACTGAGCTGTTCTTGTCCTGTCGTTGTCATGCGCCCCAGTTTTGATAATGAATTTAAGGCGATCCGACCAGGATGATGAGGGTTAAACATGATACTGGGGTCTTTCAGCATCATCATCGACAAGGGTTGTTCTAACTCGGCTATGAAAGGCTTGATAAAATCTGAGACATGTTTATTGCCAACCAAATCTTGGGTAACGTGCTCTAGAGTATCGATAGCTTCTCTGTTTGCCGAAGGTAATGATACTGCTTGTTTTGCAAGCTCTTGCTCTAAATCTTGGCGCACACTTCCGGTCTGAGTGGTCGAGGTTTGCCAAAGCTGTTGCAGGGCCGATTGCACTTGTGAATGTTCCGCCACAGGACTGGTTGGTTTGTCAGGTACATTAAGATCGGCTCCAAGCTGAGCATTAGGAATACCGGCTTCAATACGCTGTTGGCGCATAGCCAGTAAATTTTGAATATTATTAAAAGCCTGCTGTGCTTCAACTTGGTGTTGGCGAAACTCAGAAAATACCGCTTGCCCATAACCAGAATTTGAATGTGGCTGTTCTAATTGAGTTGGATGGGCTTGTTCTGCATCCGGTAATACTTGTGCTTCGCTAGTAACAGGCTTGCTGGCTTGGCTTTGTTCAGGCACCGAGCGGCGACGATTACGAAATGCTAGCGGTACATCAATTTGTTTTATTAACCATTGATAGGCATCGGTTAATTGTTGTCCAGCTGCCTCTTCAAAGGTGTCAAAAGCAAGTTGATGAACCTTGTGCTCTAGCTCCAAAGGTTCGATGGCTAGGCGAAAGGCTTCGGTAATAATATTGGCACTAATAGGGTTAAAGCAATCTTCTGGCTTTGCTTCTGAAATCACATCCAATAGTTGCCGCACTTCAAAAGAAGCATGGCTCAACTTAGACTGTAGGTGTGTGCTGGTTACTTTAGCCAATAACCAATCTTCAAAATCTTCTTGTTGCACTAAAGATAAATTATTACTTATTGGGTTATGTGATTTTTTTTCACTGCTAAGCGCTGGTTTGCTTTCTAACCAACGAATTAACTGTTGGGCTACATGATTTAAAAAAGCATGTTGAATTTTCTTTTGGTTATCTTTAACTTTTTTTTCAGCGCTGAATAAACTTTGCTGTTCTTTATTGTTTAAAGCACGATTGGCCTCTGTAAATAAAGCTTCTAATAAATGGCTATGCCACTGGATGATAATATTATGGCTGCTTTCTTTGACTTTCTTTTGAAATAACTCTTGGTAATGGCTGCGCTTATCTGCTGATAACACACCTTGATTGCGGTTGTTTTGATTAATCTGTTGTAATTTGAGAAATAAAGCAGCACTGGGTTGGGTTAATTCAAATCCTGCACTATTTTTATCGATGAAAAGACAGGTAACAGCTATGTTGGTGGGCGACCCTTCAAGTAGCAGGCTAATGTAAAGGTTTTCTGCTTTTGATAGTTTGATAGGGTGTTCAGCTGACCAATAAACCCTTAGCCCATCTTGTGAAAAATCTGCAATATGACATGGGTAGTTAAGCCCATTAGCCGTGATCAGCTTAGCGGCTGCGTGGCTTTCAAACCTAGGGTGCTTGCGATTTTCCATGATCAATATTCCATTAATAGGGAGTGCGATGCTAGTGTTTTGGTCGGTGTGTCATAAAACAGTTATTGATAAGTTACCCTTGTTAATTAAGGTATTTGTTATTAATAATTATGTACGAAAGTCAGTATAAGTACCATGGCAGCGCATTTCTACAACATGACACATCATTTGTGCAGAAAACGTTTGATAAGCATTATTTATAAGGCTTTATGCTGAGTAATGGTGCCTAAAATATCTAATAAGAATAGCCTAAAAGGCTCCGCGAAGTTGTTAACAATGGTAAAACTTGCTCAGTTTAACAATAGATTTATCAAAAATACCTTCTACAGTGATCAAAGAACCCAATGAAATGTGTCAGTTAAGCCATTATCTATTAAACAAAATAAGTTAGGGTAAAAGAGTGTAAGGTAAAGTATGGTTTAGCTATAACCATTTACAATAAGAAAAAGAATAAAAATCAGTAGGAGATAACTATGGCGATTATTAACCATGTTAGTAATTATTATGAACAGGTAGTTTCTGAAGAAATTCGTCAGCAATTAGCGAAACGAGCCCAGCAACCTGCGATGGACTTTATGGCCGATGTAGCTTGCGTTGCTTTAAATCGCTTGCCCCCTAAATATTATCGTTATGAAGTAGATATGGCCTTTTATATGTCGCCCAATGAACTTTATGACGTTAAAGAAAAAGTATCAACGGTTGTTACAGAAGCTATTGCATTCGTTGAAAACCACAAGCGAAGTGATTAATTAAGCTCAGCTTTTGCTTAAAAACAACAATTTGAACTGTTATAAAAGCGCAAAGAAAGACTTAAAAAGTCTTTTTTATTTAATAATGCAAAGGATCGTATTAGGTAGGTTGTACATGAATATTTTGTTAGTCGATGATGATCAAGAATTATGTCAGTTATTGGCCCGCTACTTACAAAAAGAAGGGGTTATTAGTGATCAAGTTCATACTGGCCCAGATGGATTAGAAAAAGCCTTGTCGGGTAACTATGATGCCATGGTTTTAGACATCATGTTGCCACAATTGTCGGGCTTGGAAGTGTTGGCTGAACTGCGTAAAAAAAGCCAGCTGCCCGTGGTGATGCTCACTGCCAAGGGTGACGAAATGGATCGTATTTTAGGGTTAGAAATCGGTGCCGATGATTATTTACCAAAGCCCTGTAATCCACGCGAGTTATTGGCACGCTTACGAGCGGTTATGCGCCGGGTTGAGAATAAGGTCGCTTTAAAAGTTGATGGCGTTATCAGAATCGATGAATTAGAAATAGACCATAGCCAGCATCAAGTTTTAAAAAACAGCAACGTACTAGATCTTACAGTAACCGAATACAATATTCTCAATACACTGGTTACTCATCTTGGCAAGGTCGTGGAGAAAAACCAATTAGCCGAAGAGGCTATGTCACGCTCACTCACCTTGTTTGATCGTAGTTTAGATATGCACTTGAGCAATTTACGAAAAAAATTGGGCTTGCATGACGATGGTAAAACACGCATTAAAACAATTCGTGGCGTTGGTTATATGTATGTCACTGCCGATGCCTAAGTTGCAAAAGAGTTAGGTATGCGCGGACTATTTTGGAAAATTTACTTAGCCTTCATTTTAACCAGTGTTTTAGCGACATTGGTTACTTTGGCTTATGCCGTTTTTTATCGGCAGCTTTCTAATGAAACGAGTAATTTAGTAGCACCCACAGAGGGTTATATTTCTTCAGCGCAATTAATGCTCCAGCGGGGTGGCGAACCGCTGTTAATTGAATGGTTAATTACCTTTGAAAATCTATCTAATGTAAATGCTTATGTATTTAATAATCAGGGTGTTAATTTGCTGGGTGGAGTCGTGCCTAAGCCTGTTTCTAAGTATGCTTTTTCTGCTTCTGAATATCATGTAAAAGTTCAACCACTCAATCGCAGCGAAATACTCGTAAAAGCGCCACTAACCGATGCAGATGGCAAGTTTTATCTGTTGGTGGTGGAGTTTCTACATCCTTTTGCTGTACTGGATGTTAAAAGTTATATTTTGTTAGGTTTATTTGCCGGGATTGTGTTTTTTGCTGGTATTGGCTTTATCTTATCGAGCTACTTGTCTAGGCCCATGCAGCGTTTACAAAAAACAGTAAAAGCCATAGCGCAAGGTGATTTAACCGCGCGCTCAGGTCGCAGAATGGCTAAGCGACGAGATGAGATTGGCGATTTAAGCCGTGAATTTGATGTAATGGCTGATCGCTTACAAACGTTACTGGCGGATCAAAAAGGTTTATTACGAGACATATCCCATGAGTTGCGCTCGCCATTGGCACGCCTACAAATTGCAACGGAACTGGCAAGGATGGACGCTCACGAGCCAGTTCAAGAATATTTAGATCGGATTGAGTTAGAAACCGGCCGGGTTAATGATTTAATTGCGGATATTCTTTTACTGGCTAAACTGGAGGTTGAGAGGCATCCAGATCAGTGGGTGGCAACCAATTTAGTTGAAGTAATAGAGCAAATCGTCGGTGATGCTCATTTTGAACAGCAATGCCAAAATATTACCTTCTCATACCCAGATAATCATTGCTGGGTATTAGCTGAAGGAAAGCTATTAAGTTCTGCGTTAGAAAACTTAATTAGAAACGCGGTATTACACACTCACGACAATACTCAAGTCGAAATCAGTATTCAAAAGATCGGTGATGAATTTGTGGTTGTAGTTCGAGATCACGGCCCTGGTGTACCAGAAGAGCATATCGAAAATTTAATTCAGCCCTTTTACCGTGCTGAACATGCCCGCGAAAGAGTCGCCCAAGACGTTAAACAACAGCGTAATGGTGGTCGTGGTTATGGTTTGGGGATGGCAATTGCTCATAGAGTTATTCGCAGTCTTGGTGGCCGTATGTTTATTCGTAACCATACCCAAGGTGGCCTTGAAATTAGTTGCCACCTGAATCGCCTAGACTAAAATTTACTAACCATTTACGGTCTTCTAAGTGACTTTTGGGCGATAATGAGTAAACTGAATCATTGTAGAACAATTAAGTATGGCAGCCATGACTGCCAATTATCCAATATTTGAGTGACAAAAAATAATAACAATGCGATTTTTTTACGGGATATTAATCAGTGTTTGCGTGGTTAGCTCTGCTTTAGCTGATGCAACTGTGCCCAGAATGATACCGAAGGCAATCACAGACTTGTCTGAGTTTTCTGGAGCCAAAAATGCCAGTCGAATTGAATGGAGTAATCAAAGACCCGAGCAACAGCGCGCGTTAAACCAGTTTTACCTTTCCATTAACCCTAATGTGAATAATCAACCTTCTGTTGAGCGTCAGCAACACGTTAAACAGCTTCGAAATATGACTCCTCAGCAGCGCCAACAAATGTTTTTAAATTATATTCAGCAAAATCGTTGAGTTGCGCATTAAGCTTTCATCCTCTTTTTTGCTTATCTTCATCACTTTATATTTTCATAACTTATTTCTAAACCTTTTAGCTCATCTCTAAACTTTTTAGCTCATCTCTAAACCTTAAACTCATCACTAAGTTTTTAAGTGTACTGTTTAATACGGTTATAAATTTTTAAGTCCCGTTGAACTTTCAAATTAGCAGCCACTTTTTTACATATAAAGGGCGTAATTTTGTTAGTTGAATTACTTTTGGTGTAAAAATATAAAATTTTTAAAAGTACTAAAAAGTTATTAGACACAACTTTATAACTACTTTTTGCATAATGGTTGGCGTAAACGGTCGAATATGAATGCGAATACTTGCTAAAACCCTATTTTAGGCATTAAAAGACCTAGATAATCCTTTATTCATTGCCTAATTTGAATAGGTCAAATAATAAAAATAAGGCACTAACATGAATATTAAATTGATCAAATCTATGGTCCTCGTGGGAATAATGTTTTTCTCTTACTCAAGCCAAGCTTGGTGGTGGAGCAAACCTTCGACCTA
>CAJXUK010000047.1 GCA_913061435.1 uncultured Thalassolituus sp. | reverse complement strand
GGCAGTTTATGAAAACTGCCTCTTAACTTGTGACCAAATTTAGTTGACCACAACATGGCAGCCTTGGTAATTACTGTACTGATTATCTGCTATTTGCGTTTAGAGCGCGGAGTGATTAAGACATTACTCTACCTCAGAAGAGAGGCCAAACGGATGGCTTCTGGTGATTTAAGTCAACCCATTAAATTTAGTGGTAATGATGAGATTTCGCACTTATCTCAAAGTTTAAATAGTATGTCGCAAAGTCTTGCAGAGCTGATGTATGAGATAACGGATAATTCTGAGCGTGTTCAGTCATCGTCTCAGTCTTTAGATAAAATAGCGCAAGAGTCTTTATGCTTACACGATAACCAAAATTCAGCAATAGAGGTAATTTCTAGTTCTGTTTATGAAAACTCAGTGGCGGTAAAAGAAGTATCAGGCAACTGCACCGGTGCCGCTGAAAGCGTGCAGGATGTAGAGCAGCACGCAGCTAAGGGTGAAACTATCGTTAGAGAAGGTATAGAAACGGTGCAAGCAGTTGCTCAGGTGATGAGTGAATCTATTGCCAGTTTGGCTGATTTAGAAACCTCGGTAAACGATGTGACATCTATCTTAAATGTTATCAGTGATATTGCAGAGCAAACCAATTTACTGGCTTTAAACGCTGCCATTGAAGCCGCTAGAGCGGGTGAGCAGGGGCGGGGTTTTGCGGTGGTAGCAGACGAAGTAAGAACCTTAGCAAGTAGAACGCAAACCTCTACGGTCGAAATTAGAGAGCGCATTAGTGCATTGCAAAACGTGAGACAGACGGTTACTGATAATATTTATAAAAGTGATGGCAGTGTTAAAGACGCTGTTAAGAGTTCGGAAGATATTGGAGAAACTCTGCAAATTATTGCTTCTCTCACTCGTGGTATTTTAGATATGAATCGCTCTATTGCCACAGCGTCTGAAGAGCAATCCATTGTTACCGATGATATCTCTGAGCGACTTACCAAAATACGTGATACCAGCGCAGAATCAAAAGAGCAGGCAGAGTCCCTGTCAACGTCTGCTAAGATGCTGTCTGGGGTAGCTGCAGAGTTGACTGAACGGGTTAAACATTTTGTCCTGCCTCCGCGTTAAGGTTCTATTTTTTGAATTAAAATTTTCTGTAATGCGGCTTTGTTTGAGCCGCTTATTAAATCTGCCAGGGTGTACTTGTCTAAGCAGCTAAAAAAACTTTCCATGGCTTCTGCAAACATGTTTTTTAGTTGGCAGCTGGGGGTGATAACACACTGATTATTATCGCCGAAGCATTCAACCAGGGTTGACTCTTGTTCTACGGCCCTTACCAATTCACCAATATTAATTTCTTGAGGAGGCCGACTTAGGCGAATCCCACCGTTTTTCCCTCTCGTTGCATTAATGTAATTCTTCGCATTAAGATCTTGCACGACCTTCATTAGGTGGTTTTTTGATATGCCATACTGATCAGCCACTTCTTTTATAGTGATTATTTGCTGTGCATCATCGTGCAGCGATAAGTAAATTAAAGTGCGCAAAGAATAATCGGTAAATCGAGTAATGTTCACTAGTTAATAGCTCCGCAGTATCAAATCAAAAAAGATTCAATTTATAAGATATATCTATTTTACATCTTTAATCTTCTGTGTAAAACTTCGCTCATTAAGATTCATACTAAATGCATCTTTATAAGAGTTTATAGCGATTACTAATATTTAATGAGTTCGAAGGAGAAATGCTATGGGTGAGTATAAGCGGCTGTGGTGGACCCTGCTGGGGGTTGTTGCAGTAACATTTTCTATACTTGGATATTTTGGTACGGAAATTTATAGGACAGCACCACCGATACCGGCACAGTTTGTCACAACCGAGGGCAAGGTATTTAC
The DNA here is from genome assembly GCA_913061435.1 of uncultured Thalassolituus sp. Classification (GTDB taxonomy): domain Bacteria; phylum Pseudomonadota; class Gammaproteobacteria; order Pseudomonadales; family Oceanobacteraceae; genus Oleispira. The sequence goes on along the minus strand of CAJXUK010000047.1, from coordinate 13,560 downwards.
CACAGAAGAAAAAGTATTAGATGGTCAAACTGCTTGGCAATCTGTGGGTGGAATGCAGTTAGGTTCTGTTTGGGGGCATGGTGCCTATCAAGCACCAGATTGGACAGCTGACTGGTTGCACCGTGAGCTGGTTAGCTGGTTAGATTTAGCGGCCCAAGATGAGTTTGGGGTGGATTATGATGCTTTGGATGATCGTCAGCAAAATGCGTTGCGTTATGAGCTGAAAAAAGAATTCCGTACCAATACCTATGATGCAGACAAAGACATAGTTACTTTGTCACCGCGCCGTATGTTGGCGATACAGCAAACCGCTGATTATTACAGTGCTTTGTTTGGTGGTGCCCCAGAGCTTCAGCAAACACGGGCAAACTATGCGATGAAAGAGGTTACGCTTCCTAGTCTTGAGCGTCGTGAACGTTTAACCGAATTCTTTTTCTGGACAGCTTGGGCAGCATCAACCGAACGTACAGCAGGTAATGCAACCTATACAAACAACTGGCCACACGAGCCACTTATTGATAATAAGCCAACTGCTGAAAATATTATTTGGTCATTGGTCAGTATTGTTATTTTAATTGCAGGTATTGGTGCACTTGTTTGGGCGTGGGCATTTTTGCGTAAAGAAGATGGCGATCCGGTTGCCCCAACAGCGGATCCTATTTTGTCATTTAACTTAACTGCTTCTCAAAAAGCATTGGGTAAGTATTTGGTATTAATTGTATCTCTGTTTACCTTTCAGGTTTTTTTAGGTGGTCTTACCGCTCACTATACCGTTGAAGGTCAAGGCTTTTACGGCATTCAAACGTCAGAATGGTTTCCGTATAGCTTGGTACGTACCTGGCACATTCAATCGGCCTTATTCTGGATTGCTACGGGCTTTTTGGCCGCTGGTTTATTTTTAGCACCGGTTATTAATGGGGGTAAAGATCCTAAGTTCCAAAAGCTGGGTGTAGATATTTTATTCTGGGCCTTGGTTATAGTTGTGGTGGGCTCTTTTGTTGGTAATTACTTAGCAATAGCGCAAATCATGCCCGCTAACTTGAACTTCTGGTTAGGACACCAGGGGTATGAATATGTTGATCTCGGTAGAATCTGGCAGATTGGTAAGTTCACTGGCATTCTCTTCTGGTTAGCGTTGATGATGCGTTGCATTGCCCCAGCGTTGCAGCAGAAAGGTGATAAAAACCTATTAGTTCTGTTTATGTTGTCGGTAGTTGCGATTGGTTTATTCTACGGAGCAGGTTTCTTTTACGGTGAGCGTACGCATATTTCAATTATGGAATACTGGCGCTGGTGGATTGTTCACTTGTGGGTAGAAGGTTTCTTTGAAGTGTTCGCTACTACGGCTTTGGCTTTTATCTTCTTTAATATGGGCTTAGTAACTAAGCGTATGGCAACGGTTGCTTCGCTGGCGTCGGCGTCATTATTTATGCTGGGTGGAATTCCTGGAACTTTCCACCACTTATACTTCTCGGGAACGACTACTCCTGTGATGGCGGTGGGTGCTACCTTTAGTGCGCTAGAAGTTGTACCGTTAATTGTACTGGGGCACGAAGCTTGGGAGCATTATAAAATGCAACACCGTGCACCGTGGATGGAACATGTGAAGTGGCCGGTTATGTATTTTGTGGCGGTCGCATTCTGGAATATGTTGGGTGCTGGTGTACTTGGTTTTATGATCAATCCACCGATTGCTTTGTATTACATTCAAGGTCTTAATACTACGGCGACGCACGCGCATGCGGCTTTGTTTGGTGTTTATGGTTTCTTAGCATTGGGCTTTACGATCTTGGTATTAAGATACATTCGCCCGAATATGAAGTTTGATGAGCGCTTAATGAAAACTTCATTTTGGTGGATGAATATTGGTTTAGTACTGATGTTGTTCACTAGCTTGTTGCCTGTTGGTATTCTGCAGTTTGTTGCCAGTGCCTCAGAAGGTCTTTGGTACGCCCGTAGTGAAGGCTTTATGCAAAGTGATGTGCTGGTTACATTGCGTTGGATTCGTACAATAGGTGATGTGGTATTTATTATCGGTGCACTTGCGGTGACCTGGCAGGTTGTTAAGGGCGTTTTCTTTTTCTCTGACGATGAACAAGGTAAACTGACTGGGGCAACTAAAACAGATAGTGGCGCGAGTCATTGCTGTGGTGGCTGCGGTGGCGACAGTAAGTAGTTGTTTGTTGAATAAACAATAGAGTAAATAAATGAGTAAATAAAAGAGGCGCTTTATAGCGCCTCTTTTTATGGTATTTAAACGAACAGCATTAAAAAATGATTAGCGTTTTTTTAAGGTCGATCCACGGGAATCTAAACGTGCCATAATTTCACGCATTTCTTTCGCTTCAGCCGCTGCTTTAGCTAGTTTAGCGGATTCGCGTATGGCTTTTTCTTCGGCAATGGCTTCTTTAATTGCGCGCTCTTTGGCTGCTGAGTTTGTTCGGCCAGAAGATACTTTAGGCTTGGTAATTTTAGGAGTTGGGGTGCTACTGGTGCGAGTACTAGAGGCAGGTTTTTTAGCCGTTGTTTTTTTAGGCGGGGCAACTTTTACTGGCTTGGGTTTGGTTGTTTTTACACCAACAAGACTCACACCTTGGTGTTCATCCATAGCTTCTTCAAATAAGTCTTTTAGGTCTTCTCTATCAAAAGCAACTGCATATTCAGATGCGGTAAAGCTTTTTGCGCCAAAATCGCGAATGTCTTTAAATAAGCGAGCAGCGGTATAATCTAATTTTGCTGCTTCTTGATATTGCTTCCAGCGCTCATCGACACTGTCTTTGGTCGTACCCACATAAACTTCATCGGTAACGTCATTGGTAATAGTAAAAACGATCAAAATACTTCTCTATTCTTGATGGAAAAAAGGTTGAGCATTTTAATCGACCAAGCAGAAAACACTAGGGTATTCTTGTAATTTTTAGCTAACTTTAAAGATTTTTTTCAAAAAAACAGAATCTAAATATTCATTATTAAGTTTATGAAAATGCAAGCAATTATTTGCTTGGTTTTTCTCTTTTTCCTGCGATTGCAACGGTGCTTTGCAATCGACCAGAACGTATAAACTCAATACGGATATTTTCTCCGGGGCGCAGAGCTGCGATTTGATTCATTGCAGATTTTGCGTTTTCGCTAGGTAGGTCGTTCATTGATGTAATGATATCGCCGATCATTAAACCTGATTGCTGTGCAGGGCTGTTAAGTGCTAACCCAGTGACGATCAAACCTTCTAAGGCATCCGGTAGACCTAAGCGAGCTAATAAGGTGGGCGTAGCTTCTTGAACTTGTATGCCCATCCAGCCACGAATGGTTTTTCCAAATTGAGTAATATCGGCTAAAACTTGGGCTGCGCTGTTGGCTGGAATGGCAAATCCGATGCCTTGTGAGCCACCTGATTGTGAATAAATTGCCGAGTTAATGCCGACTAATTCACCGTAAGCATTTATTAAAGCGCCACCAGAGTTGCCCGGATTAATCGCGGCGTCGGTTTGGATATAATCTTCATAAGTATTGAGCCCAAGTTGATTTCTGCCCAGTGCGCTTACAATTCCCATGGTTACGGTTTGACCAACCCCAAAGGGGTTGCCAATAGCCAATACAACATCGCCTATTTTTAAAGGGCCACGATCTGCGATTTGAATAAAAGGTAAGCGAGGAAGGTTGATTTTTAGAATGGCTAAGTCGACTTCAGCGTCACTGCCAATGAGAGTTGCATCAATTTCTCTGCCATCTTGCATAGACACTCGAATTTCAGAAGCGCCAACTACGACATGATGGTTAGTGAGAATGTAACCTTCACTGTTCATAATAACCCCAGAACCTAAGCTGGATTGCATACGTTCGCTGGGTTGATTATTAAAGAAACGGCGCAAAAAAGATTGGCCAAGTAATGGATGTTGCTGCTGTTGCACAAGACGTTGTGTAAAAATATTAACAACAGCGGGCGCTGCTTTTTCGACGGCACCTGAATAACTTACTTGGCCTAAAACGCTAGAATTGTTCGAAGTTTGAGTAAAGCTATTGCTGTGTTCCGATAGGGCCGGAAACCACTCGGGCTTAGCAATAATTACTAGCAAAGCAATTACTAAACCTAAAAGAGAGGGTACTAAATATTGGCTTAACCCGTTATTTGGCTGTGGCATTATCTTTTTACCAGTTACACTTTTCAGATAAAATAAGTTTACTTGATTTACTAAGGTTATAAAGACATCGTTATAAAAACTTTGTTATACAGATTTAGGATGAATGATGAGTATTAAGCGCGACCAACTAATGAATTACTTGAGCGAACTTTTGCAGCCTGCTAAATATAAAGATTATTGCCCTAATGGTTTACAGGTAGAAGGCACTGATACGCTGCATAAAATAGTCACCGGTGTTACTGCTAGCCAAGCACTTATCGAACAAGCTATTGCCGAAAAAGCAGACGCCATATTGGTGCACCATGGTTATTTTTGGCGGGGTGAGAATGAATGCATAACCGGTATTAAGAAAAACAGAATTAAAGCGGTGCTGGCTAACGATATTAATTTAATCGCTTATCATCTGCCGTTAGATCATCATGCTGAATATGGCAATAATACTCAGTTAGCCAAAGTCTTAGGCTTAACCGTAGAATCTGGTTTAGACCCTCATGATGATTCGGTTCCAGGTCAAATAGGTCGTTTGCAAACACCCATGAGTGCCGGTGAGTTCTCTCAACTATTAGCTGAGCGTTTACAGCGAGAACCGCTTCATCTTGGGCCAGACCCAGATAGCATGATAGAAACCATTGGCTGGTGTACTGGGGGCGCGCAGGGGTATATGCAGTATGCTGTGGATGCAGGCTTAGATGCTTATTTAACAGGAGAAGTCTCTGAGCCTAGCCATCATTTAGCCGTAGAAACAGAAACTCATTTTTTTGCCGCGGGTCATCATGCCACCGAGCGATATGGTGCTAAAGCATTAGGTGAGCACCTAGCAGATAAGTTTGCCTTAGAGGTTGTTTTTCATGATATGGATAATCCAGTTTAAGGTAAAAAAATAACAAATCATTGAAGCCTTCTATTAGAGACCTGAGTCACAGGTAAGTGGCTCAATCACTGCTACACTTTTGCTTATAATACAGCGAGATGATCTCTTCATGAATATTAAAAAGTTACTTGAAGTCTTAGCAAAACATGACGGCTCTGATCTTTATTTAAGTACTGGCGCGCCTCCTAGTGGAAAATTCCAAGGGGCATTAAAGCCGCTGAGTAAAGACACGCTTAGGCCTGGTCAAATAGCCGAAATGATCAATGAGGTCATGGATGACGAACAAAAAAGCGAGTTTGAGCAAGAGCTAGAGCTTAATATGGCCATCAGTATTGCGGGTGTTGGTCGCTTCCGCCTCAATATGTTTCGCCAACGCAATGAGGTTTCGGTTGTCGCACGAAATATCGTCACCGACATCCCCCGCTTTGATGATTTAGGCTTACCCGAAATACTCAAGCAAGTTATAAATGCAAAACGTGGTTTGATTTTATTTGTCGGTGGCACGGGCTCTGGTAAATCAACGTCTTTAGCTTCTTTGATCGATCATCGTAATTCGACCTCCGCAGGGCACATTATTACCATTGAAGATCCTGTAGAGTTTGTTCATCGCCATAAAAAGTCGATTATTAATCAGCGTGAAGTAGGGGTAGACACTAAGTCATTTCAGGCGGCATTAAAAAATACGTTGCGCCAAGCCCCCGATGTAATTTTAATTGGCGAAATTCGAGATGCCGAAACGATGGAGCATGCGTTAGCGTTTGCCGAAACCGGGCATTTAGCGATTTCTACCTTGCATGCTAATAACGCCAACCAAGCGTTAGACCGCATTATTAACTTTTTCCCTTCAGAGCGTCATGCGCAAATTTTGCAAGACTTAGGTTTAAACGTGCAGGCCATTGTATCGCAACGATTAATTCCGACAGTGGATAACAAGCGCGTGGCAGCTGTGGAAGTGTTACTCGGCACTAAAACCATTCAAGATTTAATTTATAAAGGTGATATTGATTCTATTAAAGAGATCATGGCTAAATCGGAAAATTTAGGCATGCAAACGTTCGATTCGGCGCTATTTAAATTGCAGCAAACTGGCAAAATCACCACCGAAGAGGCCTTAAAAAATGCTGACTCAGCCAACAATTTAAGGTTGAGAATAAAACTGGCGGAAAAAGGCCAGTCCGGAACTGCAATAGCAGATAATCATACATCAGAGAGTACAGGAACAGCATCCGATTTTGCCGGTTTGTCGTTAGAGAAAACAGATGAAGAAAAACGCGAAGAAGAAATCAAGGCGTTGGAGCAAGAGGAGTTGGAGCGGTTAAACAGTAATCGTAGAAATTAATGGCTTTCTATTCATTGGGTTTACAATCTAAACCCAATGAATAGAGCGCTTAACGTAAATTAAACGTTAAAACGGAAGTGCATAACATCGCCGTCTTTGATCAAGTATTCTTTACCTTCTAGGCGCCATTTACCAGCTTCTTTAGCGCCTGCTTCACCCTTGTATTGAATAAAATCGTCATAGGCAATCACCTCTGCACGAATGAACCCTTTTTCAAAATCGGTGTGAATCACGCCAGCGCCGTTTGGAGCGGTTGCACCAATCGGGACCGTCCAAGCACGAACTTCTTTAACGCCAGCGGTAAAGTAAGTTTGCAAGCCTAAAAGCTCGTAACCAGCACGAATTACACGGTCTAGGCCAGCTTCTTCCATGCCCATATCGTCTAAAAATTCTTTTTTCTCATCTTCGTCTAGCTCAGAAATTTCAGCTTCTATTTGGTTGCATACTGCAACAACGCTAGCATTGTCTGATGCGGCAATTTCACGAACAGTATCAAGATGAGGGTTGTTTTCGAAACCATCTTCGCTAACGTTAGCGATGTACATCACTGGTTTCAAAGTAATTAAATGAAACTGATCAAACAAGGCATAATCGCCGTCTTCTTTTACCAAGGTGCGAGCTGGTAAACCGTCACTTAAATGAGTAACTAATTTCTCTAACAAGCCTTTTTGCTGAACAGCATCTTTAGCGCCACTTTTGGCAACACGAGTAACGCGTTGCAATTGCTTTTCGCAAGACTCAAGGTCGGCCAAAATTAGTTCGGTATTAATGATATCAACGTCATCGGTGGGAGAGATTTTGTTGGCAACGTGAATGACATTTTCATCTTCAAAACAGCGCACAACGTGAGCAATTGCATCAGTTTCACGAATGTTGGCTAAGAATTGGTTACCCAGTCCTTCACCTTTTGATGCACCTTCAACCAAGCCTGCAATATCAACAAATTCCATTGTTGTTGCTAAAACTTTTTCGGGTTTAACAATTTCAGCAAGTGCATCTAAGCGTGTATCAGGCATTGGAACCATGCCTGAGTTAGGCTCGATGGTGCAAAAAGGAAAGTTTTCTGCGCCAATACCTGCCTTGGTGAGTGCGTTAAAAAGAGTTGATTTACCTACGTTGGGTAGACCAACGATTCCGCATTTAAAACCCATCGTGATGTCCTATATTTAAATAATCAGACCTAGCCAGTGCTAAGCCTTAAATGTATGAAGTCGATTCATGGCTTTACCCCAGTCACCTAATAAGGCATCGGGAAGTACGCGACAGGCTTCGTCGATTGTCGCGTTCATTTGTTCTTTCTCTATTGCGCTGGGGCGACCTAGTACGTGCCCAGTCACACGACTTTTATCCCCCGGGTGGCCAATGCCAATCCGCAGGCGATGAAAATCTTTGTTATTACCTAAGCAGGCAATGATATCACGCAAGCCATTTTGACCACCGTGACCGCCACCGGTTTTTAATTTAGCCACTCCTGACGGTAAGTCTAACTCATCGTGGGCGACTAAAATCTCATCGGTATTAATTTTATAGAAATTGGCTAATGCTTGAACAGCTTGACCACTCTTGTTCATGAAGGTCGTAGGAAATAATAACCAAACATCGTTACCATCAATACGGCCTTGCCCGCAAATACCAAAAAACTTTTTATCGGCTTTTAAAGAAATATTATAAGCACGGGCGACTTCTGCTAAAAACCAAGCACCTGCATTGTGTCGAGTTGCTTCGTATTCAGAGCCTGGGTTACCTAAGCCAACGATTAGTTTAATTTTGCTCATGGTAGCGTCTTCAGTATTGCCTATAACGATGATACAAAAAAGGGCTCATAAATGAGCCCTTTTAACTGTTTTCTCTGTGGGCTAATAACCCTAAGGTTGTGCTTCAGAGAAAGAAGATTACTCTTCGCCAGCTTCTTCAGTATCTTCTTCACTCGCACCTTTAGGAGCAAGAAGAGAAACAACTGCAGAGTCGTGCTCTTCGCCTTTAAGTAGTTCGATTGACTCAACACCTTTAGGGAATTTGATGTCTGACAAGTGAATAACATCACCCGCTTGTGCTTCAGAAAGATCAACTTCGATGAACTCAGGTAAATCACTTGCAGCACAGCTGATTTCAATAAGAGGCATTGAAAGATAAATTGTGCCGCCGCCTGTTTTAACTGCTGGGCAAACGTCTTCGTTGATCATGTGAACTGGAAGCTGTGCTTTAAGAACAGTTGATTTGCTTACGCGCAAGAAATCAGCATGCATAACGTGACCTTTTGCAGGGTGACGTTGCATATCTTTTAAAACAACCTGTTCAGTTTGATCACCAACATTTAACGTGATTACACTGCTGTAGAATGCTTCGTTTTCTAAGGCTTTTCTTAACTCTTTAGCTTGCAGAGTAATATTGGCTGGTTTACGAGCGTTAGCGCCCACTTTACCACCATAAATGATGCCTGGAACTAGATCTTCTAAACGACGTAGGCGGCGGCTCGCACCTTTCCCTACTACTTCGCGAAGTTCTGCGTTCAATGTTAATTCTGACATGATGTCTACCTTTATAAAAAATAAAGCCACTGTCTGTTTAGGTTAAGGTAACAGTGACTAAGTGCAGAAAACCCCAAGAGCAAAATACTCCTGAGGTCTTCGGTGTGTTAAAAAGTTTTGCGACCAAACTTTTTAACGTGAAACTTTCAATAGAAGGCGTCGTTATTTAACGAAGCGTTCGTTATCTAAACATAGCGCTAATGGATTCTTCGTTGTTTACACGACGAATGGATTCAGCGAGTAGGCCAGCAATCGTTAATTGACGAACGCGCCCTGATTTTTGAGCAGCCGATGATAATGGAATAGTATCGGAAACAACAAGCTCATCAATATCAGAAACTTTTAAGCGGTCAATGGCTGGGCCAGATAAAACAGGGTGTGTACAGTAAGCAACAACGCTTTTAGCACCGCGCTCTTTTAATGCACTAGCGGCTTGGCATAAGGTGCCTGCAGTGTCCACCATGTCATCAACTAAAACACAGGTACGGCCTTCAACATCACCGATAATGTTCATGATTTCGGCAACATTGGCTTCAGGGCGACGCTTATCAATAATGGCTAGATCAACGTTTAGTTGTTTAGCAATAGCGCGAGCACGAACAACACCACCTACGTCTGGAGAAACTACGATTAAATCTTCGTATTTCTGACGTGCGATGTCGTCTAATAAAATAGGAGATCCGTATACGTTATCAACAGGGACACTGAAAAAGCCCTGGATTTGGTCGGCGTGTAAATCAACCGTTAATACGCGATCGATACCGGCACCTACCATCATGTCAGCAACTGCGCGGGCACTAATTGGCACACGAGCACTACGAGGACGACGATCTTGGCGTGCATAACCGAAATAAGGAACAACCGCGGTGATACGGGCTGCAGAAGCACGACGTAAACCATCTGCCATTAGCAGAAGTTCCATCAAGTTATCGTTGGTGGGGGTACAGGTTGGCTGAATAATAAAAACGTCTTTACCGCGGACATTTTCATCGATTTCAACGGTGATCTCACCATCACTGAATTTACCAACAGACATTTCGCCTAAAGGAATATCTAAACGTTCAACAACTAGCTTGGCTAATTTTGGATTGGCGTTGCCGGTAAATACCATCAGTTTGGACACTATGGGTCACCTTTAGATTGTTCAGTAATGGATAAATAAGAAGTTGGCTGAGGTGGCAGGATTTGAACCTGCGCATGACGGGATCAAAACCCGTTGCCTTACCGCTTGGCGACACCCCAACTTTTTTTAAAAACCGTTTTTTCAAACGGAGCTGAATAATACCTTATGTGCAGAAGAAAGGTTAGTACCTTTCGCAATAAATGCATTTAATTCAGCTGGAAGCTTACTCACAACTTGCGTTGCTTTATTCTCTGAAGCTACGCTTAAGAAAACACAAGCTCCAGTCCCAGTCATCTTAGCAGAGCCGAATTTGTTTAGCAAATTCAATGTCTTACCAATTTCAGGGTTGAGTTCTATAGCAACTGATTCGCAGTCATTTCTAACTGTGTTTGCTGCTTGTCCCTCAAGTGCGTGGCGCATATTAAGGATCTCGCTGTTTCTTGTCAACCCTTTGTGCGAAAAAATTTCTTTCGTATTTGAGTGCGCGTTTGGACACGCAATAACGAACCAGTTTTCAGCTAAATCGGGTAGTGGTGTTATCTTTTCACCAACGCCTTCAGCCCAGCATGCTTGACCCTTTATAAATACTGGGACGTCGGCGCCTAAGGCTAGTCCAATTTCGGCTAGTTCATCCAGTGATAGATGAAGCTCCCACAATAAATTTAGAGTTAATAATGTAGTTGCCGCATTCGAACTGCCTCCTCCTAAGCCGCCGCCCATCGGTAGGATTTTTTTTAATTGAATATCTGCACCACAGATTTTATGCGTCGCTTTAGGGTGGTTTTGTAGTGCCAATGCTGCTTTGATAATTAAATTGTCTGCAAAGTTAACTCCTTTTATCTCTGGGGTTAACGTTAGTTTATTATCCTTGCGCAGCTGAAAACTTAGCTCGTCACCATAATTTACAAATTGAAAGATGGTTTGCAGTTCGTGATAACCATCTTCGCGGCGTCCGGTAATGTGTAGCATTAAATTCAGTTTTGCTGGTGATGGAACTGTTAACCAGCTATTAAGGGAAGCGTTGTTAGTCATTGGATTCCTGAGCGTGTATGTCCCATTCTTTAATCGCCAAAACAAAGGTGAATTCATTGCCGATTATTTTAACTCGACCAGGCAACCAGTTATCAGCTAAGCGTTGGTAGCGCGAGAATTGAACCTGCCAACCATGCTGCTGAAGCTTTTCTAATAAACCCATGCTGTTGCGAGCTTCGGTGGCAGTTGAATTTGGGCTAGCTTGGCCTTTAACCCAATGGCGAACATCTAACACAGGAAACTTCCAGCCCACAAATTGCTCCATTAGTGCGTCGGCAGAAGAAGCATACACAGTTTCTTCTCCGGGTAGAGTTAAGCTTGCTTGCTGCTCATTACCGACTAGATGGCTTGAACCTTGGCCAAAGGGGCCTGATAAAAAAATATCGAATTTTTGTTGGTTTTGCTGCCAAGTTAAAAATCCGGTAACAGCTTCACCTTTATTTATAACAGACAACTTACCTCTTATTTGCCAGTATTGCATTTGACTTAACTTACTGTCTAATACTTTGCTGTTTTGTTTTAGGTCAAGCAGGCTGCAACCACTAAGTCCCAAGCTCATTACAATTAATAGACGGGTAACAAAAAAATTCATAAATAGTGATTCACTTAGCAAGAATATTTACATTTAGACGTTTTAGGGTGTCTTGGATAATTGGGCTGTCCGGTTTTTGCTCTAGGCCTTGTTGCCAAATTGTTTTAGCTTCTTTAGTGCGTTCCAGTTTCCATAAAACCTCACCTAAATGAGCGGCTACTTCGTGATCTGGAAACTCAGCAAATGCTTCTTCTAACAAAGGTAGTGCTTTTTCTAGCTCGCCTTTGCGATAGTAAGCCCAGCCAAGGCTATCGATGATAGCTGGATTATTAGGCGCCAGTTTTAGTGCTTTTTCGATCAGGACAAATGCTTCGTCAAGTCGGTCGGTTTTATTGGCTAGGGTATAGCCAAGAGCATTGAGGGCTTCGGCATCATTGGGCTTTAAGGCGATAACACTCTTTAAATCATCTTCTAATTGTTTTAGGTCGCCTAATTTTTCAGCGATTAAGCCACGGCTATACAGCAGGTAGGTGCTGTCTGGGTGATCACTTAGAGCTTCGTTAGCAATTTGAAAAGCTGTAGTGAGGTCTTCTTCTTTCATCAAAAATTCAATTTCTAGCTGAGCGAGCTCTGTATTAAATTGAGCAAACTCTCCACGGCGATGGTGGATGTAATCACGAGCGGCGTGTATGCCTTGGGTTTCACGCAGTAGGCTGGCCACTCTAATAATTGCGGGCAATAATTGTCGGCCTTTTTCTATTTGGCGGTAATTACGCATGGCGCGCTCTTTGTCTAGCTGTGTTTCTGCAATACGCGCTAGATAAAAGTATGCTTCATCGCTTATTTTTGTGTGCAGTGTAAGAGCGCTTAACATGGCAATGGCTTCATCAAATTCTTCTAATTCCATGTGCAGTAAAGCCAGTGACAATTTAATCGAATGATCGTCGTTAAATTGATCGGCTAAATATTGAAAGGCGGCTCTGGCTTCACTGTAACGTTTTAAATCAATTAGAGTTCTTGCACGCAAAACACCAATGCCTTTGTGGTTGGGCAAAGAATCGTGCAGGTCATCGAGTAACGAAAGCGCTTGTTCAGTTTTGTTAAGCTTGCGCAGTGCACGGGCTTTGTTCAGTGCTGCGGCGGTGTAGTCTTGCTGAAGATCGAGTGCCTTGTCTAGCGCTACAATGGCAGCGCTAAAATCTCCTAATTGAAGAAGTAGGGTGCCTTGAGCCATCCATAGAGGCGCATCATCATTATATTTTTGTGTTAATAATTCAAATTGGCTTAATAAATCTAGCTTTTTAGTGCGCTCAAGAGTTTGAGCGCTTAGTGCTAGGTAATCAAACTGACTCGCCCCAGCAAGTAGTAATATCGTTTCTAGGTGTTTTAGTGCGGTAGAAAAATCCCCCGCTTTTATCAACGATAATGCCAATATTTGATGGGCTGAAGCCGAGTTAGGATCATTATTAACCCAGACTTGTGAGGTCTGCGTAATGTATTTGTTATGACCTAAGTATTGAGCTATGCGTGTGGCGCGCTCGGCAATTGCAGGATCACCGGTTTTTTTGGCTTGGTCGTAATAATTAACCAAAGAAACATCAAAATGATGACGCTGCCCGGCCATTTCAGCGACTAACAAAGAATATAAGGTCGCTGCAGGAAATGGGCGATATTGTTTATTTTTATTTTCGCTGTCATCTTGCCCAAAACTGTCGGTATCCGAGTTTTGGTTTTCTGAATATGTTGATTCAGATAAAGATATGGGCGTTCTCTCTGTACTCGTTTCAGTATACTGATTAGACAAAATTGAGCAGCCTAATAGCATGCTATGAGCAAGTAATAAGCTAATAATGCGTACTAACATAACCATCTTTTTCCATGTGTTCTAATAACAGCATACCCCGAAAAACGTCTAAAAGTCAGAGCTCTGTCTTTATTATTAATTAATTTACTGTGGACAAGGCAATGTGGAAAAGATTTCATCGTTATTTCCCGT
>CAJXUK010000046.1 GCA_913061435.1 uncultured Thalassolituus sp. | reverse complement strand
GTGGCTTCAATGGTATTGCGAACTTCAAAGCTATCATCAAAAAACTCATGCCAGCGTTCAGAAATTGAGTTTTTACTTAACTGGCTACCAATAGTAATAATCATAATGGCCATAATGACAAACAAAGGTTTGTAAAAACGAACAACAATGTTGGCGAAAACCATCATGTAAGAAGGTTTGTTATTTTCCACTTTACCTTTTGGGGTGGGCATAAGGGCAAGCATTGCGGGTAAAAAAGCAATGCTGTAAAACCAAGCAAAAAATACTCCGGCGGCAATCATATTACCCATGTCACGGTATGGAGGAGAGTCACTGGTGTTTAAGCATAAAACCCCAATGACAGTGGTAATGCTGGTAATGAATACGGGCGAAAAATTAATCCGTAGGGATTCTTGAATGGCTTCAAATTTTGATTTGCCATGATTCAGTTCATAGTAATAACTGATTAAGATATGAATGGTATCAGCTACCGCAATGGTCAAAATAGCAGTGGGTACAAAGCCCGTTGGTGGTGTCATGGTAAAGCCCATCCAGCCAAATAGTCCCATGGTGGCCAAAACAGAAAAACTAATAATCAGTAAGGTCAAAAACATACCGGAGAAGGTGCGCAGTAAAATCAGCATAATGACAATCATCACCAGATAAGACAGCCCCAGTAGGTTTTTTATGTCTTGTTCTATGGCTTCACCCATGGTGACGTTGGATGTTAATGAACCACCCACAAGAATTTCAAAATTTGGGAAATCTGGGCGTATGCTTTCGGCCAGTGCACGCGCTGCGGCAACGGCTTCTTTGGACGTGGTTTGGCTGGTACCTTCGGGTAAAATCGTACGAACATTGATCCCTGTGGAGGCTCCGTCTTCTGAGATTAAGTTGTGTAACAGGGTTGGCTCGGCAAAGACATTACGCCGTATGTTCTGCAAGTCATTAGGGCTAAGATCAAGCGCCTCGTAATAGAGGTAGTCGATAATTAAATCATCTTCTTCAACATCGGTATGTTGGTAGTTTTGTAGTGACGTAACGCGCTGCGAATAGGGGAGTTGCCAGGCTTCATCGGTTAGACGTTCTATGAGATGGAGGCCTTGAGTTGTAAACAAGTCTCCTTCGTTGGCATGGAGGTAAAAATACACGTTTTCTTGTTTTGAAAACGTCCTTTCCATATTTTCTAGAGCCAGTAATTGAGGATTTTCTGGTCCAAAATAAGCACGAAAATCACTGGTAAATGATAGTTTGCTAGCGCCAGCACTTAGTAAAACCACGCTCAATGCAAGTAATGGAGCTAACCATTTACGCTGAGCAATAACCCAGCGTATGTAATTTTCTAAAATAGTATTTGAGTTCATAAGATTTTAATAAACGCTTTCAATTATTATATTTGTTTCTTAGAGGGTGATTGGGTTTGTCTAACCTGTGGCCAGTTTATTCCGCTAAGGTTGGCTTGCAAGGTGAATATGAGCCTAAAAGCTTAATACTGAGCGCTTTATTTACAGTTGAGTTATTATGTCGCCAATAAATAGCCCATCCTATGAACTTTGAACAGTTGTAGACATCATGACACGTAATGTTTGGACCCTAATGTTAGCGCAAGCGTTTGCTATGTGTGCGGCGCCCTTGGTGGTTTTTGTGGGTGGTTTAGTGGGAAGCCAATTGGCAAGTGACAGTCGCTATGCAACCTTGCCATTAGCCGCTATGGTATTTGGTACGGCTTTAGCCGTTTACCCAGCTGCAGCTTGGGCAGGTCGAGTGGGGCGTAAAATGGTCTTTTTAAGCGCCATGTTGTTAGGGGCAGCAGGTTCGCTATTAGCTGTTTTATCCTTAGAGTTAGAGAGTTTTACTTTATTTGTTGTTGCCGCAACACTGATCGGCATGGTGTTGGCCTGTATTCAGCAATTTAGGTTTGCAGCAATGGAAAGTGTCGAAACCGATTTAATGCCGACTGCTGCGTCGCGATTATTATTAGCCGGTATTGTCGCGGCTTATCTTGGCCCCGAATTAGTCACCTTGGGGCAAAGCTTGCATCATAATACTTTTGCAGGCGCTTTCTATTTGTTAACCGTGTGCTTTTTAGTTGCTTTTATAGCTTTGTTGATTGGCTTTAACAACGTGGTTATTGTCCAATCGAGTGAAGCTGTGAGTCGACGAAGTGTTGCTGAAATATTATCCAATCCGGGCATTTTGTTAGCCGTTGGCAGTGCTGCGGTTGGCTATTCAGTAATGACGTTTATCATGACAGCAACACCTATTAGCATGCATGAAATTAACCACTTTGGCTTAGAAGAAACAAAGTGGGTTATTCAAAGCCACATTTTAGCGATGTTTGTGCCCTCTTTTTTTTCGGGCTGGTTAATTCGTAAGTGGGGTTTTGTTCCTATGATGTGGGCTGGTCTGGCTATTTACGCACTGTGTTTGTTTATAGCTTACTGGGATCAAGCGCTGATTCATTACTGGAGTGCTTTGGTGCTACTGGGGCTGGGTTGGAATTTACTATTTGTTTCTGGCACAGCATTGTTGCCGCAGATGCATAACGCCAATGAAGCGCACCAAGTTCAAGGTTTGAACGATCTGGTTATCTTTAGTGCACAAGCTATCGCTTCATTGGCTTCGGGTGTGTTGCTACTGGTACTAGGTTGGCATGGGCTTATATGGGTGGCCGTTCCGATCGTTTTAATTCAAGTTGGCTTGATATTAAATTGGCAGCAATCAAAAGGTAGCCTGTCAAAAATAGGCAATTAATCAATTTGCTTAAATGATTAGTACTTTAACCTTAAAACCTTAAAGCCATTGGCTTGCACAACCGTCTCTACGCTGTGACAAACTCTATCTGCCCATTGTTCGTACGCTAGCTGACGGTTAGCCACAATCCATACTTCTCCTCTGGGCAGTAAGTGCTGTTTTGCGGTCCCAATCAATTGCTGAGTAAAATTGTAATCGGTATCTTTACCCTGATGAAAAGGGGGGTTGCAAATAATCGTATTGAATTTTTTGGTATTGATTAAACCGTCGCTGGCAAATACTTGGCAATCAAGACCCATTGACTGGGTATTAAGTTCGGCAGAGGCTAAGGCCATGCCATCAATATCAACCATTTCGACATATAATTCAGGTTGGCGTGACTTACACGTTAACCCTATTACTCCGCTGCCGCAGGCTAAATCTAATACACGGCCACGCTTGTTTAGCACAAGATTATCCAGTAATAGCTTTGTGCCAGCGTCTAATTTACCGGTATTAAAAACACCCGGGTAAGTGGTAAAGGTTAACGCAGGGTTGTCTAAGTTATCGTAGGTAAAGGTACTGGCTTCTTGCTGCCAACTAAAGTCTTCAAGCGGGTTCAATTTGAACGCCCATAATGAGCATTTTCGTGCCATGTCAATTTTGTTAATGTCGTCGCCAAACTCTTTAACTGCATTATTTAAGCTTTTACCACCAGCATCATTGGCGGCTAATAAATAGACGGTTGTTGGTTGTTTGATTTGGCTAGCAAGCCAGCGCAGCAAGCTATGACCAAAGGCTTTTGACTTTGGCCAATACAGCAGAGCAGTTTCAAATTGATGGTGACTAGGCAAACCAAATTCAGAGCGCAATGTTGCTTTTTCGCAAGCCTGATGGATGCGAGTATCAAAATTAATTAGCTGAGTATTATGGGGTTTAAGCAGTTGAAACAAACCGTTATCTTGAGGCGGATTCACTACCAAAAGTTGATCGTTAATTATTTCTAGATTACGCAGTAATAATTGGTTTATAGGCAATGAAGTCATAATTGGCCGTGGTTAAGAAACAATAGATAAAAAGCTGCTCTAAGAAAAAGAGCAGCATACGAGGTTAGCAGGCTTTAACCTTTACATTAACCCTTATAAGCAGCGGCTGATTTCACAATGGCTGCGCGCGCAGCATCTGCATTTTCCCAGCCTTCAACCTTAACCCACTTACCTTTTTCAAGGTCTTTGTAATGCTCAAAAAAGTGCACAATTTGGTCTTTCAGTAGTTGAGGCACATCGTCAATGTCATGCATGTCGTTATACAGCTGAGTTAATTTTTCGTGCGGCACCGCTAGTAATTTTTCATCACCACCGGCTTCGTCAGACATTTTTAATACGCCAACAGGACGTGCACGAATAACTGAACCCGGCATAACAGGATAGGGCGTGATGACTAACACATCGAGTGGATCGCCATCGTCGGCTAAGGTGTTGTTGATGTAACCATAGTTAGCAGGATAAAACATGGGAGTCGCCATGAAGCGATCCACTAACAGTGCATCCATATCTTTATCGATTTCGTACTTGATAGGCGAGGCATTTGCTGGAATTTCAATAGCCACATAAATATCGTTTGGTAAATCCTTACCCGCTGGAATCGTATTATAACCCATGATATATCCTATAAATTAGCGTATAAATTAATGATTGATGTACAATAATTATAGACTTATCTGTAGCTTATGTCAGTTAGCTATGGCTATATAGTTAGAGCCTTGTTTGCCTATTTATGGATTAGAACTAAAATAAATATTTTAATACCTTAAGGTTTGTTCAGTGACCGACCGTAAAGTGCACGTTAACAAAGTATGTAACAAGTTAATTAACAAGGTATTTAATAAATAGTCATTTACCAAAGCTGGCTTCGAAACAAGTTTATTAGGATCTTCATTAGGAAATACAAGCATGGTTAGACAGCTGCTATTAATTGCAATCTCTTGCTCCACTCAACTGTCTTATAGCCAATTCGACGAATTTGCTCTTGATGAAGACTTAGCGTGGGAAGAAGACAGCATTTTAGGCGAAGCGCTTCCTACTGTGTTAACCGCAGCCAGGCTTAAACAACCTAAAGCCGAAGTGCCTGCGAGTGTCACTGTCATTAGTGCTGAACAAATCAAATTATGGGCTGTCAGAACGCTGCCAGAACTCATGCAGTTTGTACCCGGTATGTTTGTTGGTCATGCTGATAACGATAATAATACCTCGGTTGCTTATCACACTTCTAACCCTAACATCATGCGTCGTTTGCAGGTATTAATTGATGGCCGATCTGTTTATAGGTCGGCCATTGCTACTGTTGTTTGGGATGATATTGGTTTAGCACTTGAAGATATTGCCCGTATCGAAGTAGTGCGAGGCCCTAATGCTTCTGTGTATGGTGCTAACTCGTATTTGGGTGTTATTAACATCCAAACCAAACACCCAGAAGATAGTCAGGGGGTTTTAGTATCTTGGCGCAAAGGTAATAAAGGTCGCCAAGATGTACATTTTCGCCATGGTTTAAGTTATGACCGAACCAGTTTAAGAATCAGTGGTTCGGTTAAAGCGGATGAGGGCTTTGACGGTGATCGTGCTGAAGCAAATAAAGATGAAATTAGAGACGGCCGCAAACATGGTTTCATAAATGCCTATGTCACCCACGAACTTGATAACAGCAGTAATTTAACGCTGCAGATGGGTTATAAGTCGGGTAAAACCGAAATGCGTCAAATAGATTATGACCAAACTCCGCCGGATAAAACCACCCAAAATGGCTATGTTTATGCCCGTTGGCAAAAGGAATTTTCTAATAATCATCAGTCGCACTTACAGGCATACTGGCAAAAAGACGAGTTAAAGCAACCACGGGATGTTTGTATACCCACGTTAACGTTAACGCCCGGTATGGTGCAATTGCATAAGCAAAATACCGAGTGGGCAAATGCAGTGGGAGCTTTGCCCATTCTTTATAAAGACCCAGATCCAGATCCAGGTTTAGACCAAGCCACGCTTGATGGCTTAGTTACTGGCTTAAAAGCTGGGGCATTTGACCGTGATTTTATTAAAACCGAGCTTGGTTTTGATGTTAGTCAGCAAGACCTAGACTTAACGCAATCGATATTAAATGTACCAGCTGATCAGCAGTTGATTTTTGATGATTTTGCTTGTGGTGATGCAGATACCGATCTTGCTGAGCAAAGAATTGATATTGAGTGGCAAGACACAATGCGCTGGAATGATGCATTGCGAACCGTATCAGGATTCAGCTTTCGCCAAGACTCTGCTTATTCGCGCACGTATTTTAACGGTAGTGTGCACAACAATACGTGGCGAGCGTTTATTAATGCAGAATATAGAGTGGAACCTTGGTTAATATTTAATGCTGGTGGTATGTATGAATATGAAACCTACAATGACCCTGCTTTCTCGCCTAAGCTGGCGGCTAACTTTTTGATTGATCCTCAGCAAAGTATCCGTTTAGTGGCTTCTCAGGCGGTACGATCTCCTGATTTGCTAGAAACACAACCAGAGTATGTGGTGAATATTTCAGATTTAACTAGCAACTATTTAGGTGTATCACAAGCGAATTTCTACCAACAAAATATTGCCGGAGACAATGAAAAATCATTGAAGCCTGAAAAAATCACCAGTTATGAAATCGGTTATTTTGCTGCCGGTGATTTTAACGGGGTTAATAGTGAATTTGACATTAAATTCTTTCGAGAAGAAATGCGTGACATGATATCCGACCCAATGACCTTGCAAGCGGCGTTTATCAGTAACAATAACGAAGCTGATGTTAAGGGTGTTGAATTACAATTTGTTAGTCGTATTAATTACAATCATTCTTTAATGGCGAATTATTCTTACATAGATGTTGATAGTCGTTATGTAGGTAATAATGTTGACGAAGACAGAAAGGTAAGAATAGAGTTGGTCGAAAAACGTTTAACATCAACTGAAAGTACATTGCTCAGCTGGCTGTATAGTAGCCCTAGCTGGTCGGCAAGCTTGAGTTATTTCAACCAAGATAGAAAGCAGATAGATTTTCCTTATGAGCGTTTTCAATTAAATATTAGTAAACCTTTTACGATTGCAGGTTTGAATGCAGAGTTGTCTTATTTTGTTCAGCATAATAGACAACCTGACTCGGCTTTGACCTATAAGAATCAAAAGCATTCAACACCCAATGTATACTATGGCCAATTGGCAATAGAATTTTAATTAAAAGGGCTGCACGGAAGCAGAGACACTATGATCACTTTATTAAAATCCTTTTTAGTAGCACTGATAATTACTCCGCTGTTGGCGCTGAAGTTAACCCTTGCTGTGGCTGAAGAAGTGGCAGCGCAGGATACGCTTGTTTTGATTGCAGAGAATGATTCGCCACTGCTGTCTCGCTTGTTAAGTAATTTAAAAGACGCGGCGCCTGAAAATATTTATAAAATCAGCACATCAAGGGCTCCTGCTCAACTTGCTGATGATGATTATGCAGTACTGGTAGGATCAAAAGTGCCTGCCCACTTTGAGCCTCAAACCCACAAAAAGACCATTGCGGTTTTTGTTTCTGAAGAACAAGCCAGCCAGCTGCAAGTAAAAACCAGTATTTGGGTAGAGCCTCCACTTTCTCGACAATTAACTTTGGCAAATTTAGTTGTACCAGGTGACAAAAGAATAGGGTTGCTGGTGAATGGTGAAGCGGATAAAAACAAGCAGCTTGAAGGTTTAAGTAATCTTCAAAAACAGCAACTTAAAGTGGTCGATTTAGCTGAACACCAAAATATTAACCAAGCTCTATATCATGTACTTAAAAATACACGTTTGTTATTGGGCACCTATAACCAAGAGATATACAGCCCAGCGAATATAAAAAATATTCTTATTACTTCTTACCGCCAACAAAAAGTCTTAATTGGTCCATCGCGAGCGTATCTAAAAGCAGGAAGTTTTGCTACTAGTTACAGTAACCTTACCCACATTAGTCAGCGCTTGATTGACATAATAAAACAGCACAAGGCTGATAGCAGTTGGATTAGCTCGGGTTACAACCCTTATTATCGAGTCTTGTACAATAAACAAGTCGCGCGTTCGTTGAACTTGCCTGTGATGAGTAATAAGCAACTAGAGCAAAATATGGCTGAACTAATGGGGGAGCAATAATGATGTTTAAGTTATCCCATTGGACCATGAGAAGCAGAACCTTGTTACTTGGCTTGTTACCCGCTGTGTTGATGTTTACTTTAATTGCAGGATTGTTTTTTTGGCAACGCTTAAACGATGCAAAAGTTGAAGTAGAAACGGTAGGAAAAATTTTATCGAGCCAATTGGTGTCATCCATCGAGTACCCCGTTATTTCTGGTAATTATGAGTTATTAAAGCTTCTAGTCAGCAGCGCTATGGAGGCTCCATCTGTGGTTAAGGTGAGTATTGAAGATACTCAGGGCAAGGTGATTTATAAAAACGCCACTCCCGATTATGAGCGGATTAATAGAGAAGACATTGAAGTCTACAAGCGCTCTTTAGTACAAGAACGCAGTTCTTATAATGAGTTTTCAGAGTTTGATGATGTCAATGGTAAGCAACCGGTGATGGCTCCTATTGCTTATGTCAAAGTTGAAGTAAGTTATGTTTTAGGGAGGGATCGAGCGTTAATAATTGCTGCTAAATCCATGGGCTGGGCAAGCTCGATATTACTGGTCTGTTTGCTTTTAGCGCGCTTCATGGCTGAATCTATCGCTCGCCCCATTGAAAAAGTATCGCATTCACTTTCACGCATTGCTAATGGTGAATTTAGCAGCGAATTAGAGGTAACTTCAGGAGCAGAAATTGGCGAGTTGCAAAAAGGGGTTAACACCATGGCACTCGCGCTCAAGCAATCACGTGATGATCAAAACCAAGCGATTTATGACTTAGAGCAATCACGAAAAAAAGCAGAAGAGGCCAATGAAGCAAAAAGTGATTTCTTAGCCATCGTAAGTCATGAGTTAAGAACACCGATTAACGGCGCTATGGGTGCAATGCAATTAATGTCATTGCCAGAACAAGATGATAATCGTGAATATTTGAATATTGCTAATAGATCATTAAATAATTTATTAGAGCTTGTAGAAGACATGCTGACTTTAGGTTCTTTAGAAAAGATGGAGCAGTCACTTGATCAACAGTCATTAAATATATCCAGTTTATTGCATCATACACTTTCTGATTTACAAGAGAAATCACACCAAAATGACAATGAACTAACTTTATCTATAGATGATCTTTGCTCAAGCGGTTTAATAAAAATTGATGGCATTAAGTTTCGACAGTTAGTTCGTCATTTATTAGGTAATGCGATTAAATTCACGCGCCAAGGTCGAATTTATTGCTCAATTTACGTAGAAAAAACAAGTCGTGGAGATTTGTTGAGGCTAGACATCAGTGATAACGGTATTGGCTTTCCAGAAGAACACAAAGCCGCAATGTTTGAAGCATTTAAGCAAGAAGATTGTTCGTTAGCTCGTGAATTTGATGGGTTAGGCATTGGATTAACCATTTGCAGTGATATTATCAATTTAATGCAAGGTCAGTTAAATATTAGAGATAATTCACCTAGAGGAACGGTGGTTAATTGCTCTATACCCATTCAAGTCATCGCAGATAAGCGCCCGTCATTAGAAAGTAATGAATTATTAAATTTAATAGCAGAACGAGAAGATCAGCGATCTATTCGAGTGCTGGTCGTTGAAGATAATCGTGTAAATCGGATTGTTGCCGAAAAGATATTAAAAAAATTGCAGTTAGATGCAATGAGTGTCGAATCAGGCGTTGAGTGTTTGGCGCTGTATAAGTCAGAATCATTTGATTTGATTTTTATGGATTGCCAAATGCCCGATATGGATGGTTTTGAAACCACTAAGGCAATAAGAGCATTTGAAAAACTACGTAATAAAGCACCGGTTCCTATTATTGCTTTAACAGCAAATACCTCTAACAATGTTCGCGAAGATTGTAAATCTGCCGGCATGTCTGATTATTTAGCTAAGCCGATTAAAATTGAGGTATTAAGCGAAATGGTTAATCGATGGTTATCAACAGAATAGTTAATGGTAAATTTCAGCAGATTATTAGATAGCATAATCAGCCTAATATGAGTTCTCAGTATCGTAACAGCATGTTAACCTTATTCGCCTCAACGACTTTAGAAACTCATTTACATAGGATTGAATCATGTTTCAAAAGCTAGCTGACTTAGTAGAAATTATAAAAGAGCGATTTGAAGATATGAACACAGGTAGTAGTTTAAGAAATACCCTCATGGCTGGATTGGCAGTTTATCTGTTGGTGTCTCTGGTATTAGGGTATATCTGGTCTTCGGAGCCAGACACTTTTCCTGTTCAACAGCATGCTAATAGCTTAGCCGAAGAGCTGGGTATTGAACCTGTTGTCGGTTTTACCACTTCGGTAACCCTTAAGAAAATTGCTGAAACCATGTTAGATAAGCCGGGCGGTTATTTGAGTAACGATGTTTTTCCTCCGGGCTTGTGGTTAGATAATATCCCTAATTGGGAATACGGTGTGTTGGTACAAGTGCGTGATTTATCCCGCGCATTACGCAAAGATTTTAGCCGCTCTCAAAGCCAGTCAACCCAGGATACAGATTTAGAAGTGGCTGAACCGCAGTTTCATTTTGATAACGATTCTTGGGCTGTACCTTCAACCGAAAGTGAATATCGCCGTGGCATAAAAGCGCTGACTAATTACAGTGTTCGATTGGCCAACCCTGCGGATGATAAATCACAATTCTACGCTCGTGCAGACAATTTAAACCAGTGGTTACTGGATGTTGAAACACGATTAGGCAGCCTTTCACAGCGTTTAAGCGCATCGGTTGGTAAGCGCCGATTGAACACTGACTTGGCTGGTGATACCGCTGCTCGACAATCAACGGCAAGCCCCGATGATCAAGAAGTTAAAACGCCATGGAGTGAAATTGATAATGTATTCTATGAAGCGCGTGGTGCATCTTGGTCGTTATTGCATATTTTAAAAGCGATTGAAGTTGACTTTAGAGAAATTTTGGTGAAGAAGAATGCTTTAGTAAGCTTGCGTCAAATTATACGTGAGTTAGAAGGCGCGCAAGAAGAAGTGTGGTCCCCTGTGATTTTAAATGGCAGCGGCTTTGGTTTATTTGCTAATCACTCTTTGGTGATGGCTTCTTATATATCGCGGGCTAATGCGGGTATTAGCGATCTAAGAAACTTACTGTCTCAGGGGTAATACCTCTAGTATTTACAAGCGTTATACAATAGCCAGGGGGTAATCTTTCTGGCTATTTTTTTGTTCTCTTGCTAATCATTTTTTTCTATTTTTTATTTGGCTGACTACAACCATGAACTCCAGTTCTGAATATACGATTCAGCAAACCTTAACCCAAGCAACGCAGTTGTTGACCGACAAAAGTGATTCGGCAAAACTAGATGCAGAGTTACTGTTAGCTTTTGCTTTAAAGCAAAACAGAACGTATTTGGTCACTTGGAATGATCGCTTAATTTCTGATGCCGATGCAGATGTTTTTCAATCACTTCTTTCTCGCCGTTTAACCGGTGAGCCTGTTGCGTATATTTTAGGTCAGCAAGAGTTTTGGGATCTAACTCTGAGCACGAATCAACACACCTTGATTCCTCGCGCTGATACAGAAACATTAATTGAATGGGTTCTTGAACTAGCTCCTGAACTAGCTTCTAACGCACGAGTTCTCGATTTAGGCACCGGTACGGGAGCAATTGCTTTAGCGTTAGCCAAAGAATTCCCTAAATGGCAAGTTAGTGCTGTTGATTTGATATCAAAGGCCGTAGAACTCGCTCAAAAAAATGCTAAGGATAATGATTTATTAAGGGTTAAAATTTTTCAAAGTAGCTGGTTTGAAAAAGTGCAAGGACGCTTTGATCTTGTTGTGAGTAATCCACCGTATATTGATCCTATAGACGAGCACTTGAGTCTGGGGGATGTTCGTTTCGAGCCTAGGTCTGCATTGGTTGCAGGCAATAAAGGCTTGGCAGATATTGAAATCATTTGTAAACAAGCACGTGATCATTTAAGTTCTGGTGGCTGGTTGTTGGTCGAACATGGTTATAACCAGCAACAGAGTGTGCAGGCAATTTTCACTCAACTTGGCTATCATCAAGTAACAACCCGCTTTGATTTAGGCGGCAATCCAAGAATAACCGGTGGGCAATACTTTTATGAATGACGACGAATTGCTGCGCTATAGCCGCCATATCTTATTACCGCAAATAGAGTTGGATGGTCAGCAAAAACTGTTAGAAAGCCGAGTATTATTGATTGGCTTAGGAGGGTTGGGCAGTCCAGTATTGCAATATTTAGCTGCTAGCGGTGTGGGTCAGCTGATTTTAGTTGATCATGATGTGGTTGAACTTTCTAATGTACAGCGCCAAATTTGCCACGGAACACAGGACGTGGGCAAAACCAAAGTTCAATCGGCGATCGAAGAAGTCATGCGAATTAATTCGGGTATTTTCGTTGAAGGTTTTGAGCAAAAAGCCGACGCTAAATTATTATCCAGTTTATTGCCAAAAGTTGACTTGGTATTGGATTGCAGCGATAACGCAACTATCCGCTATTTGATTAACGACGCTTGTATAGCGCATCAGGTTCCCTGGGTATCAGCGGCGGCAGTTGCCTTACAAGGTCAAATAATTTGCTTTGATCCGCGCTTAGCTGATCAACCATGCTATCGATGTTTGTATCCAGAAATTCACGACGAGCAAAAAAATTGCGCAACCAGTGGTATTTTAGCCCCCGTTGTTGGCGTTATAGGTACATTGCAGGCGGTTGAAGCGATTAAAATGCTTACGGGAATTGGCGAACCTATATTGGGTAGGCTGCAAACTTTTGATGCGTTGGCTGGGCAATGGGCAAGTTGGGGACTGCAAAAAAATCAGAGTTGTGTATCTTGCGCTAAATAGCAACTTAGCGCAGTTTACGCGCTAAGAATAAATTCTTGCCAAGATTTTAGCACTTGTTGAAAGTCTTCTAAGCCACATTCAGAAAAAGATTCTTCGTCATACGGGTTAGTATCTTCAGGAAGCTCATCATCGATATCAATATCAAGGGATGCAGAACGCACTTCTGCATCTTGCTGGTTAAGTTTTAATTGATATTCACGCCCTTCAATTTGGCGTTGTTCAATTCGGCGGTTGATGAGCTGATCAATTATTTCAATAAGTTCTTCAATGCGTTGGTGATCGGCTCCGAGCTCTTCAGTAAACCAACTCCCCAAAGCTTCGTGGCCCATAGAAAATTCAGCGATTGGTTTATCGTATTCATCAAAACTAAATTCGTAATCCACAGGTATCTCATTTACAACAAGTTAAAGAAGCTTATTCTACCTTAAAAGTGGCGGTTGCTCAGCTATTCTTCGCCAAAGAGAGAGCAGTCAATAAGGTCACACAAACAGTGAATCACTAGCAAGTGTACTTCTTGAATACGTGCAGTAACATTAGAAGGGACTCTAATTTCAATATCGTTCTCGGTAAGCAATGAGGCCATGTTACCGCCATCTTTACCGGTTAAAGCAACCACTTGCATATCTCTGTCGTGAGCTGCTTTGATCGCTTCGATGACGTTTTTAGAACCACCGCTGGTAGAAATGGCCAATAAAATATCGCCTTCATTACCGAGTGCTCTTATTTGTTTTGAAAAGACTTCGTTATAACTGTAATCATTTGCAATCGAAGTTATGGTAGAGCTGTCGGTGGTCAGAGCAATGGCGGGCAGTGAAGGGCGTTCACGCTCAAAGCGATTCAGCATTTCCGATGAAAAGTGTTGCGAATCACCCGCAGAACCACCATTACCACAGCTTAGTATTTTGCCTCCGCTAACTAAACTAGCGACCATCATATTAGCGGCATGCTCGATATAAGGTGGCAAAACTTCTGCAGATTGGGCTTTAGTTTCTATGCTGGCATTAAAATGTTGCAGTAAACGATCTTGCACGGACAACGCTCCTCAGAGGGTATTCATTATAGGTAACATCATACGAAAATCTTGCGCACTGAGGAAGGACTTTGAGAAGGTTTCTCAATAATCTATTTTAAAGTGTTTTAAAAAGCGTTCTTAACCCATTCAATGCGGTTATCGCCTTCGATGCCAACCGCATCAATGCGACACGGCGGTGGTGAGTTATGAAAGTGTTTAAGTAAATAAAATTCAGCGGTGCGATGCAGTTTTCGCTGTTTACTTGGGGTTATGCTGGCAAGGGCTCCGCCAAACTCATTGGTCTCTCGATAGCGAACTTCAACGAATACAAGATAATCATCGTCTTTCATGATGAGATCAATTTCACCGGCTTTGCAATTAAAGTTACGCTCAATTAATTGCCAACCCTTAGCTAGTAAGTAGTCTTCTGCAAAGCGTTCTTTGTTATCACCTTTAATGCGTTTATCTGTACGCTTATCAGAGTTTTTATCGTTTTGATTAAACCACATAGCAATCCCTGCCTTGGCGTGTGTTTTGAGAAACAAATTTTAAAATATTACTCTTTGTCGAGATTAATCGCTACAGGACGGCCACGATTAAATATAGCAAAAGGCATTTCTCTATGTATTTTGCCCTCCGTATCCATTGATAAATCACCGGTTACCCCAAATATTTTACTGTGGGGTAGGGCTGATAATTGCTTGAGGCGCGGGTATAGACGAAAGGCATCAACACCCATTGCATATAAACGTGCGTAGCCACCTTTGGCTCTTGGGTGGTTTTTTTCAATCTCTTGTTTGAGAGCTGATTTTTCTAATAACCAGGGTAAATCGGTAAATTGAATACCGTTTAGATCAACGTCTTTTTTACGGTTACTTTTACCGCTAAAAATGTGCGAGGTTGAATAAATAGGCAGATCACCGGCAAAATTAAAATCAAACATAGGGCGTATTTGGCGCCCTTGTTTAGGCAATGCTAATAGGAAAACCCAGTCTGCATCCTGACGGCGGCGTGGTTCAAACTCCATGGATTCGCGCATTAAACGACGAATTACACTGTAACGTTTTTGGCTATCGTCTACATTCAACAAGGCTTTAATATCTGGGTTGTAATCTTTACGCTGTTTATAAAACTGCTGGCCGGCGACTGAGCCTCCAAGGGATAGCCAGTGTTGTTCGAACACGCTATAAATGCGTTTTCCCCAAGAGTTGTCGGGTGCTAAGGCTAATACGCGTCTATGCCCTTGGGTATAAGCACGCTCGGCAATTAAGCGGGCTTCATCTTCTGCAGACAACCCGTATTGAAACAAATCATCTGGTTGTTTTGCCATAGCTTCGTGGTCAGAATAATTAAGTGCTAGTGTCGGTAGCGGTAAACGCTGTAATTTAGCGAGTTCATTAACTTGCTTTTTATCGAGAGGGCCCACTACCCATTCTGCTTCTAATGCCAAAGCGTCGCCATAGGCTAGCTCTAAACTGCCGGCAGAGTTGGTATCGATAATACTAATCCTTGGAACCTCATAACCGCGTTGTAATGATTGGTAGTAAGCGGCCATAAAGCCTTCACGAACAGCCTTACCACTGCTGGCTAAATTACCACTTAATGGCAACATTAAAGCAATGTGCTTAGGTTGTTCTTTCATTGACTGTGACAATAACGACAGCCCACCGGGCAACTTTATACCCGCAGGATGTCGAGGGTTTGCTTGCTGCCAAGCATTTACAGCTTGAATGTGCTCTTCTAGGGTAAAGCGTGGGTTTTTAGCGATGGCTGCTAACTCAAGCCAGTTTGAAAATTGCGTATTAGGCGCAGCTGTTGACCATTTCAATAAATTATCACGTGAGATGTTAATTAAGTTTTGCCAGATTTTTTTATGGTTAGTCGCTTGAGTATCACCGCTTAAAATTGCCGAAAGAAAATCACGCTCGCGGGCTGCGGTTAAAAACTGACCGCTTAATTCATAAAACTCGGCCTTTAATAAACCGTACTGAATTTGCAGGCTTTGTTTGCTTTTATTTAACTGACCGCGATCAATCTGATTGAGAATTTGCTCTGATTGATCAACGTCTTTATTCTTCAAAGCATATTGAAGTGTTAATAAATTTAGCTGCAACGTTTCTGTCGACGTACGGCTGGCTGAGTTTAGTTGTTGCAATAATGGGTCAGCATTGCGAAACTCCCCTGCATTGATGGCCTGCTGAGCTTTTTTAATCAACTTCTTAGTGGTTAAAATAGGTTTAACCTGGTCATCTAGAACCACATCGCGGCTTGGTTTTTGAGCACAACCAAATAGGCTCAATAAAATCGCTATGATCAACCAACTTTTAGAGTTCATCCTCAATATGCATCCACAGTCTGAGCAACAGGCGGGCACGCTTTATGTAGTGGCCACACCAATAGGTAATTTAAACGACATCACCGAGC
>CAJXUK010000045.1 GCA_913061435.1 uncultured Thalassolituus sp. | reverse complement strand
CTTCTTCTGCTTCTTCTGCTTCTTCTGCTTCTTCTGCTTCTTCTGCTTCTTCTGCTTCAATATATTCAGAACTTACATCGAGTTTTTCACACTCTTGCTCAATCACTTCAAAGATTTTATCCATACGTTCTTTATGACTAAACTCGAGCAAAGACTGCTTGGTCGTAATACGTGCGCTGCCGGTAGCTAAGGATTCATCCTCAGCAAAATTTATCTCGCGGCTTGCGGTTACTAAACCACGATTCAAATACATCGCATCCAGCGGACTAATATATATTTTTATGTTGTCAGCACCGGCAGGAAGCTCATCTAGCGCACGTATAACTTTTTGCGTAATTTGATCATCACCCTGCTCTAGTTCGCGCTCTAAAATAGACGCACAAGCAGATTGAATTAATTGACTTAAAACTTGTGGAATCGCCGAGTCTTTTTCAACTAAACTCTGCTCTAATTGCTTACTAAGATTGGCAAGCTGAACAGCAGCATCGGCAATTTCTTGCTTACCAGATGCTAAACCTTCTTCTTCGCCGGCCTTAAAACCAATCCCACGTCCTTCCTCTTTACCTAACTCTAATCCTTCTTTTTTGCCTGCTTCAAGACCGCTAGCCCTACCTTCGGCCTCGCCTTTGTCGCGACCTTCATTGAGCCCTTGTAAAAAACCTTCTTCGTAAGCCTCGCTGCGAATTTTTTCTATGTCTTCTACGGTTAACGGCGTAACGACTTCGACATCTTCATGTTGGTTTTGCGCTTCGTGAGCTGATTTTGATTTTTTAGGCCCACCCTTCCAAAACGGCAAATCCCAAGGCTTGATATCAATATCTTCACTGCTTGCCTGAAACTCGTCATCATCGGCGTCGCTTAACTTTTTATCATCGTGATTCGTCATGATTGTCTAAATGGCTTACACCATTTCCTCGCCACCACCACCAAGCACAATTTCACCTGCGTCGGCCAAACCACGCGCAATAGTAAGAATTTCTTTCTGCGCTGCTTCTACTTCACTCACCTTCATTGGGCCTTTCGCTTCTAAATCGTCACGCAATAGCTCGGCAGCGCGTTTCGACATATTCTTAAAGATTTTTTCTTTAACTGCATTATCAGCACCTTTTAAAGCAACAATCAGCAAATCGGTCGATACTTCACGTAACAAGGTTTGCATGCCACGATCATCAACATCCACCAAGTTATCGAATACAAACATCAGATCTTGAATTTGGGTTCCCATGTCATCGTCATTTTCTTTAATTTGCTCTAGCAGATCGTTGGCAATCGTACTATCTACCAAGTTAACAATACTCGCAGCGACTTTTACGCCACCCATTGTTTGAGTTTGAGTACCGGCTTTGCCAGAGAACTGACGCTCCAAAATATCATTAAGTTCTTGTAATGCAGCAGGCTGAACCGCTTCTAAAGAGGCTACTCGCATAATAATATCTAAACGTACTTTATCATCAAAGTTGGATAAAATTTCGGCCGACTGATCAGCGTCTAAATAAGAGATAACAATCGCTTGGATCTGAGGGTGCTCGTGGCGAATCAAGTCAGCCACTTGGCGCGACTCCATCCATTTTAAAGAATCCAAACCCGTAGTACTGCCACCCAATAAAATTCGGTCGATCAAAGCACCGGCTTTATCATCGCCCAACGCCTGCTGCAGCATATTACGAATGTAGTCGTCCGAGCCTAAACCCATACCGGTTTGACCACTGACTTCTTGGAGAAACTCAAGTACCACGCCTTCTACTTGCTCTTGCCGAACGCCGTGTAAGGTAGCCATTGAGGTACCCACACGCTGCACTTCTTTTGGCCCCATGTGTTTTAGCACTTCAGCCGCATCTTTTTCACCAAGGCTCATTAATAAAATAGCCGCGCGCTCAACCTTTGTTAGTTTACCCAATAATTCTTGCTGACTAGCCCCGGCGGGCGCGTTATTTTCAGGCATTTTAATCTCGTTTTATTGTCAATTAGGATAATGAGCATTAAGCATTATCACTATTTATCCACTCAATCATGACTTGTGCAACCCGCGCGGGGTCTTCTGCAATCAATCCCTTTAATGAATCCAGTTGCCGCTCAAAGCTTTCTGAAGCACCAGGAAGTAAAAAGTCATCAGCACCCGACAGAGTCACCCTGTCTTCATCAAACTGATCTTCCATATCCGCCAGTTCGTCACTATTACTGTCATCATTACTGCGACCCTTGGTTGCAATACTATGAATAGTAGGCCTAATCACGCCAAATATCAGCACTAATAAAAATAAACCGGCTAATACTTGCTTCAGTATTTCCCAGAACCATGGCTGCGACCAAAAATCGGGGCTGCCTAGCTCGACCTCACCTTTACCCATGAAAGGTGAATTAATCACATTAACACTATCGCCTCGAGCCGCACTGAAACCTACCGTGTCTTTTACCAAGATTTCTAATCGCGCCATTTCATTTTCAGACCAAGGCGTAAATTCTACTTCTCCGGTCTCAGGATTAATTGACTGCTTATCATTAATGACCACGGCAACGGTTAAGCGATTAATTCGACCCACCTGCTGCTGTTTATAACTTAATGTGCGATCAACTTCGTAATTGCGCGTCGTTTCGCTGCGTCTATCCATGGGAGGAATAGGCAAACCCGTGGCTGGATCAATTTGTTCTGGAGCTTCAGCTTCACCTGGAGGCTGGTTAGATAATGCTCCTGGTATCCCCCCTACATCAGGGCCTGCACCTTTTTGCTCATTTATGAGTTGTTCACTGCGAACAGCAATAAGATCTGGGTTAAAGGTTTCTTCAGACTGCTCAACAACCGTAAAGTCGATATCAGCAGAAACTTCAGCCTTATAATTTTCCATCCCCAATACCGGCTTTAAAATACTGTTCACACGAGAAGATATAGAATTTTCCACACGCTCAGTATATTGCAACTGCTTAGTTGCCAAAAATTCTTGCGTATTGTGTTCAATCTTAGATAACAAATTACCTTTTTGATCCACTACCGAAACCGAACCTTTATCCATCTCGCTGATCGACGACGAAACAAGATTCACAATGGCTTCAACTTGATCTTTATGTAACGAAGAACCTGCATATAGCTCTAAAAATACCGACGCTCTTGGCTTACGATGATCGCGAACAAATACCGACTGTTTTGGAATAGCTAAATGAACCCGAGCATTACGAATTGCCTGCACGCTAGCAATAGTTCGTGCTAACTCACCCTCCAAGCCACGACGATAACGGGCAGTTTCAATAAAATGACTGGTACCTAAATTTGAATCATTATCCAACAGCTCAAGGCCAACAGTTTTATCATCAATCAAACTCGCCGCCGCTAATTTAAGACGTGCGTCATGCAACTCGTCAGCTCTAACCATTAATATCTGTGACGACGGATCAATTTGAAATTCAAACCCTTCACGCTGCAATACTTCTAAGATCTGCTGTGCATTATAATCTTGTAGGCGATTAATTAAGGGCTTGTAACTGGGCTCTTTAGACCAAATAAAAATGGCAACTGTTAACGCCACAGCCAAAGCAATACCACCCAACATAACGGCCTGACGTACAACCGAAAGTTTATTAAAACCAGCCACTACGGGGTGCATATTTTGCGCTGTATTATCAGCAGCATCACTAGTGGTTAGATCAGAACCCGTATCAGCGCCACTTGCTTGATTAGGATTGGCAATTGCGTTTTCCATTTAACTAAGCTCCACTATACCGGCATGTTCATAATGTCTTTGTACGCTTCTAATAACTTATTACGTACTTGCGACATTGCTTGAAAAGACACACTGGATTTTTGCATGGCCACCATTACTTCTGGCAAATCAATATTAGGATCGCCTTGGGTATAACGTGTCGACAAACTACCTGCGTGTTTTTGTGTTGCGTTCACATGGTTAATCGCATTACCCATCATTTCGCCAATGTTAGGAATTGATGAAGAAGGTGTTAAATCCATTTGATTGCCCGGGCGAGTATCCAAAGCCGAACTGCGATTAATAAAATCTTGCTGAGTCATTTCATTACGAAATGCATCATTACGAACGTGTGATGGGCTAGCGGTAGCAGATGGTTCAAACTGGCTACGTTGCTGCTGCAGCTGTGCCGCAAAACTATTTTGCGGCGCACCTACCGAGGTATTTCCAGCATTAATAGCTGGATTATTCATTCCAATGGAGGATGCTGGATCAGCAGCTTGCATCTGCTGACGTACTTGACGCATCTGTAATAAAACAGAGTTGATATCCGCACGGTTAACCATAACCTTCACCTTGACCCTTTAAATCGTGAACTTGACACTTTATTCAACGTCCACTTATATTTTTTTGGCGCTTTCGCCTTCTTTACTTCCTTTTTGCAACTTGTGGGCCAATTACTAAATATTTAAAAATAATTTAGTAATTTCTAAAAACTCAATCAACAACAAAACAATGATCAGCCAACTCTATATAACGGCTATAAGAGTTACAGCCATAAGAGCTGGCACTGCACTAGGCTAGCTGGGCGTCTATATCGACACCTTCTTCGCGTAATTTAGCAAGTTTATAGCGCAAAGTACGTGGACTTATCCCCAAACGCTCTGCCGCTTCTTTGCGACTCGGCTCTTCATTAAGTGCTTGTACAATCAACTCGATTTCGCGCTGCTTTAAATCACTACCGAGAGCATTTTCTGACGGAATATCGACACTTGGCATTTCTACCAACTGCTGAACTTCAAAATGACGGTTTTTGGGCACTGGCGTTAATACCAAATCATCCACCGTCACCTCATTACCTTGTTGCAAAATAAGTGCACGCTGAACCGTATTATCTAACTCACGAACATTACCGGGCCAAGGATGCGCTAGCAGTTTCTTGCGCGCCTCGACATTTAGCTTAGGCACCGGTTTTTTCATTTTGCTGGCATGTTTATTTAGCAATAGCTGAGTTAACGGCTCGATATCGGCAACACGTTCACGCAATGGCATCCAGTTCAGAGGAAAAACACTCAATCGATAATACAAATCTTCCCTAAAATTACCTTCTGCCACATACTCGGCTAATTCACGGTTAGTCGTAGCGATGATTCTCACATCTAAATCGATCACCTTTTTACCACCCAAGCGCTCAACCTGCTGCTCTTGCAGCACCCGTAATAACTTCGCCTGCAACGAAATATCCATTTCGGTAATTTCATCCAACAACAAAGTTCCGCCATTGGCTTGCTCAAACTTACCCGGGGTTGCGGCATAAGCGCCGGTAAATGCGCCTTTTTCGTAACCAAACAACATCGCTTCTAGCATGTTTTCTGGGATAGCCGCACAGTTAATCGCAATAAAGGGCTGCCCTGCTCGTTGTGAATTTTGGTGTAAATAACGCGCTAACACCTCTTTACCCGTTCCACTTTCCCCCGAAATCAACACCGTAGAGTCGGTTGCAGCTACTTTTTTAGCGACCTGAAACAAACGCTTACTTTCGTCTGATTCAGCAATAGGTGCATCATCAACAACAGAGTTAGTATTGGGTTGATACTTATTTAAGACCGTTAATAACTCTTGAACCTCAAACGGCTTCATCAAGTAATCGTTAGCGCCTAACTGCATCGCTTTTACCGCTTGACCCACATCACCGTAAGCCGTCATTAGCACGATAGGCAACCAGGGCTGATGCTTTTTCACATAAGCCAGTAACTGTAAACCGTCCATTTCTGGCATGTTAATGTCGGTTAAAACAATATCCAAAGCTGATTGAGTAATCACCTTTACAGCGTCTGCGCCATTGGCGCACTCTTGCACCTGATGGCCTTTTAACATCAAAGAATCAACAATGGCTTCTCTTAAATTCGGATCGTCTTCAACAACTAAAATCTTCATTATATTCTACGCCTCTCTTAATGGCTTTTGGCTGCATTAGCCGTTTGGCTATCAGGATGATTCACAGGTTGAGCTGGCAGTTTTACCGTGGCGACGGCACCGCATTCAATCCCAGAGGAAATACTAAACTCACCGTAATGAGCACGAGCAATGGCCTGCACAACTGCAAGCCCTAAGCCGGTACCATTACTTTTGGTGGTAAAAAATGGCTGCAAAATTTGCTCATGCATAGCACTGCCAAACCCTGGGCCGTTGTCTTCAATTTCAATACTGACTTGATACTGAGCACTTACATTAACTCGAACATTCAGCTTGGCACCTTGGCCGCAAGCTTCTAACGCGTTATTCACCAAGTTCATTAGGGCACCAATTAAAGCATCACGATTACAATGCAGATGCACATCCGCATGATTCACCACAAACTCACAACTGGCATTATTTTGCTGTAATGGAATTTCTAGCGCTTCTTGCCAATCGTGCAACAACTGCGACAGTGTCATATCGTCATTTAACGGTGCTTCACCGCGGGCAAAAATCAACATGTCACGAATTTGATGCTCCAAGTGATGTAAACGCTGCATCATTTTATTGGCAAATTTTTCTCGCTGTGCGGGCTCTAAAGATTTGTCTTGCAGGTGCTCGCCATAAATCATGGCAGCACTAAGAGGTGTGCGAATCTGATGTGCTAAAGACGCCACCATATTACCCATGGACGATAAACGCTGGTGCTGACTTAAACTAGCTTGCAACTTACGCGTTTCGGTTTGATCGGTAATTAAAATAATCTGGCCAGGCTCCGTGCCCAGTGAAGCGGTTTGCAAACTCACACGACGACCATCAGCCAATGATATTTCATGACCATCATCAGGTTTGGGGCTAAAGCTGGTCTTAATGACTTCGCGCCACAATTTGCCTAATAAGAAATCGCTGTTAGTTTCTTCTGGCACCAGCAACGCCATTGCTGCAGGATTGCATTCGCGCACACGCCCTTTGCCGTCGAGCAACAACACACCACCTGGCAACATTCTTAATAAACTTTCTAAGCGATCAGCTATTCGCTCTTTCTCGGCCAGCTCTTGCATACGCTGATACGATACTTCAGCTAGCTCACCACTTAATTCTTCAACTTTAGTTTCTAAAAACTCATAGTTTTTAGAAAGCTGCGCCGACATAGAATTAAACAGCGTAAACGCATTCTTAAGCTCTTCTTTATTAAGCTGCCCTCGATTGAGCGGGCTTTCTTGCATTGAGTTCAATAAAGCGACATTAGACATAAGCTCTCCTGCTGGTGTCGAATAACCGACATCAAAATAGTATTACAGGGTATTCAGCAATTAGCGTGCCGCTTTTATGTCGTACTTTATTAAATAAAGCGTCAGAAAATATATTAAATAAATAAAAGCACTAAAAAAGCCCACAAGAATAAATCTTGCAGGCTTATCAATAGTGCTTAAAAGGCTTAAAAAACCTTAACGCTTAGGCCGAGTCTTTATCTTTACGAGTAATATCGTACTTACGCATTTTCTCAACCAATGTGGTACGACGAATTTTCAACTTATCTGCAGCGCGAGCCACAATACCCGTTGAATCGTCCAATGCTTGTTGAATTAAGGACTTCTCTAAATCGTTTAAATACTCTTTAAGATCTAAACCATTCACAGGTAATAATGCGGGTGAATCAATACCCACTAAACCAGAATCAACTTGAGTGACATCCGCCAACACCGGAGGCTGCATTTCACCATTCTCGTCTGTTTCTTCAACGTGCCTAAACTTTTTAGGTAGTTCACTGACCCCAACCACGCCATAAGGATGCAAAATAGCCAAACGCTCTACCAAATTGGCTAATTCACGAACGTTGCCATGCCACTCATGACGACACAAAGACATAATCGCAGCAGAATTAAAGCGAATAGAACCGCGCTTTTCATACTCCATACGAGAGATGAGTTCGTTTAATAATAAAGGTAAGTCTTCTACGCGATCGCGCAAGGCCGGCATTTCAATCGGAAAAACATTCAAACGGTAATATAAGTCTTCGCGGAACGTTTCCTCTTCAATCATCGTCTCTAAATCTTTGTGGGTAGCCGCAATAACACGCACGTTGGTTTTCATGGTTTTCATGCCACCCACTCGTTCGTAGGTGTGCTCTTGTAAAACACGCAAGATTTTAACCTGCATATTCAGCGGCATATCGCCAATTTCGTCCAAAAACAACGTACCGCCTTCGGCCATTTCAAAGCGACCTTGGCGTGTCGTAATCGCGCCAGTAAACGCCCCTTTCTCGTGACCAAATAACTCGCTTTCTAATAACTCGGCAGGAATAGCGCCACAGTTAACCGGGACAAAAGGACCAGACTTACGAGTGGAATGATAGTGCAAGTTTCTTGCAACCACCTCTTTACCCGTACCTGATCCACCGGTAATCAATACACTTACATCTTTATCGGCAACCTGCATGATCAACTCACGCACGGTTTGAATCTGACGACTGGTGCCCACAAGACTGCGAAACAACTCAACTTCTCGGCGTTCACTGCGACTGCGGCTATGGGTAAACTGCTCACGGTAAACCTGACAACGATGCAGGCTGTCTAAAAGATTATTATAACTAGGTGGCATCTTAATGTTAGCTAATACGGCACGGCGCAGGTTTTCTGAAACATCGTCAAGAGAAGCATCACCTAAATGCAAAATAGGAACGCCATTATCCCAAGTGATAATATCTTCAATCACTTTAGCGATGTTAAGATCACCACAATCTCCTAATAAAACCGCTAAAAAGCCATCGCTCTCGGTTCCTTCTGCCTCTACCTGCTTACGCCATTCACTTGCGCTTACGGTAATGGCTTCTTCCCCTAAGAAATCAAGAATGATTTTTAGATCGTGGCTCTGTTGATCATCATTACTGATCAATAAGACCTTAATTTCTCTCCACATGGGATACGCCTTAATTATGTATTCTGTTAACCGGCAAGATCGCCAGCAATGCCATCATTTTGACTTTAATAGTGTTAGTAAAGTGCTTATTAATCGACAAGTCAATCTTCTGACAGTTAAAGATTAGTATTTATTATATTCGTTTTGCTAACGAGATTTTTATAGTGGATTGTATCCCGAAAAGACAGGCCACTTTAAGCTCTATTTAGAGCTTAAAGTGAAAAAGGCAGAAAAAACTCAATATCCATCAACTTAATAGTTATTTATTAGATCAAAATCACTAAGCTGAATAAGAAGCCAAAGCAGATTCACTCTCAGGCACACGCTCACCGGGCTTTTTTCCGCTATTAACCAAATACTCCTCGCGAATACCATCCCAGCCAGATTTAATTTCTAGCATCAAAGACATCACTTCGTCGATCATACCCGTGTCGTTAGCACTAGAAGCCGCTAACAAACGACGATTCATGTAATCATAAAGGCGATCTAAATTATCAGAAAGCTCGCCACCTTGATTTTTATCGAGACTCGATTGCAATGTTGCAATAATTTCCATGACACGGCCAAGTAACTTAGCTTTACCTTCATAATCTTTTTCGGCAATCATATTTTTAGCTTGCGACATGCGAATGAGTGCACCTTCCATCAACATTTGAATTAGACGATGAGGATCTGCCCCTTCAACTTCGGATGTCATACCTACTTGGCGATATTGACTCGCGCCTTTGTTATACATAACCCTGCCTCTTTCTTATTAATGACTCGATCTATTAAACGTTTCGGCCAATAATCCATAACCTTTAATACTTTATCAGCACTTTCTTTTCTTTTTCAAAACAGATTGCTAGCAATAATTGATGACGATGGTTAATAGCAGTGATTAATAACGGCTATCAACTGCCGTTCGAGAGCGGCAAACCTGGCTAAAAATCAACCTGTCCATTGCCACCGACGCCAGAAAAACACTCAAGCCATTGAAATATATAGATTTATTTTTTTGGCACTGCATTTGCAAAGGAACCATCAGACAAGCAACTAAAGATAACGTTGGTGCAAACCATGACACTTTTACAGACTAATAATAAATTAGATACCCAATCCACTGATTGGAAATCTTATAGCCTCTTGATAGAAGAAGCCCAGCAATGCTTTGCTGAAGCGCAATTGCCCAACGCTGATCAACACATTTTGCAACAAGCCAAAGAAAAGGCCACTCTTGCCAATAAACTCAATCCCACGGGTGTCAAAGGATTAAATTTACTCGCGCGTATCGAACTGTTTCGTGGCAATCTGACACAAGCTCAACTAATCATACAGCGAGCACTAAGTCACAAACCTGAAAGCTCAACTGCGCTTTATAGCGCAGGGCACATTGCTTTAGCACAAGGTGACTTATCAGCAGCAGAAAAACATTTTAGCGCCTCACTTAAAATATCAAAAGTCGCTACTCGTGCCGCCTCTTCTTTGGCGTATACCTTTTTAGAACAAGGGAAATACGTAGAAGCATTTCAGTTGTATCAAGAACTGATTAAGACACAAGCTAACGACGCCCACATCAAAAATAAACTGTTTGAATCGGCGTCTTATATTAATGCCGACTTTTATTCAAAAGAACTCGAGACCCACGTACTGCGCTACCTCGATTTCAGCGATGTAGACCACTCGTTATTACGTAATTTAGTTACCACTCTTTTACATCACAAACTGCAAATGACCCAAGCCAGCACTCCCCTGGAATTTGACCAAATTGCCAACGACCCACTGCTATTAAAAAGTTTAAATAAATTTTATTTTTGCGATGCTTTGCTAGAACGTCTGTTTATCAGTTTACGCCAAACATTATTAGTCAATACCATGCAAGACATGACGATACCCAGTAATCATCTAGAACTGGCAAAAAGTCTGGCAGTACAAGCACAGCTAAATGAATACGTATGGCCGGTTACTCAAGACGAACATAACATTATTGGTGGACTAGAAACGCTTTTAAAACAAGTTACCGAGCAAACTCAATGGCAACTTGCCGACATTGCACCTGCAGTGTTGATGCTAACCCAGTACAAAGATTTAGCGGCCAGCGATGTCGCAGAAATTTTTAACGACCCGCACACAATGTCGTTAAAAGTTATTAACAGTAATCCACACACACAGTACTTAGCCGATATTGTTGAATACTCGATCCATACTCGAAATGATGAAATACGCAGCGCTCAAAAAATTGCTTATTGGTCACCACACAAATCAACATTAAACGTTGCGCCTCAAACAACGAATACAGTCTCTCAACGCGTACAAGCGCAGTACGAAGAAAACCCATACCCTCGCTGGAAAGACATAGGGTTCAATACCGCAAGTAGTTACCAGCAGGCTTTGATTAAAAATTTCCCACAACTTAATTTAACTAACTGGCAAGGTAAAAAGAAACTCAACGTATTAGTTGCTGGTTGCGGCACTGGCCGCCAAGCAATTCGCTTAGCCAGTTATTTTAACGACCTAAATGTCATGGCGATTGATTTAAGTGGACGCTCTCTAGCTTACGCACAACAACAAGCCAAAAAATACAAGGTAGAAAACATTCAGTTTATTCAGGCAGATATTTTAGAGTTTGCAGATTTCCCTGCACTCTTTGATGTTATTGAATGCTCAGGGGTTTTGCACCACATGGAAAATCCAGAGCAAGGACTGCAAAGCCTATCGGCGCTGTTATCTCCCACGGGTGTGATGAAAATAGCTTTATACAGTGAAGCCGCTCGCAAGCAAGTGATTGCTTTTAGACAGTTGGTTGCCAACAACAAAAAACAAACTGGCGACAACTTGGATCAGCGATTATTACGCCAAGCTCTACTAATGAAACAAATACCTGGAGAGTGGCAAGATATTACTAACTCAGCAGACTTTTACAGTATGAGCAACTGCCGCGATTTATTATTCCACGAACAAGAGCATCAATTTACGCCCAATAAAATTGCCGATTTATTATCTAATAATCAGCTCGATTTTATTGGCATGCTGCCTACCGCCAGAGCCCAACTTGCCTTTGAAAACGCCATAGGGCCAGTTAGTAAAAACAACACTTTAGAAAATTGGCAACAAGTTGAACAAGACAATGTCGATATTTTTGCGGGCATGTATCAATTTTATTGCCGCAAAAAGTCGAATATTAAAATCCTATGATATTTTAAAACGATCTATTGTCGGTTGCAGGTTAAGCCAGACAATGAATATAAAAAAGAGATTTGTGTCGCGATTGTTGGCCTGAAGGCCAACCTACTTTTTTATCACGTTTAAATTGTGGTTAGAAGTAGGTCGGGGTTCAGCCCGACAAAGAATATAAAAAAGAGATTGGCGTCGCGGTTGTTGGCCTGAAGGCCAACCTACAAAAAAGCCGTTACTTCTTAGAATTACTCATCGCTTCAAACTGCTGAGTAATAAAATCGCCGGTTGAGTTTAACTTCGACACAATCGCATCATTGTATAAAAACTGGCTTTTTAAGCGTGCTTCTTGCGCTGACATTCTTGTTTCAAGGCGCTCGCGTTTCTCTGCTAATTGCAGCTTATCGTTATCAAGTGCATTCAACTTATTTGTTAATAAGCCATCTGAATTATCTAAAATCGATAACAAGCTGGCGTTTAACTGATCGGCAAAACCAGAAATATAAGTAACCGTGCCACGATCTCCTAGCGCTCCACCAGTGATTTTCATTCGAATACCACTCGATGGGTCAATATTCCCGACCTGCGCCTTACCCGTTTCACCATCGGCTTTGCCATTCACAAAACCAAAGATAGCCGAAGTTGGCCCTGGCACATCGACCATTTCTACCGACGATTCAGCACCGGTAGAGGCAGAAATAATGCCAAATTTTTGATACGAAAAAGACGAAGGGTCGTTGTTATATTCTACTTTTACCGAAATCTTATCGGCTTTAAACGTAGGGTCGTCATTAATTGCCGACTGCAATGCCGCTGCCAAGCCTTCACCGGTATTATACGGCGCAGGTTGCGCCAAGCTAATCTCGCGCTCAACCCCATCGACTTTGATCGTGAAAGTGTTATTCGTGGCATCAAGATTCACTCCCGCAGAAAAATCTGCAGCAGGATTGGCAATATAAAAGCCATTACTGGCTTTTGTATTACCATCGGTTGCCGATAAAAACTGACCATTACCTTTTGCCACAATGCCGTTTATTTTGCCTTCAACATTCTGCCCTTGAGCTACCTTAGGGGAATAAGTCGCTGCATCTTGTAAGCCCAATACAGAAATTGCCGCAGGATCTAAATCGCTAAACGAGACTTGAGTTGCG
Source organism: uncultured Thalassolituus sp. (assembly GCA_913061435.1). GTDB lineage: Bacteria > Pseudomonadota > Gammaproteobacteria > Pseudomonadales > Oceanobacteraceae > Oleispira. The sequence goes on along the minus strand of CAJXUK010000045.1, from coordinate 3,831 downwards.
TTACCACCAATATTAATCTGTAACGCACCAATATCTTTTGCAGGGTCGTAAACATAATTAACGTCGGCCTCTAAGTCATAGCCATAACGGCGCGAGCTATCAAAACCAAAGGTATCGTAACCACTGTTACCAACACCATTGGTTAAACCTAACGTTGCTTGAGCATTCGCATCTGCATTTTTGATTTCAATGCTAGCACCGGCACCGTAAGTAGCCGCTGTACGAACGCCATTTTTCGCAGACGTTTCAAAAAATAAATTGCCACTGCTGTCTAACTTTGCCTTCACATCACCCGCAACAAACTGACCGCTGGCCTGTAAACCTGCATCAAGTGCACGCTGAATAACCACCAAACTGGAATCAGCATCATTAGTACCTGCCGCACCGTTACCATTAACATTAACAGCGATATCCACACCATCAACCGCCAAGGTAAACCCTGCGTTATCACCAGCACCACTGAAATCAATGCCCGTAGTAATAGCGGTTGATGCACCACTGGTATCACTGCGAGCACCGCGGCCATCAGAAGTTACAGCTAAATATTCGCCATTACCGGTGGCTACAGAGGCCAATTTTAAACCAGAACCATCTAAGCTGGCGGTCACTACACCGGCACCAAAAGCTGTATCCAAAGCCGCTTGCACAGAATCAATATTGCTGCCCGTATTGGCGTTAACCACAACCTCGCGTTCAACACCCGAAACATTCAAAGTAAAGCCAGCATTGGCACTACTAAAATCAATAGCTGCACTAACGTCACGGCTAGAAACATTACTTTCACCGCCTTTAGTTAAACCGGCAAATGCCGGATCAGCGGCTAACGCAGTATCCATAGCCGTTGCCACCGCCGCTGCTAAATCGGCCCCCGTTGTATAAGTACCCGCTGGCACACTGACTTTAGCAGTCGTACCAATGCCATCTACCGACATATTAAATTCTGTGGCAGCCCCTAAGGTTAACCCAGCATCAGTACCATTTGTTTGCACGCCCTGAGTTGCGCTTAAACCTAATGCAATGTCGCTATTAGTAGAGCCGACACTGGTTATTTCAATTTGCTGGCCCGTGCCCAAAGCCGCAGTCGAAAAGGTCAAAAATCCATTGTCGTCAAAATCGGCCAGCACCGCACCATTTAAACTGGTAGCATCAATCGCTGTTTGTATTGCCTGTAAGGTATCTTGGCGATTACCAATAACACTGTCGCCGTTTAAATCATTACCCGCTGCATTTGCAGCAACCGTTACCGCGACTGGCCCACCGCCAATATCCAAAGAAAAGGTGGCATTATTAGCGGAAAAATCGACCCCCGCAGATTGATCAAGCGAACGACTACCAGGCTGAGTGGTCGATCCTTTACCCGAAAATGTTTGTGAGCCTAAGGTTGTCAGAGATACCCCTTCGTACAAACCTTTACCCGTAATATTAAAACCCAAAGTATTAGCGCTATTAGAATCAGTACTGGTAAATGATATTTTAGAATCTGCGCCATACTTGTTAGAGGTAATTGAAAAATTATTGTCTGTGGCGCTATAAGCAACAGTCACTCCGTAAGCAAATTTTTGATAAGTTTCATTACTGTTAATTTGAAAAGCAATTTGCTTGGCTAACGCTTCACCGCTGTCGTAGCTGCCGGATGTTAGTGTAATTTGTTCGTTTTTACCGTTCAGGTTTAAGGTAAAATCATTATTACTGTCGTCAACCACTACCGGGCTAGAAAAATCCAACCCAGCAACTCGGCCACCACTATAAACTGCCTGAGTCGCCAGCTGCGTCACTTCTATGCCATAAGTACCTGGCTGAGTATTAATTGAATCGTTAACATAGCGAATCTGTGCATCCCCTGCAGTACCGCTTTTCGCCAGAATACTGATGATAGAATCACGATCTTCACGCATGGCCTTAGAAAACGTCGCTGGGTCAAATTCCAATAAAAAATCGTTATTTCTATCGGTATTCACCCCAAGCTCAGTCAATGAACGATATTTTGTACCGGTTAAACCTTCAATCGGCTGACTGATTAACGCTCGCACCTGCGACTGCAGGCCTCGGATAGTTGAATCACCCAGTAATAGTCCACCTTGTTCTGTTTCTGAGTTAAACGAGGTCAGATCATCTGAGAATTTTTTAAAATCGTTGTAGGCATTAACAAAATCTTGAATTTTTTCTTGAATACCTGCGGTATCCGGCGCAACTACGATAGAGATAGGCTTACCGACATCGGCAGACAACAAATTAAGCGTTACACCAGGTACCACTTCCTCAATAGTATTAGACTCTCGTGTAATAGTAAGGCCATTAGCTCTTAATAACGCATCTTCAGCCCTAGAAGTTTCAGACATAGTGCCTACCCCTTGCTGAACTTCGTTGTAGGCCAACGACGACAAGCCAGTCGTTGCCACACCACCCAGCTCGTCTCGTGTCATAATACGCATGCCACTATTTTCGCCAGTATCTTCTGCGGTGACCACTAAACGATAGCCTGAACCGTCGTTAATAATCGACGCCCTAGCGCCGATGTCGGCATTATTTATCGCCTCACGAATACCACTTAAAGTTTTATTAGAATCATCAATGGTAATGGGTGAGCCACCCTTAGTAGGGTCAATCTCTTGGCTAAGAAAATCACCCGCGCCGTCGTAAGTAATTTTACCAAAGGTAATTTGAATCTCACCTGCGCCAATAATTTCATCAATACTGCTGTAAGCATCGGTTACCACACTGTGTGCTTTTGCAGTGTTTAATACTTCAATACTATAAGTGCCAGGCTCGGCAAAAATAGACGCTTCAGTGGTTAAAATAGATTCATCAGAAGAAGACGCTGTGGTAGAGCCCGCCGTAGAAGGTAGAGACAACGCACTGGTGGCTACTTGTAAAGTAGATGCTAACGATTTGATTTCACCATAGGCTGTGATGCGCGCATCAAGAATTTGCTCGTCGCGATCAAAACGTTTATCGGAGAGTTCACGCTCTGCACCGATAATTTTTTCAACTAGATCGTTAGTTAAAACACCCGATCCTAATCCTAATGATTCAATAGCAGCCATGGGCCTATCTCCAATCTCTTATAAACCGAAAGCGCTCAGCGTAAACGCGAAAACCCCAGTACTAACGTTATCGGCCAGTCTGGGGTTATTTTTAGCAGTGTTTTTAAAAGTATGTCAAAAAATCTGAATAAAAGACCTTAATGTCACACTTGGGCGCTAAACAATAATGATGGTTCATCATCATTCAAGTTTTGCGCCAACTCAAGAGCCAATTCGTTTGGGATTTGACGAATTAATTCTGAAGATTGTTTATCAAACACTTTAATTACTGTTTTACCGCTATCTTCGTCCATTTGAAAATCAAGAGTACGTTCGGTCGATTGAACAAATTCATTGAGTTTTGATACGGCATTTTTAACTTGTTCATTGCTTATTTCACCTACAGGCTTATTAAGCGGCAAGTTATTGCCATCACTCAAGGTACTGCCATCAACTTTATTACTATCAATTTTACCTACTGCGTTGGCAGTAGCAGAAGATGAAAGCGGCTTAGCATTTTGCTGAAACAGCGAAATGCGATCACTCATACTAGCTTTCACATCATTCATACATCACCTCAATGACCAAGATTCTTTTCCTATCTCTTACTTTGTAAGAGAAAACCCCCTACCCCAAAGAGGTAGAGAGTATTGATAAGTCTTAAGACTTACCCTAGTAGAGAAAGAACCTGCTGGCCTGATGCGTTAGCCTGGGCTAGTACCGAAATACCGGCCTGCTGTAGCACGTTAGTACGCTGCAATTCTGCAGTTTCTGCGGCGAAGTCGGCATCTTGAATTCGAGAGTTAGC
>CAJXUK010000044.1 GCA_913061435.1 uncultured Thalassolituus sp. | reverse complement strand
GGAACCAAATTGGAGGCTAGAGCATGGCTCACAAAAAAGCTGGTGGTAGTACTAAAAACGGTCGCGATAGTGAATCGAAACGCTTAGGCGTCAAAATGTTCGGCGGTCAGGCAGTTAAGGCTGGTAACATCTTGGTTCGTCAGCGTGGTACTAAGTTCCACCCTGGAACTAACGTACGTTGTGGTCGTGACCACACGTTATTCGCTACTGAAGCTGGCGAAGTTAAGTTTGAAGTTAAAGGCCCAAATAACCGTAAGACGATTAGCATTATTCCTGCTAGCTAAGTTTTACTGTTAGATGTGTTCTAAAAGACGCCCTGGCCATGCTGGGGCGTTTTTGTTTGAGAAAATTGTTTTACAGAATTTAGTGCCAAATTTAGGCGCGAAAGGTTGAGATAATTTGCGTATCGACATTAGGTGTGGTGTTTAAAGCCATCTAAAAGAGGGATCTTTTAGTTGAGTCTACAGGGATGTATTCACGACGTGCTGCAAAACGACATACCTAATGATGATAGTGAGCAAGTTATCTCGGCTTTATATGGGAATGAATACGAGAGGTTGCCATGAAATTTGTAGATGAAGCCAGCATCAGCGTTGACGCTGGTAAAGGTGGTAACGGTTGCATGAGCTTCCACCGTGAAAAATTCGTTGCTAAAGGTGGTCCAAATGGCGGCGACGGTGGTGATGGTGGTTCTGTTTTTGTTGTAGCAGATGATTCTTTAAATACTCTCATTGATTACCGTTACACACGTCGTTACCGTGCCGAAAACGGTAAAAATGGACAAAGCCGTGATATGACAGGGCACAAGGGCGAAGACATTACCTTGCTTGTTCCTGTTGGCACAACGGTAATTGACGAAGATACGCTGGAAGTTTTGGGCGATTTGGCCGAAGACAAGCAAGTATTAATGGTTGCACGTGGTGGTTTCCACGGTTTGGGTAATACCCGTTTTAAATCGTCAGTTAACCGTGCCCCGCGCCAGACTAAACCAGGCCAGCCTGGTGAGTCACGTAACTTAAAATTTGAAATGAAAGTATTGGCAGACGTAGGTTTGCTAGGTTTACCAAATGCGGGTAAATCTACTTTCATTCGTTCAGTATCTGCGGCTAAGCCAAAAGTGGCTGATTATCCGTTTACCACCTTAGTACCAAACTTAGGTGTGGTGTCGGTAAGACAGCATAAGAGCTTCGTGGTTGCCGATATTCCTGGCTTGATCGAAGGTGCATCCGATGGTGCTGGTTTAGGTATTCGCTTCTTGAAGCACCTTGTACGTACTCAGTTGATGCTGCACATTGTTGATATGGCACCGTACGATGAGTCGGACCCAGCTGAAAACATGCTGGCGATTAGCCGCGAGCTTGAACGTTTTTCGCCTGCATTGGCTGAGCGTGATCGTTGGTTGGTATTGAATAAGTTGGATCTTGTATCCGAAGAAGAGCACGAAGAGTTGTGCCAAGCTTTGTTAGAAAAAACAGGCTGGAAAGGCCCTGTATATCAAATATCGGCGTTGACGGGTGAAGGTACTAAGCCACTCACTAACGACATCATGGACTACATCGAAGCACGCCGTGAACGTGCTGCAGAAGATGAAGAGTTTGCTGCGCAGATTGTTACCGAGCGCGAAACGGTTGAGCAAGAGTCTCGAGACCGTATGGAAGAGTTAGCTGAATATCGCCGTCAACGTGCTGCTGCTCGTAAAGCGGGCTTAGAAGATGATGACGACGATTACGATGTTGAAGTCGAATGGGTTCAAGAATAACATCATGAGCCTGTTGTTATTTAAGTGGATCAAACTAAATAATGACTAACGTATTATTAATACCGAATGAGTGTAAGAGCAATGAAGCCAGTTGTTGATTTAAATACCGCCAGAGACCGCCTTGTGAGCGGTCAACGTTGGGTTATTAAAATTGGCAGTGCGCTACTCACCAACGACGGCAAAGGCCTTAATCGCCCAGGCATTCAAGCTTGGGTTGATCAAATTGCTGATTTGATGTCGCAAGGTATCGAAATTGTTTTGGTTTCTTCGGGTTCGGTGGCCGAAGGTATGTCTCGCCTAGGTTGGGCATCGCGCCCTAATGAGATTCATCAGCTACAAGCCGCTGCGGCTGTTGGCCAAATGGGGCTAGTTCAAGCCTACGAAACAGCGTTCAAACAGCACGATAAGCACACCGCACAAATCTTATTAACCCACGCTGATTTATCCAATCGACAACGCTACCTTAATGCGCGCTCAACCTTGCGCACGTTAATTGAAATGGGCGTTGTGCCGATCGTGAATGAAAATGATACGGTAATCACCGATGAGATTCGCTTCGGCGATAACGATACCTTGGGTGCTTTGGTTGCTAATTTAATTGAAGCCGACACACTGGTTATCTTGACCGACCAAGATGGTTTGTTCACTAAAGATCCACGTCATAATGCAGATGCCGAGTTGATCACCGAAGGTCGTGCGTCTGACCCGTCGTTTGCCGCTATGGCAGGTGATGGTGGTGCGTTAGGTCGTGGTGGTATGATTACTAAAGTGACTGCTGCAGGTGTTGCTGCTCGATCTGGCGCTGATACTGTGATTGTCGGTGGTCGCATTGAGAACGTATTAACGCGTTTGCGTGCGAAAGAAACGCTAGGCACCTTGTTGGTTGCGGATACCGAGCCCGCCGTTGCGCGTAAGCAGTGGATTGCGGGTCATTTGCAACATTCTGGCGAATTGATTTTAGACGATGGTGCGGTAAGAGCTTTGAAAAAAGGTGGCAATAGTTTATTGCCGGTAGGCGTTAAGGCGGTAACGGGTCTTTTCCGCCGCGGTGAAGTTGTGGCTTGTGTTAATAGTAAAGGCGTAATGGTGGCAAAAGGCTTAATTAATTTTGACCATAGCGAAGCACAAAAATTGTGCGGCAAGACCAGCGCTCAGCAGCAAGAGTTGTTAGGCTACGTTGGCGAAGAAGAATTGATACACATTGATAATTTGGTCGTGCTGTAGTTGCTGCTTGTTTTTAAGCTCCGTGAATTTACAGTTTGGCATGCGCTGCATTAGGCAATTCGTTTCAGGGGACGCCGTAAATACTTCCCTGTAGGCTCGTATCTGGCATCCATGCCAGATGACGCCACCAGAAACGAATCACCTAATACATCACCACAGAAATTATCTCAGGCTTTAATGTTAACTATTATTTTAAAATCAGACGGCTTAAATTGATGACTAAATGCTTTTGCAATGTAACTTGAATATCCAACTGTATGTATAAGCCTGAAGTTGTCGGTAAGTTATTAAAAGAAACTTTAGAATTAGCTCAGATGTCTGAGGCCAGCAATTCGGTGGTTCGTTTAAAGCCCTTCTACAGCAGGGAGCTGTAGTAGAGCCTACATGGATGTACTTGCGGCGTGGCGAAAACGAATTATCGAACTGCAGGCAATTTCAAATTTTGCGGCTCAGTGTAAAAAATAGCTGCTCATAAAATTTATATTTAAAAAAATTAAAAAAGGAATGATCGAATGATTAAGTCAGTTCAAGTACAAAATCTTACGATTGATAACGATGCACCGTTTACATTATTTGGTGGTATCAACGTATTAGAAAGCCGCGATCTTGCCATGCGCACGTGTGAAGAATACGTAAGAGTGACTGAAAAACTCGGTATTCCTTACGTATTTAAAGCGTCTTTCGACAAAGCAAACCGCTCTTCAATTAATTCATACCGTGGTCCTGGTATGGAAGAAGGTTTGAAAATCTTCCAAGAAATTAAAGACACCTTTGGCGTTCCAATTATTACCGACGTGCACGAACCGTATCAAGCAGCACCAGTTGCTGAAGTGGTTGATATCATTCAGCTGCCTGCGTTCTTAGCACGCCAAACTGACCTTGTGGTTGCCATGGCAGAGACCGGCGCCGCTATTAACATCAAAAAGCCTCAGTTCTTAGCGCCACACGAAATGCGTCACATCATTACCAAGTTTAGAGAAGCCGGTAACGAAAAAGTAATGCTGTGCGAACGTGGTTCAAGCTTCGGTTATAACAACCTAGTGGTTGATATGCTGGGTATGGACGACATGAAAGTACAAGCGCCTGTAATCTTTGATGCCACTCACGCATTGCAGCGCCCTGGTGGTCGTACCGATTCTGCTGGCGGTCGTCGCGCGCAGGCATTTGAACTTGCACGTTCGGGTATGGCATTAGGTATTGCGGGTCTGTTTTTAGAAGCACACCCAAATCCTGACGAAGCAAAATGCGATGGCCCATGTGCATTGCCATTAGACAAGCTTGAGCCTTACTTGGCGCAAATGAAAGCCGTTGATGATTTGGTTAAATCGTTTGAAAAAGTGATTATTGAGTAAGCCTCTAAACGGACTTCTCATGTTAAATAAAAAAGCCCCCAAAGTTATTTGTCTAACTATTGGGGGTCACTTCAATTGTTTTGTTGGTGGTTGTAAGTTGCCATACTGGTCGTAGGTTTCATCAGTTATAACTCCATTCGGAGAGATGATATTGCGGCCAATAAAGCGGCCAAATTTCTGTTTTATTTCTACTTAACTTAGCTATTAGCCTGTATTCAAGCCTATGCTATGATATTAAAGCGGCCAGTAAAGCGGCCAGATTGATGTTGTAGGTAATATTAATACGTTATTTCACGGTTTTACCAATGAAGTGAGTTTATGGCTTATTCAATACTAGATGTTACCCCTTTTATTCCTAGTGATAGGTTACTCGAAAAATCCTCAACTCCTGATCAAGCGATGCGTTTGAGCCAAGTTTCCGCTCGGCTGTCAGGCAAGTTAGCGGACCTTACATTGGATACGCTTGAATCTTATATGAGGGTTATTAACTCTTATTATTCAAATTTGATTGAAGGCAATGCAACACGACCTCATGAAATTAGAGCCGCGCAAAGAGGCGAGTATGATATAGATCCAGCGAAGAGAAATTTACAAGAAGAATCTCTGGGCCATATGGCAGTACAGCAGTGGGTGCAAGAAGAAGCGCCCAGTTTAGACCGAGTATTTAGTTCTGAATTCATACAAGAGCTGCATAAAAAATTTTATGAAAGTATTCCAGAGGCATTATGGAATATAAAGAACAATCAGGGGGATGTGGTCGGGAAGGTCATTCCAGGTGAATGGCGAACTCAGCAAGTAGAAGTCGGTATTCATCTTCCTCCTGATGCCAAAGCACTTGATGGATTAATGAATAGCTTTTGTGAAACCTATAACCCCAAACGCTTTAATGGCGATCGAAAATTAATTGCAATTATGGCGGCGCATCATCGGTTTGCTTGGATTCATCCATTTTTAGATGGTAATGGGCGAGTCGGTCGATTATTGACGGATGCCGCATTAAAATCGGTGGGCTTAGATAGCTACGGTGCTTGGTGTTTAAGTCGAGGGTTGGCGCATCAAAATAGCCAGTACAAACAATCTTTGGCCATTGCAGATCGAGTAAGGCAAGGTGATTTTGATGGTAGAGGTCAATTAACAGAAAAAGGGTTGCTAAATTTTTGTGATTTCATGCTAAATACTGCCATAGATCAGGTTGAATATATTAGTGAATTACTTGATCTGGGTAATTTAAGAAAGCGCATAACGGCATACGTTCAAGCGAGAAATGATTTTCGAGTGAGTGGTGTCAATAAAGAGCTGAAGCCTGTGGCAGGGCTGATATTGCATACGGCATTTATTTACGGCGAAATTGAGAGGGCGCAAGCGTTAGAGTTATGTGCCATGCCTGAGCGAAGTGCGAGAAGGCTTTTGAGTCAATTAAAAGCGGAAGGGTTATTAAGTGAGACAAGCAGTAAGTCGCCATTGCGCTGGGAAATACCTGAACATGCGGAACCTTGGTACTTTCCGGATCTGGCCCCTTTCTCTTAAAAATTTCAGTGGCGATCTAACAATGTTCTTATGCATCAAAATCTGAGATATCAAACACCTGATCAGTTTTAAGCCTTGGTACAGACTATTTGGGGCATAGTTTAGAGTGGCTGGTTGGCCGGCATCATCGTAAAATCAAGTACTCAAATCAAGTACTCTGACCCCTTGATAGACCCTTGATACCTTTTATAAAAAAAGACACAGAAGACTCCAAAAAAGAACTTGATTTGGCTAAAAAACGAATGAAAGAGGTGAAACTATGACAACAACACTGGCTGAATTTAAGAAAAAAAGCGCTTCAAAATGAAGAAGTTAAAGCAGAATATGAACGCCTTGCTTTGGCATACGACGTGCGTAAACAATTGATTCACTTGAGCAAAGAGGTTGGCTTAACTCAAGAAGGGCTTGCGTTGCTATTGCATACCAAAAAAAGCAATATATCGCGGCTAGAAAATGTCAATTCTTCGACCTCTCCTAAGCTCTCTACTATTGAAGATTATGCTCATGCTGTAGGTTATGAAATGAAAATTAGCTTTGCACTCGCCTCTCATTAATCTTGAGCGTACTTAGGTACGCTAAAATTCACATTGAAAGCTGTGCCTGCATCTTTCCAAACTACAGAAAAATACTTTACTTACCGCAAAACTTTCAGCTGCGAACTCAAATATGCAGTAATTATTTTTTCCAGATGGTGGAGAGGGTGAGGCTGCATTTGAAATAGAAATACGGTTGTGTATCGCCCGATTTTTTAAGTCAGCATAAAAAAGCCCAATTTAAAATTGGGCTTTTTTGTTTCTGTTTTATTTTAACTTCAGTTTCAATATGTATTTCAGTTTATGTACTTACTGATTTCTCTTGAAACTAAAACGAGTATGAACCCATTGATACAGGGTTGGTAATACCACCAAGGTTAATAACGTCGAAGAAATAACCCCGCCAATGACAACCGTTGCCAAAGGTCTTTGAACTTCGGCGCCGGTTCCCGTATTAAACGCCATGGGTACAAAACCTAAGCTGGCCACCAAGGCCGTCATTAATACGGGGCGTAAGCGCTGACTAGCACCTTGCCATACCGCTTGAGCGAGCTCTAAGCCACTCTCACGTAATTCTTTAATACATGACAGCATTACCACACCGTTTAAGACCGCGACCCCAGACAGCGCGATAAAACCAACCCCCGCAGAAATCGACAGCGGCATGTCTCTTAGCGTTAATGCAATGATGCCGCCCGTAAGCGCTAGTGGTACGCCGGTAAAAATAATCAGGGTATCGCGCATTGAACTGAATGCGCTGTAAAGCAAACCTAAAATCAATAGCAGCGTTATTGGCACCACGATACTCAAGCGTTGGCTGGCTGATTCAAGTTGCTCAAAGGTACCTCCGTATTCCAGCCAATAGCCTGATGGCAGTTTTAATTGATCACGCATCAGCCCTTGAGTTTCGGTTATAAAAGAACCAAGGTCGCGGCCTTCAACATTGGCACTAACAACAATGTTGCGTTTACCACTGCGGCGGTTTATTTGATTGGGGCCTTCTATTTCTTTAATATGAGCCACTTCACCAAGGGGGACATATAAAAGCTCAGCTTCATCCTCTTTATCGATCGCCAAAAACGGGCTAGGGTTTGGAATGGCAACGGGAATTTGCGCTAACGCTTCAGGGTCTTTGCTTAAGCTTTCGTCCATTCGCACCAGCAATTTAAAACGGCGATCGCCTTCATAAATTAATCCCGTTTCAATTCCACTGATAGCGCTGCGTAACGTGTCTTGCACATCGGCTACCGATAATCCTAATAGCGCTAAATGATCTCGCTGTGGCTCAACCGAAATCATCGGTAAACCATCGGCTTGTTCCATGCGTACATCAACGCCGCCAGATACTTTTGCAAGCAGCTGCGAAACGTTAGCGCCAACTTCTGCCAAGGTATCTAACTCGTCACCGTAAATTCTTAACGCCACATCGGCGCGCACTCCCGAGATGAGTTCGTTAAAACGCATTTCAATCGGTTGAGTTAGCTCATAGTTATTACCCGGTAATTCTTCGATGGCTAAGCGAATTTCATCAACTAGTTGTTGTTTGGGTTTATTAGGATTAGGCCAATCTTTTGTTTCTTTAAGAATTAAAAAAGTATCGGCAACATTAGGTGGCATCGGATCGTTGGCAATTTCTGCTGTGCCTATTTTAGAAAACACCTGCTTTATTTCTGGAATTTGCATAATACGTTTTTCTAACAGCAACTGCATTTCGGTCGCCTGAGCAATGCCTGTGCCGGGAATACGCATCGCGTGAAGGGCAATGTCGTGTTCATCCAGTTGCGGCAAAAACTCACTGCCCATTCGAGTCGATTGATAAGCACTCGCTGTTAATAAAAAAACTGCTGCGATAAACACAAATACACTGTGTTTTAGCGAAGTTTTTAACAGTGGCTGATATATTTTCCGTGCTTTTTTCATTAGCCAGTTTTCTTCTTCGTTCACAGTGCCAGACACAAAAATCGCAATAGCAGCAGGCACAAAAGTTATAGAGAATAGTAGCGCCCCAAGTAATGCTGCAACCACGGTAAAGGCCATTGGGTGAAACATTTTTCCTTCAATGCCGCTGAGGGCGAAAATAGGTAAGTACACCAGCATAATAATTAACATACCAAATACTGCAGGGCTAAAAACTTCCTTGGTGCTTTCATTTACTTCTAACAACCGTTCTTGCAGTGTTAATAAACGGCCATGTTTTTTCTGCGCTAAGCCTAAGCGGCGTAATGCGTTTTCTACCACGATAACCGCGCCATCAACGATGATGCCAAAATCAATGGCACCTAAGCTCATCAGATTTCCTGATACTCGGTTCATCGCCATGCCGGTAATGGCGAATAACATGCTTAATGGAATCACCAGCGCGACAATAAAGGCGGCACGAATATTACCCAGCAAGGCGAATAAAACAGCGATTACTAATACCGCCCCTTCAAATAAATTGGTGCGCACGGTGTCGATGGTTTTATCGACTAAGGTTGTACGATCGTATAGCGGAACGGCTTGAATACCCGGTGGTAAAAAGTCATTAATTTCCGTCAACTTTTTCGCCACAGCTTTAGACACAGTACGGCTGTTTTCACCCAGTAGCATAAAGGCGGTACCTAAAACGGTTTCCTCACCTTCGAAGGTAGCAGAGCCGGTTCTTAATTCTTTGCCGTATTTAACGTTAGCTAAGTCTTTAATGCGAACCGGTGCATCGTCGCGGCGTGTCACAACTAATTCTGCAATGTCTACGAGATTATTGAGCTGCCCTGGTGAGCGAATTAACCATTGTTCGCCGTTGCGCTCTATATAACCTGCCCCTGAGTTTTGGTTATTTTTTTCCAAAGTATTTACTAGGTCGGCAAGGGTTACTTTATAGGCAAATAGTTTTCCCGGAATCGGAGCGACTTGGTATTCACGAGCGTAGCCGCCAATGCTATTTATCTCGGTAATGCCTTTTACTTTTACCAATTGCGGGCGAATGATCCAGTCTTGAATGGTTCTTAAATCTTCCGCTCTGTAGGGCTGTCCGCTATCGGTTAGTGCATCGGGTTTTGCTTGCACGGCATAGGTAAATATCTCTCCTAAACCACTGGCAACTGGGCCGAGTTTGGGTTCTATATTAGCAGGTAGTTCACCTTGAATACCTTGTAAACGCTCGCTGATTTGCTGGCGCGCCCAATAAATATCGGTGCCTTCTTCAAAAATAACCGTCACTTGTGAAAGGCCATAGCGCGAAAGCGAGCGGGTATAATCCAGTCTAGGAATACCTGCCATGGCATTTTCAATGCTGTAACTGATGCGCTGTTCGGCTTCGAGCGGAGAATAGCCTGGTGCTGAGCTGTTTATTTGAACCTGAATATTGGTAATGTCGGGCACAGCATCAATTGGAAGTTGGGTTGTTTTATAAACCCCCAATGCGGCTAATAACAAAGTCAGTACTAATACTAACCAGCGTTTTTGAATGGCGAAGGTGATGAGTTGATTAATGAGCATGGCTAGCACCACTCTTCAAAATATCCGCTTTAATTAAAAAACTATTTTCGCTGACATATTCAGAATTTAATTTTAAACCTGATACGACTTCTACCCAGTTTTTGTCTTTTTTTCCAACAACAATAGGAGCTACTTCAAAGGTATTGTCGTGGCGTGTGAATACCACAGTTTTTTCTTCGAAGGTTTGTAATGCATTAATACTAACGGCCATGGGAACTTGGCGTTTGGATATTTCTACATCGCCTTTAACGTGCATGCCTGGGCGCCAATGCCCCTCATTATTATTGATAATTACACGTGCGCGAGCAATGTGGCCACCACTCATAAGCGGTGCAATATAGCTTATTTTTCCTAGAGAATGTTCATGATCATGCAGGTCATAAATGCTGACATTTTGACCTTTTTTTAGACGCTCAATGTTTTCAGGAAAGGCAGAAAGGTTGACCCATACGGTGGATAAATCACTGATTTGTAAAATAGCCTCGGCGTCTACGCGATCACCCGTATTAACCGAGCGTGCAGTGACTTCACCGTTAGCAGGGCTTTTGAGTGAGTAGGTTTGCAAGGTCTGAATGTTAGTCAGGCGCGCTAAAACCTGTCCTTGTTTTACCTGATCACCGACTTGCACTAATACTTTTTTTACCAAGCTTGGGTAAGACGCGTGCAGGTTGAATACTTGATCTTGTATAGGGCTAATAACGCCGAACAAGGTATCTGTGCGGGTGATGGTTTGTGGGCCAGCGCTGGCAGATTGAATGCCGGAGGCTTGAATATAATAATCGCTGATGGTCGTGCTTTCAGCATGACCTCCTTCTTCAGAGTCGTTGGCGTCTGCGTGATCGTGTTCATCGCTAGCGGTAGAAAATGCTGGATGTAAGCCAAACAAACACAAGACGAGTAATAAACGTAGCGCTGTTGAGTGTGTATTTTTCATTGGTAATTCCTTATTGATCGCTAACAATTGATTGGCCTAAAGTACGTTCCAGTTCTAACACCTGGTTGAAAATGCGCACATGGCTATTGATTAAATCGTGTTCTAAATTAAAAACTTGGTTTTGCGCATCGATCCATTGTGAAACTCGATACTGACCTTGGCGATAGGCTTTTTGCGTACTGCTTAGTACGTCTACCGCTAATGGCAGCAGTTCGGTATTAATGCGCTTAGCGAGTTGGATATTTTTTATTAAATTTTGTTGAATACGAGCAAGTGCTAGTTTCAACTCTTGTCGTTTTGATTCCACCTGCTCGAGGCTAACTTGCTGTTGCGCTTGGGCACTGTTGATTCGCCCACGATTGGGATTGCCACCTACGCTTAGAAAATTCAACGGCATCGAGGCGGTTAGAATTAACGATTGATCGTCGGTGTTTCTGTCGTGAGTAATGCCAAAGCCAAGATTAAAATCCGCTTGGCCGCTTGCTTGGGCTAAGCGTAATTGGCTTTCCGCTATGCTCAATAAAGCTACTTGCAGTTGGTAATCGGGCAGTTGTTCTAAGCCGTTGTTGATGCGTTCTGCTAATTGCTCCTCGTTGGGAAGCGTTGGTAAATTAGCGAGGTTGCCGCTGATGTGGTTGATGTCATTACCCGTGCCCAGCCACATTAATGCTAAGTAAGATTTGGCATCATCAATGCTAAATCTTAATTGCTCTAAGGTATTTTTCGAGCGCGCTAAGCGTAATGCCATATTGGCAACATCGGCTTGTAATACCGCGCCCGCATTAGCGCGCTGGTTAATAATTGTTAGCGCTCTTTTTTCTTGCCCGATGCGTGTTTCTAAAACGCTGCTTTGTTTTTGCAGTGCCAGCAGTTGGTAGAAACGACGACTGGTTTCAGCCAAGGCATCAAGGCGGGTGATGGCAAACTCAGCTTGTAGTTGCTGTTGCTTGGCATTACTAAAACCCATGCGGCGAGTACGTTTTTTGCCCAGTTCAAAACTTTGACTAAGCGTTAAGCTGGCCTCGTCTTTTGATATTTCTATTTCACCTTCGGGTACGGGGTAAGTATCGGCCTGTTGTAGATCGGCTTCTGCCTTCCGCAGATAAAGGGGATAGAGGTTTAATTCAGGGTTGTTATCAAGAGTACTCTGTAAGGCTTGCTTGAGAGTTAGCGTGCCTTTTGTATTCTGTGTTGTATTCGATTGTTTATCCGGAAGCGTCTCTGATTGCTTATCAAAAAGGCTGGCAACCGCAACGTTGCTGATCAACATATTGATCGACAGGCTCGCGATAACAGCAAACAGCGTTGTTGCTTTTCTAATGTGCATAAATATTTCCCACACAGCACTAAGCTATGACATAAAAATTATTAAATAAATGTATATAAATAAAATAGGGTATCTATGACTGTACGGCAGGAGGGGGCGTTGGTGGGCTGTATGTTAGGGTGCGATAGCGGGTAGTGGTAGCACTGATTGAAAGGTTGGTTTTCAGGCTATCGGTGCCCGAAGTTTGAGTGGTTAAATCGCTGAAGACATGGAAATGAGATTCTTCACTTTCACCATAGTTACTATTGTCGTTATCGAAAATACCATCTGAAGAAGCGTTTAAAGAGTTGCTTTGATTGGAATCACTCAAGGGTTGGTCAAGGTCTTGGCCAAAGTTAAGGAACGATTTTAAATTACTGACAATATGCAGGTGAGGTGTTTCGATAGAACTGTGTTCGTTACTTATTAAATGCACAGATGCCCATACGCTGTTAATAAGCGTATTACTGATAATAATAAAGAGCGCCAAAAGGTGCTTTATTGTCACGGGCTAAACCTGTTTGGTAATACTTGCTGTTATAGATGTGTTATTAATCCACACTTACCAAAGGTGGGCAAGTAATGGAGTGTAAAGATTATGGCATGGTCCTTAATAACTATTTGAAAGCACTATAAAACAGTACAAAGTACCAATAGTAAGATTATGAAATATTATTCTAAAGACCGCTGAAAATAATCTAAGGAACTGGAGTTAGCATAATATAACGCTTTTGGAATATGCTACAATCGTCTGATTTTTAGGCCTATGGAATTTAGTAATTATGTTGAATGAGCTGGCAGGTGGCGCTTTAATCGGTATCGCTGCATCGCTATTGTGGCTAGGCGTTGGTCGTATCAGTGGAATATCTGGTGTTGTAGCCAACTTATTTTTATTGCGACAAGGTCACCGTTCTTGGAGCATGTATTTTTTTATTGGCTTGTTGGTGGCTTATCCATTTTATGTTTTTTTTGCTGGAACCCCCGATATGCAAATGACAGACAATAAGCTGATTCTTTCTATTGCGGGTATTTTTGTTGGCTTTGGAACTTATATTGGGAATGGTTGTACTTCGGGGCATGGTGTTTGTGGTAACGGTCGATTATCCATTCGCTCTATGGTCGCTACTGGAACTTTTATTGCCTTTGGTGTGCTGACAGTTTTAGTGATGAATAATATAACGAATAGTTGGGGAGTATAAAATGAACCGCAATTTAATGAAGGCAGTTGCTCCTTTATCAGCAGGAATTCTTTTTGGTTTAGGTCTGTTAGTTTCTGGTATGAATAACCCAGAAAAAGTTCGTGGTTTTTTAGATTTATTTGGCGATTGGCAGCCTGCGTTAATGGCGGTGATGGTATCGGCAATTGTTATTTTTGCGATCGCCAACGCTTTCTCGAATAAGATGAAACAGCCTTGGTTTCATAATATTTTTCATAAACCTAGTTTAACAGTATTAGATGCTCGCCTTTTTAGCGGTGCAGCAATGTTTGGTATTGGCTGGGGAATGGTCGGTTTATGCCCAGGACCAGCTTTATTAAATATTATGACAGGCAATGAAGATATTTTAATTTTTGTTGCGGCTTTATTGGCTGGTAACAGATTGGCTCACTATGCGGTTGGGCCAGCGAAATAATCGTTACGCTTTCATTTGTTTCAAGTTGTGAGACACAAAAAAACCAGCCGTAGCTGGTTTTTTTGTTTGAGGCTTAAACTTACTCCGCTGAGTAGGTTTGCCTTAATTTGAATTCTGGAGATTAAGCTTTAAGAGCTAAAACTGCAGCATTCAAACGGCTCTTTGTACGAGCAGCTTTGTTCTTGTGCAAGATGCCTTTGTTTACCATCTTGTCGATGTAAGGCATAGCATTTGTCAATGCAACTTGTGCATCGTCATAGCTTTTTGCGTCGATACCAGTTTGTACTTTCTTGATAGAAGTACGAACCATAGAACGAAGGCTTACGTTACGAGAGCGACGTACAACAGCCTGGCGTGCGCGTTTTTTCGATCCAGCGGAATTTGCCATAGTCGGCTCCTTTAGGAATTTATTAACTTGAAAATAAGGGCGTGAATTATCCAGAGTAGAGCCCATATTGTCAACAGGCAATTAAGGATATTCGCGGCACTTTGCTTATTCGTGCTTAAGTTAACAAAAACCCCAGTAAATTCAATGGCTTATTTATATATTTAATTAGTCAGATGGGCTAATTCGGCTTGATTGCTAGGGTTAGCGCCATTTTAGCAAGTTGTTCGACCGATAAATTTCCCTCTTGGCGATACCAGTTAACCGTCCAACTTAATGCGCCAGTGAGTAATCGGCGTAAAATTGCAGGGTCCATGACCACGCGGCCAGATTCTTTTGCCTCAATCAATGTGCTAATCCATAAGTTTTCATAGATATCTCGAAGCTTGAGTATTTCAAGCTGGCTTTCTTCCTTGAGCGAACGCCATTCATAAACCAATACCGTCATGGCGGCGCCGGTGTCACCCAAAATAGACTCCAATTCACAGCGAATAAGGGCTAAAACCTTCTCGGCTGGATCGTTGTTTTGAGATAGTGCGGCTTTCATAAGTTCGGTATTAAGAATAATGGTTTCTTCCATTACAGCGCGCAGGATGGCTTCTTTATTGGGGTAATGGTGAAACAGACTGCCAGACTGAATGCCTACCGCTTTGCCTAAATCTCTGACGGTAGTGCGCTCATAACCTTTTTCTTTGAATAGCGTGGCCGCGGCCTGAAGCAAACGGCCTTTAGCGCTATCTGGCGCATTGACTACTCCTTGATCGACTAGGGCTTGATGGTCAGCAGAGAGTTGTTTTTGGTGCTTTGGCATAAATTCAAGGGAGCCTGATTTAGGATAATAGAAACCGAACAGTATTAGATGGCTGTGGCGGCTTATTATAAAGGTGTTTGTGTGCTTATTATAAAGGTGTTTGTGTTTTTATATAGATACCATTGAAGTGAATACTTTACAAACCAAGCGCTTGCTTGGTAATCTTTGGGTATTGATAATATGTGTCTGTATATTGGGTATTGAATATGATCGAAAAGAAAGTACGTATCGGTTGTGCCTCGGCATTTTGGGGTGATACCTCGATGGCGGCGCAGCAATTGGTTCACAAAGGCCAGTTGGATTATTTGGTATTTGATTACCTAGCCGAAGTGACCATGTCGATTATGGCTGGCGCACGGATGAAGAACCCAGAAGCGGGTTTTGCTCCTGATTTTGTAATGACCTTAGAGCGCTTGCTGAAGCCGATTGCTGAGCAGGGTATAAAGGTTGTGAGTAACGCCGGTGGCGTGAACGTAAGTGGCTGTGTGGCGGCGTTGCAGGCAGCGATTGATAAAGCCGGTATCGATTTAAAAGTTGCCGCGGTAGAAGGTGACAATTTAGTTAAGTGTCAGCAAGAATTTGTAGAAGCTGGCGTGGTTGAAATGTTCTCTGGTGAAGAGTTCCCCGAGCAGTGTTTGAGCGTAAACAGTTATTTAGGCGCAAGCGCGGTACGCGATGCGTTAAACGCCGGTGCTGATATTGTTATAACCGGCCGCGTGGTGGATAGCGCGGTTGTGCTTGGGCCATTAATGCATGAATTTGATTGGTCTGAAACCGATTACGATCAACTTGCCCAAGGTTCATTGGCAGGTCACGTGATTGAATGTGGCGCGCAGTGCACCGGTGGTAATTTTACCGACTGGCAGCTAGTACAAGCGGGTTACGCCAATATGGGATTCCCGATTGTTGAATGCGTTGCCGATGGCTCGTTTATTGTGAGTAAACCAGAAGGGACGGGCGGTTTGATTTCTGTTGGCACGGTTGGCGAACAAGTGCTGTACGAAATTGGCGATCCTTCGCAATATTTATTACCCGATGTGATCTGTGATTTTACTCAAGTTGAATTAGAGCAGCTGGATGAAGGTCATGTTTTAGTTTCGGGTGCAAAAGGCCGAGCGCCTTCGGATCATTATAAAGTCAGCGCGACTTACATGGACGGTTATCGTTGTAATGCGTCGGTTATGATTGGTGGCCGCCAGGCAGTAGAGAAAGGTCAGCGTGTTGCTGAAAGTATTATTGAGCGTGTAAGTTTTATTTTTAACGCCATGGGTTTAGATAATTTTACCGCGACGGATATTGAAATCTTAGGCAGTGAAACAACTTATGGTGCGCATGCGCGTGCCTTAGATAATCGCGAAGTGGTGGTTAAAATTGCTGCTCATCATCAAGATAAAAAAGCTTTAGCTATTTTTGCCCGTGAGATTGCTCAAGCCGCTACGGCCATGGCACCTGGGTTAACCGGTTTAGTGGGCGGTCGTCCAAAGCCTAGCCCGATGATTCGTTTGTTCTCTTTTTTATGGCCTAAAGATCAAATTGCTGTGTCGTTTAATTTAGATGGCAAGTCAACGGCTGTTGCGATTGCTGAAGGTGATTCGTTAGAAGATTTTGCCACTGCTTCCAAGGCATTGGTTCAAGCAGGTGCTGTTAAAGAATTAGAAGGTTGTGATGCCGCTCTTTGTGAAACAAGCACGTCACTAATCAATCTTGCCATGGCGCGCAGTGGTGATAAAGGTGACCATTGTAATGTGGGTATTTTAGCCCGTGATCCTGCGTACTTACCGTACATTCAAAATGCGCTGCAGCCAGAAAAAATTCGTGAATACTTATCACACATCATGAGTGAAAAAAGTGATGTGAAATTATATTCACTACCCGGTTTGGGTGCTTTTAACTTGATGTTAGAACAAGCACTCGGTGGTGGTGGTATCGCAAGTTTACGCATTGATCCGCAAGGTAAAGCGATGGCTCAACAGTTGTTGGATATGCCGATTGCGGTTCCTGCTGAAATGGCGAAACAAGCCGAAGAAGATTACAAAGCGATGATTGAATCAGTCAATTCAGATTCCAATAAAAACAACAATGAGAATGGGGCAGCGTAATGGCTATTTTAATTTCAGAAATTGCAACCCATAGCGAAGAGTTTGCTAACAATTGTGCCGCCATGCAGGTGGCGATTGATGAGTTTCGCGCGGTAGAGACTAAGGTTTTAGAAAAAGCGGAGCAAGCGAAAGAAAAATTTCGTAAGCGTGGAAAACTGTTACCGCGTGAACGCTTAAATTTGTTGTTAGATAGTGGTTCTAATTTTTTAGAATTATGCTCGCTTGCTGGTTTAAAAATGCACGACGATAAAGACGGCAGCGGAGCGGGTGGCGGTATTATCGCGGGCATCGGTTATGTTGCGGGCGCACGTTGCATGATTCAGGTGAACAATAGCGCAATTAAAGGCGGCACAATTTCTCCTGCGGGTTTGGATAAAACGTTACGGATTCAAGAAATTGCCCGTGCAAATAAATTGCCGATTATTACCTTGGCAGAATCCGGTGGTGCTAATTTGCAGTACGCGACCGACGTGTTTGTTCCGGGCGCTCAGGCGTTTGCAAACCAAGCACGTTTATCGGCGGCAGGCATTCCACAAATTACGGTGGTGCACGGCAATGCGACGGCGGGTGGTGCGTATCAGCCGGGTCTTTCAGATTTTATTATTGCGGTTCGAAATAAAACAAAAATGTTTTTAGCGGGGCCACCACTTTTGAAAGCAGCAACCGGTGAGATTGCTACGGATGAAGAATTAGGTGGCGCTGAGTTACATGCTTATGACGCGGGTACGGCTGATTATTTAGCTGAAGACGATGCCGATGGTGTGCGTATTGCGCGTGAGGTGATGGCGGGTCTGCCGTGGAATGATCAACTTTCTGGGGGTGTAGGAAGTCGCACTGAAAAAACCTATGACGAACCTCTTTATAGTGCAGACGAATTATTAGGTGTTGTGCCTTGCGATTCTAAGAAGCCTTACGATGTTCGCGAAGTGGTTGCGCGCATTGCTGATGGCAGTAATTTTCAAGATTTTAAACCCGACTTCGATATTCAAACGGTGTGCGGTTTCATTAAGATTGTAGGGCATGCGGTTGGTATCATTGGTAATAATGGTCCGATCACTGCGAAAGGCGCGAACAAAGCGGCGCAGTTTATTCAGCTGTGTGATCAAAACCAGATTTCACTTTTATTCTTGCACAATACCACGGGCTTTATGGTGGGAACCGATTCTGAAAAGAGCGGCATTATTAAGCACGGCTCTAAGATGTTGCAAGCGGTTGCGAATGCGCGCGTGCCTAAAATTTCTATTGTGATTGGTGGATCTTACGGTGCTGGTAACTATGCGATGTGTGGTCGTGGTTTGGATCCTCGATTTATTTTTGCTTGGCCAAACAGTAAAACGGCAGTGATGGGCGGCGCACAAGCGGGTAAAGTTTTACGCATTGTGACGGAAGAGAAGCAGTTGAAAATGGGTCAAGAGCCTGATGAGAAAATGTTGGATCAGATTGAGCAAATGACGGCGGCGAAATTAGAAGCGGGTTCATCGGCTTTGTTTGGCACAGCACGCATTTGGGATGATGGTTTAATTGATCCACGTGATACGCGTAAGTTAATGATCATGCTATTAGACATGTGTGATGAGGAGAAGCATCGTACGCTTCAAGGCAATAGCTTTGGTGTTAGTCGTTTTTAATATTTTACAAAGAGCGTCTATGGTTTTGGTATTTTAACCGCATTCGCTTGTTATCGATATTGGGTAAGTCGTTAGGCGACACGCCGTGAATACATCCGTGTAGGCTCGGCTAAAAGGTCCGTCTTTTAGACGGTCTTTAACGCCTCACCCAATACCGATACGCGAAAGCTGAAAGTAACTTGAAATTGAAGATTGATATTGGATTTGAATCGCTTTCGCTTGCTATCGATATTGGGTAAGTCGTTAGGCGACACGCTATGTACCGATACAAAATACATCCGTGTATTTTGCCCTGCGGGCCAGCTTCGCTGTTCAAAACTTGCTCCTGCAGTTTTGTCCATGGGAGCTCGGCTAAAAGGTCCGTCTTTTAGACGGTCTTTAACGCCTCACCCAATACCGA
>CAJXUK010000043.1 GCA_913061435.1 uncultured Thalassolituus sp. | reverse complement strand
AAACCAACATGGACGAATTCGCCATGGGTTCTTCTAGCGAAAGTTCATTTTACGGTGCAGTTAAAAACCCATGGAGCGAAGAGCATGTTCCGGGTGGTTCTTCCGGTGGTTCAGCCGCAGCGGTTGCTGCACGCTTAGCCCCTGGTATTACCGCAACCGATACCGGTGGTTCGATTCGTCAGCCCGCGTCTTTTTGTGGTGTAACCGGTATTAAGCCAACCTATGGTCGTGTTTCTCGCTTTGGTATGATTTCTTACGCATCTAGTTTGGATCAAGGCGGCCCGATTGCACGCACGGCTGAAGATGCCGCCATGATGCTGAACGTGATGGCAGGCTTTGATAACAAAGACTCCACCAGCATCGAGCGCGATGTGCCGGATTACCGCGCGGATTTAAAC
The DNA here is from genome assembly GCA_913061435.1 of uncultured Thalassolituus sp. GTDB lineage: Bacteria > Pseudomonadota > Gammaproteobacteria > Pseudomonadales > Oceanobacteraceae > Oleispira. The sequence goes on along the minus strand of CAJXUK010000043.1, from coordinate 22,208 downwards.
AAATCTGTAAAAGGCATGACCATTGGCTTGCCAAAAGAATACTTCAGCAAAGACCTTGATCCAGTTATGGCGCAAACCATTCACGATGCGATCAAAGAATATGAAAAAATGGGCGCGACGCTAAAAGAAATTAGCTTACCGAATACCAATCTTTGTGTGCCTGCGTACTACGTCATTGCACCGTCTGAATGTTCTGCCAACTTGTCTCGTATGGATGGCGTTCGGTTTGGTCACCGTTGTGAAGATCCTAAAGACATTGAAGACCTTTTCAAACGTTCTCGTAGCGAAGGTTTTGGCGATGAAGTTCAGCGCCGCATTATGTTAGGTTCTTATGCCCTTTCGGCTGGCTTCTACGATGCGTATTATAAAAAAGCACAGCAAGTACGTCGTTTAATTAAAAACGACTTTGTCGCTGCCTTTAACGATGTGGATGTCATCATGAGCCCGGTTGCTCCGAGCCCAGCGTTTAAGTTTGGCGAGAAAAGCAAAGACCCTGTGAGCATGTACTTAGAAGATATTTATACCTTATCGACTAACTTAGCAGGCTTACCTGGCATGTCAGTTCCAGCGGGCATGATCAATGATCTTCCTGTGGGTTTACAGCTTATCGGTAACTATTTTGATGAAAGCCGTTTATTAAACTTGGCACATCAATTCCAAACTGCTACAGATTGGCACACTAAAACTCCAACGGGCTTAAAATAAGAGGACTCTATCATGGAATGGGAAGTGGTAATTGGCCTTGAGATTCACGCTCAGTTGGCTACCAAATCAAAAATTTTCTCCGGCTCCAGCACTGAATACGGTGCAGATGCCAATACTCAAGCCAACATTTATGACTTGGGTTTACCGGGAGTGTTGCCGGTATTTAACGAAGAAGCCTTGCGCATGGCGGTTAAGTTTGGCCTAGCGATTGATGCTGAAATTGGTAAAAAATCGGTATTCGACCGTAAAAACTATTTCTACCCAGATTCGCCAAAAGGCTATCAAATTACTCAGCTGCACGAACCTATCGTTGGTATGGGTCATATTGATATCGACCTGGGCGAGGGAAAGACACGCCGCATTAACGTTACCCGCGCACACCTTGAAGAAGATGCAGGTAAATCGGTACACGAAGGTTTTGATGGCCAATCGGGTATCGATTTAAACCGTTGTGGTACGCCGTTAATCGAAATCGTTTCTGAACCAGAATTACGCAGCTCAAAAGAAGCCTCGGCTTATTTCCGTAAGATGCAAAGCATTGTGACTTACTTGGGCATTTGTGACGGCGATTTATCACAAGGTTCTATGCGTTGTGACTGTAATGTATCTTTGCGCCCGAAAGGCCAAGAAGAATTCGGTACTCGTACTGAAATTAAAAACGTTAACTCGTTTAAAAACGTTGAGCGTGCGATTGAAGTTGAGATCGAACGTCAGATGGACATTCTTGAAGACGGCGGCAGCATCAAGCAAGAAACGCGCTTGTTCGACGCTGATAAAAACGAAACCCGCAGCATGCGTTCGAAAGAAGTGGAAAACGATTACCGCTACTTCCCTGATCCAGACTTATTGCCTGTGATTATTGATGACGAATATATTGAAGCAGTACGCGCTACTTTACCGGAATTGCCAGAGCAGAAAAAAGCACGCTTTGAGGCCGAGCATGGTTTGTCTGCATACAATGCAAGTGTATTGGCGGCTAACCGAGAAATGGCGGATTATTTTGAAGAGGCTGCAAACATTGCCGGGGATTATAAAATAACCGCCAACTGGGTGATGGGTGATCTTTCTGCGGCGTTGAATAAAAATGAAATCAGCATTAGCGAAATTCCAGTAAGTGCAGAGCAACTTGGCGCAATCTTGAAAAACGTGAAAGGCAACGACATTTCTAACGATGGTGCAAAAGAAGTCTTTAATGCCATTTGGCAAGGCAAGGGTTCTGATGTTGATCAACTCATCGATCAGTTAGGCCTTAAGCAAGTATCCGACACCTCGGCGATTGAAGCAGTGGTTGCGCAAGTGTTGGCCGACAATCCTAAACTGGTTGAAGGTTACTTGAATACGCCTGAAGACAAGCGCGCAAAAGCGATTGGGCCATTCATTGGTGCAACGCGTAAAGCGGCTAAGGGTGTTAACCCACAAGTGGTGATGGAAGTATTGAAGCAGAAGTTAAGCGAGCTGGGTTAACCCAGTTCGATTAACGTTGAAGCATAAAAAAAGCCGCACTCTAATTTAGATTGCGGCTTTTTTTAAATTTATTTTAACTGCTTATTTTTTAGCAGGCTGCCAAGTTTCCACTTCTGCTTTTTTTTCAGATGTATTTTTAGGCACATCATTTTCATTTGCTACAGCTTCTAGTGTTTGATCTGCTGCATCCTTTTTTATATCTGTTGATTCTTCTCCGCCACAACCACCGCAACACAAACTCATACTAACGCTCCCAATTAAGCAATATTTTAGATTCGATATAATAGAGAGTTCTAATCCTTTCAAACTTGATTCACGTCAGTGATTGCATCTGTTTTTTGCCTAGGTGCGACAATCTGTCACTGCTACAAAAATAATTTAATTGCTATTGTTCTGCGCATTGACCTTCATCAAAAAACAAACACAACAAACCTTTAAAGTAACTGCATAAATAAATAGAGGCTCACAGCATGCTCAATCCTAATTCTTTCATTAAAGTAACGGTTACAACCCTAGCGACGTGCATGTTAATGGCATGTGGTGGCAGCTCTGGTAGTGGTGGCTCCAATGGTAATGATACTAGTGGCGATACAAAATATGTCCTTAGCCTAAACTCTGCAGAATCTGCCAATACAGGCGTTGTGGGTAAAACGGTTTATTCAATTAACGTGAAAGATAATGATGGTATTGCGGTTTATGGTGAGACTCCTACATTAAAGCCCATGATGGCAATGAACGCAGGTCATCATCATTCCTCTCCTCACACTGGTTGCACAGAGACTAACAGTCTGGGTAATTCAGATTGTACGGTTTATTTTATTATGGCTTCAGCAATGAACGGTAACGCTATGGGTACTTGGACGGTGGATATTGAATTAGAGGATGCAGAGACTTTAAGTTTTAATCCTAATGTAACCATGCCAATGGATGAGACCGTAAGAGTTAATCTAAAAGGTGTGGATGATAAAATTGGAGTCACTCCACGCACTTATAATATCTTTAATAACAGCGCTGCCAGTAATGCTGAAGGCGAGCGAAGCATTGAACTGTTTATTTCAAGCAAAGAAACCATGATGAGCTTTCCGGCATTAGCAACGAATACCACGCTGAGCGAAGGCACCGCTGATGAGTTATCTGTTAATTCTATAGAAGTTCTAGTCAGCACTGACAAAGATGCAGTGACATGGACAACAGCTACAACAAACGGTGATGGAGTTTGGACTGCCGAAGTCGAAAACTATACTGATACTTTCTACGTTAAATTGAGCGTTAATAGCGAAACAAAAATGAATGGTGAATTCGATTACGCAACGTTCGAGAAAACATCAAGCATGATGAATATGGCAGCACAATAAATGAAAACATCCACATCTTTTTCGCCAAAAACGATTACCACAGCAGTTCTTCTGCTTAGCTCTTCGGTTACTTTTGCAGCTTCTTGTTGCGGTGGCGGTAGCGCAGGATCCTTGATTTTGCCGAAATTTGGTAAAAAAGTCGTGGATGTTTCTTTTGATATGGAACACTACCAAGGGAAATGGGACGCTAATCGAAAATATATTGCCGACCCCAGTGCCGATGATTTAAATCAATACCGCTTAAACTTGGGCTACGGCCAACGTCTTGCCAGCAACTGGCAAGCAGGTATTGTGGTACCTTATGTTTGGAATGATAATCAATTTTCAGGGCAAACAACTCAGTCCGAAGGGCTAGGCGATGCCAGTGTGAGTTTTTGGTATGAAGCCTTTGACCGAGTTACCTGTGTTTATCAAGTAAACAGCATAGAAGACCTTAAACCTGCCATGTATTTTGGTGGCAGCCTAACAATCCCAACCGGCAAATCAGCCTATGGCGATCATGTTACCGACGATTATGAAATAACAGGCCGTGGCTTTTATCGCTTTGATGCCAATTTTGTAATCGAAAAAACCATCTATCCATTTACCGCAACGGTACAAGGATCTTACGGCAAACATTTTGCCCGCCCGGTGAATCAAGAGTATGGCAGTCCGGTTGAACCTTACACTAAACGTTTAGGTGATCGAAAATCTTTATCGGCAGCGGTTGGCTACACCGTCTTTTTAGAAGACTTAGATACCATAACAGTGACCACAGCATTTGCTAAACTCAGTGAAGATGAGGGTCGTGGCGCGGGAACAAATAGTCTAGCCATAGAAAAACAATCTACTGCTTTAACCGCCGCTTATGCCAGCCCAGATTTAACCCGCGTGTTTAAAATAAGTTGGAGTCATGCCTTGGCCACTGATGGTCGGGGTAAAAACTTTCCTGTAACCGATATTATTACTCTAGGCTTTAGCTATGCATTCAATTAAACACATATTTTTTATTAGCCTTGCCTTGTTTCTTAGTGCTTGTGTTGAAGACCTAGCACCCGAAAAAGAAGACCTACGCAAAGAGAGTAGCTTTGAAGTTAAGCCAAGTGCTAATTTTAGTGCATCTACCACGACCAATGACGCAATAAATCTAGAAGATGAATTAGCGTCTTACGATGCGGTTGTTTTATATTTTACCATGTGGTGCTCAACCTGCAGTGGGCATATGGATGAGATAGATTATAAGCAAGATAACTACCCCAATATCCGTTTTTTAATGGTCGACTATGTCTCCGGCAGCATCGCACAATCTAAACGCTCGCAACGGGATAATGGCTATCAACATATGACCACCTTGGTTGATAATAATGATGTACTACAGAACCTGTATGACGGCAAGATGGCGACAACCGTTATCATTAATAGCCAGCAAGAAATAATTTTTAACGAGCTCTATAAAAACAAACTTTATGACATGCTCGATGCTTTATAACGGATGAGACATTCAATGAAATTCTTTACTTCTTTAAGTTGTGCATTCCTTTTAGCCGTTGCTGGGCTGTCAGCCAACGCTAGTATGGATTACGATAAATTTCCTTTAGAGCCCCCTATTTTTGCCCCTGACTTTACCCTGCCTGGGGTAACAGAAGAGGAAATTAAACTGTCGGACTACCGAGGGAAGATTATTTTATTGAATTTCTGGGCAACTTTTTGTGTCCCTTGCCGTTTAGAAATGCCTTCCCTGCAAGCGCTATCAGAAAAATACCACCATGATAATGTTGAAATCATTGCCATATCGGTAGATGAAGGTCGAGAAAAGTCCGTAAGAAAGTGGATTAAAAAAAATAACTTAGATTTTCCTATCGCTCTTGAGGGACAAAGTGCAGGCAAGGTTTATGAAGTCTCTGCTTTACCGGTTACTTTCATTATCGGCAAAAAAGGCCAGCTGATTGGCCGCATCTTAGGTGAAAGAGAGTGGAATAATGAAGAGACTACTCAATTCATAGAGCACTTACTCGCGACTAACCCCGACTAGTTCAATGACAAAGCTCTTGGTAATACCTATACTGATGGCCGTTTTCAGTATTACTAGCCGTATTGCTATGGGAGTTAATTAAATGCGTATCCTTTTGTTGTGCCTAGTGTTTGCCAGTCCATACAGCCTTGCTAATTTTGACTGGTCTAGTTATTCAACCCTATTGGGACAATATGTAAAAACAGCCGAAAAAGCAGGTATAAGCGGTAACCTTGTTGACTATCAGGGTATTGCTCAAGACCCCCGTTACATGCAGTTAATTGAAACAATGGCAGCTTTTGATGTTAAAGACTTAGAAGGTAATGAGAAACTGGCGTTTTATATAAATGCTTATAATCTTTTAACGATTAAATTAGTAATCGACCATAAACCTAAGGGCAGTATTAAAGACATCGGTAGCTGGTTTAACCCTGTTTGGCAAAAACCTGCAGGTGTAATAAACGGTGAAATTATAAGCCTCGATACGATTGAACATAAAATACTGCGTAATCTAAATGAACCACGTATTCATTTTGCTATTGTTTGCGCATCGCTTAGCTGTCCAGATCTTAGAGCAGAAGCTTACCAAACCAATAAACTTGATCAGCAGTTAGATGAACAAGCCAAGCAGTTTATTAATAATGATCAAAAAGGCTTGAAGATTGAGGGTAAGAATATTTATATTTCAAAAATATTTGATTGGTTTTCTGAAGACTTTGCAACTAACGATAGCGAACAAGAAGTACTTAAATACATAGCTCAATATAATATAGAAGCTGGGCGTTTCAGCGAATTTAAAACATTGAATTATAATTGGCAGCTAAACCAGCAATAAGCTTTATAACCGATTTAGTGATATTTATTCGCTAGCCAAATTGGTTAATCTAACGTTTAAATAGACATAAAAAAACACCTTATTAACGTGAATCAATAAGGTGTTTTTTAACATACCATGTTGTTTATTTAACGACTTTCAGCATGGGCCTAGAGTTATTAGAGGTATTAGACTTTTCACCCGAGTCAGCTTGCTTCTTTTTTCTTGGTGGTTCAGGCGGTTGATTAGGATCCGGTGCACCCGCTTCATTTCCAAAAACCATGCCTTGGCCATTTTCTTTTGCATAAATTGCTAAAATAGCAACCATAGGCACAAATAACTCGATCGGTACCCCTCCAAATCGAGCACTGAATGAAAGCCCTTCGTCACCGATATACAAATTTTGTACGGCGCTGGGTGTAATATTCAACACAATCTGACCATTATTCACATAATCTTCGGGTACGTGAACTCCGGGCAAACTAGCGTCTACTAAAACATAAGGCGTGCAATCATTTTCCAGAATCCATTCATTTAGTGCCCGCATTAAATAAGGACGACTTGGGGTCATAGTATGCATATCAATTAACCGCGCATTTCTTGCTCAGCTTCAGATAAGCTAGCTTGGAACGATTCTCTATCAAACAAACGCTCCATGTAATGAAACAAAGGTTCAACAGCTTTTCCGCTTAATTCGATACCCATTGCAGGTAAGCGCCATAAGATAGGAGCCATACAGCAATCAACAATCGAAAATTCTTCACTCATAAAGTAAGGCTTATCTTTAAAGATAGGGGCAATTGTCATCATGCCTTCGCGTAATTCTTTACGTGCTTTTTCTTTGTCTTTTTCTTTTGCCGTGGCAGAAAAAATAGTATCAACCAACACACACCAATCTTTTTCGATGCGGTGAATCAACAATCGGCTTTCTGCACGGGCCACTGGGTAAACAGGTAATAATGGTGGATGTGGAAAACGCTCATCCAGATACTCCATCATCACATTTGGCTGATACAACACCAATTCACGATCAACCAATGTTGGCAATGAATTATACGGATTCAACGTAGCCAAATCTTCTGGCTTGTTATCAGCATCAACATCGTGAACTTCTACTGTTACACCTTTCTCAGCCAATACTATGCGTACACGATGGCTGTAATGATCAGTACCATCCGAATAAAACGTCATTGAAGAACGCTTTGCAACAACACCCATATAATCCCCCAGCTAAATAAATTTTAACTATTTAAAAACAAATACAGCCCGGACACGTTTCCGCGCCGAGCAGTAAAGTTAGCTTCACTAATTCATTGTGAATTAATGAATGTCTTTCCAATATTCTTTGTTCAACAAGTAAACAGGAATCAGGAAGATAAACAAGAACAACAATACCCACCAGCCAAGACGCTGACGCTCTAGAGCTACAGGCTCAGACATGTAGACTAAGAAGTTAACCAAATCGTACACTAAATTGTCGTATTCTTTTGGCGACAACTGGCCTTCTTCTGCTAGGTATAACACTTCTTTTGGCTCTGCAAGTTCACAGCTATCAACCATGATTTCAGTACCTGTTAAAGAATCATACCCAGTTGATACCGGTGCACATCCTAGTTTTTGCAAACCTTGTAGATCAGCAAGAACATGAGGCATACCGACATCTTTAAATGCCGTATTGTTTACGCCGTAAGGACGCGTTTTGTCTTCGTGGAAAGAACGAAGATAGGTATATAACCAATCACCGTCACCACCACGAACACGTGTTACCAAAGTAAGATCTGGAGGCGTCGCACCAAACCATTTCTTAGAGTCTTCTTTACGCATAGCGGTGGTCATAAGATCACCAAAACGCTTACCCGCAAAGTTTAAGTTTTCTTGCATCAACTCTTCTGGAATACCTAGGTCTTTAGCAACACGGTTATAACGACCGTATTCTAAAGAGTGACATGCCATACAGTAGTTCATGAAAGTTTGAGCACCACGCTGCAATGAAGCCGTGTCGCTCAAATCTGTTTTATGCTCGTCTAATTCAACGCTACCACCGGCAGCAAATGAAAGAGATGAGGCCATCAAAGCAATTAGAGCTATAACTGTTTTCATTCTAGTGGCCTCCAGTGACGCGTTCAGGTACAGGTTTGGTTTTTTCCATACGAGTATAGAAAGGCATCAATAGGAAGTAACCGAAGTAGAACGCGGTTAACCAACGAGCCAAGGTCGTATTATTAATCATGCCTAAGAAATAACCATCTGAAGGCTGCGTTCCTAACCAAGTTAAGATCATGAATACAACACCAAATACTGGAATCAATGTTTTACTAATTAAGCCTTTGTAACGAATACTTCTTACTGGGCTCTTATCCAACCATGGCAATACAAACAAAATAGCGATCGCAGCACCCATCGCGATAACCCCTAACAACTTGTCAGGAATAGCACGCAAGATGGTGTAGAACGCACCGAAGTACCATACCGGAGCAATGTGCTCAGGTGTCTTCAGACCGTTTGCAGGTTCAAAGTTTGCGTATTCCAGCATAAAGCCTCCGCCCATAGGGAAGAAGAACATTACTGAACAGAACACAATCAAGAATACGACAATACCGACCATGTCATGCACGGTATAGAAAGGGTGGAAAGGAACGCCATCTAATGGCACACCGTTTTCATCTTTGTGCTTTTTAATATCAATACCGTCTGGGTTGTTAGAACCCACTTCGTGCAGTGCCAACAAGTGCAATACAACCAAAGCCACGATAACTAGCGGAACAGCAATAACGTGCAAGGCGAAGAAACGGTTTAAAGTTGCGCCCGAAATCAAGAAGTCGCCACGAATCCAAGTGGTTAAATCTTCACCAATAACAGGAATCGCACCAAACAATGAAATAATTACCTGAGCACCCCAATAAGACATTTGACCCCATGGTAGTACATACCCCATGAAAGCTTCTGCCATAAGCGCTAAATAAATACCCATACCAAACAACCAGATCAGCTCACGAGGCTTCTGATAAGAGCCGTAAAGCATCGCACGCATCATGTGTAGGTAGATGGCGATAAAAAAGAAAGTCGCACCGGTAGAATGCATGTAACGTAGCAACCAGCCCCATTCAACATCACGCATGATGTATTCAACAGATGCAAAAGCAGCATCGGCACTTGGAGTGAAGTTCATTGTTAACCAAATACCCGTAAGGATTTGGTTAACCAGCATTAACATCGACAATACGCCGAAGAAATACCAGAAATTGAAATTTTTAGGAGCATAGTACTTAGACATATGCTTTTCATAGGTCACGGTAACTGGCAGACGGTCGTCAATCCAGCCCATGATTGGACTTTTCTGCTTACTCATTACGCAGTCTCCTCATCAACACCGATAACTAAAACATTACCTTCTATGGAATAAGGAGGAACAAGTAAGTTATCACCCGCTGGGGAACCATTGAATACGCGACCAGACATATCGAAACGAGAACCGTGACAAGGACAAAAGAAGCCGCCCTTCCAATTCGCATCAAATGGCTCTGGCTTAACTTCAGCATAAAACTTAGGTGCGCAACCAAGGTGAGTACATACACCTAATAGAACGAGTAGTTCTGGTTCACGAGAACGATGAAGATTGTCAGCATAATCTGGCTGTTGGGCCTTGTTACCATTTGCTGGATCTTTCAGTTCATCGGTTAATCCATCTAGTAAACCTAGTACTTCTTGAGTACGGCGCACGATGAATACTGGTTTACCACGCCATTCGGCGGTCAGCATTGCACCAGGCTCTAATTTACTAATGTCTACTTTAGCAGGTGCACCAGCAGCTTTTGCTTTCTCACTAGGGTTCCATGACGCAAGGAATGGAACAGCAACAAAGCCGGCGCCTACAGCACCAACAGCAGCGGTCGAACCCAGGAGTAGCAGACGTCGACTGTTATTCACGCCGTCTTGACTCATCACCTATTCTCCCATCATTATAATTTGTATCTAACGCAGTATAACCTGTATTTGCACACAAGCCGACGTTAGTATCAGCTAGATATACTAAGCGGCGCACATAGTAATGAAAATGCGCCCCGCTGACAACTAAAAACCCAGATAAGGCTTGGGCTTTGGGTAAAAAAAAACGCCCAATGTAAAATACATTGAGCGTTTCTTGATGTAGCGCAAGTTTGATCTTAACGCTTGCTGAACTGTGGCTTCTTACGTGCTTTACGTAGACCCACTTTCTTACGTTCAACTTCACGAGCATCACGAGTTACATAACCCGCTGCACGAAGAGCAGGACGAAGTGTTTCGTCATACTGCATCAAGGCACGTGTAATACCGTGACGAATCGCGCCAGCTTGGCCGCTACCGCCGCCGCCTTTTACGTTTACAATCACGTCGAATTTCTCTAAACCTTCAGTCAGTTCTAGAGGCTGGCGTACAACCATACGCGCAGTCTCACGACCGAAATAAGCTTCGATAGATTTCTTGTTAATCTGGATAGTGCCTGTACCTGGACGCAAGAAAACGCGTGCAGTTGAGGTCTTACGACGGCCAGTACCGTAATATTGAGTCGCTGCCATGGTCTTATCCGTTTATCTCTAAAGTTTGTGGCTGTTGAGCTGCGTGTGGATGCTCAGAACCAGCATACACTTTTAGCTTGCGGTACATATCACGACCTAAAGGATTCTTAGGAAGCATGCCTTTAACAGCTTGCTCAATAATCATCTCAGGCTTATGGTCGATCAACTTATCGAAAGAGATAGAACGTAAACCACCTGGGTAACCAGTGTGACGGTAATACATTTTATCAGTCGTTTTGTTACCGGTAACACGAACTTTATCCGCATTGATAACAACGATGTAGTCGCCAGTATCTACGTGAGGAGTATATTCTGGCTTATGCTTGCCTTTTAGACGACGAGCAATCTCAGTTGCCAGACGCCCCAGAGTCTGTTCGGCTGCATCAACTATAAACCACTCGCGTTGTACGCTTTCTGGTTTTGCACTGTAAGTTTTCATTAATTTCTCGCCTTTCTAGGGCTTTGCAATCTTTAAAAGAGGCGAAATTCTACACAAGTAGAAACCACCACGCAAGCCCAATTTACGAAGTTACAAAATCACAACCTCTTCATAAAGCTCAGGGGGACGGGGCGAGCTAAAATTCAGACATTGTATTAATTTTTAGACCGATGAATACACACCTTGTCTTATTGAAGTTATTGCTTCTAATATTAAGCGGTTGTTGTCTTGCCTTGCAAAACATCAATGCTTGTCATCTATCAATGCAGCTAACTTTAATTTGGTTATCTAATTACCAGCTAACACGCTTGCGCCTGTTACCGTAAAAAGCGGAACGCACCATAACAGATTCACACGCTTAATGGTATTGAAAATACAAAATAAGCGTGTTTTTCAATTAATGTTCACGGGTTGCGCTAAATTCAACCTCTGGAAAGCGATCTTGAGTTAAGCTTAGGTTCACCCGTGTAGGGGCAATGTAGGTTAAGTGACCGCCGCCATCTAGCGCTAAATTCTCGGCGGACTTACGCTTAAACTCTGCAAATACTTTATCATCATCGCAATACACCCAGCGCGCAGTGCTAACGCTAATCGGTTCATAGATGCATTCAACTTTATATTCATCACGCAAACGTTGCTGAACTACGTCAAACTGCAGCACACCAACCGCACCTAATATAAGATCATTGTTATTGATTGGCATAAACAGCTGTGTTGCACCTTCTTCTGACAACTGCTGCAATCCTTTTTGCAGTTGTTTCATTTTCAAAGGATCTTTGAGGCGTACTCGCTTGAATAATTCTGGGGCAAAGTGAGGAATACCACTAAAGCGCATTTCTTCACCCTGGGTAAAGGTATCACCGATTTGAATCGTGCCATGGTTATGCAAGCCAATGATTTCACCCGATATAGCTTCTTCAACATTACTACGATCGCCAGCCAAGAAAGTTACCGCGTCAGCAACTTTTATGTCCTTCCCTAAACGAGAATGCTTCATCTTCATGCCCTTGGTATAGGTACCAGAACAAATACGCATAAAAGCAATACGATCTCGATGCTTAGGGTCCATATTGGCTTGAATTTTAAAGATAAAACCAGAAAATTTTTCTTCGATTGGCAACACAGTTCTATCGGCAGTTTCACGCGCAATTGGCGCAGGCGCCCAATCAACAAAGTAATTCAGCATTTCACGAATACCAAAGTTCGCCAATGCGGTACCGAAAAATACCGGTGTTAACTCGCCAGCTAAGTATTCTTCTAGATTAAACTCATAACTGCCACCACGAACCAGTTCTACCTCATCGATTAATTCATCGACCAAGTCAGCACCTAGCTCCGCACGTGCTTCGTCTGTATCTAGCCCTTGGATTTGCACATCATCAGGAACCACGCTGGCCTGACCTGGCTGAAAAATATGCACCGTATCTGTGTATAAGTTATACACTCCACGAAAAGCTTTACCCATCCCGATGGGCCAAGTAATAGGCGCACACTTAATTTTTAATACGGATTCAACTTCATCTAACACATCAATCTGATCACGTACTTCGCGATCCATTTTATTGATGAAAGTGAAAATCGGCGTATCGCGCAAACGACATACGTCCATTAGCTTAATCGTTCGGTCTTCTACACCTTTGGCGCCATCAATCACCATTAACACCGAATCAACAGCGGTTAAGGTGCGGTAAGTATCTTCCGAGAAATCTTCGTGCCCTGGTGTATCAAGCAGATTCACCATACGGTCTTTATACGGAAACTGCATCACAGAGGTAGTAATCGAAATACCACGATCTTGTTCCATCTGCATCCAGTCTGAGGTTGCCATACGGCCAGTTTTTTTTCCTTTCACCGTGCCTGCTAATTGAATAGCATTACCTAACAATAAAAGTTTCTCGGTGATGGTGGTTTTACCCGCATCAGGGTGGGAAATAATGCCGAATGTCCGACGTTTTCCAACTTCTTCTGCAAACTGACTCATTTTACGCATTGCCTATGATATGGATCAAATTCGTTATTATACAGAATACTCACCAACACCGTATAATAATGAACAAGCAATCTACTTGAGTTAATGATATTTATGCAAAATCCTGCGCTGTCTAACCTGAATAGTAATCTTGGTTTTGTTATTTCCCGCTTAACAACCCTTCGTTTGATTATTTTTGCATTGCTGATTTCTTTCATTATTTATCTTGAACTCAACCACTTTGCACCTGCCTTACCAACTTGGTTTATATTGGCTGGTTATATCCCGCTGTTAATTATCGGCTTTTTGCACAGCAAACGAGGACTTACCGCCCAATCACTGGCACTGCACATTTTGGTTGAGACCCAGCTTATTACTCTTTTTTTGTATTTCACTGGCGGTGCTGGTAATCCGCTCATATCGTATTTTTTAGTATTAATTGTGATCGCGGCCTATAACTTGAAAAAGCTTTGGGTGTGGTTAATTGCAGGGGTTTGTATTATTGATTACAGCATTCTTACGCAATTCTTCTTACCCATAGAGCCCTCAATGCCAAGCCATCATTTAGCGGGTGATACTGGAGAGCAGCACTATTTAATTTACTGGCACTTAGCGGGCATGTGGTTAACCTTCGTGATCAGTACCATTGCTTTGAGTTTATTAATTCCTGCGCTTATGGAGGCCAGCATAAAAAAACGCATGCAGCTTATTGAGTTACGAGAAAAACAATTAAAAAATGAACAACTCATTGGAATTGCCACGCTTGCAGCAGGTACCGCTCATGAAATGGGAACACCTTTAATGACGATGGAAATGGTATTAAATGATAGCTTAGAGGGCGATCACGAACTCACAAAAGAAGACAGCAAGCTGCTGCATCAACAAATTATGATTTGCCGTCAATCATTACAGCGATTGTCTATAGCAGGTCGTGATATTCATGGTGAAGAACGATATATTAATGTTGAGCACTGGATGAGCGCTCTTTTGCATCGCTGGCGTTTAAGTCAACCAAACGCTTTATGGGTTAATCAAGGATTTGCCAAAAGTGCCAAGGTACGCAAATCCCCACTATTAGACCAAGCATTATTGAATTTACTTGATAACGCTGCTCAAGCTGGGATAGAAACGATCGAACTTTCCTCAAAAGTTGCGAGTGGCTTTTGGCATCTTACTATTCATCAGCCAGATCAAAACGCCGCTAAACAATTAAAAGGCGCGCATTTATTTTCTAGTAATAAAGAACATGGACTTGGTTTAGGCTTATATTTAAGCAATGCCAGTATCGAGCAGTTTGATGGTCAGGTACACTTAAATGCCAACAAAGATGGTTCTACCAGCTGTATTATTAGCCTCCCCTACCTAGAAGACAAATAATGACTAATGCCACTAAACGCATTTTGATTATTGATGATGAAGAGCATTTTGCTCAAGTGTTAAGCCGCAGTTTAAATCGTAATGGCCATGCAAGCTCTTACGCTTTAAACCACAAGGAAGCCATTGAACTCATTAAACAACAATCGTTTGATTGGATTAGCTTAGACCTGCGCCTAGGCCAAGAATCAGGTTTAAAAATTATAGCTGAAATTAAAGCCCTACTGCCCCATGCCCGAATTGTTATTTTAACGGGCTTTGCCAGCATCTCTACGGCTGTAGAAGCGATTAAGCTTGGAGCATTCAATTATTTACACAAACCAGCAACAGTTAAAGAATTAATCAATGCATTTATTGATGACCCAGAAAGCACCGAAGTAGCACTTGAAGAAAGCCCAATGTCAGTAGAGCGTTTAGAGTGGGAGCATATTCAAAGGGTGTTACATGAAAACAACGATAATATTTCGTCAACAGCCCGTGCATTGGGAATGCACAGAAGAACGCTACAAAGGAAGCTACAAAAACATCCAACACGCAATTAACGATTAAGCATTGGCTGATAAGTCACGTTGCCTTAGCACCAGCAATATTAATAAAAGCAATACAGCAAAAACGGTTAATATATTTGAAAACCGATAATAAAAAGTCGGACTTTTTTGTTTTGTTACTTTTACCTCAAATACCTTTTCTGTTTTTTCCCCTAAAGGGCTTAATGTATCAAATAATATATTTCCCTTTTGATCAATCACTGTACTAACACCACTATTATTAACTCGAATCAATGGCATTCGATATTCAATACTTCTCAGCAAAGTTAGCGATAAGTGACTCAATGCTCCAGCAGTACTAAACCAACCATCGTTACCCGGATTTATAATGATATCCGCTTTTTCTTCGACATACGGACGAACCTTGCTAGAAAATAGAGCTTCGTAACAAATTAAAGGGGCAAGAATGGTCCCTTTAAAATCAAAAGGAACAGCCTTTGTGCCAGCAACATAGTTTCTTACGTTAGGAAAATACGATTTAAATTGTTCACTAAAGGGCAAGTATTCAAAAAAAGGCACTAAAATTTGCTTGTGATATTCCGCTAGGTTTTCACCCTTATCAGATATCAAGTTAGCCGAATTAAAATGACCAGACAACGCATTTTCATTATTCACATAACGATAACCCGGCAAAATAAATAAGTGTGTATTTAATTTTTTTGCTAATGATTTTATACGGTAACGTTCATATTCATTATTTTGCCAAGAAAAATCTATCGGAACTTCGGGCCAAATAATAAGTTCAGGAGGTTGTTGTAATTGATTAAGCTGATTAGTTTGTGCAATAAGATCAGACAAATTATTGTTAACAGATAGCGCCGGTTGAAGATAACCAATCCTCACTAATTTCGTTGCCGACGTGTCTTGCTCAGTTAAACGAAAATAGCCATAAGACAATACCGTAACGATTAAAATTAATAAGACAAGTATTGGCTTAACCCGTTTATTTTTTTTATTTATAAAGATACTCGCGATAGCCGTATTGGCAATAAAATAAAAAAACGTTAAAAGTGGCAAACCTCCTACATCAGCCCACTGTAATAAAACAGGGTATTCAAATAGTGCATTAACAGGAGCTGCAGGCAATATACTAGAGAACGCTGTAATAAAAACTGTAAAGCATAAAGGGATATGAATAAACGCCAATGAGCTTTGCCATAATTTGAAATAACTAATAATAAAAGCGCTTAATGCATAAGGAAGCGCTAAGCTAAAACAAATAAGACCAATAACCAAGGTGCTTACTAGCAGCGATGACTCAGTAAAATTAACAAGAGATGGAATCCCCCACCACAAGGCGATAAGCCACCATACCCAAGCCCAAAAACCCAGTATTATTGCAGAAAACATGGGCCTTAGATTAGCGACCGCAACCAATGCTGGTGCGACCGCAATAATCACCAACAAAGGAAGTGAACTTCCTGGATAGCTCACGGCAATCAGTAAAATAGAAAAACTCAGCAGCAGTACTCTAATCAATAACGACTCATTTTTGGCAATGCTTGATTCGTTATTATTTACTGGCAAGAGCTTCCCTCACACTGACTCGTCGCGCTTCTTTAGCATCAAACATGGATGATTTAAGCTGAGATACCGCTTGCATGTAATCTTCTTGTGCTGTGTATTTATCTGCCAAAGATTCTTTTCTCTGAAGATATTCATTAAATCGACGATTCCAATCATTACGAGACACCTCCAACTCGACAAAGCGATTCACTGCTTCGCTGTCGTAGTGCTTTGACCACTCTTGCTTTAAGTCATAAATACTGGCGTTCTCACTTCTCATATCGTTTATTTTACTTCTAACTACCTCACGATTACGCTGTTTATTCAGTACGTTTCTATGGCTTTCTGGTAAAGTGCTTTCAAGTGCCGTTAACTCAGCCTGGCGCTCTGCTTCTGTTAAGCCTGCATTACTTTTTACACGTAATTTTTCTACTGTGTAAAAGTCTCTCGCCTCCTCTTCTTCAAAAAAAGCAGTAGCAACTTCATTGCCTAAATGAAATGAACGAAGTTGGCTACGGGATCTGTAAGTGGCTTCCAAATCCCCTAAATTACCAGGCGTGATATTATATAAACCACTGTTAATTTCTTGCTGCAATGCCATTTGGTACTCTAAATAATCATCAAATATTTTAAGTGCCTGACTTTGTGCAGGATCAGCTAAATAATCTGCAATACCTTGTTTAATTTTTTCAATCAGTTTATCTCTAGGAATCTCACCCGATACATTTAAAAAATAATCAAATAATTCCTTTATCTCTTTTTCAACAATTAAATTACCTTCAGCATCTACGCGTAAATTACCGCGTACTTGAGTACCTGCTAAACTTTTAACTTGGTTTATTTTAGGCGTTACGCCCACAACATCTTCTTGTTGATAACCATCTTCACTTGAAGCCAGCAATGTTAACTTAGCCCCTGCTTGAGATTGGCTCAGTGTAGTTTTTTCATTTACAGCTGTTTGATTGTTTACTTGAATAAATGGCGAGTCAGTGACTTGAGTCTTAATAACAAGACCCAAGCCGATCACTGCCATGAACAAGCCAAACATAGTGCTGCTTTTGTATTTCTTGTTCATAGCTAACTCCTTATAGACCTGCTTCTTTTAAACGGTTTGCATGGCTAACAAAAATGCCAACAGGATCAGTTTTTAGATCATTTGTTAAACCTAATAAACCATTCGTTGTATCTAAGTGATTTAAGAAGTAATCGTCTCTAATAACCTTACCTAAGTGTGAAGTACAGGTTGCAACAAGACCATCATTAGGGCGCTCGTATAGAGAACCCGTGTAAGCAAATAATAAATCGATAGGGTCAATCAAAGTTGTAATATGACCAGTTTGATCAGAACGACCAGACCAGCTGTAATAATTAACGCCATTCACTGAGTAATCGCCCTCACCACAACTTTCTGGAGAAATAGCCCCTGCAGGATAATTTGCGTTAAACTCATTCATGCCAGTTGTGCTCATACTATAAAGCGCACTTGCCATATCATTTGGATTTTGATTACTACTAATAAAAGCCATAGCATCAGCTAAAAACGGAAGAATGGTTCTAATCAACTTCTGCTCGCCTGCTTCAAGTGCATCAGCAAACTCAACACCATTATTTACACCAGCAACGCCCGTTACCGAGGCTACTTTGTCTGGAATAACCGCGGCAGCATAACGAGAAGTTGGAGAACCGTGACTGTGACCAATAATATTAACTTTCTCGGCTCCTGTTGCCGCAAGAATGTCTTCTATTTGGTCGATTAGTTGTTCACCACGAACTTCTGGCGAATTCGCTGGAGATACCAGCACAACATGAACATCAGCACCGTCTTTCTCAAGTGCCTCTGGAATGCCATACCAATAATCAACAATTCCGGCCGCTGTATCCATGCCCATAAAGCCATGAACTAATACGATTGGATATTCGGTTTTAGCATAATCACTAGCGCTTCCGCTGGCCAGTGCCGAACCGGATACTCCTAAACCGAGTGTGAGTGCTGCGGTCGCGAGAAGTGTTTTAGGACTAAATTGTTTCATCTGATCACCCTGTATATTATTTTTATTTGGTGTGATCTCTATATCAGTAATGACGTTAATTAACAGACATGCTAACCACTAGCCAAGACTCATAAGAGCTTACTTAATCATGCTGGCATTTATACAATTAAACCAATATGACTTTTCCGTCGAAATATAGCGGTCGCGACAGTCAATAAAGGGTGGCTAACGAGAAATTTTGTATAAAAAATTAAGCGCCAAGCCCCTTAGTACGCAGCTAGACGATCGATCAACCGAAAAGATATTAGATGAAGTTAATAATTAAGAGTACTAGACGTGTTACGCCGGAAAATAATTGCATGACTTAAAACAGGGTAGTTAAGTCATTTTTAGCTATGAAATCTTTTACAATCGAACTTTACAATCGAATTATACTCTTGCTCAGTTCTATAAATAGCAAGCCAATAAAATAGCATCTTCATGGCCATTATGAGTGGGATAATAATTGCGGCGAAGCCCTACTTCATTAAAACCAAATTGATGATACATCGTAAACGCAGGACGATTTGACTCCCTAACTTCTAAGAAGACTTCCATGCACTGCTTACCTTCAGCATAAGCCAACATATTTTCCATTAACCGATAGCCGATACGTTGGCGCTGTGCTTCAGGGGCAACCGCAATATTTATAACGCTTGCCTCTCCGGCTACCGTACTTAAGATAGCATAACCCAATATTTCACCGTTTGATTCAGCCTCATAGACAATACAGTAATAACGCTTTTGATTACTCGCCATGATAGAAGAAGAACAAGGAAAGTCATAAGCAGATTCTTCGACTTTCATTACTGCGGGTAAATCTTGCTGAGACATTATTCGAATCGACATACGACTAAATTACCGCAACGCTAGGGAGAGTGAGTAGCGCTTGCCATAATTGTTTTTTTCCAGGCATGCCAAATAAATCTTCCTTATTACTCACAGAAAACAGAGGTTTGGAGGCAACTTTAGACAACCATTCTAAACTTTCGTTATCCACAGATACCCAAGCTCTGGCACCTTGCTGGCTAATGAAATCCCACTGAGCTGTCAGAGCACGCAATGCTACCAGCGTACTTTGATCTTCATGAGTATCTTGAATATAAGGCCATTTAAAGTGCGAATAATTAGCGTGGGGGACAGCACTGTTTAATAAATAATGACTTACCGATGCCTGAAAAGCTTGATCTTTTTGGGTGAACGGTTGGCTAGAAACCCATAAAATTCCGCAAGGCCAATAAGCAAAAAACAATTCAAATTCAGGAACGGTTAAATCACCAACAGCTCCTTCAGAATGTGCAGAGCCGCTGCCAGTACTCTCATTATGAGCTTGCGTTGAACTGTTTAACGCGACGCCCTGCTCAGATTTATTTACGTCAGGGGTATAGGGTTTTGCAATATCAGTAGGACTTACTGCAACCGATTCAACAGAAGCTGAGCCAGCACCATCGTTTGTTTCCAGCAAATCAACGGCATGCCCCCCTCTAACTGGAGCAGAGGCATTTGCAGCAGAGTCACTAGCACCTTTAAGCTCATCACCCGCCAACCAAAGTGAGTCGGAAGCATTATCCACAGGCTTACGTGGCATCCATAATTGGATGCCCATTGCTTGTAAATATTCAAAACGCTGCTGTTCTAACATACGTATTGTTTAAGCATTAAATTTAAGATTTGTATTTAAATACTGCACTTAAACACCTTCTGCTTGAGGGTGTTGGCGGCTTTTATCATCCATCAACATATTAAGCGCGCAGATATAAGCCTTTGCTGAAGCAACAACTATGTCTGTATCAGCACCATTACCATTTACAATGCGGCCTCCTTTTTCTAATCGCACCGTTACCTCACCTTGAGAATCCGTTCCTTCGGTAATGGCATTAACAGAATATAGCTGCAAGCTAGCTTTCGACTCAACGATTTGTTCTATGGCTTTGAAAGCCGCATCAACAGGGCCGCTGCCATCTTCTTTGGCTTTTTTCTCAACACCATCCATTTTTAGCACGACTTCAGCAGAAGGAGTTTCGCCTGTCTGGCTTTGCGCAGATAAAGATACTAGCTTAAAACGCTCAACGGCAGATTTAGCAATTGTTTCAGAAACAAGAGCTTGTAAATCTTCATCAAAAATTTCATGCTTTTTATCGGCCAGTTCTTTAAAACGAGAGAAGGCTGTGTTTAGTGCCTCATCTGTTTCAAAGTTGACCCCCAATTCTTCTAAACGACTACGGAAAGCAGCTCGACCCGAGTGCTTACCCATAATCATTTTATTGGCTCCCCAACCGACATCTTCAGCCTTCATAATTTCATAAGTTTCGCGATGCTTCAAAACACCATCTTGGTGAATGCCAGACTCATGAGCAAACGCATTCGCACCCACAATGGCCTTGTTCGGTTGAACCGGGAAACCCGTAATAGAAGACACCAAACGAGACGTTGGCACAATATGCGTCGCATCAATTCCTGTTGCAATATTAAAGAAATCATGACGAGTTCGCATTGCCATAACAATCTCTTCAAGAGAGGCGTTACCTGCACGCTCACCTAAGCCATTAATAGTACATTCAACCTGGCGAGCGCCATTTGAAACTGCTGCTAGTGAATTAGCTACCGCCAAACCCAAGTCGTTATGACAATGCACAGAAAAAATGGCTTTATCGGCATTAGGGATACGTTCAATCAACGTTTTAATAGTTGCACCAAACTCTGAAGGAATCGCATAGCCAACGGTATCAGGAATATTGATAGTACGCGCACCCGCATTGATAGCTGCTTCGATAATACGGCATAAAAAATCAATGTCAGAACGGCCAGCATCTTCGCAAGAGAACTCAACATCTTCGACTAAATTACGAGCTTTCTTAACCGCATAAACAGCTCGTTCAATAACCTGATCAGGCTCCATTCGCAGCTTGTGCTGCATATGAATGGGTGATGTCGCTATAAAGGTATGGATACGCGCACGCTCAGCTTTTTTGAGAGCCTCTGCAGCATGTTCAATATCTCGATCAACCGCACGGGCTAAACTGCAAATTGTGCTGTATTTTACGTTAGCTGCAACCGCTTGAATGGATTCAAAATCACCTGGACTAGCCGCAGCAAAACCTGCCTCGATAACATCAACCTTCATTTTTTCGAGTGCTTTACCAATGCGAATTTTTTCATCTTTCGTCATTGATGCGCCCGGGCTTTGCTCGCCATCACGCATAGTTGTATCAAATATAATTAGGTTATCTTGGCTCATTAAAGGCTCCACTATTGCAAGTACTGCAAACTAAATACCCCGAGACACGCTCAGAGTTTAAAATAATTATTTATTTAATTATGACATAGCTTGTTAAAAATCGCGCCGTCAAAAACCACTTTTCTGCAGACGAAAAAAAACCCTAACAGGGCTACCTGTTAGGGCTTTTAGAATAAGAGCTTGACGATGACCTACTCTCACATGGGGAGACCCCACACTA
>CAJXUK010000042.1 GCA_913061435.1 uncultured Thalassolituus sp. | reverse complement strand
GACCTTCGGGTTATGAGCCCGACGAGCTACCAGACTGCTCCACCCCGCGACAACGTGGCCAAATAGTACGCCGAGAGCCTGTGTGTGTCAAGCTAAGATATTGTTTAATCTATACTTTTCCGCTTATTCGCTGGAATTCCGCTGATAAATAGATACTCGTAAATCTTGATCAAAGTCGTCTAAGGTAGGCAAGGTGCTGGCTGTGGTGTGACTTATGGCGGTTAAATTAGACCAAGGCGGTAACTGAAACTGTGTTTCTGCGACGAGCCATTGTGGTATTTGCTGACACTTTTTTGCTAAATCACCCGTGCTGGTTAAATCGTAAAGCACATCGGCAGCAAGCAAGGTATCAAAACTATTACACCAGTCAGTTACCGTGTCGATTCTTACACCATTGCGCTGAGCATTTACTTGCGTTGCCCTTAGTGCGAAGGGATCCGTATCGCAACACACTACCGATTGCGCCCCCGCTTTTGCTGCGGCTATGCCAACCAAGCCCGAGCCACAACCAAAATCCAGCACACGCTTGTCCGCCACGCATTGTGGGTTGGCTAAAATATATTTAGCCAGCCCTTGGCCAGCTGCCCAAGCAAACGCCCAGTAAGGCAGTTGTTGCCAAAAGCGGCCTATTTGTGCGCTGTTTAAATTTAACTCGCCGGTTAGCGCTAATAATTGCAGTTCAATATTTTGTTGATACTCAAGTACTTGCCGATGCAATTGAGCACCGGGTAATAATTGCGCTAATTGGTCATTTAATTGTTGAACATTCATGAACGGTATTTCCGCTTGAATTTAATGACTTTTTTTAAGTAATTGCGCGATTCTTTTTTTGGGTGTTTGTTAACAATAAATTGATACACCTGATTAGCCGACATGCGATTAATCATGGCGATGGCTTTTTTCCGATCGCTGTGAAAACTGCGTAATAACTGCCCTGCACCGCCATTATAAGCGGCGATGATGCAATATTCTTGGCTTAACGGGTTATTAATACCGCGCAAATACACATCTCTTAATATGGATAAGTAACCGCTGCCTACTTCGATATTATTTTTAGCATTAAATAAATATTGCCGCGACGGGCGAATGTCTTTTTTACGCAAGCGCTGAAAATAATCACGCCCTGCTGTATTAGGCATAACCTGCATTAAACCGTATGCATTAGAGCGGCTTACGGCAAACGGATTAAAGCTGCTTTCGGTTTCGATTACTGCCAATACTAATGCTTGATCGAGCTGATAACGGGCTGACGCTTGCGCCACATAAGGTAAATATTGTTGAGCAGACAACTGTTTAAATTGTTGCACCAATGGAATATCGACCCAATAACGCCGCTTGCCATTGCGCCATTGAGTTTGTAATTTGTTGTCGATTAAATATTGGGCAAAGCGCTGAGCACGCCAAGTGAAAGCAATGGCTTTGCCTTCGTGATCTTTGACTTTGTTTAATAAAAACGGTTCGCCCACCAAACCCACGTCTTGAGCGGTATAGATATCCACATGCTGAGGGTCGGCTGGGGTCAATAATGTCGAAACAATCGCATGCTTTAACACCTCTAAATGCGCTTCTTTTTTGAGAGTTTCTACACGGATTTTGCCAAGATTGAAATCAATCTGGGCGCGGCTGTCGTAATCATCTAAATATTTCACATACGATTGACTAGAAGGCGCAATAAAGTCGTCGCCCCAATGAGAAAAACCTTGTTCAGAAAAAAAGGCCATTTCTAGCAACATAGCCTGAACATCGTCTGATAAATCAATAAAGTTTTCAGGGAGGTGTGCGCGGCTGCTTACGCTGAAGAAGAGTAAGCTAAGCAACAATATAAAAGCAGATAAGCGGTGACGACGTTGAAATAAGTGCATGCGTAAATGATGCCTCCATAGTAGAAGCATCATACTGAATCACATAGCGTTTGTCAGCTTAACGACGTGCCTCACGTCTGACCGAAGAAGTGGTGAAATCACGCATGGTAAATTCAGCAGAATAATCGTAAGTTGCGCCACGATCGTTATCGATACCCTCTACAAAGTAGCGCTTATCTTTAAAGTCATACGTATTTTCTAAGGTAGAAAATACAAGCGGTACTTCAAAATAGTTCATTAAGTGTGATTCGGTAAATTGCCATAAATCACCTGTTTCGTCGTATTCTTCAGCGTAAACAATCGACCAGCTGTCTTCGTCGAAATAATAACGACGTTTTTGGTAGCGGTGTTGTAAGCCAACACGTAAATTCGCTTCTACTATCCAGACCCGGTGTGCCTCGTAACGTAATAACTTAGGGTTTAAATGATTAGGCCCGGTAATGTCTTCGATGCTTAATCCGTCTGAATGCAAGTTGTAAGAATTGTAAGGTATATACATTTCTTGTTTGCCGATTAACTGCCAATCGTAATAAGTTGGAGCGCCATTAAACATGTCGACTTGGTCGATGGTGCGCAATGAATCGGTCGCCACGTCTGGGGTATCGTGATTCAAATCTGGGGTGCGGCGTACTCGGCGTTGGCCAGGTACATAAATCCAAGATTTACGTGGCGATCTTACTTGGTCGAGGGTTTCATGAACCAGCGTTATGCCGCCAGCTTGGCTTGAGGGTGCTAGTGTTTTGCGCTTTAAAAAGAAGATTTTGTTGTTTAATTCAGCGGTCGATAATTCTGGATCGCTGTAACCAAAATAATATTGGTAATCACGCAAGGTAACGGCTCGACTACCACTGGAATTTACGTGTACGGTTGAGGCTTCAAACTTGATCGATTCGCCTCGAAAACGCAGTGTATGATTCCATAAAACTTCTAAACCATTTTGCGGTATAGGGAACGGCGAGCTGATTCGGGCCCCTTCTACACCTGCACCAAATTTCATTAAGCTGGCGGTTTGCACATTGTTTTTTATACCGTCGTAAACAAATTCAGGATAACACGCCGAACGATGCGTTTTATAGATCAGGAATTCCATAGAAGGAAATTGTTTGAGTAACTTTTGCGAACCCGGACTTAAACGCTCTAAATGATCGTCCATATTGGTTTGGTTAATGGCGAAAAGTGGTGTTTCGTTCGCATAAGGATTGCTATGAAAAGTACCTGAAACATGGGTAGTCGATTGTGCTAACCCGCCCGTCCAAGGTGGAATGTCTTTGCCATTGCCCATCCGTTGTGCACCAACGGGGGTCAAATCTTGAGATAAGCGAGCAATGTTATTTTGCTTGCTCTGTTGAGTACTTTATTGATTACTGACTTGATCAACAGCACCAACTGGCAGTGCAAGGGTAATGGACAACACACATAAGACAGTTTTTAACATAGTATATTCCATCAAAATTTTGGGCGTGCGCAGGCTAATATTTGTTCAATCGTCTAACAATAGCCGATAACAATTCAATACAGTAATGTCACAAAGAATTACACTTTAGCAATTCCTATACTCTTTTCATTATAGTTGAAATTTTATTTTGTGACACAATTTTGGCTTTAATCACGATTTTAAAGTAGCTGATAACGCACTGACGCGGATAAAACCTGATTAATACTGTGGTTACTGCACGCAATCACATCGTTTAAAGAACGTTTATGAAGGCTGGCAACGATGTGCGCTATAAGAAGAATGCTGATTGGTGAATTACGTTTTGTGGCCAAAAATGCCGGTGTCATATCTGGGGCGTCTGTTTCTAATACCAAAGATTCTAAAGGTAACTGCATTACTGTTGTACGCAACTTAATGGCTCGTTTATGGCTTATTGCACCGCCTATTCCTAATTTAAATCCTAGCTTAATCAGTGCGTGTCCTTGCTGAACACTGCCACTAAAAGCGTGCACAATACCGCCTTGCTGAAAATGAGTACGGCGTATCATAGCTGCTATTTCATCGTAGGCTTTTCTCGCGTGCAAAATCACCGGTAGCTGATGCTGCTTGGCTAGTTTAAATTGCTGTTCGCATAAATTTCGCTGTGCAAGAAAAGTTGACGGTGGTAGGGCAAAATCTAAACCAAACTCACCGATAGCAACCGGTGTGTGAGTGTGGCACATTTGCTGTAACTGCTCGATATGATCAGGCTGATGTTGGTCTAAAAAATAGGGGTGCAACCCCAAAGCATAAGACCAAGGTTTGTTCGCGCATATCTGGATAAGTTTGGGCCACGTTGCAGCCGTGACCCCTGGAATAATCAAACCTGCACACCCCATTGACTGTAAATATTGCCAATGAGTTTCTCGGTCTTGGTCAAACTGTGCAAAATCAAAATGGCAGTGAGAATCAACCCAAGATGGTAGTGGTGGTGCTTGTATAACTGCAGACTCAGTAGACAAGCCCTAAGCCTCCTAAACCACAGTAGCCATTAGGTTCTTTAGCTAAATATTGCTGATGGTAGTCTTCGGCAAAATAAAAGACCGGTGCCGGTATGATTTCGGTGGTAATGGCGGCATCGATTCCGGCTTGTGAAATGACCTGCTGAAAGTGTTGCTTGGTTTGTTCGGCAATCGCTTGCTGCTGCTCTGAATAAGTATAAATACCACTGCGGTATTGTGTGCCAGTGTCGTTGCCTTGGCGATTGCCTTGGGTTGGATTATGCGATTCCCAAAAAGTTTTTAATAAGGTTTCATACGATACTTGCTTGGGGTCAAACGTGACGCGTACGACTTCATTGTGATTGGTCATACCCGAGCATACTTGCTTGTATGTGGGTTGCTCGGTATCGCCAGCGGCATAGCCTACCGAGGTGACATAAACACCTTCAAGCTGCCAAAACTTGCGCTCGGCTCCCCAAAAGCAACCGAGGCCAAATAGGGCGAATTCCATTCCTGCGGGCAGTTGATCAACGTTGTTGCCATTAACGAAATGCGTGGCTGAGTGTGGCATGGTCATATGTTGTCCTCACGAATTGTTAGCGTTATAAAGCAAAAAAGGCCATAACTAAATTGTTATGACCTTTATATATAACCCTAGGTTCAATTTCTATCGCTTTATTTTAAATAGCGCGCTTAATCTAGAAAAGAAAAGTCTTCTTCTTTCATTTGCATCAAGCTTTTAGGATCTTTCATCATCATTTTCGCATGGCTTTTAGCGCGGGGCAGCATACGTTCAAAGTAAAATTCAGCGGTTTGAATCTTTGCCTTGTAAAAATCAGCATCGCCTTCGCCTTTGGCTAATTTATCGTAAGCTGTTTCTGCCATCATTGCCCAGTAATAAGCCAAGCAGATGTAGCCAGAATACATTAAATAATCTAATGACGCAGATCCTACCATGTCATGATTTTTTGAAGATTTAAAGGCAATACGGAAGTTATACAATTTCCAAGCAAGCATGTTGCGCTTTAGGGTGCGCACCATTTTTTTCATTTCTGGGCGCTTGCTTGTCTTAGTAAATTCAGATACTTTTTTGGCATAAGTATTGAAGGACTTAAACTTACCCAACAGCATTTTACGACCCAATAAATCAAGAGCCTGAATACCGGTTGTGCCTTCGTATAATTTAGAGATTTGAGCATCACGAACAATTTGCTCCATGCCCCACTCTTTAATAAAACCATGGCCGCCATAAATCTGTACACCGTGGTTAGCGGCTTCGTAGCCCAGTTCTGTTAAAAATGCTTTTAGAATAGGGGTTAAGAAACCTAATTCGTCGTCGTATTTTTCGTATAAATCATTGTTGCCAGTATCGTGCGCTGCTGTCATCAAATCTGCAATACGCGCTGCGCTGTAAAGCATGGCTCTGCCACCTTCAGCAATGGCTTTTTGGGTCAGCAACATGCGGCGCACATCTGGATGAACCATTAATGTATCGGCAACTTTATCTGGATCTTTTTTACCAGTTAAGGCGCGCATAGAGCGACGGTCTTTGGCGTAAGGTAAAGCACCTTGGAAAGACAGTTCAGCAGAAGCAACGCCCTGAATTGACGTACCGATACGCGCGGTATTCATAAAGGTGAACATGCACATTAGGCCTTTGTTTTCAGGGCCGATCAAGAAACCTTTGGCGTTATCAAAGTTCATGACACAAGTAGACGATGCGTGAATCCCCATTTTTTCTTCAATTGAACCACAGGTTACTGGGTTACGATCACCCAAAGTACCGTCTGCATTTACATTGAATTTTGGCACGATGAATAATGAAATACCGCGTGTGCCTTCTGGCGCGCCCGGCAAACGTGCCAATACGATGTGAATAATGTTGTCAGTTAAGTCATGCTCACCAGAAGAGATAAAGATTTTAGTACCAGTGATGTTAAAAGAACCATCCGCATTTGGCTCAGCCTTGGTTTTAACTTGGCCTAAATCCGTTCCGCACTGTGGCTCGGTCAAGCACATAGTGCCCATCCAGCGGCCATCAGACAGTGGCACAAAGAATTCTTGCTTCTGCTCTTCCGTGCCGTGCATCCAGATTGTATTCATCGCACCCAGCGATAAGCCAGGATACATCCCCCAAGACCAGTTAGCCGTTCCAATCATTTCTGATTTCGCCAATGCTAGCGAAATTGGAAGACCCTGACCGCCATATTCAACCGGCGTCGCCATCGACTGCCAGCCGCCTTCAACGTATTGGTTGTAAGCTTCTTTAAAGCCTTTTGGCGTAGTCACTTCACCGTTATTAAAGGTACAGCCGTCATCACCGCTTTGGTATAACGGAGCAACCACGTCTTCAGAAAAAGAAGCTGCGGCTTCTAGAATCATATCGACCATTTCAGGAGTCGCTTCATCACCGCCAGGAATGGTCTGGTAATGTTCTTGGAAATTGTAAACATCGTTCATTAAGAACTTAATGTCTTTTACCGGAGCTTTGTATTGAACCATGAGGAGAAACCTTCAAAATTAACTAAACATTAAATAGTGCTAAATATGTTCGCCTAAAACTATCGATTTAAAGTATTTAAAAGCTGGCGAACTAATGATCATGGGGAGTATTGCAGATAGCCACAAAACCACATTGGCTAATTAGCCGAAAATAACTGTCAGTAGAGCGAGTCTGCTGAACAAATGATTAATCCTTAGATAAATTACAATCATAAAAAAACCGGCTCTCATGTTTCCATGAGGCCGGTTCTTTTTAATCATCGAACTTGTTAGTTAATTTTAAAATTAACCTAAGAAGCTGATCAACACACCTGCTGCTGTACCTACGCAGAATGCAGTTAAACCAAGAATTAAGATACTTAGCGTATCAAAATTAAGGATTGCAATGGCGGCTGTTAATTTTTTAATCGGCTACAGTATTATTCAGCTTCATTTACAGGCTCCGTTAAACCAAGATGATATTCGTGCATATTTCACGCTACTCAGTCTTTATTGGCCGTTAAATTTCTTTATTATTTATTGGCTACCAGAACGCAAGTTAATATCTCCTGTTGGCTGTTTACTAGCAGCGATGATCAGTATTCAAATAGTGAGCACTTATATACTCGTTCATTATGTTCCCGATTACCCACAAATTTTAAGTCAATATTTAGCACTGCACCCCTTTGGCCAAAACTCTGAAGATTTCATGGGGAATTGGCAACTCCCGCTAGCATCGACTCTTACCTTACTTATTATTAGTCTTATTTTGCTAACTCATACCTTGATTAAGCGCGATCGTAGTCACTGTGTTTTATTCGCAAGTATGATTGCCAGTGCATTAATTTGTGCCTGGTTTGATTCCAGCAGTATATCCAGTTTGTTTAGCAGCTTGATTGCATGCGCATTATTAATAACACTTTTTTTCAACAGTCATGACCTTGCATTTCTTGATGAATTAACAGGACGTCGCGCATTAATAAACGAACTAAAGCATTGCGGTAAACATTATTGCATCGTGATGGCCGATATCGATCATTTTAAAAAATTCAATGATACTCATGGACACGATACTGGCGACGATGTTTTACGTATTGTGGCGCAAGAATTAGCTAAAGTTCGAGGAGGAGGAACAGCCTTTCGATATGGTGGAGAAGAATTCACTCTGTTATTTAAACGTAAGCACGCTAAAGAAGCTGAGCCTTTTATTGAAAGTATTCGTAAGAGCATTGCCGATTACCCTTTAATTATTAGAGATAAAGAAAATCGTCCTGAAAAACAGAGCAAAAGAACAAGGCCGAAATTGCATTAGAGACTAATCATAAGCCTACTTTTATTAAAGCTAGGCAGCAGATGATTTTAAGTTCTTATTAAATAACCACTGTTTAACCAATAACGCAGTAATTGGAAAACTAATAACATAAACCCATGCTGTTTCTAAAGGAATGCCCAGCATCAGCCAATAAGCAATGGCAACCCCCATGGCCGAATCTAATTGATCAAGTGCGATGAACCAATACTTTTTATCAACCGGCACCTCACCTGCTTGTATTCCAATACGGCGTTTAAAAAATGAATTAGGCAGCTCGGCTAATACGTATCCAATACCTGCTATTAAGCCCAATAATCCAATATTCCACTGTGATAATAAACTCACCCCAAATGCTTGATTCATTAGCCACTCGAGTGGCCACATGCATAGCCCACCCAATGCCGTCAGCAAAGGAACAAGTAGCATGCCGCGCCAGGTTTTATTTGCACCAAACCAGCCTTCATGAATAGGAATAACAAGGGTTGATAAGTAATTTCGCTTCACACAAATCATATGAAGTACGCCACCGATCACAACGGGAACTTGCAAATATAAGGCGAGCAACAAAATATTAATAGGAGATTTAATTCCGAATTGCTGCAGAGCAAACACAGTAAAAATAATAAACCCACCCAGCGTAAGAACAAGTATTTGAGTTAAAGAACTGAACTTAAAAAACGCTTTATCTACAATCATGTAGAAGCTGAATAGCGTTAAACTCACCGCTAATAGAATATGAGAAAATGTTAATCCAACTACTTTTTCTAGTATCATCATGAGCGCTAAAATAAAGATACTCCAAAAAACAGGCATGCCTTTGTAGGCCAGTTTCTTTTCATCAGAACTCTCATCTTCGACATTACCGACTTGATTAAATACCGATAAGCGAATACAACCGCAAGCAATCATTAACAAGATAAAAATCGACCAATAACCATCAAACTTCCATTGCAGCATTATAATGCTGGGCACCACAAGATAAATTAGCACATCCATGAAACCATCAAGATAACGTCCAAAATCCCGTTCTAAGCCCAATTTACGAGCCAGCATGCCATCTAGAGCATCAGCAGTCATCGCCAAAAAAAGTAATGCCATAGCAAAGTATAAATGTCCTTCTATGGCATTCATCATTGCAACAAACGTCGTCAGTACGCTAGAGAGTGTGATCAAATCAACTCGATTTAAACTCACGATAAAAGGAGGTCGATTTACAAGTCGGCGAGAGCATTTATTTGGCATAATGTATTTTTAACTCTTTAAAGCGTTAGCAATTGGTTATTATTGAGTTTATTTTTCGCTAAATATTCACGTAATAAAGGACGATCAATTTTACTATTGTGCCGACCATCCACTGGCATATTCTCTATTTCGATATATCGAATATTGCTTAATCCCGAAGGTAAAAAGAAGCCTTTGGCTATGTCAGAAATGCGCATTATTAATGCATCATGGTTGATCGATTTATCAGCTCTAACTTGTGCAAACACACATACATGCCCTTGATAATAAATCACGGCGGCACGTATGATGTCATTATCTTGATCTAAGATTTGCTCTATCGGATAAGCCTGAAGCGTATAGTTATTAACGCGAATAACATCTTTTACCCTTCCGCTTAACCATAACCGACCTTGCGGGTCTTGATATCCACAATCTCCTGTCCGATGCCAAACAGATTTAGTCGCTTCAACATTAATGCGTGGTATTTTATTCTCAAGATTTGCTTCTGAGTTATCAATATATTGCTTTAATACATGATGACCACTGACTAATATTTCACCGATTTCACCAACATTACAAATACCCTGCACAAGATCATTTTCATTGATCAATTTACCCTGTTGTTCTAATTCATTCACATTAGAAATCATCAAATCGATTTGAGGGGCAATATGACCCACAAGATAACCTGCTTTTTTTTCTGCTAGATACTCGTCAATAGAAACATCAGAAATGGGTTCTGCTTCTGTTGAGCCATAAACAATTCTGGCATTCGCCAAAGGAAAGGCTGTACGAATAGATTGAGCCAAATCTTTAGAAACGGTCGCACCACCAACAACAATACTCTTCACTTCATTAACTGTTTTTAACTCACTAGACTGCTGGCTCAAATATGTTACTAATCCTTGTAAATAAGCGGGTGCGCCACTTAGACGGGTAATTTTATGCTGACGAATTTGATCAATAACGACTTCCGCATTCACTTGTGAAGGCTCCGCCAAATCCACTTTTGGCATAATAGTCGTCATACCACAGCTTAAGTTATGCAATACCATCACAGGAAAACACGGGCAATCGATATCTTCAGCCTTATCAGGCCAATGATCACGAATCGCTAGATGCTGTTGAATAAGACTAAAGTGCGTTCGATCAGCACCTTTAGGTCGCCCGGTACTGCCAGAAGTAAACGAAATAAGACCATGATCAGTATCGCTACGAGCAATACTGGTTAAGGGAGGAGCGCTGGAAATTAGTGGTTCTACTTGCTGTAATACATTGCTATAACCAATGCTTTGACCATCAACTGCAAACCGCTGCAAAGGCCAAAGTGCTGGCACTAGCCAAAATAATTTAATTAGGGCTTTCATGCTAATAATGGCTTTCGCATTTGAATCACGAATAGCCATTTGCATTTTTTTCCGCCCCATTCCTGTATCAATAAATACGGCGACAATGCCTAAAGAAAATAAAGATAATGCAATCGCATACAGTTCTTTACTGGGCTTTAGGATGACAACGATTCGATCACCTGACTGCCAACCTTTTTGTTGCCATAATACTTGGTATGCAGAGACAAGACATGCCAATTCGGCATAACTTATAGATTCTTCACCTAAGCACTTTTGTCCTTCCATAACCGGCAATTGCAAAGCAACCTTATCGGGATGACATTCAGCATTGTAAATAAACCGACTGATAAAATTTCCATTTTCCATGCTTAAGCTTCCTTACTCTCACCTTCAATTGCCTTTGTAAAAAGAGTATAGCGGCGGGTAATAAAATCTTTATTGCCTGCTTTTTCAAGATTTTTGTAAAAGCTCATCGAAGCATTATCATCACGAATCATCGCACCGGATATATGCTCATAATAACCTTGTGCCCATAAGCTCAATTGCATACTCATTAAAGGAAATAACTTAGCCGAGCGATACTTTGGTGCAACACCACATGTTTTTGCCAATAACAAACGTGGTTTTTTTAATAGTCGATAGTGCTCTGAATAGCTAATATTTGCGGCAGAAATATGGACACCTGAGTTAATTGCCTGCTGGTTTAACAAGCTGCCGTAATCCGGATACGTAATAAAAAATCCTGCAATATCGCCTTTATTATCTCGCACAATGACTGAACTATTAGGACATAGTTTTTTAGCGAAACTCTCTCCACATAATAACTGAAACGTTTCCCAGCTAATTGGGGTATAAGCAAAATTTTCGCTAAAAATAGAATCGACTAAAGGATAAAGTTTTTCTAAATTGTTTAACCAAACCTCACCTGTGAGCCTCTCAAATTCGAATAAACCTTCAACTTGTTTTTTAAAATCTTGGAAAGGAGATTCTATTTGTACTGCTAAGTTATCCACACTCTGATTAATCGCCGTGGTATAGCCGTATTTATTCTCATAACCCAATTGTTGTAATAATGTTGGGTAGTATTGAGGGTTGTAGGGCTCATCAATAAAAGACGATTTATCAAAACTATCGACTCTTAAACGGTTACTTTGAAAGGTCGAGAAATTAATAGGACCATATACTCTACTTGCCCCCATGCTAGCAGCCCAATTTTCAAGCTGAGAGAAGAGTGTTTGATTAATTGCAAGATTGTTTTGGCTTTCCCAAAAACCAAAATATACTACGCTCTCTCCTTCTATCTCAACATCTGGATTAAAAAAGCCAACGAGCCGAGCTTCAGCCTCATCGCTGAAAACTTGTGCCTGCCCTTGCTTAAAATAAGGATTGTTTTTCGAAAACTGTTGCTTAATTTTATCTTCGTTTTCAGGGATCCATAATGGATCCCCTCGATAAACATTTTTAGCTATATTAAAAAAATTAGAGGTCAGCTCAATACCTGTTATTGAATTAGACATTTTCAATACCCAAACGCTCTATTTTCCCAGTCGTACCGTTCATGCGAACTGATTCTTGGTCTTGTAAAATCTTAGTTAGTTCAGGTACGCCAACAATTGCTGGAATGCCTAACTCTCGAGCAACCACCGCAGAATGAGACAAGGTTGAACCTCGTTCAACAATAATGCCGCCAGCTGTTGGAAATAAAGGCGCCCAACCTGGGTCAGTTCTTACGGTACATAATATCTGACCATCTAAACTGAGTTCATCTTCTGGTGAGAAAATCAAACGAATTTTCTCTTCAACAATACCAGGATAACAGCCTGTTCCCTTTAAATTTGAAGCGTTTAGATCAACATCTTCATTTTGATGAGGGTATTCATATTCGTTATTGCAATAGACCGCACCTTTAGTCCAAAAGTGATGCGGTAAGTCTTCTGCTTCATAAGAAGCAAACTCTGCCTTGCGAGAATCAACTAATGGCTGTAAATGTGTCTGAACAGCACGACCATCTTTGTAGGCGTATATTTCTTCTAAGGTAAGATAGAATACGTCGCGCGCTTCATTCAACTGGCCATAAAATGCAAGTTGCTGGCCGATCTCAATATAAATATCACGATATAAACCAAACATGCGGGTACGGGCTAGTCGCATATTTTCACGATTACGAATGGCGTCTCTAAGCGCTGATAAATCTTTATTGAATTTTTTAAGCGCTCGATTACCTAATTGTTTCTTAATAACCGGAATAACAGCTTCTTCCGCTTCACCACGAAATCTAGCTTCATTCTTTGCTAAAGTTTCTAATGTCAAATCAGACTTTGCTAAAAAGTTTTTTAAAATGGCAAACATAAATGAAGAATCTTGGCGCAGCGTAATCGATTCTAATTTCAGTTCTCCCATAGTTCGATCACCATACAATTCAATATATTGCTGGCATTGTGTATAAAAATATTTATCTTGGGTTTGTATTAGACCTAATAAAATTGAATTTTCAGACATTAAGACGAGGTCTTTAGTGACTATATTTTTACGTAAATAATCACACATTCTTAATAAATATTTTGTCGGTTCAGTACTCTCGATACCTTCCTCACCTGACAATAGATTATTCTGAACAACTTCAGGATTCTCGACCGCTATTTTTTCTAACCAGCGATGCACTCGTCCATTCATCATCATCACATAAAAATCATTAACAATCGGAGTTGTCCAATTTTCTAATAATGATTTATCTAACCGGCGACTTTCAGAAATTAACTGACCAATAGTGAGTGTATGCAACGTTTGTCGATCAACAGACTGATACTCTACTTGAAATAAATCACGAAATTCTTGAACAAGGTTATCCATATTTCGAAAACGTCTGAACATGGCATATAACGCACGAAAAATCTGTGGAACTTTTTTTATTTTTTCTTTGGTTGTTAATTCTTGATCTTGGATAATATCAACGGGATCGGTCAATCCCATCATGCGTTCCATATCAGATTTATTGGTTTTAAACGAAGGTAAAAACAACAGGCCTCTGTACCAGTTGTTAATATTGTAATACACACGGCCGTGAATTAGGCCAAGCATATTTTCTAACATTCCTTGATGCTCTTGAACAACTTTTTCGCTAACACCTAATAATCGAAGCGTTTGCTCGTAGACTGTTTTATAGGCCTTATTAGCAAAGCTGAATGTGAGAGGCGTAGTCACACCACAGTATGATTCTTGAATGTTTGAGTTATCCCAAACGACTACATCGTCTTGGTCAGAGTTAAGGGGTGGTAAGCTAGTTACAGGACGAGCCTGTAAGATATAAAATTCATTATCTTTTAAGCACCATTCAATATCCTGTGCCACTTGATAAGTTTTCGCAATTTCTAATCCTAGGTCACGCAGTTTAAAAACTTGCGCATGATCTAAACAAGCAATATCTTGTTTGTTTAGATCAACAGCAACTTCTTTTGCACCATGCGATGAAGATTGATCAAAAACAAACGCGGTATCTTTATTGTTTATTAATGTTTCAATTTCATCATTGAATAATCCCACTGTCGTTTCATCGGTATTACAAGCACCCGATACAATCCCTTCACCACAACCCCAGGTAGAGGAAATCATGGCTTGCTGGCGGTTCCCTGTTGCAGGGTTAGCAGTAAACATAACCCCTGCCACATCGGCATCAACCATTTCTTGAATAATAATAGCCGCGCGAATATCGGTTATATTCAAGCCTTTATGAATTCGATAAGCCAATGCTCTATGATTGAACGCGCTTTGCATTACTTTAATAATGGATGCAAAAACAGCGTCTTCACCTTGCTGATATAAATACGAATCCATTTGGCCAGCAAACGAAGCGCCTTCGGCATCTTCTCCAACAACAGAAGAACGTACTGCTAAAGACGTCTTGGTGAGTACGTCAGAAGATAGAGTTTCTCGCACGAGCTGCTGAATTTCGGGTAATAATGGTTTTTCGCCGATTGCTTTTTGAATGTTTTCTGCGACTTGTGCAATAACATCATTTTCAACTTTTTTATTATCTGAAGTAAGCTTAGTAAGTTCTTGCTGTACCCATTCTTCGATGTTTAGAGCTTTTAATTGCTGAGTAAAGCATTCCGTCGTTAATACCCACCAACGAGGAACAGGTAAACCTTGTCTTGAAAGCCAAGCTAGGTTTTTTGCTTTTCCTCCCAATAGGTTTTCATCAACTTTAACCGCTTGCTCAGATGTTAGAAATAACGCTATCGTCATTTATTTCTCCTCCATCGCAAGCAAGCGTGAAATTTCGTTATCTAATAATTTACGGAATGTCGCTTGAACACGATCCATAAAACCATAATGCCTAAAGGTATGTGCCATGACATACATAGGAATACGATTAATAACTAAATCCCAAAGGCTTAAGGTAAAACCTCGACGCCATAATGCTGGGTCTATTGGTTTGCCCATAAGTACTTCTAATTCAATTCGGTGTTGTTCGATATTTGCTTCAACATCTGCTGGGTTAAAATCGGGCTGAAGGGTAAATACTAACAGCTCAGCAAGATCGTGTTGTGGAATATTGATTGTCGCTAACTCCCAATCATAAGCACAAAGCGTTAAGGCTCCTTTCTCTTGTCCCGCTACTGGCGAGTGGCGGCGAAAGGCAATATTCCGAGGATTGAAATCATTATGGATGAGAGTTTTAGGCATCGCATCAATTTCGCTATACCAATCTTTCATGCTGTATAAACGATCATTGAAACGGCTTAAGTCCACCTCACTAAACCATTCTGGAAACTCTTCCCTAGAGTGTGAAGCTAACATCTCCCAAAGCCGTGTTTTTTCAACCATGTTGTCAGCGGTCGGCGCATCGATAATCCAGTCTTTTTCGGCTAGTTCATCTTCCCTTTCGAACCAGATAGAATGAACTTCTGCGATTCCTCGAATAGCGACTTGAATATGTTCTTGAGTCCAGCCTGAAGTATCATCAGCACTGTCCATTAGCTCCATATTTTCCATTAGCTCTAGCACTAATACATAGGCTTCTCGACTTTCATCTTGCCATGCTAAGTACGTCGTAGGTGTATTATTAACAAAACGTTCATCTGTTTGAGCCATGACGGCTAGTTCACGCTTATGACAACCTTTAAAACCAATACTATTTTTGAATTCATTATAAGCATGCGCTAAACGCGCATCACACATGGAAGCCATACTGTTCAGCATTAAGATAACTTCATCATCAAGCGGTTTAACTTTAACCATTACCTTTTTACTTTCAGTTAATCCTGCAAGCTTTAATTCAAAAGGATAGTGACCGACAAGCTTATTAATTTTATGAGCGGTCAGTTCAGTAATAATACTGCTGCCTTTACTGTCTACTTGGATCTGTTTTACATTTTCTACCAGAATATTTTGACGCTGATAATAAGACTGCATAGCACGAGTAAAGAAATCACTGTTCAAGTCTCCCAACTTTAAAAATTCAACCGGGCGGTTTCGTCCTAGTTTTTCATGAGCTCGGGCAAACTGATCACTTGCAATAGCGGATAATGTCGATAAATCTAATGCTAAACAAAAGCCTGCAATGACTTCTGCTAATTTATGCGAGCAGCCAGGACCCGCACAACCAATTAATTCTAAACATTCTTTTTGCTGGGCAAGGCTTGTTCCACCACCAACACTACCAACAACCAAGCTAGGTAGACGCAAGGTTGCATACACTTCATTATCGTCAGTTAATTCTAAATATAATTGGCCAATAGATGATTCATGCACACATGCAATATCTTGTCCTGTTGCGGTAAAAATAGCGCCAATAACATTGGCGATATTGATATTCATGCCGATCATACCTGATGCAATACTGCCCCCAATAAACTGGTTATACGCAGTAAATAGTTGCTTAGGTGTGACTTTTAAAACTTTCTGGCAAACGTCGTCCGTTAATAAACATTCTGCAAGTACGCGAACACCACGACCTTTCAAGAAGGAGTTGTACGTTACTTTTTTATCATTCGATAAATTTGCTTCAATCATGAAGTTTTCAAATTCAATACCGGAAAACTGCTGCATCTGAGCAATAATCCATTGGCATGCTTGCCAAGTACAGGTTGTGGTCATATTTTGACCCGCTGCGTCTCCTGTTTCATAAGCAAATTGAACGTGAACCGTTCGGCCCATTAATTCAGTATTCACTTCGACTAAATTGGCATAATTGGAATATTTTCGCGTTTGTTCAGCAATTTCGGAATAATGATCTTTTACCCATTCGGCAAAGAATAAAGCCGAGTTTAAATCAGACAATACAAACACAGGCACACGTAACATACGCTGCCCAATAACTCTTACATTTACACCACCTGAACGAGACAGTGCTGTAGCACCGCGGGTAGCAGAAGCTAATAATGCTCCTTCTGTCGTCGCCATTGGTGCATAAAATAACCCTTCGGCATGCCCTCCTTTTATATGTAAAGGTCCAGCAATACCAACAGGGATTTCTACCGAGCCGACAAAGGCTTCAATATTGCTAACTAATGCTTTGGCTTCAAGTGTCGTTTCTGCAACACGCTCGAACTTCGCGTCGGTATTATCACGAACATACTGCAATCGCTCTAAACGTGCATCTTCGGTATATAAACCCCGAGCAGGCACTTTAGGTAATGTAAATTCATCGTACTTTATTTGTGCTGTCGCTTTACCATTTTGGCGTAAGACATAGCTTAACTGCCATAATAAACGGCTGGTTTCTTCGTCTTTATCATTTCGCAAAACCAAACGAATTTTACGCCCTTGAGCAGTCTCGCGTTTTATCAAGGTTAGCTGAGTAAATTCAAAAATTTGACCGAATATACTTACTTGAACCATGTCGATTTTTTTATCAGCTTCTAAAGGTGAACAATGTTCACAAAATATTGATAGGTGATTTTTTGAAACATCGACTGCTTCAGCTTGCCAAACATTATCTTCATGTCGCACTTCAACCTTAGCGTCATGCTCTGTCGAAAACAAATGACGAGTAGGGGTAATTAATTGCTGTGTTGAGTTATTTTTAGTAATTGATGTCATTATATAATGCTCCATGCAATGCCATTATTTACTAAAACTGCAATAATAATCACGAGATAACCTACTAACATGTTAATAGCAATAGCCGCTTCGTTTTTTTCACGGCCTTTTAAAGAAGGAGCTTTAATAAAAGAAAATACCTGTTTTCCTGCTAAAATATAAGTAATAAAAAGTACGATACAATAGACAAAAACATATTTAATATTTAAAAAACATAACAACAAA
Organism: uncultured Thalassolituus sp.; assembly: GCA_913061435.1. GTDB lineage: Bacteria > Pseudomonadota > Gammaproteobacteria > Pseudomonadales > Oceanobacteraceae > Oleispira. The sequence goes on along the minus strand of CAJXUK010000042.1, from coordinate 7,026 downwards.
ACTTGGCTCAATAACATTCCTGTAATCAGACCAAAAACAACATAAGCAGACCCTTTTGTACCAAATATTTTAGAATAAGAATCTACTGTTTCACGCTCCTCTTCAGGACCTCGGGTCTTACGCGCTATTTCAAAGCAAAATCCACTAACAAATGCCAGTAACATCATAATGTAGAGAGATGGTGTTAAAACGCTGGTAATATCAGCACCCGGCACTGCAATATTTGCCAACCAAAAAACGATTAATGGCATAATCATCATGTGCGTGAATGCATACAGTGTTAACCTCTTCTCCAGCCACTCTCCACAGAAGAATTCAACTCCCATTAAGCACAAGTATCCAAACATGATTAACCAACTAATCATGGCGCTGCCTAACGTAAAACCATCTAGGTAAAATGAGAAGGCCATTTGACCAACAATAGAAATACCGGCTAGAATTTTAAGATGTTTAAGCGTAATCAATCCGCTTTGCAATACACGCTGAGGATGATTAAGAACATCAAGCTCATAATCTTTATGCTCATCGAAAATTCTGATGACTAAAAATAATCCCCAAACTATGAAACAATTTAAAAGATCGATAAGTGATATTTTTATTTCTTGATCTAACGCAGTACGCGCAACCGCAGCGCTGGTTAAATATAGAATAAAGAAAAGTAATGCATTCGCAAAAGGAAAGCGTTCATTCATCCAAGCAACAATCCGTTTCGTTACTGAATCATTTAGTGTCACTGACTGAGATGTCATTTTAAGCCCTTGTTTAAACAGTTAGTCGGTGCAAACCACTTTAGCTAGCACTTATAGTAATTTTAAATTGGTATTTTTCAACATCACTTCTTATCGAAAGTAATCAATAAGATGGGAAGAAATAGGAAATCAATAATTAATGCAAACACAGCGGTTAGTGTCAGTAGTGCTCCCATCCCAGATGTAGGAGAAAAGGAAGATAATGCTAGTAGTGAAAACCCAACGGCTAATACAAATGTTGTTATGACCATCGCGATTCCCACTGTGCTAAAAGCATATTGAATAGCTTGCTCTGTCGTTTTATTCTGCTGTCGCGCTAATTTGTACTTTGATAAAAAGTGCACTGTATCATCAACAACCAATCCAAGACTCATACAAGCTACGATGCTTAAGCCTAAGTCAATTCGCCCTGAAATAAATCCCCATACTCCATAAGCCAGAATTACAGGCATGATATTTGGGATAATACTAATCAATCCCAAGCGTATCGATTTAAGCACTAAAATTAATATTATTGATATTAACAACAACGCGAAACCGGTGCCTTTTAATAAGCTAAGCGAATTACTATCAGATATTTTTGCAAAAACCATATCAAGACCTGTTCCCGACTCTAAGTTCAACATTGGGTAATGAGCCTTAGCTTGAGACAGTATTTTTTCATCTAATGCAATGAGCTGCTTAGATGATGATTTGTGTAAATATACTGTTAGTCGTGTCGATGAACGGTCGATATTAACGTACTGCTCCATTCCCATTCCTAAAGGCAATGACATTTCATAAGCTAGCAAAGATTGAGCAATCACTTCCCTCGAATCGGGTATTTTAAACATTTGTGCATTGTTCGCTTGTAACTTCTGATTGAGTTCTTTAACTTGTAAAGATAAAGCATCAACGTAACCAACATTCTCTTGCTCACCAATCCAATGAGTCAATGCATCTAACTGTTTTTGATAACTAACACTGTAAATCCCTTCGGCTTCGCCACTGGCAACAGAATACTGAATGAAGTTCACGCCATACAATTTATCGTCTTGAGTATCCAGCGCTTTACGTACGTCATAAGTTTCATCGTAATATTGATGCCACTGTTCATTAAATTCCAATTGCATAATGCCAACAAAAGCGATGATTATGGAAAAAATGGAAGCAACAACAATTTTTTGAGGTTGGTGAACTATCCATGTAAATATTTGATGAAAGAATTTATCTAGAATTTTATGCTCATTGTTTTTCGGTATTTTTGAACTAGAAAAAATAAACAAACAAGCAGGAAACCAAGTCAGCGCTAAAATACCTGCAATGATGGCTGCCATCGCGACTAAGTTTCCGAGATCACGATAAGGAGGTGATTCGGAAAAATTCAAGCACAGTAGCCCAAGCGCGGTAGTGATTGAAGTAATCAATACCGGTTTAATATTAATACGGACAGCTTCAGTGATAGCGGCTGATTTTTCATAGCCTCGTTTTAAATAATGTTGAAACGACACCAATACATGCATGCAATCGGCAATAACAATAATCATAATCATTGAAGGAACAGCACCTACAACCGGAGTAAGCTGCTTGCCCATCAAGCCAAATAAACCAAACACACTAATAACACTCAAAAGTGTCATCGAAAGCGCTATTAACGTACCCGCTAATGAACGCGATAAAAAAAAGATCGCGCAGAAAATTAATAAATAACTTAGCGGAATCAAGAGTGCCATATCTCTTTCAACAGCCTCAGCCAAAGCCAAGTTAATAATGGCGCTACCAAATAATTTAACACTCATCCCTTCTTGAGGAATTTCACTTAAACGCAACCTAGCATCAGCCACTAGCCTTTTTGTCGCTTGCTCATCATCGTCAGGTAAGATCAAACTCACCACAACGAGTGTTAATGATTCATCAGCACTAATAAGGTTATTTAATAATCGAGGCTGCTGTTGAACATACTCAGATAACTGAGAAATATTTCTTTTCGTGATTTCGATATCGGAACCAACAAGGTCTTCGACGATGAGCTCGTCTTCTGTCGATTCGATTCGCTGATAGTTTATTAATGAGTCAACTCGCCTTGCATAAGGTATTTGCCAAGCATTGTGTGTTAACTCTTTTAAAAAATTTAATCCTCGAGGATTTAGAACAGAGCTAACTTCATCATCCATCTCCACAAGAAAAACGAGTGTATCTTGCTTGTTAAAGTCGGCCTCTAGTTTTTCAAAAGCACGTAATTGAGGGTTTTCAGCACTGAAATAACTGCGAAAGTCTGTTGTAAAGGATAAATACTGAACGCCACTAGCCGATATCAATAGCAACATCGTCATTAGTAAAAAGACTGCCCATGCTCCACGCTTATTAACAAATGAGCGACGCGATATTTGATCAACCATATTTATTTTCCATTTTGGCTTAACGAATTCTATTTTTTGTCATGATCTGATCAAAAAAAATTGTATTCTACTTAAAAAACGTAGTAATTCTAGCGATTAGTGCCATTTAAGTTACAATACCTTACAAAGTGCAAAGTGCTTTCGTTTCCTATACATAGAAAAGAAGTAAGAATTTGCTCCCTGTATATTTTCGCCTTTTCATTAATCGCAGACACAAAAAAACCGGCTCTCATGTTTCCATGAGGCCGGTTCTTTTTAATCATCGAACTTGTTAGTTAATTTTAAAATTAACCTAAGAAGCTGATCATTACACCTGCTGCAACTGCAGAACCAATAACACCCGCAACGTTTGGACCCATTGCATGCATTAATAAGAAGTTCTGACCGTTTGCCTCTAAACCAACTTTGTTGGAAACACGAGCGGCCATGGGCACTGCGGATACACCAGCTGAACCAATTAGCGGATTTACTTTTTCTTTAACGAATAAGTTCATCGCTTTCGCCATCAATACACCCGCTGCTGTACCTACACAGAACGCTGTTAAACCTAATACTAGGATACTTAATGTATCAAGGTTTAAGAAAGATTCTGCGCTCATCTTAGAACCAACACCTAAGCCTAAGAAGATTGTGACAATATTGATCAAAGCATTTTGTACCGTATCGCTTAAACGATCTACGACACCAGATTCTTTCATCAAGTTACCAAAGCAGAACATACCTAATAGCGGCGCTGCTGAAGGTAAGCATAAAGCTACCAATACCAGCACTACGATAGGGAAGATGATTTTTTCAGACTGGCTAACTTCACGAGCCTGAACCATCACAATTTTACGTTCTTCTTTATTGGTAAATAGTTTCATAATGGGCGGCTGGATCATAGGAACCAATGCCATGTATGAATAAGCGGCTACTGCAATCGCACCCAATAGCTCAGGGGCTAATTTAGACGCAATAAAAATAGACGTTGGGCCATCAGCACCACCGATAATACCAATCGCTGCTGCCTGCTGGATGGTAAAATCCATTAAGCCTGCATCGGTTGCTAATACTGCGCCTGCAACGGTACCAAAGATACCAAACTGAGCAGCGGCACCTAAAAGTAGAGTTTTAGGATTTGCTAATAACGGACCAAAATCCGTCATTGCGCCCACACCCATGAAGATCATCAACGGGAATAAACCCGTCTCGATACCCGCATGATAAATGTAGTACAACAAGCCAGCTGGGCTTTCAAGATGACCATCTGCTGCATACACCGGGCCAGAATAAAAATCTGCACCGGGTATGTTTACAAAAATAGTACCAATAGCGATTGGTAATAACAGCAAAGGCTCAAATTGAAATTTCGGATGTATTGCTAAAAACAGCAATACACAACCGATTGAGATCATTGAAAACTGGCCAATTGTCATCTGGTAAAAACCAGTGTCTTGCCATAGATTAATAAAGCTTTCCATGAGTCGGCCCCTTAAGCGATGGTATACAGAACATCGCCAACCTTAACCGCAGCGCCTTCAGTAGTTGTAACACTACCAATGGTACCGGCTTTAGGAGCGCGAACTTCAGTTTCCATTTTCATTGCTTCTAGGATGATAACAACATCACCTTCGGCAACGACTTGACCTGGCTGAACAAGAACCTTCCAAATATTACCGCCTAAAGGTGCTTTTTGTGGTTCACCGCCACCGACTGCGCCTGAAGGAGCCGCTGCTGCTGGAGCTGCGCCACCCATGCTCATTGGCGCGCCATTAACGGCGGCCATTTCGGTAACATCACCACCGTCGTCAACTTTAACAACGTATTCGTTGCCATCAACTGAGATAGTAAAGGTATCTTCTTCTTCGCCTTTAGGCGCAGGTTCGAATGCGTCTGGGTTACCACGGTTTTCCAAGAACTTAGGAGCTACCTGTGGGAACAACGCATAAGTCAGTGCGTCGTCTATCTTGTCTGCTGCCAGCTTAAAGCCTTTTTCAGCGGCAAGTTTATCAACGTCAGCAATGATTTGATCCATTTCGTCATCGATCAAATCCGCTGGGCGACAGGTAATGACTTCAGCGCCATCTAATACGCGAGCTTGTAATTCAGCGTTCATCGCTGAAGGTGCTGCGCCGTATTCGCCTTTCAAGATGCCTTGAGTTTCTTTCGAGATTGACTTGTAACGCTCGCCCGTCAATACGTTCAATACAGCTTGCGTACCGACGATTTGAGAAGTTGGGGTTACTAAAGGAATGAAACCTAGATCTTCACGAACACGTGGGATCTCAGCCAGTACTTGGTCAAACTTGTCAGAAGCGCCTTGCTCTTTCAACTGGTTTTCCATGTTAGTTAACATGCCACCAGGAACTTGAGCCACTAGGATACGAGAATCCGTACCACGGAGAGCGCCTTCAAATTTAGCGTACTTTTTACGCACACCGCGGAAGTAAGCTGCAATTTCTTCAAGCAATAACAAGTCGATATTAGTATCACGACCAGTGCCTTTTAATGCCGCTACAACAGATTCTGTTGCCGTATGACCATAAGTCATCGACATAGAAGAAATTGCCGTATCTACGCGGTCAACGCCCGCTTCAGCGGCTTTCAAGATTGTCATATCAGACAAACCAGAAGTTGCGTGAGCGTGTAATTGAACTTCTAGATCAGTTTGTGCTTTTAACTTAGTAATCAGTTCAAAAGCATCATACGGAGTCAGAACACCGGCCATATCTTTAATGGCGATTGAGTCTGCACCCATATCTTCAATTTTCTTGGCTAGGTCTACCCAAGAGTCCAGAGTGTGTACTGGGCTAGTGGTATAAGACAATGTGCCTTGAGCGTGCTTACCTTGTTTTTTAACGGCTTTTAAAGCGGTTTCAAGGTTGCGCGGATCATTCATTGCATCAAATACGCGGAACACGTCAACGCCATTAATAGCGGCACGTTCAACGAATTTTTCTACAACATCATCTGCATAATGGCGATAACCTAGTAGGTTTTGACCGCGAAGAAGCATTTGATGCGGAGTTTTTGGCATCGCTTTCTTAAATTCACGAATTCGATCCCACGGGTCTTCGCCCAAGAAACGGATACATGAATCAAATGTGGCACCGCCCCAGGATTCAAGTGACCAATAGCCAACCTGATCTAGTTTTTCGGCGATAGGAAGCATGTCATCAATGCGCATGCGTGTAGCCAGTATAGACTGGTGTGCGTCGCGTAATACGACGTCTGTGATACCAAGAGGTTTCTTAGAATCGGTCATGGGTTATGGCCTTTTCTTCCGTTAACGTTGTTGACGTATAGGTGATCCGAATTCGTGCGCTACTTTTGGCGCGCACGATGCTCTTTTACTGCGGCTGCTAATACTTTAAGCAACTGCGGGTCTGCGCCTTGTGTCGGTGCTGCAACCACGGTTTGTGGAACAACAACGGGTTCTGGTGCAAACTTATTTACTACTTTGGACATCAGGCTGGTAGCGAAAATCAGTAATACCAAAAAGGCAAATACTGTTCCCATACCGAACGCCATCAGTTCCAAACCACTGGAAACTAGTTCAGACATGCCGGCTGATCCTTATAAAATAGATACATGACCTTTTTTCTAAGCAACTTTGTGCTCACCTAAAAGGGCCAAAAGGTAAAGTAATGTACTTAAAAACCATCTTTTTGACAAGTTTTATAGGTGTTTAATAAAGATGTAGGACAATCGAGAAATTTAAGACAAATGAAACTGAGGTTTTATGCTGAGCTGAAGGCATAAATTATGGGTGTGATGACTCGTAAAAGTAATGACTATTAAATAGTAAAAATTAGAAATTTTGACTTGAGTATAAAAAAAGGAGGGGCTTACAGATAAGATATCTTAAATGGTGCGCTTGGTAGGAGTCGAACCTACGACCACCTGGTTCGTAGCCAGGT
>CAJXUK010000041.1 GCA_913061435.1 uncultured Thalassolituus sp. | reverse complement strand
CCTCTGTTAACTCATTATATAGTTAAAGAGTGTCTAGTGAACTAGGGGCGATTCACTTAACGGCAGGTTGTAGCGCACCAGAAAAGGTCAATGAAAAATGGTTTCAGAAACGCTGGTGTGAGCAGCAAGATGGACAAGTAGAAATTCGCCTTATAGATAATACGCGATGTGACTGCCTAACTAACGAACATGCCATAGAGGTTGATTTCTCTCACAAATGGGCAGAAGCCATAGGTCAATCTTTGCATTATGCAAAAATGACGGGCATGAAAGCAGGAATTTTATTGATAGTAGAAAATACAAACGACAATAAGCACCTGACGCGCCTAGAGAGCGTTATTCAATTTCACAACCTGCCAATTACCGTTTGGACAACAAAACAATCTGAACTGGATTAAAATAACAATTATTTGTATGTAATTCAGTCATAAATCTGACTGCTGTCTATCTATTAGGCAATTTTAGCATCTCCTAATATGTGGCCGAATTCACTTTACCACTACACTTCTTCTGTTAATAGATTTAGATGATCAGGGTTGTAGGTAGCACGGCCAATAATATTTTGCTCGCAAATCGGGTAGGGATTTTGGGTGATTTTGGCGAGGCGTGCGGTATAACCCCTATCTTTTCATAATCAGCCCCCATCTCTGCTGGAAAAGGACGGCCATCACTGTCGAGCCATTCGGTATGAATGGCCACCGCAAGATCATCTTCTAGAGTAATGCCTTCGTTACCGAATAGGTTGGTGCTTTCTTTTTCTCCGGCTACTTGCTTGCCTTGTTGAATGGCGTGTACGCTAATTAGGTTGGGTGGGCGCATGATGATGGTGTCTAGGGTATTGTTAATATCACCGCCTACGCCAACTTGTTTGCTGGTCCTATTCTTTTCACAAGAGTTACGCTGCCGATGAATCCGCTGGCGCGGTTGATGGCGACGAGTTGAAGCTGTTCTCCTGGACGACAAAATTGCAGGAGCAAATCTTGAACTGCAAAGCAGCCCTTGGGTTCAAATAGGAACGTTGTTTGGTTCGCTGGCATTAAAACCGATAAAAGGGTGCCTATCCTTTCTATTACTCTTAAAAATTACTTATATGATATTCAGACGAACAAATCAGATTAAATTATTCATAAATATCTTTTCGATGACCTACTCGCAGAACCAGAACAACAAGTTTTTCATCTTCGATATTACAAATTATGCGATAATTACGAACTCGATAGCGCCATAGCCCAGTAAGTTCTCGAGATAGTGGCTTACCAAAACGACGAGGATCTTCACTAGTGCTTATACGTTCGCGTAAATAACGCAGAATCTCTTGCTGTGCCTGACGATCGAGTTTACGAAGTTCCTTAGCTGCAGCATCATCAAATTCAACGCTCCAGATCAATATCTTGCTCCAGATCGTTTAATGACCAACGTTTTCCTGATTTTTCTAATCGGTTAATTGCTAAGTATTTATCTTCCATCTCGCTCAAATATTCCAAAATAGCTTCTCGAGCATAAAAGGTTTTAGTGCGACCTGTCTGAGCTGCAAGCGTATTCAGCCGCGCTTCAATATCTTCTGGTAGTCTAATTGCAAGCATTATAATCTCCGGCTATACATGTATTGCACGTATAGCATAGCAATTTAAATTCGCTCAAGGAACTTAAATTTAATAGTAATGTAACCCAAACCGACTACGATGCTAGTAATACTGCGAGAGCCTGTAGAGCCATTGCGAAGTTATTTGATTTCTGCGGTATTTCTCCAGCTCCAAGCAAAGACGCTTAAAAGAATGCCTCTTTTTTAATATTGGAACTAACAGATAATATCTCATTGAAGCACTGTACTTTTGGCTTTTCCCGTTGTTGGGTAATACTCAAAAACGGCTTTTTTAGAAGACGTGAAAAACAGGCTTGGGCGCAAAGTGGGCACAATCTGGGCACATCGAGGAAAACTGGGGTTTTTTGGGGATTTTGAAACGCTTTAAAACCGCTGTATGCCGTTGATTTTAAAGGCTTTTTAATTGGTAGGACTACCCAGATTCGAACTGGGGACCTCCACCATGTCAATATAAGTCCATAACCTATTGATTTTATTAGATATCTTACAATACCTTGCTCCATCTTACCTCAGCTGCATTTCATTAAGAGTTTCAAAAGTCTAAAATCTGATTTTTTAAACATTTTCAAACACTTAGGGCCACTTTGTGGGCACATCACCTATGACATTTACCCTTAAAAATAGTCATTTCAGCCTTTATTTTGGTAAATATTAGACATCATGTAGATCTGCCTGCTGATCATATCAAAAAAGATGCTCTGAATATAAAATTATACGTTATTCGTGTTTTTATCTGTTCTTAAGGATTTTATTTACACTATGTCTTAGAAAACTTTTCCACACCTACCCTTGAAATATTGCAGAACCAAATACGTAATGACGGGTGCTGGTTTTGGAGTCTGAGAAGTTTGTAATCAGCGGAAAAGCACTAAAACCTAATAGTGACAATACACTAAAACCTATATATCATTAAACAGTAAAACCTAAAAATGACAAAAGAATCAGGCTCCGGAACAGACCATGAACGACGTATCACAAAAGCTGGCAAACTCTTTGGAACAGCTAAGGCTGTTACAAGAAAGCAAGTGCATCGCAATTCAATCACAGCAGCTGAGCCGAATACACAGAGAGCGACTACTCAAACATGGCTTTATTCGTGAGGTTATTCGCGGTTGGTACATTGCATCAATGCCGGATGAAAAACCGGGAGATAGCACATCATGGTACACATCATTCTGGGATTTTTGCGCACAATATTTGACCATACGCTTCGACAGTCAATGGTGCTTATCTCCGGAACAATCGATCAACCTGCACATTGGTGACAAAACGGTTCCTCAACAACTATTGGTCCGCTCCCCCAAAGGCAATAACAAACCCACTGAATTCCTCCACAATACCTCGCTGTTTGATCTCAGACTCAACCTGCCTGATGCTGAAAACATCACCAAACTGGATGGGCTCAATGTATACAGTTTACCCACCGCTTTGATACACAGCTCTGCCAAGCAGTTCATTAGCGCTCCCCTGCAAATGCGCACAGCACTCTCGATGGTGACTGATGCATCAGATTTATTATCCGTATTATTAAGTGGCAATCATAGCGTCGTTGCTGGCCGCTTAGCCGGAGCCTTCCGCAATATAGGTCGTGATCTAATAGCCGACAATCTGCTAAAGGGTATGCAGGCAGCCGACTTAAAAGTGCATGAAACCGATCCGTTCAAAGACCAAATGGAAATCAGCCTGGGTCGTAGAGAGGTTTCCCCATATGCAAATCGAATACGCCTGATGTGGGCGCAAATGCGCGAAACCGTTATACAGCATTTTCCGCTATCAGATAGCCAAGATATCAGTATCGATGCCTATATGGCTGAGGTGGACGATAAATATGTGACCGATGCTTATCATTCGTTATCGATCGAAGGCTACAAAGTCACACCAGAACTCATCGATCTGGTTCGTTCTGGCAACTGGCAGGCTGAAGCATCTGAAGAGAACAGGCAACATCTGGATGCTATGGCGGCCAGAGGCTATTGGGATGCTTTTCAGCAAGTTAAAAAATCGTTATTAGCGGTGCTGAAAGGAGAAAATCCAGGTGAAGTATTAGAACAATCTTACGGCGACTGGTATCTGGCATTATTTGGCCCAAGTGTTGCGGCAGGCATTGTTAGTCAAACCGACCTTGCAGGTTATCGGTCTGGCCCGGTTTATATCAGACAATCAATGCACACCCCACCCAATCGTGAAGCCGTCAGAGATATGATGCCGGCCTTTTTTGATCTGTTGGCAGAAGAAGATAATCCTGCGGCCAGAGTAGTATTAGGACACTTTATATTTGTATATATTCACCCCTATTTTGACGGCAACGGCCGGATGGGAAGATTCATCATGAATCTGATGATGGCTTCGGGTGGATATTCTTGGACAGTGGTGCCGGTGGAAAGACGTGATGAATATATGCAAGCCCTTGAAGCCGCCAGCGTGCAGCAGGATATAAAGCCATTTACTGAGTTTCTAGCATCACTATTATTGCCAATACTATAAAAAATCACTTATATGACATTCAAATTATCCACAGAAATATCAAGTCTAAGCCTGAACTACAAGGATCTATATAGTCCTGTTAGTTTCTGATAAACCCTTGCTATCTGTATTCTACAGAATTCACCATTGGTTATGACCTACTACATTGAAACAACAGACCAGTTCAGTAAATGGTTACATAAACTGAAGGATCACGAAGCAATTCACGGGTAACTTGGGTGATCACAAGCCAGTAGGCGATAATATTTCAGAATTATCGTTTTTTTATAGGCCCAGGTTATCGGGTGTATTACACCATCCGCAATAGCCAAATCGTTCTATTGCTGGCCGGTGGAGATAAAAGCTCACAATCACGCGATATTAAGGCCGCAAGTGTCATATTGGAGACATTACATGACTAAAACAATGAAGTGGGATACTGCAGAGTATCTAGAGAGCGATGAGGATATTGAAGCATTTTTAGCTGAAGCTGCCCTCGAAAGTCCTGAATATTTGATTCACTGCTTAGGGATTGCTGCAAAAGCTAAGGGCATGACTGAAGTAGCAAAACAGGCGGGGGTTACCCGCGCTAGCCTTTACCAATCACTCGATGGCAGTAAAAAACCGAAGTTTGAAACCATAGCAAAAGTGATGGATGCACTGAATATGAAATTGACCGTAGAGAGAAAAAGCGGCATTGCATAAAACAGAGATTTAAAAGTAGTTTCACTGTCTTTATGCAGAGTAACCCCACTAACTAGTGTTCACCCTTAAAAACAAAAGCCCCGGCACTTTCGAGGCGGGGCTTTTTAACATTGTTTTTAAATATTAATATTATTTTAAAACATCAGGGTCATTCAAAAGCGGATCATGCATTTCAGGGATGAGCTACTACAATTTATCGTATTAGCACCTGTATCAGCCAAATCGTAAACTCCGCTTACTGATTTTTCATAGTGTAAATAATTGTCTTCCTTTAACGCAAAGCCATCTCTGCAATTAGATTTAACAGAGTCTAAGTTACTTGAACCTCCAGTAGTGCTATCTCTCAGTTCTCTCTATGCAAATACACTAAAATTGAAAGGTGAAGTTGATAAAATCACCTGCGTTACAGTTGACTCAACCGCAAGTGAGAAGTTTGTTTCCCTACTGCGCAGAACAGCGTCTCATGCCAGAGACAATTCTAGAGCGGATGATCAACCCCTCATTCGTCATGTTTATGATCTTCACTTAATATTTACAACGATGGCGTCACCACAATCTTTGCAATCCATGGTTCAGAAGGTGATCGAGACTGATAGAAAACAATTTGGTAGTCAGCACAAAGAATTCGTAGATAATGCAAACTTAGAGCTTCGCTACGGCCTGTCACTATTAATTGAACAGCCAGAGCATAAAGAAAGATACCAACAATTTATTGGACCGTTGGTTTATCACCCTTCCCCAGCCCAATGGGATGAAGCCATCTCAAGCATTCAATCGCTTGCTGACCATTGGCTAATTACGTGATTTTGTTTCGCCTGCTACCTGCTGATGACTCCCCTCCTAAGCTGCCAGACCTGGGTTCGAGTCCCAGCGGGAGACCATTTTCAAATGCAAATGTTTTATGTGGGGCACAGCTTTAGCCCGACAACAATCCAATAAAATTAATCTGGCGTTCCGTATAAACGAGCTCCCAAATCTTTGCATACCAATGGGGCGATTCGCTTTATTAGAAAAACCCAAGCAATGAAATTCAATACAGCTTTGATTAGACTAACGGCCCAAATTCTTGCATTCATATTGATAAATATCCTTGTTGATTATATCAACCATTATTATCGGTTTATCGCCCATAATCATTTCGTAGTAACACATAGGCCCTTGAGCTCCGCCAATTAACCTCTCTAATAAGCTATGATCATATCGATATATATGCCCTGTTAGGCGAATTGGTGTTGATGGTGATATAAGTATGTCTTTTTCTTCATCTTTATTGGTCCAAATTACCCCGAATAAGGCTAACTTTTTCAAATGATGTTTAAATGATGAGTTGTCAGCGTACTCAGAAGTTTTGTTCAGATAAACGGGCTTCCCGCTATTCAGTCCACTAATACTAAGGTCCCTTACTTCAAACTTTTCTTCAACTTTGTACATTGACGAGCAACCACAAAGAAGCGCCACAGTCATAACTGTGGCGAGTTTCAGGTTAATAAATTTGAACATATGGGTATTGACCACGTATATTTTCGTTAAAATAAGCGCCTTTAGACGTAGCGGATTTTAAGCCGTTTGCAGTGCCATTACCAACTCCGTCATATCGATAAACAGAGCCATATGTAAACTCAATATCCAATACAGAGCTAATTATAGAGTGACCAAAGCCATTCATAGCACTTGAAGATGTTGAATTCTGTCCCTGCATTGGATACGGAACAAGATCATTTGCTATTTGTAGTGGTACGGTGAATTTGTAGTGGTCAACCAAATTTGGCCACGAGTTAAGAGGTCTTCCCACAGTTATTTATTTTCAAGTGCCCAATCGTGCCCAGCTGTGCCCAAAATTTTCATTAAAAAAATATTTCAGCAATTCGCTGATTAACTTTTCAGAATTTAGTTAATATTATTCTGACCTTTACCATTGCTATGATAAAACTCAAAAATATTTAGTTTTGATCTAATAAATTTTAGAAGAGAAATTTTGGGAGAGAAATCTGACCTTTACCGTGAAAAAAGCTAAAAAAGCGTGAAAAATGTTAGGTAATACTCAAAAACGGCTTTTTTGGAAGACGTCAAAAACTGGATTGGGCACGTTTTGGGCACAATCTGGGCACATCGAGGAAATATGGGATTTTTTGGGGATTCTAAAACCGCTGCAAGTCGTTGATTTTAAAGGCTTTTTAATTGGTAGGACTACCCAGATTCGAACTGGGGACCTCTACCATGTCAAGGTAGCGCTCTAACCAACTGAGCTATAGTCCTAAAGTGCGTGCAGTCTAATAAATTGAATGCCGCCATGCAAGAGTTTTTTGTTGTCTATCTCCTTAGAGTATACAAGAAAGCGTTTTAAAATCAGTTTGTTAGCTGTTTCTTTGCTATCACTTAGCGTCGTCTTTTTAAATTTAAACAGCTTTATTAATAGCCAAGGCTCTTTGGGTAATTTCTGCCCAATCTTCATTGTCTAGTAGTTCAGAGTTAACTAACCAGCTTCCACCCGCACAGATGACGTTGGGCAGTGCTAGATAATCTTGGTAGTTGTCTAGGGATATGCCGCCGGTTGGGCAGAATTCAACATCAGGAAAAGGCCCTGACCATGCTTTTAATAATTTTTCGCCACCGATTGCGCTGGCGGGAAAGCATTTAAGCTGGGTGAATCCTGCATCTACTGCGATCATGAGTTCACTGGCGGTGGCGACTCCGGGTAAAAAGATGCCATCCCACTGCTTGGCTGCTTTTACTTGCTGGGCTTTTTCAATGAGTGCGGGGGTTAAGCCTGGGCTAACAATAAATTGAGAGCCCGCATCGATTGCATTTTGATAGTCTTGGGCAGTGCATATTGTGCCTGCACCCACAATGGCGCCGGGTACGTGTTGGCTGATTTGTTTTATGGCGGCTAGCCCTGCGGGTGTGCGCAGGGTAACTTCTAATAAATGAATGCCACCGGCCACCAGCGCTTTTGCCATAGGAACGGCGTGTTTAATATCGTTTATAACGATCACGGCAATTAAGGGTTTGGTTTGGGATAACCATGTATTCAGTTTTGTCATATTTTTTTAAATAGATTCTTTTTTAATTACCAACGTAAAGATAAGGCACCTTGATCGGCGGGGGTGGTGTTTTCTCTAAAGATGCTAAACAGCTCGCGCCCTAATCCTTGCTGAGCTTCTTTTGCTTGGCTTGATTTTATAGAGCCTGCTTGTCGGTCGACTGAATCTGTAATCGTGTGATTAACAACCGTGCCTTTGTGAGCGTCTATTTCAATGTCATCGCCGTTTTGAATTAAGTCTATTTCGCCACCCATTAGCGCTTCTGGGCACAGATGCAATACCGCAGGGACTTTGCCCGATGCACCGGATAAGCGACCGTCGGTTAATAGCGCAACCTTGAAGCCTGTGTCTTGTAAGTTGGCTAGTACCGGCATGAGTTTGTGCAGTTCGGGCATGCCATTGGCTTTTGGTCCTTGGTATTTCACAACGATCACGCAGTCTTGATTAAGCTGGCCTGCTTCATACGCTTTTACAACGTCATACTGATCAGTAAAGACTTTTGCAGGGGCTTTGGTGTACCAGCGAGATTCTGGCACTGCGGATATTTTTATTAAGCCTCGGCCAATATTGCCATTGAGTAATTTCAGCCCACCTTCTTTCATAAAGGGAGCACTTGCGGGGGCCAGAATGTCTAAATTTAAACTTTCTTCAGTGCAGTCTCGCCAAGCTAATTTATTAGCATCTAACTCAAGGTCTAGGTAAGGCTGCTGGCAATAGGCAGATAAATCTTTGCCTAGCAAGGTTTGAACGTCTTGGTGAAGTAAGCCTACTGATAATAATTCACGAATTAAAAAGCCCATGCCGCCCGCTTGCTGAAAGTGGTTTACATCTCCTGCGCCGTTCGGGTAAATACGGGTTAATAACGGCACTACATCGGATAAGTCCGAGATGTCTTGCCAGTCTAAAATAATCCCCGCCATGCGCGCGATGGCCAGTAAATGAATGCTGTGATTGGTGGAGCCGCCAGTAGCTAATAAACCGACAATGGCATTGACGAAACTCTTTTCATCTAGCATTTGGCCTAACGGCAAATAGCCCGGTTCTAATGCGGTATGGGCGGTTAAATTTTGTAAGGCAAATTCGTTTAATAAGGGTCTTAATGGGTCGCTGGGGTTCAAAAAAGAACTGCCAGGTAATTGCAGCCCCATGATTTCCATGAGCATTTGGTTGGAGTTTGCGGTGCCATAAAAGGTGCACGTGCCTGCACTGTGGTACGACTTTAATTCGGATTCTAATAGTTCTTCTTTACCTATTTTCCCTGCCGCAAACTCTTGTCGTGTTTTCGCTTTGGCCGAATTGGTAATACCAGAGCCCATTGGCCCAGAAGGAAGAAATATCGCCGGTAAATGGCCAAAACGCAGGGCGGCCATTAATAAACCCGGTACGATTTTGTCGCATATTCCTAATAACACCACACCATCAAATACGTCATGAGATAGGCCAATTGCTGTGCTTAACGCAATGGTATCGCGGCTGAATAAAGACAGCTCCATACCGCTTTGGCCTTGGGTTATGCCGTCGCACATTGCAGGCACACCGGCTGCGACTTGCGCCACATGCCCCATGTTAGATAAATGGTTTTTTATTTGTGCTGGGTACTCTTTATAAGGTTGGTGCGCCGATAACACATCGTTATAGGCAGTCACAATTCCGATATTCGCCGCACGCTGACTTTGTTTTAAAATCAGTTTTGAATCATCGCTTTCTGCAGCTATAGCATGGGCTAAATTTGTGCAGCTCATGCCATGGCGTGCTGGGGCATTTTGTAAGCGCTCTGCTTCGCTTTCGATTAACGCTAAATACGCTGTTCGAGTTATTTTACTGCGAGCAATGATTCTTTCGGTGACTGCCATAACGATCGGATTCATACAGGTTTACAGTCCTTTATTCGGTTCGGTATACGTTGATATTAATGCCATCTTGGTGCAATACATGGGAAACAGGCAGCTCTTCTGTGATTCCTTCGCAGGCTTGAGCAAACAAAGGGTTTTTATCACTACCAGTAAAGTGCAAATAGATTTTTTTGGCCGATTTCATAAAGCGCCAAGTCAAACTCATTCTTGGTTGGGGTAAAAATTCATCCTCTACTGGTAAGCACCAAGCCGATGTATCAACGTCTATTAAATCGGCTAGTTGCTTAGAACCAGCAAACCAAGAAGCAGTATGGCCATCAATACCCATACCTAGCACTACCACATCAAGCTGCTCAATTTGTTCTCTTAGCTTGGTTTCACAATCCATAATGCCTTCGCTGGGTAATTCGGCTTGATTTTTTAACCCTAAAAAGTAAGCTCGTTCAGCGTGATTTTTGAGCAAATGCTCGCGTACTAAATTTTCGTTACTTTCAGCATCCGTTGTTGGAATCCAACGCTCGTCAACCAAGGTAATCGTCACCTTAGACCAATCCAGTTCTTGTTGGCTAAGCTGCTGAAAAAACTCTACCGGTGTGGCCCCGCCACTCACTGCCATACTGGCTTTATTATTGGTTTCTATTGATTGTTTTAACTGCTTAACAACGGATATTGCCAGCTTTTTGGCCAAGGTTGTTTTGTTATCACTTAGTGTTTCTGTCCACATATTATTACCTCACAATCGTTTATAACGCTTAATTATTATAGTTGGTTTAACGCTCGTTATTGTCGTTCCATAAACGGCCATCTTTTGCCATTAACAAGGTGGCTGCTGCTGGTCCCCAACTGCCAGCAGTATAGGGCTCGGGGGAATCGTCGGTTTCTTTCCATTCGGCTAATATTGAATCCACCCAATCCCACGCATGCATTAGCTCATCGTCTCTTAAAAATAGGGTGGGGTTACTGGCTAAAGCATCAAACAATAAGCGTTCGTATGCCTCGGGCACTCGATCTTCTGCACTATTTGTTGCTGTCGGTTTTTCTTGGTTGTTTTCAAAAGCAGAACCCGTTGCCTTTTTTTGTTCTGCTGCGTCGGGGTTCAAACTTAACGTCATAGGTCTCACTTGCATGCCACTGCCGACTTTTTTCTCACACAGCTGTAAACGAATACCTTCATCGGGCTGCAACCTAAAAATGAGTTTATTGGCCATGGGTTCTTTGTGCTGCATAGAAAAAATAGAGTGCGGTATTTTTTTGAATTGCACCACAATTTCGCAAGCTCTTTCGGCCAAGCGTTTACCGGTGCGTAAATAAAAAGGCACACCAGCCCATCGCCAATTTTCAATCTCTACTTTCATTGCCACAAAAGTTTCTGTATCGCTTTGGTCATCTACCCCAGTTTCATCTCGATAACCAGGCACGATAGCCCCTTCAGAAACACCTTCGCTGTATTGGCCGCGAATAACATTGTCGTGTATATCACTGCCCTCAATGGGTTTTAGTGCTTTTATTACTTTAACTTTTTCGTCACGCACTGCATCAGATTCCATCTTTGCCGGTGGCTCCATTGCAACAATACATAACAGTTGTAATAAATGATTTTGCACCATGTCACGAAAAGCCCCAACCTGCTCATAAAAACCAGCACGTTGTTCTACCCCAAGGGATTCTGAGATTGTAATTTGAATATGATCTATGTATTGCTGGTTCCATTGGCTTTCAAAAATAGAATTGGCAAAACGCAATACCATTAAATTTTGCACCGTCTCTTTACCCAAATAATGGTCAATACGGTATATCTGACATTCTTCAAAATATTCGGCAACTGCGCTATTAATGGCTTTTGCCGAAGCCAAGTCGTGGCCAATGGGTTTTTCGAGTACCACTTTTGTATGGCGATTAATTAATTTACTTTTGTGCAAATTTTGTGCAATTTCGGCGTATAAGAATGATGCTGTAGCAAAGTAGAATAAACGATTTTGGCAGTCATTTTGCAGTATTGTGGCCAGCTTTTGATAATCTTTACTGCGCTGTCCATCAACAGCAACATAGTGCAGTCGTTGTGCTAAACGTTGCCAACTTTTATCACATTGAAAGGCTGAATTAATTTGCGTAAATACCGCTTTTTTAATTTTTTTAACAACCTGTTTATGCTCTACTTCTGAACGGCCAATAGCGATTATATTGCCTTCTGGTAAGCGATGATCCAATTCTAATAAATACAACGATGGCAATAGTTTTCGCAGGGCTAAATCACCTAAGCCACCAAATAACACTAATTCAAAAGGCTGTTCTATTTGCATTCAAGGGTTTCCTCATTGCTAAACATGCACGCTCTTTATTCAGTGTGCACCATAAGTCAGCATTTGCCAGTGATATTAAGTTAGAAAAACGGCTTTCTGCTGAAATAGTTTACTAAGCAGGTTACGTGCCCAAGCTCAGGTAAGCTAACAACCTCAGAAAGCGAGTTAGCTTGTGATTAAGACTTAAAAAGATACAATGCGCACACTTTTATAAACTTTTTTCGACAATATTGACAACCGGCTAGCCAAATAAAGGGAACAAATAATGGGCGATTTATTAGCGTGTTTTAAAGCATACGATGTACGTGGCCGTATGCCCGACGAACTTAATGAAGACATTGCTTATCGCATAGGGCGAGCTTTTGCACAATTTTTACAACCCAAAACCATCGTTGTGGGTTACGACATTCGTTTAACCAGTAAGCAAATGTGCGACAAGGTCATTGAAGGCCTGCGCGACGCCGGCACTCATGTTTTGAACATTGGCATGTGCGGCACCGAAGAAGTGTATTTTGCGACCTCTCACCTAAACGCCGACGGTGGTATCTGCGTAACCGCAAGCCACAACCCAAAAGATTACAACGGCATGAAGTTTGTGCGCGAAGGTTCTAAGCCAATCAGTGGGGATACCGGCCTTAAAGACATAGAAAAACTGGCCCATGCCAATAACTTTGGTGAAGTTGACGCCAGCAAGCGCGGCACTTTAGAAAATGTTGATACTCGCCCTGCTTACACTCAACATCTTTTGACCTACGTTGAAGCCGACAAACTAAAACCGTTAAAGATTGTCTGTAACGCCGGTAACGGTGGTGCAGGCTTGGCTCTTGATGCCATCGAGCCATTTTTGCCTATCGAGTGGGTTAAAATTCATCACGAACAAGATGGTAACTTCCCTCACGGTGTTCCAAACCCTTTATTAGAAGAAAACCGTGCGCCTACTATTAAAGCGATTGCCGATTCCGGTGCTGATTTGGGCATTGCTTGGGATGGCGACTTTGACCGTTGTTTCTTCTTTGACGATAAAGGTACCTTCATTGAAGGCTATTACATCGTTGGTCTATTGGCGGAAGCTGCACTTCTGAAAAATCCAGGAGCGAGTATTGTTCATGATCCGCGCTTAACTTGGAATACCATCGAAATGGCCGAAGCTGCTGGCGGTAAAGCCATTCAGAGTAAAACCGGCCACGCCTTTATTAAAGAACGCATGCGTTTAGAAGATTCTATTTATGGTGGTGAAATGAGCGCTCACCATTACTTTAAAGATTTCTTCTACTGCGACAGCGGCATGATTCCTTGGTTATTAGTGGTTGAGCTGATCAGTAAATCGGGTAAGTCGTTAACTCAGTTGGTTGAAGAGCGCATGGCAAAATTTCCCTGTTCGGGTGAGATCAACAGTGTATTAGACGATGCCCAAGCAACGTTAGTGAAAGTAGAAGCCCATTATGCCAACACAGGCGCGGATATCGATCGCACCGATGGCCTAAGCATGAACTTTGGTGAGTGGCGCTTTAACTTACGCGCATCTAATACCGAACCCGTTGTGCGCTTAAACGTTGAAAGCCGTGGCGACCAAGCTTTAATGCAAGAAAAAACCTCTGAGTTGCTTTCTCTAATGAAGGGCTAATTACGCAACCTAAGCGAGCCAGTTTGTGCGTCAAATGAAGCCCTACTGGCTTGTTTTTAAACAATATTCTCTAAAATCATGTTGTTTTAATTAATTTGAAGTTTTTTCATGAAAAGGTGTTGACACAAACGCGCCTGCTACGTAATATGCGCCTCGTTGCCAAGACATTCCCTGATAGCTCAGTTGGTAGAGCAGTAGACTGTTAATCTATTGGTCGCTGGTTCAAGTCCAGCTCAGGGAGCCATTTATTACCTTGTGATATATTGGTTTACTTGCAACAGGTTCGGGATATAGCGCAGCCTGGTAGCGCGCCTGCTTTGGGAGCAGGATGTCGGGAGTTCGAATCTCTCTATCCCGACCATCTTTATCTAAGATGGTTTCTTACTCAAAATCTTGTATTTAAAAAATCCACTTAAAACTATTTAACTTCAAAAATTTAATATATTTTTAATTCAATTAATTATCTATTGTTAATAATTTTTCGTGTCGATCATATTTTTGTAATTTAAATAAACAGTTTACGACTTAACATAAACTGTTTATTTGAATATCTATTTTCTAGCCTCAAGCTCAAGTATCATTCAAGCACTACTCAAGCAAAGAAGATTTTTCATAAAAGTGTTTTAACACTTTAGCCAAATCAAAAGCATCTTCACTACCCGCTAATTCACGAATTGAATGCATGCCAAAAGTTGGTACACCAATATCAATAGTATCCACCCCCAAGCCAGAAGCTATGGCAGGCCCAATCGTACTGCCACAGGCCATATCGGTGCGCATAACAAACGCTTGGTAAGATACCTCGGCTTCATTACACAATTGCTTAAATACCGCCGACGTGAAGCTGTTAGTCGCATAGCGTTGATTCGCATTAATCTTGATCACTGGGCCTTGGTTCAACATAGGCCCGTGGTTTTGATCATGCTTATCAGCAAAATTAGGATGAATTGCATGAGCATTATCAGCAGAGATCATTAACGAGCTGGCAATAATACGATTACGCTCTTCAATGTCTGGCCAAATTCTTTCGATGGTTTGCTCTAAGAAAGGTCCCTGTGCGCCACAAGCACTAACCGAACCAACCTCTTCATGGTCGGTACATATAAACAATTTATTTTGGCCATTACCGGCACTTAATAATGCCTGTAACCCAACATGACAACTTAACAAATTATCTAAACGCGCACTGGCGATAAATTCTTGCTTTAAACCAATGAGTGCCGGTGCCTGCGTGTCGTAAAAAAATAATTCGTAATCTAAGATCGATTCAACATCCTCATACTGCTTAACCAGTTCTGCCATTAACAGAGAATTTAAATCTTTATCTTTTTCAGCCGCAATCGACAGAACAGGGGGTAGCTGAGTTTGTGGGTTAATGCTACGAGAATTATTGGCTTCTCTGTCTAAATGAATGGCAAGGCTTGGGATCGTCGCTATGGCACGTTCAAAATTTACCATTACTGCTTGAATCTTACCGTTTATTCGCGCATGAACCCGCCCTGCTAATGATAAATCGCGATCAAACCAAGGAGCCAACAGCGCCCCACCGTAAACCTCAACACCTAATTGGAAATACCCTTTACCATCGATATTGGCATTGGGTTTTACTTTTAAACAGGGGCTATCAGTGTGTGCACCCACTAAGCGCAAGGGTTGGAATTTATCGGCTAGCCAAAAAGCAATAATAGAAGAATCGTTGCTGCGAATAAAATACCCAGCTTGCTCTTGCAGTTGCCAAGTTTGATGCTGAAATAATTCGGTATAACCCGCGGCTAACAAAATATCGGCCATGCTTTGGGTGGCATGAAACGGGGTAGGGCTGGCTTGAAGAAAGCCTAATAGAGATTGATTAAAATCAGATGCAGACGTAAGAGAATGTGACATCAATATTCCTAAGCGGAGCCTTTAATAAATAAACGCAAACCCGCTTAGAACTTAGTTACTCAAGACTTATGATATACACAAGTTTGAGTAACCAAATAAACAGCAGGCTTAGCCTTCTTGTTTAACATCCAACAATTCTACTTCGAAAACCAAAGCAGAGTTAGCAGGAATTTTGGGGCTTGGGCTTTGTGCGCCGTAAGCCAAGTCAGCTGGAATATACAGCTTCCATTTGTCACCAACAGACATCAACTGAAGTGCTTCAGTCCAACCCGCGATTACGCGGTTAACTGGGAATTCAGCCGGAGTGCCACGCTCAACAGAGCTATCAAAAACAGAACCATCGGTTAATGTGCCGTGGTAATGAACTGAAACGGTATCCGTTGCAGATGGCTTAGCACCGCCTTCTGCTGCTGTAATTACTTCGTATTGTAAGCCAGACTCAAGAGTTGTTACACCCTCTTTCTTGCCATTTTCTGCTAAGAAATCAATACCAGCTTGCGCTGCTGCATCATTAAGTGCCGCTTGCTTACGCTCTTGCTCAGCACGGATTTTTTCAAATGCAGCTTGCAGTGTTTCTTGGTCAACACGTTTTTCTGCGCCAGATAATGCATCAGAAATACCAGCAGCAATAGCATCTACATTCAATTCCACTGCGTCACGAGCTAAGCTTTCACCAATATTAAGACCAACACCATAGCTTGCTTGATCAACATGATTATCTAATTTCACTTCTTTCTCCTGGCTGCAACCAACCAATATAAGAGCACCCATAGCAATTACAGGCACTTGTTTTAATAAATTCATTAACATTCCCCAAAGGTTTTTTTATTTTTTGATTGTTCTTAAAAACGGCTTAACACTACACCATTTGACAACAAATCCCAATACAGAACATAAGCCTAAAAGGGATATGGTACTCAAATAAAGAAATTCAAGATTAATAAATAATAAAAAATCAGAAAAGTTAGCAGTCGTACTGCCCATTTGCTTCTCGTCGCTTACATTCACGCATGATATTTTTGCACACTTGAATTTCAGGAGCGGTTAAATTAACCCCCTGCTCACATTCGTAAGCTCGCTTTCTAAGCTCAGAAGCTTCTAAATTAGCGAAGCGACCATCGCAAGCCGAAATACTTAATGCAGCAAGAATTAAAAGGCTTATTTTTTTCACAACAAATACTCTAAATTTTTTTTTACAGATTCGCATACACACCCTGTATTGTCTAGGGCTGAAAGCCAGTCGATATAAATACAAGCTATTGATTGAATTAAAAAAAGCACAACAAGAGATCGAAAAAACATCGATTTTCAGCGATACTAAGCAACTAATACAAAACCATTACAAAAACATTACTAAACCATTAAAAATAACAACCTGAGCAATGGATCCTTTATGAATACCGTGACTAAAGTCGCTATTACCGCAACCGCTCTTTTTCTTGCAGCCTGCGGCCCTTCTAAAGAAGAACTAGCCCGCCTACAACTACTAGCCCAAGAACAAGCCAGAATCGCTGCAGAGCAAGCTCAAAAAGAAGCGAGAATTCGTAAAAAACGCATTGATAGCCGCATTAGTAGCGCAGATGCGCGCTGGCAAGACAAAGCCTACTTAACCGAAAGCAATATACAATCATTGTTCAGCTCACAAGATTCTCGCTTTGCTGCGTTATCGGATTCTGAACTGGAACAAAAAAATACTTATTTTGTTAGCTACCCATTACAAGCGGCTCGTTACGATTACAAAAAAGGGTTTCACCCTTTTAATATTGTTGGTATTCGCAGCCTGCCCAACAGTGGCCCCTACAATAGCCTTTTCCCAGATGAAGCCGCCGATTATGCTCCCGGCCATTCAGCAAAATCTGTGGTCGAGTTTACCCTGCAACAAGACTTAGAAAAAAATCGTTTAGGCCAAGACGTATTAATGAAAAATGGTAATCGCTGGGTGGCCACTGTACTCAATTTTAAAAACTATCCAGCATTAAAGTCGTTTAACCGTGACTGGCAGTGGATTCCTGGAGTATTTGAAGATATAAAATGGAAAGCGGCTCCAGAAAAGACTCACGCCCAGAGCGACAGTCGAGTACTAGAAGTACAACTGGGTTTACGTTTTTGCACCCTAGAAGATCGCTGTTTCAGTAAGATCGATTATCAAGGTCACCCAACCCACGCAGTTCGTGCAG
This sequence comes from uncultured Thalassolituus sp., assembly GCA_913061435.1. GTDB lineage: Bacteria > Pseudomonadota > Gammaproteobacteria > Pseudomonadales > Oceanobacteraceae > Oleispira. Next base: position 7,790 of record CAJXUK010000041.1, on the reverse strand, counting down.
ATGTTATGAGTATTTATGTCGGCAACCGCGACACGGGTGAAATACTGGCTAAATTTGTGCGTGAAGCTGAATAACTTTCAACTCTGAATAATTTTTAAACTAGTAATTAACAGACACAAAAAAACCGCTAAGACGATTTATCTAGCGGTTTTTTTTGTTTAAACAGTTAACAAATTAACTTATAAGCCAACTGAAACATTTAGACCAAAGAACATACCAGAAGCATCCACATCCGTGTCTACATCTAATGAATCTTCATCGGTAGTGAAGTTTAAAGTGCGATGACCTGCTTCTAGGTTGATATCAACCATCGGAATTGGCAATGGTAAGGTATAACCTACAGCCAACTCTAAATCACTAATGCTGTTACCGTCGTAACCAATGGCGTTTAGTTCAGCACGTGCATACACACCAAAGTGTGAATCAAAATCTACGTTCAAATAACCCATCGGTAAAACGAAGTCTAAGTCTTCTTCTGCGGTAGTCGTTGGATTGTCTTGATCGGTAACCGAAATAACACCGTCAAACTGACGTGCAGTTAAACCAAAGTTAATATCAAAAAATGGGATTGGCAGTGGTACGCCCCAATACAAGGTTAAGTCTGTGTGAGACAAATCCAGTTGCGACTCAGAAGCGCCGTCGAAGTTCTCATTTAAGAAAGTAAAATTTTGTGTGCCTTCGCCGGATAAATCTAGGCTAGTATTTTTGATTTTAACATTGGGAATCATTGGCACTGGATGTTCAAAAGATACGTACATCACGTTGCTGTTTTCTGAATCAAGATCCAGCCCATTTTTACCAACGGTCACATCGTCACCGACATTACCCGAAGCTTCTGCGTTCCAAATATTAGCGCCGGCTTCTACGGTAAATAATAAATCAGCTTGGGCCATCATAGGCAGTGCGGATGCAACGGCTACGGCGAGTAATTTTTTCATGTGTTGTCCTTATTTAATTATTCTTCTGCAATCAAATCAGATGATCGTTAGGGGTTACGTCTAGTTTGCCCTTTTTTATGGGGAAACTTCAACTAATCATGTGCGTTAATCTGCAATTATTTGCCGATTAACGCGGTTTTTCAATCAATTCGGTCATTTATACCAACTCACGCCAACCCGTGCTCTCACCTTGAATAGCCGCATCGACGTCTTGCCAGTCGCAACCCAGCACTTGCGCAAATTCTTTTTTGACTAAATCTAGTTGATTGTTTTTATCACTGATATGGCTAGCTAGCACATGCTGAATACCCGGCCACAACAAACGCGATAATAAATCTGCAGCCTGTTGATTATTTAAATGGCCGTAATCACCGGCAACCCGTCTTTTAAGCGACGGCGGGTAAGACCCTTGCTGCAGCAATTGAAGATCGTGATTGGCTTCAAGCAATAACCCATGGCAATTTTGGTAAGACTCAATCACATGAGCGGTTAATGAACCTAAATCGGATAAGACACCAACTTTAAAACGCTCGTTAGATACCACAAATTGTACCGGCTCTTGTGAATCGTGGGGTACAACCACGGTATTAATCGTTAAATCGTTTATTTGAAAGGTATCGTGGCTGTCTATACATTGCCACAAAGGATGATCTAACCAGCCTGCGGAGCGAGCAGTCCCATAGGTGGCATAGAAGGGTTTATTAATCGCCTCACATACCAAGGCGACACCTTTGGCATGATCACTGTGTTCGTGACTCACCAATATGGCATCGAGGTCGGGTAAATCTAAGGAGAGTTCTTGTAGGCGTAAACGGGTATGTTTGCGGTTAAAACCACAGTCAATTAATACCCGGCTACTGCCACTATCAATGATGGTGGCATTGCCTTTACTACCACTGCCTAAGGACGCAAATTTCACTGGATAAGCAGGTTTTTCAAGTCGGTTAAAAAGCGCTGGGCAAGCTCATCGTCAGCCAATGTTTCTAAATCTTCTTGCAAAGATAAGTACACTCCTAAACGTGAACGATTCATTTTTACCAAGTACGGAATTTCAACGCCTTTTTCGCTGCTGTTCGTTAGCCACTGCCAAAAGCTTTTTTCTGGCTGCTCAGCTTCGGGATCGAAAATGGTGATGTAGTAAGTTCCGGTTGAACGGTTTAAATCAGTCAGTGTGTAAGGGCTTTCAGTGATCGCTTCTGATACGGCAATCCAGGCTAAACCAAACTGACCTTCTAGGCGCAAGACTTGTGTACCTGCACCATCACGCTCTAAACGAGGATTTAACCCAGTATCTTGCATCTGGCTTAAGGAGGTGATTTCTTGCTGATCATCTTCCATGGTTAACATGATTGGCTGTGGCACTACAAAATCACCATCTTCATCAAGCTTTATCGCAGACGCTAATGTGGGCGTAATTTCTGGAATCACATATCTGTCTTGCAACGGTAACTCTGGCTGTCCCGCAATCGGCGTCATCGCCGGTTGCGTTTCTGAAGTCAGATAATCTTGTGCGCGGTCATGAAAAGTATCACCAAAAATCGCAGTGCAGCCACTAAGTGACACCAGTAAAAAAATACCTACAGCACGTATCATCAATTATTTCACCAAACCAAATGAATTCAGAACCGCAGTTAAATCGTCACGATACTGGTTAGCCAATGGTGTTAATGGCAAGCGAATACCCGCTGTCATCCGGCCCATTTGATGCAACGCCCATTTAACAGGAATGGGGTTAGATTCACAAAACAATATATTGTGCATCGCCATCAGCTCGTTATTCAATGCTGTTGCTTCTTCGGCTTTACCCGCCAACGATAAACGACATAGTTCGGCCATTTTTTTCGGCAATACATTTGCAGTTACCGAGATATTACCGTGTCCACCCATTAAAATAAGTTGGGAAGCAACGGCATCATCACCCGAATAAACAGCAATCTTGTTACCCACCAGGTCAATGACTTGTTGCGCACGAACCAAGTCGCCAGTGGCTTCTTTTATACCAACTACCTGATCAATTTCGGCAATACGAGCAATGGTATCTGGCAACATATCTACCGCAGTGCGGCCAGGAACGTTGTAAAGTATTTGACCAAGATCGACGGCTTTAGCAATGGCTTCGTGATGCAAATACAAGCCTTCTTGCGTAGGCTTGTTATAGTAAGGTGTTACCAATAAGCATGCATCAGCCCCTAAACGCTTAGCTTCTTGGGTTAACTCAATGGCTTCGGATGTGGAATTGGCACCGGTGCCCGCAATAACCGGAATACGGCCAGCGGTGGTATTAATAATCCGCTCCATAACCGCACAATGCTCTTGGGTATTGAGGGTTGCAGATTCTCCCGTTGTGCCCACGGCAACAATAGCATCGGTGCCTTCTTTTACGTGGAATTCAACCAAACGATCCAGATTTTCCCAATCGATATCACCGTTATCGTGCATAGGTGTTGCCAGCGCAACGATACTGCCCGTAATCATTTGATAAAACTCCAAAATTAATTCTAATAAACCAGAGGCGCATATTACTCATCAGCGCCCCTGCTTACAAGCAACAATCATTACTCACATGATGATTGTAATGCGTCTGTCTTCTTAACGGCCTGTGGCCAAGCGGTTAAAATAGCCTTAGCCAAGGTTGCCAGAGGAATCGCAAAAAATACTCCCCAAAAACCCCAAATTCCACCAAATACCAGCACCGCAATAATAATGGCAACAGGATGAAGATTAACCACCTCTGAAAATAATAACGGTACCAGTACATTACCATCTAAGGCCTGGATAATACCGTAGACGAGCATGCAGTAAAATAAGGTTTCGCCGTAACCAAACTGAAAATAGGCAATCGCCGCAATAGGCACAGTGACAACCGCCGCACCGATATAAGGAACCAGTACCGATAACCCTACCAAAATTGCCAACAACTCAGCATAACGCAAACCAAAAGCCACAAAACCAATATAAGTTACACCGCCAATGATGATGATTTCGACTACTTTGCCGCGAATATAGTTAGAAATCTGTACTTCCATTTCTGCCCAAATAGTATTCATTAGCTTACGATCTTTGGGCAAAAATGAGGTTAAAAACTGAGTGATGACACGGCCATCTTTTAAAAAGAAAAATACCAAAATAGGCACTAATACCAAATAGATTAAAATCGTTATCGCACCTGGGATACTGTGCAATGAAAAAGACAGCAACCATTGACCCAGCGATGCTAGCTCTTTCCCCGACTGGCCAATCCATTCTTTAATCTGCGCCGCTGTGATCAACTCTGGGTAACGTTCTGGCAACAGCATTAATAGATCCTGCCCTTGCACCAGCATTTTAGGAAGTTCGTAAAAAAGCTGACCAGCCTGAGCGATCGTGGCAGGGATAATTACAAATAAGAGTGACATAAATATGCCAATAAAAAGAGTGAACATAATCAAGGTAGATACCAAATTACCCAAACCCTTACTCTTGCAGTAATTCATGCCACCCTGAAGTAAATACGCCATAATAATAGCAATAAATACCGGCGCTAATACCGGACCAAAGCCAATGATAATGGCAAAGGAAGATATCAATAATAATAAGAAAATAAGCGCTTCTTCATCTGAAAAATAACGCTCCATCCATCCTTTGAAAACCTTCAACATAGCAGTTGGCTATCCTTTTTTAATAACAAATTGATAATGGTCTGCGACTTGTTGTGCGCTGACAAGTTCATTATCGGTAATTTCTGCAAACTTATGGAAGTCCGACCACGACCCTGAATCGGTGGTTTCGACATACACCTGCTCGCCAAGTTCCAACTGTTTTAATGCTAGCTTCATTTTTAATAAAGGCAACGGACACGATAAGCCTTTCAAATCTAAGCTTTCGGCATAATTTTTAGCACTGCTTGCAAAACCAGTTTCGTTCGTATTTTCTGACACGTTATCAAACACCATGGAACCGTTACTCAATGTAGGGCAGTATTATAGCAGTGCATTGCTACGAGAATCATTTATGATTTGCACTGTCTATAGTATTGAAGATTTATTAAAGATCCAGTTAAAGGAATTTTTCCAGTAATGGCCAAACACTTGCCACCTTTTATTCGTATTCGTTTCAGTATTTTTTGCTCAACCTTGGGTCGCTGCATCCTTAGTGTTCTGACGTATGCTTTATTAAGTGCACACATCACTCACGCCGCCAATAATGACTTGCCCGAACTCGGTGATTCGACCTCGGGTTTTGTGTCGCAATCGCAAGAGCATCAACTAGGCCGCATTTGGCTGCGTCAACTTCGCGCTCAAACCACAACTATCAGCGATCCATTAGTTATTTCATTTATCGAAGAACTTATATTTCGTATCGCCCCGCACAGCGAAGTAAAAGACCACCGTTTTGAATTTGTAGTGATTGATCAGGGCGAACTCAACGCGTTTGCAGTTCCTGGCGGTATTATTGGTATTAATTTAGGCTTGTTTTTACACGCTAACGACGAAGATGAAATAACCTCTGTTTTGGCACACGAACTTGCGCATTTAAGTCAGCGTCATTTTGCTCGCCAAATAGAGAACTCAGAACGACAAGCGCCAATAGCACTGGCCTCACTGTTAGCCAGTATTTTATTAATTGCCTCAAACAATGCCGATGCTGGTTTTGCTGGCATTATGAGCAGCCAAGCCGCATCTATTCAAAACCGTTTGGCCTACAGCCGAGATTGGGAGCGTGAAGCCGATCGCAGCGGTATGAAAACCATGATAAATGCTGGCCTCGACCCTCATGCTATGACATCGATGTTTGAACAAATGCTAGCGGCTAACCGCTATAGCCAAAGACCACCAGAGTTTTTATTAACCCACCCTATTACCGACACTCGTATTTCTGACGCTGCTAACCGTGCACAACAATATCCAGCAAAAAAACGTAATCGCAGTTTTAATTTTTTAATTCTGCAACAAAAAGCACAAATACGTTATACCCTTGCCCGTGGAGATTTAACAACCGTTTTTTTGAAAGCGCTTGAAACAACAACTAAGCAAGATGAAAAAGACAGCTATCGTTACAGTTTGGCAGCCATTGATTTCAATAATCGCCAATACGAGACAGGCCTTAAACGCCTTAACAGTGTCTCAATTAACAACCGCGATCAACCCGCTACGCTAATCTTACATGCCGAATTATTAGAAGCATTGGGCAAATCAGACGAGGCTATACAACTGCTCCAAACAGCCTATCAGCTAAGACCTAACAGCTATCCAATAGCAATCAATCTAGCCAAAATAATGACTAATCACGGGCAAGCTAGCACCGCCACGACCGACTTACAGCGCTGGTCTGAGCGCCGTGGCACCGACCCAATCATTTGGAATCAACTGGCAGAAAGTGCCAGCGTTGCAGAAGATTTATTATTGGCGTATCGAGCTAAAAGTGAATATTTTTTCTTAAACGGACACAAACAAAAAGCACTGCGCCAGCTGCAGTTCGCTATTGATAGCGCACAAAAACAAGGCAAATTTCAGCAGCAAGAACGCCTAAAGGAGCGCTTGCTGCAAATGTCTAATTCAAAAGAATCACTTAGCTTTTAGGCGTTATTTGTCAGGGGTAAAGGTCAACATACGCTGCAAAGACTTATTCGCTTCAAGGCGCACAACTTCATCAACAAACACTTCTTGATGCCCTTGCAATAATACATCGCGCAAGTTAGTAAGGCTGTTCATAGCCATCCATGGGCAATGTGCGCAACTTTTACAGGTTGCGCCATTTCCGGCTGTTGGTGCTTCAATTAATAGCTTGTCTGGAGCCGCCTGCTGCATTTTGTAAAAAATAGCCTTGTCGGTCGCAACAATTAATTGTTGGTTGGGTAGGTTTTTCGCTGCCGCAATTAATTGCGAAGTTGAGCCCACTTCATCCGCTAAATCCACCACACTTTGAGGTGACTCAGGGTGCACTAAGATAGCTGCATCGGGATACACACGTTTTAAGTCCGTTAGTGCCTTTGCTTTAAATTCATCATGAACAATACAAGCACTGTCCCATAACAAAACATCGGCACCGGTTTCTTTAGCCACATAGTTGCCTAGGTGTTTATCGGGAGCCCATATAATACTTTCACCATTATCTTTTAAGTGCGAAACGACTTGCAAAGCAATACTAGAAGTAACCACCCAATCTGCACGCGCTTTTACCGCCGCAGAAGTATTAGCATAAACCACCACGGTTCGCTCTGGGTGCTGATCACAAAATGCCGAAAAGTCATCAATAGCACACCCTAAATCTAATGAGCAAGTCGCTTCTAATGTCGGCATCAAAACTCGTTTTTCTGGGCTAAGTATCTTTGCAGTTTCGCCCATAAACTTAACACCCACCACGATCAAGGTAGATGCAGGGTGATCATGACCAAAACGAGCCATCTCTAGCGAGTCGGCAACACAACCCCCAGTTTCTTCAGCCAAGGCTTGCAGTTCTGGATCGGTGTAATAATGCGCAACCATTACAGCGTCTTCTTTTTGAAGTAACTGCTTTATTTCTGCAATTAGACGTGTTTTTTCTTCAGAATCGGCTAAAGCTGTCGCTTCAATTTTGGTATTAAGGTGATCACGAACAAATTGTGATTCTTCATTTTCGACAAGGCTGCTCATAAAGGCAAACATTCCTGCAAAGATATTAATGGGAGTGATTAATAACAGTCAAAATAAGATGGTGACGGAGTGTATCATATTCAAGTGAACGACTAATAATAACAGCGGTAAAATTAGCGATTACAAATAACAGACATAAAAAAAGGGGTAAGCTCTACGCTTACCCCTTTATTTATAATGGTGGGCCGTGTGCGACTCGAACGCACGACCAATTGGTTAAAAGCCAACTGCTCTACCAACT
>CAJXUK010000040.1 GCA_913061435.1 uncultured Thalassolituus sp. | reverse complement strand
TAATGTATAAAGAAGCTAAAATTAAGTAAGCTTTTTTGTCATTGAAAAACCCAGTCTTGTTGGCTTGTAAGAGCTAACAACACTGGGTTTTTTTATGCCTTGCATCCATGCAAGGCACCCTTCGGGTTTCTTCGAAATTCAAAACGGCTATCCTGCCGTTTTAGTATGCCTGCGATTTACCGAAGGGTAAGCTTAATTGGTTGTTTAACACGCCGTGGGGATGTCCTTTTTTGTTCGGCTTGAGGTATTGCCCTCTGCGGCACGTAGCAAGTACGCTCCCTGTATACTCGGCCTCGGGATCCCTCCCGAGGACGGCCTAGAGTGCAAAACACTTAAACCTCACCATTACGCACTTCCAGATTCATCAATGACAAGATCCTGAATAGTTAGAGCTCTCAGATTTTTTATCCGGTCTAATGTAGAATCTGAGACATTTAGCTACTGTGCTGGGTGGTATAGGGTGTTTCGTTTAAGGCCTTCTGAGGCAGGACGCCGAAGAGAGCTACAGGGAAGTATTCACGCGTGCCGCAAAAGGAAATACCCTGTGACGCCTCAGGGCTCAGTAGCGTAGTAAAATGTAATCTATGATTTTGATGCAGTCATTCGAAGAGAGAGACCAGATGCCTGAATTACCCGAAGTAGAAACCACCAAGCGCGGAATTGAAAAGTACCTCAAGGGTTATGTCGTCGATGGAGTAAAAATCCGTCAGGGGCGCTTACGTTGGCCCGTGAGTGAAGAAATTCAAGCCTTAGAAGCTCAGGTTATTAAATCGGTGACTCGTCGCGCGAAATACATTCTGGTGGAGTTTGAATCGGGTTTTGCGCTTTGGCACTTGGGGATGTCGGGCTCATTGCGCTTAGTCGAGCCAAGCGAAGCCGATAACTTTGGTAAGCACGATCATATCGACTGGGTATTAAGCAGCGGTAAGATTTTACGCTATCACGATCCGCGTCGATTTGGAGCACTGCTGTGGGTCGAAGACCCTGTGGATAACAACTACATCAACCACCTTGGTCCAGAGCCGCTGAGCGAGGATTTTGATGCTGCGTATTTGTATACAAAAAGCCGCACGCGCAAAGCGCCGATAAAAACTTTCATTATGGATGGAAAAGTCGTGGTGGGTGTGGGGAATATCTACGCCAACGAAAGTCTGTTTCTAGCGGGAATCAAGCCAACCACACCCGCGGGCAAAATCAGTAAAGCGCGCATGGAGGTGTTGGTGGGTTATATTAAGCAAGTGCTGGCGGCGGCGATTGAACAAGGCGGCACCACGTTACGGGATTTTGTTGGCGGTGATGGCAAGCCGGGGTATTTTGCCCAGCAGCTTAATGTCTATGGCCGCGGTGGCGAGCAATGTCGGCTGTGTGAAAAGACCTTGAAAGAAATTCGCCAAGGTCAAAGAGCAACAGTGTATTGCCCAGTTTGCCAAAAGTAGCTTTGCTTGTGTAGGTCGTGCTTTAGCGCGACATAAAGACATTTGCATTACGGATGTTGCCCTAAAGGACAACCTACAGCTTTGCCTGTGTAGATCGTGCTTCAGCGTGACATAAAGACATTTGCATTACGGATGTTGCCCTAAAGGACAACCTACAACTTTGCTTGTGTAGGTCGTGCTTTAGCGCGACAAATCTGGGCAATATAAAAACCGTTAAGATTTAATTACCGCCCAAGCTCTGCCCAATAGCTCATACCAAGTACGTTCTGTTTTCAACAGGGCGCTCGTCTCTATTTTCCAGTTTGATGAGGTTTCTTGCGCGCCAAAATGCGCGGGGGCAGGAATTGGCTGTAAGTATGTTCCTTCAACTTCTTGCTGTTCAAACCAGTTGATCGAGCGTTGCATATGCGACGCTGAAGTCACTAAAGCAAAGCGTTTGTCGTAAAGAAAGGGCGCGGTTAATAGGGCTTCTTGCTGGGTGTCTTGCGCGGTTGGAAATAACCGGATTTGCTCTTTTGGAACCCCTAAGCTGAACGCTATTTCCCCAGCTACTTCGGCATAAGGTCGGCTTTCATCCCCTGCGTAACCTGATAGTAATAACTCAGCTTCAGGGTTCGCTTGCCAAATTCGATAGCCTTCCATTAAACGATATAAGCCAGAACCGCACAACTGCGCCATGGGTGGAATATTTTCATTCACTTGGTGGCAGTTGCCCAATACCACGATGGCATCCACGGGCTGGGAAATGTCAAAGGCGGGTGATTGATTTTCGAGCGGATAAAGCGCGTGATTCGCAAATGGCTGCCAGCTGAATAGCATCAACATGGCGACCCCAGCAAAGGCGATGGCGCGGCCAATATGGGCGCGCCAATAACTAACAATTAAGCCAAAGATAATCAGTAAGCAGCAAAAAGGCAGTGGCATTAACCACATACTGATCAGTTTTTTGAGGATGAAACCGAATTCCATTATTTATCTCAGTGTGAAATTTAAAACATTGATCCCAAACTAGGTGATTGTGGAGCAAATATGCGAGGCAGGGATTGCCGAACCTAAGGCTACAGGGAAGTATTTATGCCGTTTTGCGGAATAATTACCTAGTTTGGAGTCTTTACATTATTCAGTAACCAACTCAGAAACCTGTGCTTCGCCAAAACCTCTTGGGTCTGAGGCGGCGGTGACTTTGCCACTTTTTTTATTCCACAGCACCGCTTGCATATTACCGTATTCACGGCCGATGTTTTTCAGTGCGTGTCCTTTGCTTTCCAGAGTATTAATTTCTGAAGCGCTGAATGTGCCAGGTTCATGCTGAATGACATCGGGTAAATATTGATGATGAAAACGCGAACGGCCTACCCAGTCGTTAACGGGCTTGCCATCAAGGTGTTCTAACATGCCCAGCATCACCATGGTGATAATACGACTACCGCCGGGAGTTCCGATTAAAGCGACGGCGTCTTCACTTTCTACAAACGAAGGGCTCATGCTTGAAAGTGGGCGCTTATTCGGCGCAATGGCGTTGGCCGCATTACCCACCAAGCCATAGGCATTGGGTTCGCCCGGTTTGGCCGAAAAGTCATCCATCTCGTTATTTAATACAACACCGGTATTCGGAACGGTAAACGCCGAGCCAAACGGCAGGTTAATGCTTAAAGTCGCGGAGACGCGGTTGCCTGCTTTGTCGATCACCGAAAAATGCGTGGTATGAAAACCTTCTTGAATGTTCTTGGGGCCTTTTAAGCTCAAGCTGCTGGTGGCTTTATCCATGTCGATAGACGCTGCATACGTTTTTGCGCGCTCTAAGCTGATCAGCTCTTGAGTGGGTACTTCAACAAAATCTGGGTCGCCCAAAAACTCTGCACGGTCTTTATAAGCACGGCGCATAGCTTCAACAATGAGATGGGTTTTATCAGCGTTATTGAGTGAGGTTAAATCGTATTGTGACAGCATATTCAGCATGGCACTAATGGCGATACCGCCAGAGGAAGGCGGTGGTGAGCTAATTATCTTGTGGTCCTTGTATTCAAACTCAATTGGTTCGCGCTCGATGATGTTGTAATTGGCTAAGTCTTCTAGTGTCCAAATGCCATTAGCCGCTTGCACTCCAGTCACTAGGCGGCGGGCACTTTCGCCTTTGTAAAAGCCATCAAAGCCTTTGTCGGCAACTTGTTGCAGCGTCCAAGCAAGGTCCGGTTGTTTGATTACATAACCGACTTCAGGAATATTTTGTTTGGGGTCTAAAAAGGTATTGGCACTGACTGGATAGCGCTTAATCGCATCCAAGCGAAAGCCCATTAGTTTTTGATAATGCGCGTAAACCGGAAAGCCTTCATTGGCTTGCTGAATCGCTGCGGCTAAGGTTTTCTTTAAAGGAAGCTGACCGTATTTTTCAGAAAGGTGAACAAACGCAGCCGCTTGCCCCGGAATGCCAGCGGCTAAGGCACCATTAACCGCGGCGTCACGATTGACGCTGCCATCGTCGTTTAAATACAGGTCTTTATGAGCGGCAGCAGGGGCTTTTTCGCGGGCGTCGATAAAAATATTTTTGTTCGCTTTGGCATCATGAATTAGCCAAAAACCACCACCACCCATACCCGCGCTGTAAGGTTCAACTACCCCTAATGATGCAGCTACCGCAACCGCTGCATCAAAGGCATTGCCGCCTTGTGCAAGAATATCCATACCCGCTTGAGTTGCGAGTGGGTGTGCACTGGCAATCGCGGCTTGGTTGGGGGTTGTTGATGTTGTGTGAACGTTTTTTTGCTGTAAGTGTGCTTGTTGTGTGTCTAGATAAGCAAGATGGTCGTGACTAGAGCAAGCGGTTAAACCAGCGAGGGTGCTTAAAGCAATGGCAGCGGTTAGTGTAAAAGAGAGAGGTTTTAAAGCAAATAAAGCCGGTAGCATGGAAGATATTACCTATACGTAAATATTTTCCAGCTACTTTGGCAATTTCTTACTTTGATAGCAAGAGCTTTGATAGCAAGACCTTTAATAGCAGAGCTTAGATAGCTTTGCCTGTTAGGCGTTCGTATTTCGCTTCCAGTTCTCCGCGACTTTCTTCATTGGCAGGATCTAGTGGAATGCAGTCTACTGGGCAAACCAAAACACATTGAGGTTCATCGTAATGACCAACGCACTCCGTGCACTTATTCGGGTCGATCTCGTAGATTTCTTCTCCTGGCGTAATGGCTTCGTTAGGACACTCAGGCTCACACACATCGCAGTTAATACATTCGTCAGTAATAATTAATGACATGATCTTTTCCTTACGCTTTATCTTTTAAGGCTTTGGCAACCGCAGGATGAACAAACTTGCTAATATCACCATTAAGGGCCGCTATTTCACGCACCAAGGTTGAGGATATGTAAGAATAATGCTCTGCAGGGGTTAAGAACATACTCTCAACATTAGGTGCAAGTACGCGATTCATGTTGGCCAGTTGGAATTCGTATTCAAAATCTGACACCGCACGTAAGCCGCGTAAAATAATATTGGCGCTTTTCTCTTGCACAAATTCTGCCAGTAAGTTGCTAAAGCCAACCACTTCAACATTGTGCAAATGACCTAACACTTCATTGGCCAGATCAACACGGGTTTCAATATCCAGCGTTGGTTTTTTCTTTGGATTATCGGCAACCGCCAGAATGATGTGATCAAACATGCGTGACGCTCGCTCCACTAAATCGGTATGGCCATTAGTGATTGGGTCGAATGTTCCGGGATACACAACTATGTTCATTTAAGAGGCTCATCATTCTGTTGGTTAAAGATATAAATTTATGCGAAATATTTTAACCGAAGTGGCTAAAAAACGATAGCGCACTATGTGCCTTCGCTGCACCAAAGATATACGCAAAAGAGGCTAAGGCCGCAATAAACGCCCATACTTTACCTTGTTTAATGGCAACAACACCAAAACCGATATAAGCAATAAGGCCGATGACTTTGGCGGTTAACCAGTGATCGGTGAGCGGGTACTGGCTGATCATAACGCATAACCAGATGGCAAAAATCAGCAAAAAAGTATCGATAATGTGAGGTAATACTTTAAGTACAATATTGCTTCTGAGCGTAGGCTTAAATTTGAACAAAGCGAAGCGGATAATAAACAGTAAAATACTTAGATAGGCTATGCCAATGTGGGAAGCTTTTAGGGCGGTGTAATCCATGGTTAATCTCGTTTTAAAATAATTTAACAGAAGGGTTTAAATACAGGGTTTAATTGCAGCAAAGTACCTTGTTTGTTCTGGCTTGCCAAGAGGGTTTAAGGGTTCTTAGTGTCTGGATTGGTAAATTTAGGCGCAGTTAAGGTGGTTACTGTAGTAGCTAATCACCTTACTGTAGAAACTAAACCGCTGTATCGTCTAGTTTTTTGTTGGTCAGTTTTTCTGCTAACCCAGTCGCTAAGCGACAAGCCATGCCATAAATAGACAGCTGAGGATTGGCGCCAATACTGGTTGGGAATAATGAGCCGTCAATGACATAAAGATTGTCTAGGTAATGGTATTTACCTTGGCTATTAACCACACAACGGTCTAAATCTTCACCCATTGCCATGCCACCCATTACATGGGCGCTACCGACTAATGCTTTGCACTCTTCGTAGGCTAGGTTGTTAATTGCTGCTTTACAGTCTTCTAATGAAGTCTCAAATTTTGCATCAACGTGTGCCGGTTTCACCGATTTAGCCCCTGCTGCAAATTGTATTTCGGCCATGCTTATATGGGTACGTTTAATCCCTTCCCAAAGGTAATCGGTAAATGGGTAATCAATTACGGCAGAGCCGTCACTGGCTAATTCAATACTACCGCCAATGCTGCCTTCGTTGAAACCATCGCGTAATAAAGAAATTACAGCATTTAGGTTAGGCAATTTGCTGATTTCATCAAAGTGAGAATCGCCGTGTCCCATAATCAGGGCCGAGGTTAAGCCGGGGTGTAAGGGCGGCACTTCTAATTTATAACCAATAGGTCCGTCGACCGTTTGCCATTGGAAATGGTCAGAATAAATCGCTTGAGGCGCCCCATAGTATGGGTTGATCTCTTGCTCAAATTGAGCAAAAGAAAAAATGGTTGGGTGAAAGAAGGTGCGCTTACCCACCAAACCTTTAGGATCCGGGGCGTTCGAGCGCAACATCATGGCTGGGCCATTAATACCCCCTGCCGCCAGCACAATAGTGGGTGCGGTAACGGTTAACTTAACGCCCGTAGGGCGATAATCTTTGTTCAACGCGGTGATTTCAATGCCTGTTACTTTATCGTCTTTAATGATTAGGCGTTCAGCCCGGGCGCTGTATAGTAATTGGCTGCCTTCGTTCATCGCGCTGGGAATTGTAGTGACCAGCATTGATTGCTTGGCGTTTGTTGGGCAGCCTGTACCGCAATAACCTAAATTCCAGCAACCTGCTACGTTACGAGGAATGGCTTGCCAAGATACATCAAGGGCATCGGCACCGCGCATTAAGACTTTATTATTCTCGTTGGCTTCAAAATCCCAAGGTGCAATGTTTAGGCGTTTTTCCATTTTATCAAACCATGGCGCCATTTCTTCTTTTGACACACCTTCTGTTTTGAACTCATCGCTCCAATATTGTAGCGTTTGCTCGGGTGTGCGGAAGCTAGATGTCCAGTTAATCACGGTAGTACCACCTACACAGCGACCTTGCAAAATCGACATAGCGCCGTCTTTGGTCATACGCCCAGCATTTTCTTGGTAAAGGTCTTTATAGGCTTCACGCTCGTCCATCTTAAAGTCGTTTGAGCTTTTTAGTGGGCCTTCTTCTATCAATAAAACCTTTAAACCGGCTTTGGATAAAATTTCGGCGGTAACACCACCACCTGCACCAGTACCAATAATAGCGACGTCGGCTTCTAGAGTGGCTGGGTGTTGATAGTCCCCAGCATCTAAAGTCACCCAACCGTTACTGATACCTTCTAAAATCGGATCGCTAATGCCGCGAATTTCTTCAAAATTTTTCTTAGCCATTAGCTGCGCTCCGCTTTTAAAGTTGATGAGATGGAAGAGACCGGTGTTGGGATTTTAACCGGAGGCCCAGGGTAACCTGTTGAGACAAACGACTCGGGCTGCGAATACCAGCTGATATTTATCAGTTTGGTCAGTGACATGTGACCCATGTTTTTTAGGCTGATGCTGCTGTTTTTCCAGTTATCTAAAAAAGCATTAACCTGCTCTGGTGACATGTCTTTCCAGCGAGTCCAAGAGGCACCGGCAACTAAGCGCAATGGAGCAACAGTTAGTGCATCAAACATCATGCGCATTTGGCTTCTGTTGTGATACTGCAAGGTATGAATTACATCATCTAGTGATAATAATACCCGTTGCATTGCGGCTTCTTGGCTTAGATTACCAGGGAAGCTTTTGCTCAAAACTTGAGGAACAAGAGCGGCAAAAATCTCTCTGTCTTCGGGTGTTAAAAACTTGAACTGAGAGCTTTGCTTTAAGGATGTTGCACAACCCGTCAAAGTGGCCACTGTACTGCCCAGTGCAAGAGTAGCGGTCCCCATTAAACCAAGCTGTAAGAAACCTCGGCGTGTTGTTGGTAGTGCTTCATTGATGTTTGAACTCATCATGGCCTCGTTATTATTCTTGTCTTATTTGTAGTTATTATGATGCTTTTATTAACGGATAAAAAATGCATAAATCAAACGACGAATAAAATTGTCGTAAGGCGGGTGAGCTAGGCCACCCGTGGATATGCGTCCTTTGCGATGCACTGCTTTAGCTTTCGAAAAGGTAATAAAGCCTTCTTTGCCATGGTAATGACCCATTCCAGAGTCGCCAACTCCGCCAAATGGCATATCTTCTTGTGCTAAATGCATAAGAGTATCGTTTATCGATACACCCCCAGAATGCGTATGATCAAGCACATAATCTTGCTCTGATTTTTGGTAGCCAAAATAATACAAGGCTAAAGGACGCGGGCGGTCATTAACGTAAGCAATAGCATCATCGATAGTGTTATACGTAATGATTGGCAAAATGGGTCCAAAAATTTCTTCATCAGCTATGTCCATTTCGGCACTGATATTTTGCATGATCACAGGTGCAATCTTACGCCCCGCAGATAAATCTTCGTTAGCAGGATTGATAACGGTTAATTTAGCGCCTTTTGCTTCGGCATCTGTTAACAAGGACGTTAAACGCTGGTGCTGTCGATCGTTCACAATAGCGGTGTAGTCGTTATTGTTTTTCAGTGTTGGATACATTTTGCTAAACGCATTGCGATATGCATCGATAAAGGCTTGCTCTTTTGCTTTAGGAACTAAAATATAATCGGGTGCGACACAGGTTTGACCTGCGTTCATCGATTTACCAAAGCAAATGCGCTCGGCAGCGTCTTTCATTGAAATGTGGTCAGAAACGATAGCGGGTGATTTACCCCCTAGCTCTAAGGTAACCGGAGTTAAGTTTTTGGCAGCAGCGGCCATAACAAAACGTCCGACAGTGGTCGACCCGGTGAACAAAATGTGGTCAAACGGTTGTTCGGTAAAGGCAATAGCGGCGTCGGCTTCACCCTCGATAATACAAACGCGGTTTTCTTCAAAAACTTCAGCCAGCATTGTTTTGATGACTTTGTTCAATGTTGGCGTAAACTCCGACATCTTGATCATGGCGCGGTTGCCCGCTGAAAGTGCTGCCACCAAAGGGCCGATAACCAAAAAGATAGGGTAATTCCAAGGAACGATAATACCAACAACCCCTAAAGGTTGATAACGCACTTCGTTTTTTGCTGGCGCGAACAGCATGCCGACAGCACGTTTGCTGGGCTTCATCCATTTGCGAGTTTTCTTTATTGCCATATTGATACCTTCAACGCTCGTTAGTATCTCAGCAAGCAAGGTTTCATCTTTTGAACGACAACTAAAATCTTCATTGACCGCCGCCGCTAACTGGTCTTGATATTTTATGGTGATGTCTTTTAATGCTTTTAAGTGGGCGATGCGTTGATCGGCGCTGGGCATAGGAGACTTACGGTAAGCGTCTTTCTGGCGAGCAAATAATTCTTTTAAACGAACGACTTCAGCATCAGATTGTGTGTCAAAAGCAGACACTTCAGCAGTATTTGTAACCATTATGGATCTCCGCGGGCGGTAATTAATAATTATTATAAAGGTATTATTAGAGTTATTACTCTAAACTGTCAATGTTTATGCATTAATTTAAGCAAACGTTTACACTTATTTAATGTTAACGTGCTGCAAATATGCTGTTTAGAGGCAGCTAGTAAAAACATTAAGAGTTGAAAATGAAAACACGCGATCGAATTTTAGCAGCAGCCTTAAAGTTGTTTAACGAGCAAGGTGAGCGTCAAGTGACGACTAACCACATTGCAGCGCATTTAGGTATGTCTCCAGGTAACCTTTATTATCACTTTAAAAACAAGAAAGAGATTATCTACGAACTATTTTTAAGCTATGAAGCCGCTGTAGACGCTAATTTAGCCGTACCCGTAGACCGCCAGCTAACCATTGAAGACAAGTTAAACTACTTACAAAAAGTGTTTCAGGGGTTGTGGGAATATCGCTTTATGCATCGTGATATGGAGCATTTATTAATTGAAGAAGAGCGTTTGCATACTCGATATCGAGCATTTTTTCGCCGCTGCCAAAAAAGAACAGAAGCTATTTATCAGGGTCTACACGACGCCAACATTATTCATATAGAGCAACGTGATCTCCAAGGGTTGGCCTTAAATACTTGGGTTGTGGTGACCAGTTGGTATTCCTTTTTGCAGTGTAATTTGTTATCTCATGGGGAGCAAAGCATTACTTTTGATATGCTAAGGGGTGGAATTTACCAAGTCTTTCAACTCGAACGCCCCTACTTGACCGACCAATATCGTGATCAAGTAACAGAAATGCAAGAGCAGTTCATCTCAAAGCCCGATTGGCTTTGAGTTTACCGTTAAAAGGTTAAACATTATTCTACTTCGAATAACATGAAGTTAAATTCTTTACCGTCTTTGCGTTTGCTTTCTACCCAGTTTGCAGGAATACAAGACAAATCAGCTTTCGCTTCGACTTCGACATAGATCAAGCAACCTGCTTTGACTTTATTAGCAATAAGTTCAATCGCTGGGGCAAGCAGCTCTTGACCAAAAGGTGGATCAAGAAAAATCACATCGTACAGCTCTAGGCTTTCTTGCTGGCCTAACCAAACTAAGGCATCGCTTTGCCAAACTTGTGCATTGTTTGCGTCTAGAGAGATTAAAGATTCACGGATACAGTTGGCCGCTTTGGGATGTAACTCAATAAAGGTTACCTCTTTTGCACAACGACTTAACGCTTCGTAACCTAAAGCCCCGCTTCCTGCAAAACAATCCAGTACATATTTGCCTTCAATATCCCATTGAAGCCAATTGAATACGGTTTCACGAACGCGGTCCATAGTTGGGCGCAGGCCTGGAGCATCGGCAAAGCGAATGCGCCGAGAACGCCAGTCCCCTCCAATAATGCGTAATTGCTGTGGCCCTTTGCGTTGGTTCTCTTTATTACTTGTAATGTGTTTACTTTTGCTTGAAGGCACAAAGCCTTTCTTTTTTGCCATGGGGTCACCTAACAGCTGATCGACACTGAGCTAGATAATCTTCTAACACAGCTGGGGTTAACTCATTAATTTGCCAATACCCTTGCAGTAGGTAATTAGCGGGTAGGCGATAGTATGCGAGGTCGCTTAGCATGTCGAATTGCTTTTGCGGATTGCCCCAGTCACTTTGCCACTGGCTGATAAAGGTGGTTTTCCATGCAGTGAGTGAAGATTGTGTAATTTGACTGAAATTGGGTAACTGATCAATTTGCCAGACTTTTTGCAACATACTGGGCTGGCTAAGATTGGCTTGTAATAATTGATCTTGCAACCAAAATTGTGCTGCAACCGGTTGCCAAGGGCAGTGGTAGGCTAAGCTGTTTTGCTCGTTGGGCAATGCTGATAATGCTAAATCTTTAATGATGCGAGCGCTGGTAAGCTGTGCAATATTTGCACTCCATGGGCCTTGCATAACCACGGTGGCGGCTTGGCCTTTTAGGGCTTGCGGAAAGCGGCTTAATTGTTCGCGAAGCTCGATCACTCCATTACCAAAGTCTTTGCCTAAATTAATATCCCATTGCCAATAGTGAGGTTGCCAATCGATATGGCTGAAATTAATATCTGGCAAGCTGAGGTCACGCTGTGCTCTTACACGTATAAGAAAGTCAGTATCTCGTCGACTTTGCCAGATAACACGAATGCCTTCTTGGCTGGTCCATGTTTGAGAGTTAAGAGAATCCAATGGTTTGAGATCAATATCTAACCCTGCGAGCTCATTAGAAAGGCCGCTTTCAATACTGTCTTTTAGTCTATTTTTATCAATGCTAGCCCAGCCAATTAGAATAATGCAGGTAAAAATGATCAAATTAAGGGATGAGCGGCTAAATCTCAGCTTCATTCTGTCTCCTTGTATTATTCACAACAGTCGATAGGTGGTAGGATAGACCGCAACCAAATCTAATTCGAGCGATAGATTCGAGAACCCATCATGTTTGATATTTTTAAGCGTAAAAAAGAACAAGCTGAAAACCAGAAAAAAGACTCTGACAGTCCTGATATTCCAGCAAATAACTCAAGTGATATTGCTGCTGAGGATAGCCAGACTTCAGTTAAACAAGAGTCTGTAACTTCACAGTCCACCCCGCTAACCGAAAAAATGGGCACTCCTGCCAGTGATGATACTGTATTCTTTCATGATTCTGCAGAATTAGAAGCAGAAGCTGCACAAGAGCAAAAGACAGGCTTTTTTAGTCGATTAAAGACGGGTTTAAGTAAAACCCGTTTAGGTTTTAGTGACGGTGTTGCCCATCTTCTTTTGGGTAAGAAAGAGATCGATGATGATCTGTTAGAGGATCTAGAAACCCAACTAGTAATGGCCGATGTCGGTGTTGAAGCCACTCGTGAAATCATGGCTAGGCTTACCGAGCGTGTTGGCCGTAAAGAATTAACCGATTCTGATGCCTTATTTGAAGCCTTGATCGAAGAACTACAAGGTATGTTAGCGGTTTGCCAGCAGCCGTTGGTAATCGACTCCAGTAAAAAGCCGTATGTGATTTTAATGGTAGGGATTAATGGCGTGGGTAAAACCACCACCATTGGTAAGCTTGCTAAGCAATTCCAGGCCAGAGGCAAGTCGGTGATGTTGGCAGCAGGGGATACCTTTCGTGCAGCGGCGGTTGAACAATTGCAAGTTTGGGGTGAGCGTAATAACGTGCCGGTTGTGGCCCAGCATACCGGTGCCGACAGTGCTTCGGTATTGTTTGATGCCTTAGAAGCGGCTTCTGCTCGAGGTACCGATATTTTAATTGCCGATACGGCGGGTCGTTTGCATACTAAAGATAACCTAATGGGCGAGCTTGAAAAAGTGGTTCGTGTGATGAAAAAAATTGACCCAGAAGCTCCTCACGAAGTGATGTTGGTATTGGATGCGGGTACTGGGCAAAATGCACTGAACCAAGCCACTCAGTTCCAAAAATCCGTGGGTGTTACTGGGTTAACGTTGACCAAGCTTGATGGCACTGCAAAAGGCGGTGTGATCTTCGCCTTAGCTAAGCAGCTTGGTTTGCCGGTTCGCTTTATTGGTATTGGCGAAGGTATTAATGATTTGCGTCCGTTTGATGCCAATGATTTTACTCGGGCGCTTTTTAATAAAGACAGTTAATAAAGAAAATAGATTGTTACGCAAATACCTAATCATGCTTCTGGCGAAATAGTATATAGCCGAATAAAACATAAAATAATAAATTGATGACTCCAGCTTTCGCGCATTGTTAGTAGGTGTGTCGTTTAAGACCATCTAAAAGAGGGATCTTTTAGTGAGCTTACAGGGACGTATCTACAGCGTGTCGCAAAAGGACATACCTAGTGGCGATGGCAAGCGAAAGCGCGACCAATACTGGGCTAAACCTAAGCTGTAGTAAGGAGCCCACACTTTGCCAATGGTTCGTTTTGATCGTGTCAGTAAGCGTTACCCGTCGGGTAATGAAGCCCTCAGTGGTGTTAGCTTTGAGCTAGCCCGTGCTGAAATGGCATTTTTAACGGGTCACTCCGGTGCCGGAAAAAGTACCCTGCTAAAGCTCATGATGCGCATGGAAGTTCCCACACGCGGCGAAGTCATTGTTGATGGCAGCAACCTATCGCGTATGCGTGAAGGGCTTGTTCCTTATCACCGCCGTAAAGTCGGCGTGGTCTTTCAAAACCACCAACTGCTCTTTGATCGCAGCGTTTTTGAAAACGTAGCTCTACCGCTATTAATTGCAGGCACCTCGTTAAAAGAGACCGGCCGCCGGGTGCGCGCAGCCCTCGATAAAGTGGGTTTGTTAGGCAAAGAAAAACTCAACCCAATTCAGCTCTCGGGTGGTGAACAGCAACGCATCGGTATTGCCCGTGCGGTGGTGAATAAACCCGCCTTGCTGATTGCTGATGAGCCAACCGGCAACTTAGACCCAGAATTATCCGCTGAAATTATGAATTTATTTAGCCAGTTCCAACAGGTCGGAACCACCGTATTAATCGCCACCCACGACATCGCGCTGGTAGAACGCATGAATAAACGCCGCCTTATTCTGCAAGATGGACAAATGATTGCCGGGCACACTGCCACTGAGGGGGTTAGCTATGTCTGAAAAATCTATTCATCCGCATGGTGCGTCGGCAGCGGAATTAAGCGGTAGCGAAAAATTCAGCGCGTATTTTCGTAACCATCAAATGGTGGCGGTGGAATCCTTAGCGAAGCTACTATCGACACCAGCTTCTAGTTTATTAACCTGGTTAGTGATCGCCATTGCCCTCACGCTGCCTGGCGCACTGTATATGGCAGTGAACAACTTACAGCAGCTCAGTGGGCACTTTGAAGCTTCTGGCCAGATGACGGTGTTTTTAGCGGAAGATACCCGCGAAACCGACAGCAATGCTTTACGCTTAAAAGTTGCGGGCCTCGATCAAGTGAATAAAGTGGTGTATGTCTCGCCCGAGCAAGCGCTAGAAGAATTTACT
The DNA here is from genome assembly GCA_913061435.1 of uncultured Thalassolituus sp. Classification (GTDB taxonomy): domain Bacteria; phylum Pseudomonadota; class Gammaproteobacteria; order Pseudomonadales; family Oceanobacteraceae; genus Oleispira. The sequence goes on along the minus strand of CAJXUK010000040.1, from coordinate 11,931 downwards.
CAATACGGGGGGATCTCAGAGGCTCTAAGCTTTTTGGATGAAAACCCATTGCCCGCAGTATTGCTGGTGGAGCCGCCATTAGGCATCGATAAAGAAGAGTTGAATGTACTGGTCGCGCAAATCAAATCCTTTAAGCACGTCGATAGCGTACAAGTGGATATGGCCTGGGTTGAGCGCCTATTGGCTTTACTGGCCTTGGCTCAGCGCTTGGTGGTCGTGGTGGGAGTTTTATTAGCTTTGGCCATCGTGCTGGTGGTAGGTAATACTATTCGCTTAGCTATTGCCGCGCGCACAGAAGAAATCCGTGTGATTAAGCTGGTGGGTGGTACCAATGCTTATGTAAGAAGACCGTTCCTATATTCAGGCTTCTGGTACGGTGCGATTGGCGGTATTTTGGCTTGGCTGATGCTGGGATTATGCTGGATTCTGTTGCAAGGCCCAGTTGCCGACATTGCTGCATTATACGGAGCTGACTTTTATCTACAGCCTCTTCCTTTTGAACCGACTTGTTGGTTAATATTGAGCGCGTCGTTATTGGGCTTAATCGGCTCATGGTGGTCAGTACAGCGGCACTTGGTGGCGATTGAGCCATAAACGGGAAATTTTGCTTTTTATCGTGATTGTTTATGTCCTTTTACGGAATGCCGTAAATACTTCCCTGTAGGCTTAGCTTCGGCTTCCTGCCTCAGATATCCTTAAAGGACATAAGCAACCCCGAGACGCAAAATTGCTGTCAGTTAGCCTATATGTGTTTAATGCAAAGAAAAGTAAAAGCACTGTTCCATAAATGAACTTAATCGCACCATGGCACTCAATAAAGACGAGTGCTACACTCCTTGTGTCCTTTGTTAATTGAATAGGAAGAATTGATGAACACTGCCTTGCAATCTATTGATGCTCTAAGCCCTGGCGCTAACCTAGAAGCCTACTTGGCTAGGGTTAACTCTGTGCCCGTGCTAAGTATTGAAGAAGAGCGAGAATTAACTGGTCGCCTTCACTATGAAGAAGACTTAGAGGCTGCGCGTCGTTTAATTATGTCGCACCTACGCTTTGTTGCGCACATCGCAAAAAGCTACTCCGGTTATGGTTTGAATCAAGGTGACTTAATCCAAGAAGGTAACGTAGGTTTAATGAAAGCGGTTAAGCGCTTTGACCCTACTGTTGGTGTGCGTTTGGTCTCCTTTGCTGTGCACTGGATCAAAGCCGAAATGCACGAATTCATCTTGCGTAACTGGCGCATTGTGAAAGTTGCGACCACTAAAGCGCAACGTAAAATGTTCTTTAACCTGCGTAGCTCAAAAAAGAAGCTAGGTTGGTTGTCGCAAACTGAAGCGCAAGATATTGCCGAAGCGCTGGGCGTAGAAGAAAAAACCGTATTTGAAATGGAAGGCCGTTTGCAAGCACGCGACGCGGCTTTTGATGCCGGTGCAGATGAAGACGACGAAACTGCGTATCAGGCTCCAGCACATTATTTAGAAGACAAGCGCTTTGATCCTGCTATGGTTGTAGAAAGCGACGCGAACGAACAACAGTCTAGCACCAGTCTGCACTTGGCTTTGGCTAACCTAGACGAACGTAGTCGTGATATTTTACAACAGCGTTGGTTGACCGACGACAAAGCAACTTTGCATGAACTGGCTGCAGAGTACGATGTATCCGCTGAGCGTATTCGCCAGCTAGAAAAAAATGCAATGAAGAAAGTTCGTGATGCCATGGAGGCAGAAGTCGCTTAACTTCTTTTAAAGACAGCCTCAGCACCCTGGCACTGTTTAGTCTGATGTTTCAGGCAATAAAAAGCCGCTATCACCTAAAAAATGATAGCGGCTTTTTTGTGTCTGGCGCTTTCGTTCAAAGCGCCAGAGTAGCTATAAAACAACTACTTCTTAGTTTTTGACGTTTTACCGCCACGCATAGAATCAAAGAACTCATTATTCGTTTCGCTTTGGCGCAGCTTATCTAGTAAGAACTCAATCGCTGGTACATCTTCCATTTCGGCAAGAAGACGACGCAAGATCCATAAACGCTGAAGATCCGATTCACTCATTAATAAGTCTTCGCGGCGAGTACCAGAACGACGTACGTTGATCGCTGGGTAAATGCGCTTCTCAGCGACTTTACGATCAAGGTGCAGTTCTTGGTTACCCGTACCTTTAAATTCTTCGTAGATCACTTCGTCCATCTTAGAGCCAGTATCAACTAGCGCTGTAGCGATGATGGTTAAAGAACCACCTTCTTCGATGTTACGAGCAGCACCAAAGAAACGCTTTGGTTTTTCTAATGCGTGTGCATCAACACCACCAGTAAGTACCTTACCAGAGGAAGGAACAACAGTGTTGTAAGCACGAGCTAGACGGGTAATAGAGTCTAAAAGAATTACTACGTCGCGCTTGTGTTCAACTAAACGCTTGGCTTTTTCGATAACCATTTCGGCCACTTGCACGTGACGTGAAGGTGGTTCATCAAACGTAGAGGCAACCACTTCGCCACGAACTGAGCGGGTCATTTCGGTTACTTCTTCAGGGCGTTCGTCGATTAATAATACGATCAATTCACATTCTGGGTTGTTGCGGGAGATTGCTTGCGCCATGCTTTGTAGCAACATGGTTTTACCGGCTTTGGGTGGAGCAACAATAAGACCGCGCTGGCCTTTACCGATGGGAGCAATTAGATCAATAACACGAGAGGATAAATCATCTGCAGAGCCGTTGCCGACTTCTAATACTAACGCTTCATCTGGGAACAGTGGCGTTAGGTTTTCAAAAAGGGTCTTGTTCTTAACGTTTTCTGGTTTGTCGTTGTTGATCTCATTGACCTTCAACATGGCAAAATAACGTTCGCCTTCTTTGGGCGGGCGAATCTTACCCGCTACCGTGTCACCCTTGCGCAAATTAAAGCGTCTTATTTGACTGGGTGAAACATAAATATCGTCTGGGCCGGCTAAATAAGATGATGTTGCACTGCGTAAGAAGCCAAAACCATCTTGTAATATTTCTAAAATGCCATCGCCGTAGATGTCTTCGCCACTTTTGGCGTGTCTTTTTAAGATTGCGAAAATGATGTCTTGTTTACGAGAGCGACTAACGTGCTCAATGCCCATTTCCTTGGCGATATCCAGTAATGCTGGAACGGATTTTTGCTTTAATTCGGTAAGATTCATAGATAGGATAAGAAGTTTATTGCTTATTTAAGAATAAAATATACACCTTGAGAATTTGGTATACATCAGGGGAATGTCTGTTAAGACTAAATTTTGAACAAATTAAATATAGACGTTTTGTCATAGACTGTCTAGAGAAAGACAAAGATAAAGCATTATTAATCATGCTTTATCTTTGTCTCTGCCTATTAAAAGAGTAATAAGCATTGGTCTAACAAAGAGGCCTTAAATGCTTTGCTCGATGAAAGCTACTAATTCAGCTTTGCTTAATGCGCCAACTTTAGTGGCTTCAGCATTGCCGCCTTTAAAGATCATTAGTGTTGGAATGCTGCGAATACCAAACTTAGGGGCAGTGCCTTCGTTTTGATCGATATTCAATTTAGCAACTTTGATTTTGCCAACAAACTCGTCTGCGATTTCTTCTAGTACGGGTGCAATCATTTTACAAGGACCACACCATTCTGCCCAAAAATCGACCAATACAGGTAAATCAGAGCCTAGGACATCAGCATCAAAAGAATCGTCAGAAACGGTTAGGATATTATCACTCATGGAATATCTCCGAAATTTGGTTATTTATAAATAAAGTGGTGCATTGTACGGAGCGATTGCCTAGACGCAAGTCAAAAAGTATCTAATTAGCATAAACAGGTGTTCCGCAACCTTGGATGAATCACGTATGATAAAAAGGTTATTGTTATATAAGGCCTTCGGGTAAGAATTCAACTATGCCAGATATCAATCTTCAAGAGTCTAATTTAGTAGAGCCAGAACTCGAGTCAAGACAAGACCAGATCGCTGCAATTGATCTTGGATCTAACAGTTTTCATATGATTATTGCGCAAAAGCTACAAGGTGAGTTGCGCACACTAGAAAAAAGGGGAGAAAAGGTTCAGTTAGGTGCTGGCTTAAATGAACAAGGTTACTTGAGTGAAGAGGCCATGCAGCGGGGTATAAAATGTTTGCAAGGTTTTGCTAAGCATTTACGTGGTTTTAAGCCAGAAGCCGTGAGTGTGCTGGCGACTAATGCGTTGCGTGTGGCTCGTAATCGAAGTGAGTTTATTAGCCGTGCTGAAGAAGTGCTGGGGTTTCAAATAGAAGTCATTGCAGGGCGTGAAGAAGCGCGTTTGATTTATTTGGGTGTGAGTCATACAGAAGCCGACGACGGTGGTAAACGTTTGGTGATTGATATTGGTGGCGGCAGTACCGAATTTATTATTGGCGAGCGCTTTGAGGCCGACGTATTAGAAAGCCTGTTTATGGGTTGTGTGTCTTATACACGTCAGTTTTTTCCGGATGGCGATATTAGCGAACTGAATTTTCATCGTGCAGTTGCCCGTGCAAGGCGAGAACTTTTAGAGATACAAAAAGCCTATAAAGATATTGGTTGGAGTGAAGTAATTGGTTCGTCGGGGACCATTCGCGCTACAGAGCACGCCTTAATAAGTATGGGGTGGAGTGAGCAGGGCATTACGCGGGAAGGGTTGAGCAAACTTTGCCAATGGCTAACCTCGCATAAAAAAATCAGTGACATTGATTTACCGGATTTTAAGCCCCAGCGTCAGCAGGTTTTTATAGCTGGTGTGGCGATCTTAAAAGGTATTTTTGATACTTTTAAAATTAAAGTTATGCACTACTCCGATGGCGCTTTGAGAGAAGGAGCTTTGTGGGATTTAGTTGGACATTCGGGCCATCAAGATGTTCGTCAACGTACCGTGACTGCCATGCAGCAACGCTTCCATGTTAATGAGAAGCAAGCTAAGCGGGTTAAGAAGCATGCACTCAAAATATTGGATCAGGTTGAAAAAGATTGGAAGCTGCCCAATAGTGCTAGAAACTGGTTGTTGTGGGCGTCAGAATTGCATGAGGTTGGCTTAAGCATAACGCATCATCAATTCCAAAAGCATGGCGCTTATCTGGTTCAGCACAGTGATATGGCCGGCTTTACTCGCCAAGGGCAAGAATTATTAGCAGTGCTGATTCGCGGGCACCGTCGTAAATTCCCCAATACTTTAATAGAAACCTTAAGCTCTGTTGTGCGTAAACAGGCTCGCTATTTGTGTGTAATATTGCGACTGGCGGCAGTGCTTAATCACAGTCGTGGTGCGGTTGAACTACCAGAAATTGAGTATCAAGGAAAAAAGTCAGTGTTAACTTTGGTCTTTCCTCAAGACTGGTTTAAACAAAACCCTCTGATGCTTGATGATTTAAAAGTTGAAGCAAATTATCTTAAAGCGGGTGGTATTGAACTGGTTATTGCAGAAGATTAATGCGCTTGCCTTGTGCAGTGAGCCCGGCTATTGACCGTGGCTCACTTGTTTATTTAATTATCTCTAATTAGCCGCAGACAATTGCTCTAATAATATTTGCTGAGCGCGAATAACGGTTGTTTCTCCGGTAACTTCATTTTTTTGCGGTTGCGCTTGAATGTAGTGACCATCGCTGTCCAAATCCCAAGCTTGGCTGTTATCGGCTAAATAACATTCAAATTCCGCTTTCATGCGGTTGCGTAGTTTGTTGCCTTCGATGGGGAAGCAGGCTTCAACACGGTTCATCAAATTACGCTCCATCCAATCGGCACTGGCCGCGTAAAATTCGTCTTTACCGTCGTTGCAGAACGAATAAACCCGCGTATGTTCCAGAAAACGGCCAACAATGGAGCGTACTCGAATATTTTCTGAAACCCCTGGGATTCCGGGGCGTAAGCAACACATACCGCGCACAATTAGGTCGATCTGTACCCCTGATTGTGATGCTCGATACAGCGCTCGTATCACCTTTACTTCGGTTAAACCGTTCACTTTAACGCGAATATAAGCAGGTTTGCCTTCTTCGGCGTTAATACGCTCTCGCTCGATCAGCTCAATCAGTTTTTTATGCAGGGTAAACGGCGCATGAAACAGTTTTTTAATGCGCAGAGCTTTGCCCATGCCGGTGAGTTGTTGAAATACCTTGTGCACATCTTCGCCAATCGAATCATCGGCGGTTAAAAAACTGTAATCGGTATACACACGAGCATTACCTGCGTGATAGTTGCCGGTGCCAAGGTGAACATAACGGCGCAGAGTATTGTGCTCTTTGCGCACAATAAGCATCATTTTGGCGTGAGTTTTGTAACCTACTACGCCATACACCACCACCGCACCGGCTTCTTGTAAGCGGTTGGCAAGGTAGAGGTTTTCTTCTTCATCAAAACGCGCACGCAACTCAATCACCACGGTTACTTCGGTGCCACGGCGAGCGGCGTCTACTAAAGCGTTTACAATTTCAGATTTAGCACCGGTGCGATATAGAGTTTGTTTGATCGCCAAAACGGTGGGGTCTTTTGCTGCTTCCCGCAACATATCCACCACCGGCGTGAATGACTCAAACGGGTGCATCAATAGGGTGTCTTTTTCACGAATGGCTTCAAAAATACTCTTTTTAAAGCTTAAATGTTTGGGCAATCCTGGGGTAAAAGGCGGATAGCGTAAATCGGGGCGTTTGATTTGCGAGATGACTTCCATCATACGGCCAAGGTTCACAGGCCCGTTCACTTGATACAGATCGCTTTCTTTTAAATCGAATTTCTTTAACAAAAACTCAACCAGCTCGGTGGGGCAGTTATCGGCTACTTCTAAACGCATTTCTTCGCCAAAATTACGCGAATGCAACTCGTCTTCTAAGGCGCTTGCCAAATCAACGGTGTCGTCGTGATCGATCTCTAAGTCGGCGTTACGGGTAACGCGAAATTGATAGCAACCTTTGATTGTCATGCCAGGGAATAATTCATCAGCAAAGTGGTGAATAATGGACGATAAAAATACAAAGTTATCCCCGTCTTCACACAGTTCATCGGGTAAGCGAATGATGCGCGGCAACGTGCGCGGTGCAGGAATTAAGGCCAGCCCCGTTTCACGGCCAAAGGCGTCTTTACCTTCCATGCTCACGATGAAGTTAAGGCTTTTATTTACCAGGCGCGGAAATGGGTGTGATGGATCAAGCCCAATTGGGCTGCAAATCGGTAAAACGTTGTCTTCAAAGTACGATTTAACCCATGCTTGCTGTTCTTCGGTCCAAGCAGCACGACGTAAAAAGCGAATGTTTTCTTTGGCGAGGGCAGGAAACATCACGTCGTTTAAAATATCGTATTGGCGCTCTAGGGTGTGAGTGCATATTTCATTGATTTGTCGTAATACTTGCCCAGCGTGCAAGCCGTCGGCACCGGCAGTTTCACGACCAAAGGCAAGTTGCTGTTTTAAGCCCGCTACTCGCACTTCAAAAAACTCATCAAGGTTACTGCTGAAAATACAAAGGAAGAATAAACGCTCAAGCAGCGGATGGGTTTCATCCAATGCTTGCTCTAAAACACGAATGTTAAACTGAAGATGGCTCAACTCTCGGTTGATGTAATATTCCGGATTGTGTAGATCAATCACTGTTTCGTCAGTCGCTGACATTATTCTTCCTTTTTATGTATTTCTTTATTATTTAGTTGTCGCTGTATTAAGAATCTACCAATAAAAAACCTGATAATGGAATATTCGACAATAAAAGTCGTTGTTCGTGGCAATGCAGTGCGTGCTATATTTTTCAATAGGCGATTCGTTAAAGCTACCTATTTAGCTCTTCAGCAAATTGCTTTGCGTAGTAAGTTAAAATCGCATTAGCGCCTGCACGTTTAATACAGGTTAATGATTCGTGCATGACCGCAATATCATCTAGCCAGCCATTTTGCGCGGCGGCTTTGTGCATCGCGTATTCGCCACTTACTTGATAGACAAACGTTGGTACGCCAAATTCTTGTTTTATGCGGCGGACAATGTCTAGGTAAGGCATGCCAGGTTTGATCATGACCATGTCAGCACCTTCGGCTAAATCCATGGCGACTTCGTGCAAGGCTTCGTCACTATTGGCTGGGTCCATTTGGTAATTTTTCTTATCGGCTTTACCAAGATTACCCGCAGAACCCACCGCATCACGGAATGGGCCATAGTAAGCTGAGGCGTATTTTGCAGAATACGCCAAAATACGGGTATTAACGTGACCTTCGTTTTCTAAAATGCCGCGAATTTCACCAATGCGGCCATCCATCATGTCGCTGGGGGCCACCACATCTGCACCGGCTTGTGCATGAGATAATGCTTGGCGTACTAAAGTATCAACGGTGCGATCGTTTAATACGTAGCCGCTTGCATCCAAAATGCCATCTTGACCGTGGATAGTAAAAGGATCGAGGGCAACGTCGGTAATAACACCCAGTAATGGGCAAGCATCCTTAATGGCTTTAACGGCGCGCTGGGCTAAACCATCGGCATTAAAAGCTTCTTCTGCAAATTCAGATTTCGCGCTGGCCGGGGTAACAGGAAAAATAGCTACGGCTGGAATGCCTAACTTCATTAAGTGCTTGCATTCTTCTACTAACAAATCGATGGATAAGCGTTCAATACCCGGCATAGAAGGAATGGCTTCACGCTCGCCTTTGCCTTCTAAAACAAACATTGGGTAAATTAAATCGTCGGTGCTCAAAGTTGTTTCACGCATTAAACGACGGGAAAAATCGTCTTTACGATTACGGCGAAGACGAGTTTCTGGATAAAAGCGCTGTGCATCATTAAAAGCCACGGGTATTCTCCAAACGGCTAATTGAATATTCATCAGCCGAAAATGATAAAAATTAATATGTTTAAGATGATCGCTATTCTAGCTGAGTCAGCGCAGCAAATCGCTGATTTATGACAGATTTTACCGATTTTCATGGATATAAGCTGGATTTAAACCAAAAAGGAACCGACGGCGTATTCTTATGACTAATGTATTTCTTTGTCGGTTCAGTGGTATGGGGCAGAGACCTCACAATAACTAATATTAAAGGAAGGAAGATGAAAAAACTGTTACTGCTGGGCTTAATTATTGGCTTGGTGTTGGGCTTCTATGTTTTAGGTGACCAGTGGTTACAACCCGAAACTTATCAGGCGCTTTATCAAAATCACCCGCTGCAAACAGCCGGTTTATTTTTTGTTATTTATATTTTAGTGACCGCGCTTTCAATTCCAGGTGCTGCATTAATGACACTGATTGCTGGAGCGGTTTTTGGGTTAAGTAAGGGCTTGTTGATCGTATCATTTGCCAGTTCAATCGGGGCAACGCTGGCGTTCATTATGTCGCGTTTGCTGTTGAAAGATTGGGTGCAAAGCAAGTTTGCCAACCATCTAAAAACCATTAATGCCGGCGTCGAAAAAGATGGCCCCTTTTATCTGTTTACCTTGCGCTTAATTCCTGTAGTGCCTTTTTTTGCGATTAATTTATTAATGGGTTTAATGCCTATTTCCCCATGGCGTTTTTATTGGGTGAGTCAATTAGGCATGCTTGCCGGTACTGCGGTGTATGTGAATGCAGGTGCCGAGCTTGGGCAAGTAATTATGAGTGGCGAAGGCTTTTCGCTGGCTGGGGTAATGACACCAGGGTTGCTGGGCGCACTGGTTTTATTAGCAATTTTCCCATGGATCGCACGCGCGGTGATGACTAAGGTGCAGGCTAAAAGAGCATTATTAAAACGCAGCAATGGCTGCAGTAAGCCCAAGCAGTTTGACGATAACTTAATTGTCATTGGTGGTGGTGCTGCTGGCTTAGTAAGTTCGATTATTGGCTCTGCAGTAAAGGCCAAAGTCACCTTGGTGGAACAGCATAAAATGGGAGGTGATTGTTTAAATACCGGTTGTGTGCCCAGTAAAGCGATTATTCATGCTGCCAAAATTGCTCACGAAAACAAACAAAGTCATCAGCAAGGTTTGCTGACAGGAGAGCCTGCTAACGTTGATTTTAAGCAAGTAATGAATCACGTACACAACTCAATTAAAGCCATCGAGCCCCACGATTCTGTTGAACGTTACGAAGGTATGGGTGTTGCTTGCGCTACAGGGCAAGCCAAAATTATTTCCCCTTGGGAGGTTGAAATAGCGCACGCGGATGGCCGAGTAGAAGTTCGCAGTGCTGCCAACATTATTATTGCGACAGGGGGGCGTCCGCGCATTCCTAATATTGCGGGTTTAGATCAGGTCACTCACTACACCTCTGATACCTTGTGGCAAATTGATGAGCTGCCAAAACGCCTGCTTGTATTGGGGGCTGGTCCGATCGGTTGCGAATTAGGGCAGGCATTTGCGCGCTTAGGTTCTGGGGTAAGCTTGGTTGATCAAGGGGAGTTCTTAATGCCGCGTGAAGATCAGGACGTATCGACGCTGGTGGCAGAAGCTATGATTGCCGAAGGGGTTAACCATGTTCCAGGGCGCTTCATTAAACAGCTCCAAGCTTTTGATGATCATAGTGTAGCCATACTGGATAATGGCGATAAGATTGAGTTTGATGCGTTGTTATTGGCCATTGGCCGCGTGGGTAACACGCACAACCTCGGGCTGGAAAATGTAGGGCTAGCCGCTAATGACAATGGTTTTTTAGCAGTAGACGAATTCCTACAAACCGAGTGCCCAACGATTTATGCCTGTGGTGATATTATTGGGGGTTATCAGTTTACTCATGTATCTGCCCACGAGGCTTGGTTTGCTGCCGTTAACAGCTTGTTTGGTCGGTTTAAACGCTTTAAGGCAGATTACCGAGTCATTCCTTGGGCAACGTTTACCAGCCCGGAAGTTGCCCGTGTTGGTTTGAGTGAAACAGAAGCCAAAGAGCAGGGTATTGCTTATGAAAGCACTCAGTACGAGCTAAATGATCTTGATCGGGCTATTGTTGATGATGCCGCTGCAGGTTTTGTGCGAGTGCTAACGGTTCCTGGTAAAGATACCATTTTAGGGGCGACCATTGTGGGTAGTAGAGCCGATGATATGATTGCCACTTTTGTGGTTGGCATGAAACACGGTTTGGGTCTAAACAAGGTTTTAGGTACTATTCATGCCTACCCAACTTATATGGAAGCCAATAAGTTTGTTGCCGGCCAATGGAAGCGTAAGCAAGTATCTGAGAAGTTGCTTGCCATGGTAGAGTGGTATAATCGTAAGCAGCGCTAAATGCTGCTTTTCTGTTGCTGGCTTAAATAATTAACAATAATACAGCCAGCAATACGGATATTAACTAGGCCAGTGGGTCTAGTGCTACCCCAGGAAATACATGTGAGTACAAAAATAGCATCGACAGAAAAAAACGCTGAGTCAGATAAGAAAGCCGTTGAAACCGAAGGTTTTAACCGTAGCGAGTACAATATTGCGATCAATTTCTTAGAGCAAATTCCTTTTAATAAGTTACTGGGTTTAAGGCCTACCAAACTCAGTGCTGATTATTGTGAATTTAAAATGAACATGAGAGACGACTTGATCGGTAATTTCTTGCAAGGTATTTTGCATGGTGGCGCTATTTCAACAGCACTGGATGTAACTGGCGGTGCAATGGCGATGGTGGCTGCTTGGCAACGTTTGAAAGAACATAAAGTGCCAAAAGAAGAGCGCCCGAAAACGTTAGCTAAACTGGGCACAATTGATATGCGAGTGGATTTTTTACAGCCGGGTAAGGGCAAAGAATTTACCATCGGTTCAACTTTATTACGTATTGGGAACAAGGTTGCTGTTACGCGCATGGAGTTAAGAAACGAGAAGGATGAGCTCATCGCTGTCGGTACCGGTACGTATTTGTGCGGATAAGCCGCGTTTATGGGGGTTAAGCTAAAGAATAACTGTTGGATTTGCTTTAAATACTGTTGACAATTTATTAGATCGGCCTAAAATAAGGTCGTCTGAAAGTTAGTCTTAGTTTTATGTACACCGTTTCGATATCCTGTATCTCGT
>CAJXUK010000039.1 GCA_913061435.1 uncultured Thalassolituus sp. | reverse complement strand
TAATGTTTTTCTCTTACTCAAGCCAAGCTTGGTGGTGGAGCAAACCTTCGACCTACACACAAACCAAATATCCCATTATTTTAACTCACGGCCTTTATGGCTTTGATAGTCTTGTGGGCATTGATTACTGGCATAAAGTTCCAGAAGAATTAGCTAAAGATGGCGCTTCTGTATACTTAACAACAGTTTCAAATTCCAACTCAGTAGAAATTCGTGGCGAACAGTTAATCCCACAAATTGAACGCATTCTTGCGATTACTGGTGCAAGTAAAGCTAACTTAATTGGTCACAGCCATGGCAGCCCAACAATTCGTTATGTTGCTTCTGTACGCCCTGACTTAGTTGCTTCTATTACTTCTATTGGTGGTGTAAACAAGGGAACAGTGGTTGCTGATAAAATTCAGCAAGGCACCGAGGACTCTAAGGTTTTTGCTGGTTTAATTTCATCTTTGGGTAATGCTTTAGCTAAGGTTATTGATTTCTTATCTGGTGCAAACCAAGAGCAAGATATTATTGCTTCTTTAGGTTCATTAACAACTGAGCAATCTTTAATGTTTAATGTTCAGCATCCTGATGGTGTTCCTACTTCCGCTTGTGGAGAAGGTGATTATGTTGCTAACGGTATTCGTTATTATTCTTGGAGTGGTACTAAGCCAGGTACTAACATATTCGATCCATTGGATATCATCACTAACGTTGCTCAATTTTTCTTCCCACGTGGTGTAGCTAACGACGGCTTAGTATCCGCTTGTAGCAGCCGCTTAGGTATGGTTATTCGTGATGATTTCAGAATGAACCATTTGGATGAAGTAAACATGCTATTGGGTTTGCACGACATCTGGTCAACAGATCCACTAACAGTTTTCAGAAGCCATGCTAACCGTTTGAAGAAAGCAGGTTTATAAAAAGTCTTTCATAGTACTTGTTACAAATATTTGTAAAAAGATATGAAAGAAGTTTGAAAAGCCCAAGGATTGATGAATTTAACAAAACTGTTGATTCTAAATCTCTGGGCTTTTTTTTGTTTTTGAGCTAAATTTTTGGCAAATACATTGTTGGTTGAATAAACATATTATGAATAAAAATTTGATTGTTATCTTATTGTTAATTGGTTTTCCTCTTGCAATCTATTTTACCTATCAGTATGTAAACGAATTTGATGATATAACCGTTTATTCCGATTCTGATATAAATAGTGACTATGCTAGCCAACCCTTAGATCAACTTGAAGGTATTTCAGAAACTGCAAAAAATAATGGTTTGCAATCAATTGATACTTCAAAGCAGTTAACCAGTGCCGATATTATGCAGTTAAGGACTTTTCGTTTTGCTAGTGTAGATGGTCAGTTGTTACAAGATGCAGACGGTAACTTAATTGTAAATCGAGATTTAAGGCATTGGATTGATTTTTATTTGTCAGCAACTGGCGAGCTTAGCCTTGAGCAAATCATTGCGGTTATGCAGCAAGAAATTTCTTTGTTGGAATCACCAGGGAAAGAACAAGCATTGGCGTTACTTGAAAACTATATCGGTTATAAAACTGCCTTAGCAGAGTATGATCAAAGAGAGGCGCTATCGATGACAGAGGTGACATCGATGGAGCAGGTTGGAGAACGTTTGGATTGGCAAAAGCGCTTACGAAGAGAATGGCTGGACGATGACACAGTGCAAGAATTTTTTCAATTAGATGAAATCGTAGATGACTTTGCTTACCAAAAATTAGCGATTCATACATCTGAATTAAGTGCCGACGAAAAAGCGCAGCAAACCCAGCAATTAGAGCAAGAGTTGCCAGCAGAATTAATACAATTTAAAAAACAAATCGCGTTATCAAAAGACTTAATGCTAAAAGAACAGCAGCTTATTAAAGAGGGCAGAGCGGATGAAATTGCCCAATTACGTTCAGAAACTGTGAGCCCAGAGGCTGTTGAACGTTTAGAAACTGTAGACCAACAACACGAAAATTGGCGTTCACGGGTAATGAATTATAGCGCTCATATCAACGAAGTTGAGTCAATGGAAGGAGTCTCTGTTGAATATAAACAACAACTGATTCAGGACTACCAAGCACAGCATTTTGGTGAGCGTGAAAAATTACGTCTACCCGCTGCTGTACAGTTGCTGCAAGCAGAAAACCCTTAAATGCTAGTCTAAGCCTCTTTCTTTCAATTGCATTGAAGAGGGCTTAATATACTTATTGTAAAACTCGTCAGTGGTTAATGGTTTGCTGAAAAAATAACCTTGATAGCTGTTGCAGCCCATGGCTTGCAATAACATTAACTGCTGGTGATTCTCTACACCTTCGGCGATGATTTTTAGCTTAAGGGTTTGCCCCATTGCAATAATCGCTCGAATAATTGCTTCATCATCTGGATCATCGGTAATATCATTCACAAATGAACGGTCGACTTTTAGTTTACTAATAGGAAATTGACGTAAATAGCTTAAAGAAGAATAGCCCGTGCCAAAATCATCCATAGCAAAGCGCACACCCAGCTGATTTATACTTTCTAAAATGCGGATATTATCTTCTACATTATCCATTAAAAGGCTTTCAGTAATTTCAAGTTCAAGCTTGTCTGCAGTTATGCCCGTTTTTTCTAAGATACTGGCTACTTTGCTGGTAAATGAATCATCTATTTGGCGCACAGAAACATTAACAGCAACCGACAAGTTTAAATCTGCTTCGGCGTTCCACTGCTTAAAGGTTCGACAAGATTCTTCTAGAACCCAATCCCCTATATCTTTAATTAAACCTGTTTCTTCAGCAACCGGAATAAACTCAATCGGCGATACCAGCCCAGCGGTTGGATGAATCCATCTAACTAGCGCTTCAGCACCTTCGAGTGCGCCAGTGTCAGCATTAACTTGTGGCTGATAATGCACTACAAATTCATTTTCTTTAATAGCGCGGCGAAGCTCTGTTTCTATGGTTAGGCGATTATTAACCCGTCGATTCATTTCTTCGGTAAAAAATTGATAGCCACTACCACCAGTCGCTTTAGCACTAAACATGGCAGTATCTGCATTACGCATTAACGTATGGGATTCAACAGAATCTTGAGGGTAAACACTGATACCAATACTGCAAGAAGTGTTCAGCTTGTAATAATCAATGGCAAAAGTTTGGCCAATACTTTTAATAATAGATTCGGCAAGTTGTTTTATGTCTTCGGTACTGCTTGGGTTGACCATCATTACTATAAATTCATCACCGCTTAGTCGCGCTAATAAGTCATTGTCCGTAATACATTCTTGCAAGCGTTTTGCCACTGATTTTAATAGGCCATCTCCCACTTGATGGCCAAGGGAATCATTAATGGTTTTAAAGCGGTCGAGATCAATAAATAACAGGGCAATTTGTTGTTCTTGAAATTGGTTAATACGGTGAATTAACTCATCATTAAAAGAATAACGATTGGCCAGTTCGGTCAGAGGATCGCGAGTGGCTAGGTACTCTACTTGTTGGCGTGACAGCATATGGTCAGTAATGTCGAGTAAGATACCTTCTAGGTAAATATCTTTTTTTGTGGCCGCATTACTAGCTTCTTGAGGAGTGGCATGGATAGCTCTACCACGGTCCATAATCCATTTAAGTTCACTATTGCGAGCAATAATGCGAAATATATTCTCGTATTGTTTTTTGCTATTGTTAATACTATCGGCATGCTTAATCAAGATATCTTGATCATCTTCGTGAATATCATCAAACGGGTTTTTATCCCCAGACAAATAACTGTGAGCTGGGTGACCTAACAATGCTTGGCAGCCGTCGGTAATAAAGAGCACTTGATAATCAGGTATGCGAATGCGATAGACGATACCAGGTATGTTCGATACCAATAGTTTTAGTGTTTGTTCTTGTTCGAGTAATGTATTTTCTGTAATACGATGACTGGCTTCAGCTTTATTAAAACGTATATTAGCAATACGAAAACCGCTTAATGTGGCAATCAAAAAAGCTAAAAACATAATGCTCGGGCCAATAATGAGCTTTAACCAAGCGACAATAGCTTGAGTCATCGGCACAGAGATGGCTACAAATAGCTCCAAGTTTTTGAGGTAAAAAACAGTGCCAAGGCGATAGACATCATCAAGGCCCGTGTGATTATAAAAGCGAGCCTTTCCTGTGGTTATTAATGCATTTAAATCAAAACTTCTGCCAACGACTTTTACGGGAATTGGGCGGCCTAATAACTGGCGCTTATGCATGGGCAGTGGATTAGCAAACAAAAGTTGGTTGTTATTGTTTATAACGCGTATGGCGGTATCGTGAAGATTACTGATTGAGTTCCAATTGAGTTGTTGGTTAGTGATCGACATAGCAATACACAGCAAACTGGCACCAGAAAAAGCAGTACTGCGACATATAGGTATGTATTGGCTGGTATGAGCATTGCTTAAACTAAAAGTAGGTAAAAAAGCAGGAGTATTATTAATGTTAAGCTTTGTATGCAAACTTTCAGAAAAAGCGATGTTAGCTAGATTTAAATTTAATTGATTATTTGAAATGCCGATATCACTTTGTTTGAATGAAGAAAATAACAAGGTGTTATCCGCCGCAAGTAAAAAGCTGTGATCAAAACTGTCATTTTGTTGATTGTCAAAAAATGCCTCAATACTAAGCTGTTGAGCTTGCGCATCTAATAAACTTTTTTCTAAAGAATCAATTTGGTAAAACAGAGCTTTCGCTTGTTGTTGTGTGTTTTTACTAACTAGGTGATTTATTGTCTCTAATTGAGTAAAAAAAGATTTGGTTGTGCTAAACCAAGCACTGGTTGCATAGGAGATAAAAATCAAGCCAAACAAAACCCATGATAAATACAAAGCA
The DNA here is from genome assembly GCA_913061435.1 of uncultured Thalassolituus sp. Taxonomy (GTDB): domain Bacteria; phylum Pseudomonadota; class Gammaproteobacteria; order Pseudomonadales; family Oceanobacteraceae; genus Oleispira. Next base: position 22,040 of record CAJXUK010000039.1, on the reverse strand, counting down.
CTTTTTATCGGGTGTTTAGTCATGGTAAGTTGAAGATTTTTAATCAATGTCACAGCTTTCATCTCTTTCAATCATTGATAAGGCTAGCCGACTGTAACAACCGCCAAACATGTTCCATCATAATTGGTTGAGCTTGAGCTGTTGGGTGTATGCCATCAGCTTGCATCATACCTGGCTGAGCCGCAATACCTTCGAGTAAAAAAGGTACCAGTGATAACTCATGCTTTATTGCTAGGTCTTGATATTGCTTAGTAAATAAATTGCTGTAAGTCTCACCATAATTAGGGGGGATTCTCATACCTAAAAGTAGCACATTAGCGCCAAATTGCTTGCTTTGGATGATCATATCTTCAAGGTTTTTAGTGATCACTCGAATTGGACTGCCTCTTAAACCATCGTTACCACCTAATTCAATAATCACGGTATCAGGGGAGTGTTGTGCTAATAATTTACCGATCCGGTTGGCACCGCCACGTGATGTTTCGCCACTTATGCTGGCATTAATCACTTTATAAGATGTGTTTAATGAGTCTAAGCGAGTGGTTAATAAATGTACCCAACCTTGCTCTTGCTTTATGCCATAGCTGGCACTGATGCTGTCTCCCATGATTAGGATTGTTTGTTGCAAAGATTGGCTATTCTCCCTTGCCATAGCATGAGGTAAGCTCATGCTAATTAATAAACAAATCACAATTAAAACCATGATATGAATAGGGTGGCGCGGTATATGAGTAATCAGGTTGAACATAAACAGCAGGCTCCTTTACTGGATTTAAAACAAGTTACGAAACGGGTAAAAAATGCAACAACAGGCGAAGAAGAACACACCATTCTGCAGGGCTTAGACCTGCATATCAAGCTAGGAGAAAGCGTAGCCATTGTTGGGGCTTCTGGCAGTGGCAAATCGACCCTGTTGGGTATTATGGCTGGGTTAGACCAAGCATCAAAGGGTGAAGTATGGCTCAACGGCAAACCGATGCATACACTGGATGAAGATGAACGTGCGGCTGTGCGCGCAGACGGTGTTGGCTTTGTGTTTCAGAACTTTCAATTATTGCCAGCCTTAACCGCTGTTGAAAATGTTAGCTTGCCATTAGAGATGAGTGGCCAGCACTCTTTAAAACAATGTCGTATATTGGCGACCGAGTGGCTTAACAAGGTAGGCTTAGGTCATCGTTTAACCCATTCTCCGACTCAGCTGTCTGGTGGCGAACAGCAGCGAGTGGCGATTGCTCGTGCCTTTGCCTGTCAGCCGAAAGTATTATTTGCTGACGAACCTACTGGGAATTTAGATCGCAATACGGGTAAATACATCATTGATTTACTGTTTGAGCTTAATCAGCAAAATAATACCAGTTTGGTGTTGGTGACTCACGATGAGCACTTGGCTCAGCGTTGTCAGCGCACTATTCATATCGATGACGGTAAAATCATTGCTGACAGTCTATTGGCCCAAGCAAACGCTTCAGCCCAAGGAGCTAATCCATGAGTATGTCTAGTCAAGGGCGACTGTCTTTGCTGAGTTTACGCCTACTGTTGGCAGAGATTAGAGCAGGCAAAATGACTGTGATTTTACTGGCATTAATATTAGCCGTAACTTCTGCGACCATTATTAGCGTGTTTAGCCAACGGCTCGATAGCGCCATGTTAAATAAAAGCACCGAGCTGCTAGGCGCTGATATGCGTCTTAAATCACGAGAAGCGGTTTCCGAGTCTTGGTATCAGCAGGCTCAGGCACTGGGTCTTAATACTGCCACCACGTTAGAGTTTCCTAGTGTGGTGTTATTTAATCAAGAAATGGCGCTGGCTGCTGTTAAAGCAGTCGATGATGCCTATCCACTTAAAGGTGCGTTAACCACGACAACACGATTGGGCGATATTAGCAGCAGCCCAAAGCAAGGTGAGGTTTGGTTAGAAGCGCGTTTATTAGCCTTATTAAATGCCCAAGTCGGTGATGTATTAGAAGTTGGTGCAATCAATTTAAAAGTCAGTGCGATTATTACCCATGAACCCGATCGTGGTGGAAATTTTTACAGCTTGTCACCGCGTTTGATGATGCATTTAGATGACGTTGCGTCTGCCAAATTAGTACAGCCCGGAAGCCGAGTCAGTTGGCGCATGTTAATGGCGGGTGAGTCATCGGCACTGCAGCAGTTGCAGCAACAGTTGCAACCCAGTTTATTAAGTCATCAAAAATTCGAGTCACTTACCGATAACAATCAAGCCTTAGCAAACTCGCTTAAAAAAGCACGTAGCTATTTATCATTAGCGGCTATGTTAGCGATTATTTTAGCCGGTATCGCCATTGCCATGGCAGCACAAGATTATGCGCGTCAACATTTTGATAGCAGTGCCTTGTTGCGAACTTTAGGAGCGAGTCGTGCTTATGTGACCGGTTTGTATTTGTTTCAGCTGGTGTATTTAGCCTTAATCGCCACAGCATTAGGGCTGATGTTAGGGTATTTTGGTCAACAATTATTGTCGGGAATTTTAGCGGCAACGTTCAGTCAAACATTGCCCTCGGCAGACTTATCCGCATGGTTAATTGCCAGTCTAACGGCACCGGTGACATTACTTGGTTTTGCCTTACCGCCACTACTGCAACTAGGCAGAGTATCCCCTTTACGCGTGCTCCGTCGTGAGCTGGAACCCATGTCTTGGAATAGCTGGGCGATTTATGGGTTAGGGTTGTTGATGATGGTGCTGCTGAGTTATTGGTTTAGCAACAACCTCATCATGACAGTTATTGTTATCCTTGCGGGTTTTGTTATTTTGCTGCTGCTGTTATTTGTCTTGCAGGTTATCTTATATTTGCTCAACCAAATAATGCCAATGGCAAAAATGACCCTCAGTATGCGCTTTGCCTGGATGCAAATTAACCGTGACCGCTATCGTACGTCAATCCAAATTTTGGCATTTGGTTTAACCATGATGGTGATGTTGATTATTGCTATTGTCAGAAATGATTTATTGCAAGATTGGCAAAAAAGTTTACCCGCAGATAGCGCGAACTTTTTTGCTATGAACATTCAAAGCTATGAAGTAGAACAATATCAAAAAGATTTAACCGCAGCAGGATTTACCATATCTACGGCTTACCCTATGGTGCCAGGACGTCTCACCACCATTAACAGTGTGGTTGTAAAAGATGACCCTGTATATGCTAAAGACCCAGCTGTTCAGCGAGATTTAGTGTTAAGCGGCGGCTTAGAATTACCAGAGGGTAATACTCTATTGGCAGGAGAATGGTTTAACGGTAGTGAGAAACTATCGGTATCTCTTGCAGATGGCTTAGCCAAGCGCTTGCAATTAGAGTTGGGCGATCAACTGCAATTTGATGTTGCTGGTGAATCTTTAACGGTTACCGTATCAAGCATTCGCAAGGTTGATTGGGGCAGCATGAAACCTAATTTTTATGTGCTGTTTTCTCCAGACGTTGTCGAGTTGTTACCTCTTAATTATCTCACCAGCTTTTATGTACCAGCTACATTAAACAGCGAATTAACCGACATCATACGACAATATCCGGGCATCACCTTATTGGATGTCAGCCAAGTTATTATCCAAGTGCAAGCAATATTGGCACAAGTGACCTTAGCCATTGAATACCTATTAATTTTGGTATTAATTGCTGGGTTCTTAGTGTTGTTAGCTGCCTTGCGTTCAAGTTTAGCTGAGCGCTTACAGCAAGGTGCGGTATTGAGAACGTTAGGGGCTAAGCGCCAGCAATTACGCAATATGCAGTGGTTTGAGTTTATAATTATCGGTGCTTTAGCTGGCATTATAGCCACAGCAGGTGCTGAAATTATTTGCTGGTTGCTGTATCAGCGCTTATTCGACATTCCATACCCTTGGCATTTGTCCTATTGGTTTTGGTTACCGGCAGCAGCTGCTGTGGTTATTGCATCGTTGGCTGTGCGTAATTTAACACCGGTTATTAAACAAGCGCCTTTGGTTATTTTGCGAAAGTTATAGGTCGTACAAATTTTTAATAAACGTAACTCTATGCAGTGGGCAATAACCCACTGCTATTTAAGAAGAAACCAATGAAACAGAAAATAGCCATTAATATCATTATGGGCTTTTTAGGTGTTGGTAAAACAACAGCGATTTTAAATATTTTAAAAAAGAAGCCAGCCGCAGAAAAATGGGCGGTACTGGTTAATGAGTTTGGTGAAGTGGGTATAGACGGTGCCATTCTCGCTGAGCAAACTGGCATGACAATCAGCGAAGTACCTGGTGGCTGTTTATGTTGCGTTTCTGGTATACCGTTTCAAGACGCTTTGTCGCAATTAATTGCACAGCAACAATTTGATCGAATTTTGATAGAGCCAACTGGATTGGGGCACCCTAAAAACTTAATTCGCAGTTTATTATCGAAAGAGTATGCGGCGCATTGCGAGTTAAAAGCATCGATTTGTTTACTTGATCCACGGCAACTAAAAAATCCCCGTTATCAGCAACATGAAACTTTTAATGATCAATGTTTCTTGGCTGATGTGCTGGTGGCGAATAAAACCGATGTGTGTGATGCAGGTGATAAACAAGTATTTGAGCAGTATGCACAGGCCATGTTACCGGCTAAATCGGCATTAGGTTGGGTTGAACAAGGTAATATTGATTTATCGTGGCTGCATCTCAGCAGTGATACAAGTCGCCAAGGTAAACAAGAACAGCATTCTCACAATAGCACAGCAGGTTACCAACAAACTTTGCAGCCTGTTTCGCTAACTGCCGGCCAAGCCTTTGAAAGCTTTGAAAATCAAGGTATGGGTTACTACTCCGTGGGTTGGTTATTTGCAGAGGATCAAGTCTTTGATCATGGGTTGTTAAGTGAATGGCTTATGCTACTCAATGTAGAACGGGTTAAAGGTTTGCTGATTACGGATCAAGGTACACGGGTAATGAATCTACGTGATCAGGTATTTAGTGAAATGGTAACTCGATCTTTAAATCAAAGTCGCTTAGAAATTATTCACAACCAAGCTCTTAATAAAGGTAAATTAGAAGAGGGTTTATTAGCCTGCTTGCGTTAATATATGGGAACTTTGATTTTAGGGAGTCTTCACGGCCATGGCCAATATACTCGTAGTGGAAGATGAACAAGCCATCGCAGAAATGATTGTCACCAGCCTAGAAATGAATGGTTATCAGGTAAAGCGAGCTGCTAACGGCCAGCTCGCTTTGCAGATGGTTATCGATAGTCCACCAGATTTAATATTAGCCGACTGGATGATGCCCATGATGACAGGGCTAGAGTTAGCGCAACGGTTAAAGCGCGAGCCGCACACTGCAGAAATCCCCATCATTTTATTGACCGCAAAATCAGAAGAAAACGACAAACTCAAAGGCTTTGATGCTGGGGTAGATGATTACGTCGTTAAGCCTTTCTCACCACGAGAGTTATTGGCTCGAATAAAAGCTGTTTTGCGTCGAGGGCCAACCGATCTTGAAGGTAATGGATTAGCCGCAGGAGAGTTGATATTAGACCGCGCTGCCAAAAAAGTCAGCATTGCTAGCGAAAATATTAATCTAGGCCCTTTAGAATTTCGTTTGTTAGAATTTTTTATGCTGCACCCCGATCGTGTCTATTCTCGTGAGCAGTTACTTGATCGAGTTTGGGGTAATAATGTTTATGTTGAAGACAGAACCGTTGATGTTCACATACGAAGGCTGCGTAAGAGCATATCCTTACACAATCATGATGCGCTAATTCAAACAGTGCGAGGGGCTGGTTATCGTTTTTCGATTGACGCGAGGAGCCATTAGTTGTGAATACTGAAGTAGCCAAAGAAAGCGAACAAAATAATGAGCATAAACTGCAAAAAAAAGCCTGGCAGCTCGATATCTTATCAACTTTTGTCATTGTTGCTTTAGCTGGGTTGGTAGGCCTCTCGTTTGATCAGCTTTTTTGGGGAGTATTAGCCGGTGTCATTATTTCTCATGGTGTCATGTTGCATCGTTTATATGGACTGTTTCGATGGAGTCAACAACAAGCTAGAGCCCCTCAAGATAGTGGTTTAATAGGCCATAGTGTAGACGCTATTATTCGTCGAGAACGCCGCTTGAGCAAAAAGGTTAAGCGCCAAAAAAAGCAATTAAAACGCATTGCCGAAGGTGTTGAGTCATTACAAGATGGCGTACTATTTATTGATCAAAGTGGTCATATCAGCAACTTCAATCGCGCCGCCTGTCACTTACTGGGCTTGAAAGCAGACAGTGATAAAGGGCAGCACATTACTAACCTCTTGCGCGCCCCTCTTTTTGTTAAATATTTCAACAAAGCTAAGTATCGTGAACCAATAGAACTCGAGAGTCCTTACCGACCCAATCTAATGGTGCAGGTTCAGGTGATGAAATTTGGCCTAGACCAAAAAGTAATTATTGTTCGTGATATTACCGAACGCCAACGAGTAGAGACCATGCGACAAAATTTTATTGCCGACGTATCTCACGAGCTGCGAACGCCATTGACGGTAATCAGTGGTTACTTAGAAATGCTCGAAGACACAGAATTAAACACTGCCGTAGCCAGAGCAATACATCAAATGACAGGGCAGGCAGAGCGTATGAGTCATTTGGTGAACGATTTATTACACTTATCTAAGTTAGAGAGTAACAACTCCGGTATTGGCAACGAATGGTTTGCTTTTAAGCCTTTTTGTATTGCCAGTATTGATCAATTAAAAACCTACACACCGTTGTCGGCAAACGGAGAAGCATTGCCAGCAGCTACCATTGACTGTGATTTTTGTCATTCGAGTGAGCTGGAAAACCCAGTTTCAGATATAGAAATATATGGTTTTAAAGACGAATTTGCATCAGTTATGACCAACTTAATTACTAATGCTATTAAGTATGGTCACAAAGAAGGCCAGCCAGCCAGCGTTTTAGTCAGCGCTAAGCGCAGCGCTTTAGGATTAGAAATTGCGATTACAGATATGGGTGATGGTATTGCAGAGCACCACCTTGAGCGTTTAACCGAACGTTTTTATCGGGTAGATGAATCTAGAGAATCCACCGTGGGTGGTTCGGGTTTGGGGTTGGCGATAGTACGCCATGCGTTAGGGCATCACGATGCGCAATTAAATATAATGTCCACGCTTGGTGAAGGCAGTTGTTTTAGCTTTGTTATTCCTAATGAAAGAATTCGTCAAAAAGATAATAAAGAGAAAAAAATAAAACGTTCAAAAAATAAAAAATAAAAAAGCCTTCCAATATAATGAGAAGGCCCTTTTAAAATAAATAAAACCAGATTAAGGCAGCTTAGAACTTATATTCTAAACCTACACCGTAGTATTCTTTACTGCTGTCGTCGCCAAATTCTTCATCTGTTAAAAATGCATACAGCTTAGCGCCTTTACCTACTTTATAGTCAGCCCCCAAACTGTAAGTTTCGGCATTGTCTTTAACAATATCTGATTCACCGTATTGCGCTTTTAGGCGAATAGAAGCGGTTATATCATAAGCCGCAGAATACACCCAGCCATCTTTATTGTCGCCATTTTCGGCTTCAGTTTCCCAAAGGCCACCCAGTGTTACACCGGCAATAGAATATTGTGCAACGATACGTGTTACGTCAATACCATCTTTTTCGACATCGGTGTCATAAGCCACAGCCGCGTAAATCGCATCGCGGTTATAAGTTAACGAGCTAGATGTACCATCGTTAACAGTTTCATCTTCAGAAGCGATATGGGCAACCGTAGCGACCAAACCCGCGATGCTAGGTGTGTTGTATTGCACCGTATCTTTAGTGCGGTTTTCGCTATTAGAAATGGCGCTTTTGATATCGCCTTCTAAGTCATTGAACAAATCAATTTTCTTTTGCGCTTTTTTCAGCGGAGAGTCAAACATCCCAACAATCACTTGGCCATAGCTGCTTTTAACACCTGCAAAAATGTTACGCTGGCTGAATGTTTGGCCTTCATCATTTTTTTTACTGTTATCACCATCGTCCACAGCAATTTGATATTCAGCTTGATAAATCCCTTGTAAGCCGTGATTCAATTCAATCTTTCCTCTAACGCCTAAGCGTGATGCATTAGACGACACCTCAGAAATACTATCATCGCCTTCTTGAGTATTTTGCACCGACACATTCACTTTGCCGTAAAACTCTGGCAATTCGATTTCAACGGTTTTTGCACTGGCAAAAGTAGGCAGTGCTGCGCCGATGGCTAATGATAAGGCTAACTTTTTCATAATGAATCCTTTTGTATTATTAAAATAAAAACCTTGTTGATTCGGTTCTTAGGTCAAACTCGCAATGATTATCAGTAGTTTATGTTACAGAAATATGACGCAATTGGCTCATTTTAAACTATTCTGCTGCGGGTAAATCAGAGCTGGGTAATTTTTCTGTTGTTAAATGTTCTTCTGTTGTCGAATGCTCTTCTATTTCGGTAAGAGAACTGTGACGAACATCAGCACCACTAACGAGGTAAATAACTTGCTCACTGATATTGCGGGCATGGTCACCGATGCGCTCTATTGCTCTTAAAATCCACAAAATATTAATGGCTTGGCTAATAGAGCGCGGGTCTTCCATCATATAAGTGCTTAATTCACGAATGGCAGAAGCGTATTGCTCATCAACCATTTTGTCGCTGCGCACAACTTCAATCGCGCCCTCAATATCGTGGCGGGCAAATGCGTCTAAGGCATCCGAGGTCATTTTAACCACAGCTGTGCCCATATGGCGAATCGCTTGATGACAAATTTTAGAATGGGCTTGATTGCTGTTGGCAAATTCTAAAGTATGAATGGCGACTTTTGCTGCTTCATCACCCATACGCTCTAAGTCTCTTACCACCCGTGATACGGCAATAACCATACGCAAATCAGAAGCAGCAGGTTGGCGTTTTACCAAGATATGAGTACACTCTTTATCTATGTTAACTTCCATTTCATCAACGTCATCTTCACGTTTAATAATCTTATTTGCGCTAGTAGTATCGCCGTTTAAAATAGCTGCAATCGCATCTGATACTTGTCTTTGAACCAAACCGCCCATGGCTAACATCTGCGTACGAATGGCTTCTAAATCGGCATTAAACTGTTGTGAAATATGCTGGTTAAAATTCATAATGTATTCCGTTTATTTTCTGTTTTGTTGACGCAAAAAATCATATTTAAAAGTTATAACTGCATTAACCAAAGCGACCCGTGATATATGCTTCGGTGAGCTTGTGCTCCGGCTTGGTAAATACCTTTTCTGTTGGATTCACTTCGACCAATTGCCCCAAATGAAAATACGCAGTACGTTGAGATACTCGGGCTGCTTGTTGCATTGAGTGAGTAACGATTGCAATGGTATATTTTTCACGCAGCTCATCGATCAGCTCTTCAATTTTGGCCGTAGCAATTGGGTCTAATGCTGAGCAAGGCTCATCCATTAAAATAACTTCTGGATCAACCGCTATGGTGCGAGCAATACATAAACGTTGTTGCTGACCACCAGAAAGCCCGGTGCCGGGGGCATGTAATCTATCTTTTACTTCATTCCATAAGCCTGCGCGTTTTAAACTTTTTTCTACTATCTCATCAAGCTCTACCCGAGATTGAGCTAAGCCGTGAATGCGCGGGCCATAAGCCACATTGTCATAAATTGATTTTGGAAAAGGATTGGGTTTTTGAAACACCATGCCGACACGAGCGCGAAGTGGCACGGTATCGACATGAGCACCATAAATATTTTCGTTGTCGAGTAAAATATCACCCTTGACTCGACAAATATCAATCGTGTCATTCATTCTATTTAACGTGCGTAAAAAAGTGGACTTTCCGCAGCCAGATGGGCCAATTAAAGCGATCACTTCATTTTTACCTATGTCTAAACTCGCATCATAAATGGCTTGCTTCTCACCATAAAAAACATCGACATTACGCGCCGAGATTTTTACATCTTTACTGAAGGGTTCGCCTGTCGTTTTGTGATTTTCGATCAATTTCATTGAGTTAGTATCGTTCACAATAATATTCCAATAATTTAATGTTAGTTTGCTGTTATTTGATTCACTTTTTTTGTAGTGAAGTATTACCAGCGACGCTCTAAGCGGCGACGTAAAATAACAGCGGTTGTGTTCATAACGATTAAGAAAGATAACAACACCAAAATAGCACCTGATGTTCGCTCTAAAAATGCGCGCTCTGGGCTGTCAGACCACAAAAAGATTTGCACTGGTAACACAGTTGATGGGTCATTAATAAAACCGGGCACATCAACCACAAAAGCTACCATGCCAATCATCAGTAGCGGGGCAGTTTCGCCCAATGCTTGCGCCATACCAATAATGGTACCGGTTAGCATACCTGGCATTGCTAGCGGCAATACATGATGAAATACCACTTGGTTTTTGGATGCGCCCAAGCCGTAAGCAGCTTCACGAATAGACGGGGGGACTGATTTAATAGCAGCGCGAGCAGAAATAATAATGGTGGGTAAAGTCATTAAGGTTAGCACCAAGCCACCCAATAGTGGAGTGGAGCGAGACACACCAAAAATATTAATGAAAATAGCCATGCCAAGTAAACCAAAGATAATAGAAGGTACGGCAGCTAGGTTATTAATATTTATTTCTACAATTTCAGTCAGTTTGTTGCGCGGTGCAAATTCCTCTAAATAAATTGCAGCGGCAATGCCTATGGGAAACGATAGAATTAAGGTCACCATAAGCGTTAATAGTGTGCCTTTAATGGCCCCATGAATACCCGCTAGTTCAGGTTCCCGTGAATCGCCATTGGTAAAAAACAAGGTATTAAAGTGGGTGTCCAAGCGATCTTGCTCGATCCATTGAGATAACCAATTTAATTGCTTATCGGATAAACGATCGTTAGTTTCTGCAGTGCTAAGTTGGCGATCGTGCTTAAACCATTGGTCTACATCGTCGTCCATTAATAATTCAAAAGTTATGCTGGAATTAACCAGAGTCGGATCAGCAATTAGCATTTCTTGAATTTGCCAACCCGCCCCAGAGCTAAGTAACTTAAACAGCTCGCGTTTATCGCTGCGGCTTTTAGGTTTCATCTCTTTTGCAAAGTGGCGTTTAATTAATCCATCAAAATTGGCAAAGCGAATCTCATCAACCGTGCTGTCTTTGGTTAAGTTTAAGTAGTCGCCATCAAGGGTTATGCTAGTGGTTAAACTGGTTTGTTTAAACGCTGCAGTACCCTTGCTGGCAATGTCGGTAAACAGGGCTATTAAACACAGCACACCAAATAAAACAGACGCCATGCCATATAAGCGAAAGCGTGTTTCTTTGGCTCGGCGGCGCGCTAAACTTTTTTCGACCTTGTCACGCGTGGTTAACCCTGAATTTTTTTCGAAATTATTCGTCATAGTATTTGCTGTTGGTTTAGTCATATTGCTCTCGATATTTTTGAACAATCTTTAAGGCCACAAAATTTAGAATCAATGTCGTTAAAAACAGCACCAAACCTAAGGCAAAAGCGGCTAACGTTTTAGGTGAATCAAATTCTTGGTCGCCCACTAATAAAGTAACTATTTGCACGGTAACGGTAGTTACGCTGTCGAGTGGATTGGCAGTTAAGTTAGCGGCTAAGCCCGCAGCCATGGCAACAATCATGGTTTCACCAATGGCGCGAGATACCGCCAGCATGATAGCGCCTACAATGCCGGGTAAAGCTGCAGGTATGACAACTTGGCGAATGGTTTCATTCTTGGTTGCGCCCAAACCAAAGCTGCCATCACGTAGCGATTGCGGTACAGCATTAATAACGTCGTCGGATAATGAGGAGACAAAGGGGATAATCATAATGCCCATCACCAAACCGGCAGCTAAGGCGCTTTCAGAGGAAACGTCTAACCCCAAATCTGCGCCTAATGTTCGAATCAATGGTGCAACGGTTAAAGCAGCAAAAAAACCATAGACAACGGTTGGAATACCCGCCAATACTTCTAAGGCTGGCTTGGCATATTTACGTACATTGGAGCTGGCGTATTCGGATAAATAAATCGCTGACATTAAACCAATAGGAACGGCAATGATCATCGCAATTAATGAGATTAAAACTGTGCCAGCAAACAAAGGAACAGCCCCAAAGCTGCCCGACGAACCGGCCTGATCAGCGCGAAGTGCCACTTGCGGTGACCAGCTAGTGCCAAATAAAAAATCCAAGGGGTTAACAATTTGGAAAAACATCCAGGCTTCTAATAACACACTGGCTAAAATGCCAATGGTAGTGAGAACTGCAACGCCAGAGCTGGCTAGCAATAAAGCGTTTACAATCTTCTCCATCTCTACCCGAGCGCGTAAATTGGGTGATATGCGTTTATAGGTTACTACCAAACAAATCAAACATAAGCTTAACGCCATACCAGAGTTTAATAGCAATGTTCGTTCATTAAGTGCAATCAAGTGCTCTACTGCTGGGGTAAGGCTTGGGTCAGCATTGATACCAGCGCTTGCGGCAAGGTTGTACACCTTGCTAATAGTTAACTCAATGATGGCAGGTTCGGCTGCTTGCATTGCTGCAGGAAGCTTGGCAATTAACAAATGGTTAATGATGGGGGTTTCTAATAACTGCCAAGCGACAAGTAAAATTAATGCAGGCACGCCCGTCCACAACGCCATGAGTGTGCCGTATTGATTAGGTAAGGAATGCATGCGCATTCCTTGATGAGAAATTGCTCTAGCTCGGTTGCGCCCTAAAAAATAGGCACCTGCTAAAACAATAAGGACTATGATAAGCAAGCTGCTGAAATTCATAAGCGGATCTTTTACCTATTTTATTCGCTGCTGGATTTTAATGTGGTTAAGTTTTTAACCGTATTCAACACTTGTGTGCGTTCAGTATCTGTCATTGGAATCATTCCTTTTTCTGCCAAGTAACCGTACTCACCCATTGCTTTTTCGGAAGTGAATTCCGCTAAAAATTGTTCAATGCCTGGAATCACGCCAATGTGCGCTTTTTTAACGTAAAAGAATAACGAACGACTTACAGGGTAAGAACTGTCAGCAATGGCGTCGAACGTTGGCAGTTGGCCATCAATTAATGAACCCTGTACCTTGTCGGAGTTTTGCTCTAAAAAGCTGTAGCCAAACACCCCAAGCGCTGCTGGGTTTGCTACTAATTTTTGTACAATCAGATTGTCATTTTCCCCCGCTTCGATGTAGGCACCGTCTTCACGCACGCCGTGGCAAACAGCTTTGTATTTCTTTTTGTCTTGTTTTTTCATTGCCTTAATAAATGGGAAGGTTTTACAGCCTCCTTCTAAAGCAAGTTCAGCAAAGGCGTCACGAGTACCAGATGTTGGTGGTGGGCCAAGGACTTCAATTTTGGTCTTGGGCAAAGTGGGGTTGATTTCGTCCCATGTTTGGTAGGGGTTATCAACAAGAGTTTCGCTACCGTCGGGGTTAGGAATATTTTTTGCCAACGCTAAAAAGATTTCTTGGCGGGTAAGTGAGACTTGCTTGCTTGCAGTGGTGTTGGCAAGAACAATGCCGTCGTAGCCGATTAATACCTCTATAATATCGGTTACACCATTACGGGCGCATAGTTCAATTTCTGAGGGTTTGATACCGCGAGATGCATTCGTAATATCTGGGGTTGCACTACCCACGCCGGAGCAAAATAACTTTAAGCCGCCACCAGAGCCGGTTGCTTCTACTTTTGGCGTGGCAAATTTTGTTGATTTACCAAAACGCTCTGCGGTAACGGTAGAGAATGGATATACGGTAGACGAGCCAACAACGCTAATAAAATCACGCTGTGCATTGGCTGCAAAGCTGAAGGTAGATGCTGCAATGGCAGCGCTTAAAGCGAGATACTTTTTCATCATTACTTCCTTTTTACTGTTTGAACCATTATTCAGTGATGAGGAGTATCTAGGTGTAATGTTACAGAAATATGACAGAGTGAATAATTGTCATTAGAATAGCGTTGGTTCAAGCCTATCAATTATTAAGCTGCGGTGATCATTTTTAAATGGATAAAAATAGCATAAGTGTTAATCAAATAGGCACAACCAAAGCATTTACACTAATTGAATTGGTCGTAGTAATTACCATTATTGGTATTATTTCAGCTTATGCTTTACCTCGGTTTGCCAACCTGAAAGATGAGGCTGATTTAGCGCAAGCGCAAGGCATAGCTGGCGCTTTAAAAGCTGGAATATCCTTGGTTAAGGCAACGTTTGATAGCCAAGGTAATTCTGTGAGAGTACAAAATCTTGCGAGTTTTGGCGATGGCACCATAGACACGAATAATATGGGTTACCCCATCGGTACTAATAAAGGCAACGGTAACGAGAATATTGGCATAGGGAGTTTTTGTTGCGCGGGTGTTTGGAATGGAGTGTTAATAAGTCCACCTACAGTAGCTCATGATAATAATAATCAGCAGTATCGTTCTTACCGACACACAGGCAGTAAAGTCTGTAGTTATGTTTATCGTGGTGGTGGCGATACTCGGGGCCGAAATACAGCTGCTTTGGTTATTAAGTACGACTCTCGTAACGGTGAAGTCGTCGTGTGTGGTCAGCGCAGTGACTTGCCTAGTTGTAATTAATTATGGTTTTGGTTTTTGAACTTTGCTTCATCTAGAGTATCCTAGACATCATGAAATTTGGTTTGCATCATCACTCATCATTTAGCACGGGTAACCAACGCTTAAAAAGCCTGGTATTCGTTTTGCTACTGTCCCTTGTTGGTCAGGTTTGGGCAGTGCCTGATGTTTGTTCTATGATGAGCTTGCCCGCTAATGAAACGACATCTGTATCGCAAAATTCAGCTGTTTCTCCTTGTCATTCGATGAATAGCGCTGATGCTTCTAATACAGAAAAATCGCATGTAAAACCAATTTACTCAGACTGTTGTGATGATACTTTGTACAGCGGCACCCATGCTAACTCTCATAGCGAACATCTAATCAGTCAGCACGATTGCAGTTGTCCCGATAGCGGTTGTGCAACATCTTTCACCATGATGATCGGCTTTACCAGTGCGGTTAATGTGGTGTACGAACAAGCACAATATTATGCAACTCGGCACTTTGCGAATCGAGTTAGCTCTTCTTTATACCGCCCTCCTATTGCTTAAATCACGATTTAGACCAAATCAAGTGAGCCACTATTTTGGGCTTTCTTTTTATTAATTGTGCATTTGAGAACTCTTATGAAAAATTTTTTACTAATGTGTCTTGGTGGCGCAGTCACAGCCGTGATTTATGTGGTGTATATGGCTTTGGCATTTAACGACGAAGCTGATTTACACACCGCTGGTGGTGGATCTTCCGAACCACAAATTTTGTATTGGGTAGCGCCAATGGACGCTAATTTTCGTCGTGATCAGCCGGGCAAATCGCCTATGGGTATGGACTTAGTGCCCGTTTATGAAAGTGAAGGTGATCAAGGTGCAGGCGTCGTGACGATATCCGCTGCGGTGAGTAATAATCTAGGCGTAAAGACCGCTCCTGCTCAAATGAAATACCCAAGATTAAACTTTAATAGCAGTGGCCAAGTGGGCTATGCCAAAGAACAGTTGGCGCATTTGCATGCGCGTAGCAATGGCTGGGTTGAAAAAATATACATCAAAGATGTTGGTGAGTATGTTGAAAAAGGCCAAGCTCTGTATGGCATTTATTCATTAGAGTTTATCGATGCCCAAAAAGATTTTTTACGCGCACTTAACAGCAATAATGACAGCCTAATGCGTGCGGCGAAGAATCGTTTAAAAGCCTTACGTATAGATAACAAGGTGATAACACAGTTAAAGAAAACAAAAAAAGTAAATCAAGTCACTACTTTTTATGCGCCTTTAAATGGTTATATCGAACAACTGAATATTAATGAAGGCATGTATGTTAAGCCAGAGGTACGATTATTAACGTTAGTCGATTTGTCTCAGTTAACTGTGGATGTTGAATTAGAGCATCAGCACGGCGCGTGGTTAAGTCAGTACCCAGGAAACATCACCTGGACATTCACTTCAGACCTAATGCCTAGCCAGCGTTGGCAGGGTAAGTTGGATTATATCTACCCCATGTTAAGTGAATCGTTAAGAACATTGCGCGTGCGCTTGTTATTGGACAACACAAAGCAATTATTAAAACCGAACATGTGGTTAAGCTTAAAAGGTGAGATAACAGCTAAAGAAAAAGTCTTATTAATACCGAGCCAAGCGTTAATTCGCACTGAGAATAAAACCCGCGTAGTGATGGCGTTAATCGATAGCGAACATCAATCAACTGGTCAGTTTAAATCTGTTGCAGTCACCACTGGCCGCTTCTTTAATGATCAAGTAGAAATACTGTCGGGCTTACAAGCCGGTGATGACGTGGTGACCAGCGCCCAGTTCTTGATCGACTCGGAATCGAATATTGATTCTGATCTACAGCGCATGGAAGTATCTGGTGCAGCGCCGAAAGGAGAGCACCATGATCATTAAAATCATTCAATGGTCGGTGCTCAATCGTATTTGGGTATTATTACTCACTGCCTTGATTATTTTGGCCGGTGGTTTGGCAGTCAAAAGTACCGCGGTAGACGCCATTCCCGATTTATCTGATGTGCAGGTCATTATTAAAACCTCATACCCTGGGCAAGCGCCGCAAGTGGTGCAAGACCAAGTGACGTATCCGCTCACCACCGCCATGCTGTCGGTGCCGGGTGCGAAAACCGTGCGCGGATTTTCCTTCTTTGGCGACTCCTACGTGTACATTATTTTTGATGACGATACCGATTTGTACTGGGCGCGCAGCCGCGTTTTAGAGTACTTAAGCCAAGTCACCGATACCTTACCCGATAGCGCCAAACCGCAACTTGGCCCAGACGCTACCGGCGTGGGTTGGGTTTTTATTTATGCGCTTACCGATACCACCGGCAGTTTAGATTTAGCCCAGTTGCGTTCTTTGCAGGATTGGTTTTTGAAATTCGAATTGCAAACCGTGGCGGGGGTTTCTGAAGTGGCTGCAGTCGGCGGCATGATCAAACAATATCAAGTGCAAGCCGATCCGCAAAAGCTGCGCGCTTATGGTATTCCATTATCGTTATTGCAAGTGGCGATTCAGCAAGGCAATCAAGAAGTTGGTGGGTCGGTAATCGAAATGGCCGAAGCGGAATATATGATTCGCGCAACGGGTTATATTAGCAGCCGTGAAGATTTAGAAAATATTCCGTTAGGCGCACAGGGCAATTCGTTAGACAGTAAATCCGTCGTGAATGGCCAGCCGTTATTTTTGAAAGATGTTGCAACCATTATCGAAGGCCCACAAATGCGCCGTGGCATTGCCGAGCTCGATGGCAAAGGCGAAGTTGTCGGTGGCATTGTGGTGATGCGCTCGGGAGAAAACGCGCAACAAACCATTGAAGGTGTGAAGGCAAAGTTAGAACAATTGAAAGCGGGTTTACCGGCAGGTGTTGAGCTGGTCACGGTTTATGATCGCTCTGATCTCATCACCGCAGCAGTGAATAACTTATGGGAAAAGCTCAGCGCCGAACTCCTTATGGTAGCGCTTGCCTGTGTAGTTTTTCTATTCCATGTGCGCTCGGCGCTGGTGGCGGTCATTACCTTACCCATTGGGATTTTAATGGCGTTTATCGTGATGAATTTGCAAGGCTTAAACGCAAATATTATGTCGTTAGCGGGTATCGCTATTGCCATGGGGGCGATGATTGATGGTGCGATTGTGATGATCGAAAACATGCACAAGCATCTTGAAAGATCGACGGTTCAAGGAAATAACATTAATGAATCAAAACACTGGCGGCTGGTTATTAAAGCCGCCAGTGAAGTTGGGCCATCGTTATTTTTTAGCCTATTAATTATTACCGTCAGCTTTTTACCCGTGTTCACTTTGGAAGCGCAAGAAGGAAAAATGTTTGCGCCATTAGCGTTTACCAAAACCTACGCCATGGCCGCGGCAGCGATTTTAGCGATTACCTTAGTGCCAGTATTAATGGGGTATTTTGTGCGTGGAAAAATTGTTAGCGAAAAGAAAAACCCACTGAACCGTTTGTTAATTGCCGGTTATAAACCCCTGTTAACCTCGGTGCTTAAATTCCCTAAAACAACCTTGCTAGTAACATTAATGATTGTGATTGCCAGCGTGTATCCGGCGACGAAAATCGGCAGCGAGTTTATGCCCGATTTAGACGAAGGGGACTTGATGTATATGCCGACTACCTATGCGGCACTGTCGGTGGGTAAAGCGCGCGAACTGCTGCAGCAAACCGATAAGCTCATTGCAACGGTACCCGAAGTTGAGCATGTATTTGGTAAAATTGGCCGCGCCGATACCGCCACCGATCCTGCACCACTGACCATGATAGAGACTTTTATTAAACTCAAACCTAAAGATCAATGGCGTGAAGGATTAACCAGCCAAGATTTACGCAATGAGTTTGATCAGTTAATACAGTTTCCGGGCTTAACTAATGCTTGGGTGATGCCGATTAAAACCCGCATCGATATGTTAGCGACGGGCATTAAAACTCCCGTAGGCATAAAAGTATCGGGCCCAGACTTAAATGTGATTCAAGATATTGGTCAGCAGTTAGAGCAGATCTTGGCTGAGGTGAAAGGCACCGCATCGGTCTATTCTGAGCGCGTTGCGGGTGGACGTTATATTAAAATCGATATCAATCGTCGCCAAGCAGCGCAATATGGTATGAGCATTAAAGACGTGCAGCAGGTTATTAGCAGCGCCATTGGCGGCATGAATGTGTCTGAATCAGTAGAAGGGGATAAGCGTTACCCGATTAATTTACGCTATCCGCAGCACTATCGTGACTCGCCAGAAAAATTAAAAAGGCTCCCCATCGTTACCGATTTGCTAACCAAAGGCGGTCATAACATTACCTTGGGTGATGTCGCTGATATTCGTATTGAAGATGGCCCGCCGATGATTAAGAGCGAAAATGCGCGTATCAATGGCTGGACCTACATCGATATTGAAGCGAGTGGTGAAAATGCTATTGATATTGGCAGTTACGTTGCTAATGCCAAGCAAGTATTGGCAACAAAGATCGACAGCGGCGAGTTTAATCTACCTACCGGTTACGCTTTGCGCTGGGCAGGGCAATACGAATACATGCAACGGGCCAAAGAAAAGCTCAGTTTTGTAGTGCCACTAACCCTTGGCATTATTGTTTTGTTGCTGTATTTAAACTTCCGCAATGCCCGCGATGTTGCACTGATTCTATTAACTTTACCGATGGGCTTGGTCGGCGGAATTTTAATGATGCTCTATTATCAATTTAATTTCTCGGTCGCAGTCGGGGTTGGTTTTATTGCTCTGGCGGGGGTAGCGGCAGAAACTGGGGTGATTATGTTGCAGTACTTAAAACAAGCGCTGTTGGACGATAAGCCAACTGATCAGCAAACATTACAACAAAGTATCTTGCATGGCGCGGTGAATCGAGTTCGCCCGGTGATGATGACCGCACTCGCCACCATAGCAGGTTTGATCCCAGTTATGTACGGCGCTGGAGTTGGCTCAGAAGTGATGAGCCGCATTGCCGCGCCCATGTTGGGCGGTATGATCAGCGTGGTGGTCTTAACGTTATTAGTATTGCCCGTTGCTTATTATCAAACAGTGGCTTTTTCTCGGAAGCGGGCTTAGCAGAAAAGGGCTAGCAGCAACGTGAGCAAGCAACTGCATTAATCTTACAAAGCAGCATTAACGGAATGATGCTGCTTTAGATGCAATAATTCACCAACGGCTAAGTTCTATTTATTGATGGTTGACTTAAGCTCTTATTTAATTGTATTGTGTGCAATATAATTTTGAGCAATAAAGATGCTCAGGCAGCCCAAGTATTTTTAATAACCCATTTCTGATAACCAATAGAATGTAAGGAATTCTGATGAGTAAACTTTTATCAAAAAATATAGCCGTAAAAAAAGGTCTACTAGCGTTTGTGCTGTCGTTAGTGGGAGCATTGCCCGTAATGGCAGAAAACGCTTCAGATGCGATAACCTTGGCCCCTGGTCAGATTCCAGTGACGGCAAGCACCTTTACCTGTATTCGTGATATGACCAAAGTGCGTGGCTTTTATGTGGATAATTTAAAAGGTGATCTTGAGGCGACCTTAGCAGTAGCTAACTCAGAAACCGGCGGCGTGTATCCTCCTGGTTCTGTTGTGCAATTGATCCCCGGTGAAGTCATGGTGAAGCACGAGGTAGGTTATAACCCCGTGACAAAAGATTGGGAGTTTTTTGAACTTGATGTATCAGAAGAAGGCTCAGAGATTCGCAAACGTGGCTTTGCCGATGTCGTAAATCGTTTTGGCGGCAACTGCTTTGCGTGTCACCTGCAAGCAAAACCGCAATGGGACATGGTTTGTGAAGATACCCACGGTTGTGATCCAATTCCAATCAGTAAGCAAGTTGTTGATCTGATACAGCGAACAGACCCTCGCTGTAGTGATAACGAAGAACTCAGTGCCGGTGAATCATTTGAACTGTTTAAATTAAAACTGAAGGTGAGCGTAGGCACGGCAATAGGCACAATAAAAGAAATGATGTAAAGGTTTTAGAGTATTGATAGTGCGGCTTTAGGGCTATACTGCTGATCTTAAAGTTGTTTGGCTTCTTACAATATTATGACCTCAAAACAATACCATCACGGTGATTTGAAAACTTCTCTGATTACCGCTGGCAATGTGATTTTATCACGAGATGGCGCCGACGCTTTGTCGTTACGCGCCATCGCAGCCGAAGCCGGTGTTTCTCACATGGCACCTTATGCGCATTTTAAAAATAAAAAAGAATTAATCAAAAGCATTGCCGAAGCCGGTTTTGTCGAAATGGCCGCAACTATGGAAGCGGTTGCAGCGGAGCTTAAAGCTTCCAAAGTAGTAACATCCGCTGAATTAGTATTGGCCTACGGTGCCAGCTATCTTGAATTTGCGACGCATAATCCAGAGCTTTATCGGCTAATGCTTGGGCAGGTAGAAACGACCGGGCGCAAAATCAAAAAAGAAACCAGTGTCTCACAACTCACACCAACAGAAAGCAGTATTCAAGTATCGGTAAGTCCTTTATTTTCTGAAAAAACCCAAAAGCCATTTTTGCTATTAAAGGCAGCTTTTGCTGCTAATGACGATCATGCTGAAGCAAAGGCATTGGGAGCTTGGTCTATGGTGCACGGCATGGCTGCATTGATCATTGAAGGGCATATACAGCCTCCCAAAGGAATTAGTTTTAAACGCTTTTTGGCTGCAACAATTCCTTTCTCTAAGTCGTTAACATAGCTCACTTTAAACTGCATGAGGAACCTATTGGAATGAATAAAACGGCATTGGTGGTTGGGGCGACAGGACTTATCGGTAAAGCTTTAGTTGTTGAGCTGTTAGCTCAATCGTCTATTAAAAAGGTGATTACGTTAACGCGTAGAGCGTTATCAAGTGAGACATTAGGCATTGACCATTCGATAACAATAGACCCAGCACGCTGGCAAAACCATATTGTTGATTTTGCTCAGTTAGAGCGTCATAAACACTTATTTGACCACGTCGATGTTGTTTTTTCTTGCTTAGGTACTACCAAAAAAGCCGCAGGGTCTATCTCAAAACAGCGCATAGTCGATGTTGATTACCAATATGCTGTTGCCAAGCTTGCGCAAGAAGCCGGGGTAAAAGAATATTTTTTAGTGTCATCCACCGGCGCTAATCGTCGCAGTGATTCTGCTTATTTAAAAATGAAAGGTGAGCTTGAGCATTCTGTGGTTGCTTTGGGCTTTCAGCGTTGTGTGATTATGCGTCCTTCGCTACTGCTCGGTAGTCGACAGCAGGCTAGAGCCGGAGAATGGTTAGCAGGTAAGTTTTTGCCTTTTATTGGCTTTTTGCCAGTGTTAAAAAAATACCGTCCTATTAAAGGAATAGAAGTCGCTCAGAAAATGGCAGAGTTAACTGTCGATACTAATGCTCTAAATATGGATAACTTAGAGGTTTACGAATTGGATAAGGTCTTTCCTGATGCTAAGTAAAAAACATAGACTATACTAACAAAACTGCTAATACTGTTGTGGTCAACTAAATTTGGTCACAAGTTAAGAGGCAGTTTTCATAAACTGCC
>CAJXUK010000038.1 GCA_913061435.1 uncultured Thalassolituus sp. | reverse complement strand
GTGGCGCAGATTACAATGATATGTGTGCGAGCTGTCACCTTAAACCGGAAAAAAGTAGCAGTGACTTTAGTTTAGGTTTATACCCAGTGCCTCCTAATTTAGCGATAAAACATGATGATCATGCCCATAGTGATGATGAAAATACAGAAGATAAACGCCGCTTTTGGATTATTAAGCACGGAATTAAAGCATCGGGTATGCCTTCTTGGGCCCCGGGCCATGATGATGAACGTATCTGGAATATGGTATCGTTTATAAAACGATTACCTGATTTAAATGCTCAGCAGTATCAAGTGCTGACTGCGAGAAAAAAGGGCGACACAGGGCATCATTAATAATTAAGCAGTTCGTGAAATTGCTCGCGAGTAAAATGTCAGAAGAGAACTATCAAAAGAGAATGTATGAAAAACATTAAAATAAAAACCACCATCATAGCCGCTTTAGTTGTGCTAATTATGGGGTGTGAGAAAACTAATACGGTTACTAGTAGTACAAAAAATGCAGAAAATACGCATTCGATAACACACTCAAAAACGTCGATGCGGGTTTATAAAAGCCCAACGTGCGGTTGTTGTACTAAATGGATGGATCACATAGAAGCATCAGGTTTTGAGACCTCGATAGAGCACCCGAATAATTTATCGGCATTAAAAGATAAGCTAGGAATTGGTCGGCAATATAGATCTTGCCATACCGCTGTAACGGAAGACGGTTATGTGTTTGAAGGGCATATTCCTGCACGTTACATTGAGCAGTTTTTGGCTAACCCACCTGCTGATTCAATAGGCTTAAGCGTACCGGGTATGCCAGTCGGTAGCCCTGGCATGGAAGTTGGCGATAAGTTTATGGCGTATCAAATACATCTATTAAAAAAAGAGGGCAGCAGTGAAGTATTTGCTACTGTCCGTTCGCATTTAGAACAATAATAGACTCTGTATATTTAAAAAAATATTAAAAAAGAGTTAAGAAAAAGTTAATAAAGAGTTAATAAAGAGTTAAAGAGATTCCGGAGCAATCATGTTTTCCGGAACAACCCATTGGTTAAACTCTTCTTCTGTTAATAACTCCAACGCCAATGCTGCTTGCAATAGTGTTGAGCCATCGGCATGAGCCTTCTTAGCAATTTTAGTTGCGTTGTCATAACCAATGTGTGGATTCAGCGCGGTTACTAGCATCAATGATTCTTTCAGCAGTTGCTTGATACGACTTTCATTGGCGGTAATGCCAACAACACATTTATCGGTAAAGGTGGTGCAACTATCACTGAGCAAACGAATCGATTGCAGCAAGTTGTAAATCATCACCGGCTTAAATGCGTTTAATTCAAAATGGCCGTTAGAGCCTGCTACCGTTATGGTAACGTGATTGCCCATTACCTGAGCCGCTACCATAGTAATTGCTTCACACTGGGTCGGGTTCACCTTGCCAGGCATGATAGACGAACCAGGTTCATTTTCTGGCAGACTGATTTCGCCAATCCCGCTGCGTGGGCCAGAGCCTAAAAAGCGAATGTCGTTGGCGATTTTCATAAAACTCACTGCTAACGTATTGAGTGCGCCACTGGCTTCAACAATGGCGTCGTGAGCAGCAATGGCTTCAAATTTATTCTGTGCAGTAACAAATGGCAGTTGGGTAATGTTGGCAACTTCGGCTGCCACTTTGGCATCAAAACCCTTTGGCGAATTTAACCCCGTACCCACTGCAGTTGCCCCTTGGGCTAATGCATATAGGGCAGGTAATACGTCTTTAACGCGGCGAATACCGTTATGCACCTGTGCGGCATAGGCGGAGAATTCTTGGCCAAGAGTGAGGGGCGTTGCGTCTTGGGTATGAGTACGACCAATCTTTACTAGCTTGGCAAACTCGTGTTCTTTTTGTTCTAGCGCGTGAAAAAGATGCTGCAAGGCAGGAATGAGTTTATGAGTAATTTCTTCTACCGCAGCAATGTGCATTGCGCTAGGAAAGGTATCGTTAGACGATTGGCTCATGTTGCAATGATCGTTGGGGTGAACTGGCGATTTACTGCCAATTTCGCCGCCCAAAATTTCAATAGCACGATTAGAAATCACTTCGTTGGCATTCATGTTGGTTTGCGTGCCAGACCCTGTTTGCCAAACTGAAAGCGGAAAGTGATCGTTGAGCTTGCCACTGATCACTTCGTGACTGGCGGCAATGATGGCATTGGCGACTGTGGAATCTAATAACCCTGAATCTCGGTTCACTTTGGCTGCGGCTTGCTTAATGATGCCAAACGCACGAATCAAAGGAATCGGCATGGTTTCAATGCCGATGGGGAAGTTGATCAAAGAACGCGCCGATTGAGCGCCGTAATATTTATCTTTAGGAACACTTAATTCGCCAAAAGAATCATTTTCAATACGTTCGCTCATAGAGGCTGTCCTTTAATTAATACACGTTAGTCAAAATCACAAATAGAATAAACATCAAAACCCGCATCACGGATTTTTTGTGAGCCACCTAATGCAGGCAGATCAATAATGGCGGCACATTCAACTACTTCTGCGCCAAGTTGTTTCACTAATTCACACGCTGCTAACATAGTACCACCAGTGGCTATTAGATCATCAATAACCAAAACCTTATCGCCGGGTTTAAACGCATCGGTATGCAATTCGATGGTCGCGCTACCGTATTCTAAATCATAGCTTTGCGTGATGGTTTTATAAGGTAATTTACCTTGTTTACGCACCGGTACTAATGGTAATCCTAGCTCATACGCCAGTGGCGCACCCAATAAAAAACCACGGGCATCCAATGCGGCAATACCTTGAATGTCTTGGCCTTGGTAGCGATGGACAAAACTATCGATCAACATGCGAAATACTTTTGGGTCATGCATCAGTGGTGTAATGTCGCTGAATTGAATGCCGGGTTTTGGCCAGTCGGAAATGACACGGACGGCTTGGCGGATTTGTTCGCTATAAACGCTCATTAGGAGGTCTCGATACTGAAATTTTAAAAAGGTGATTAGAACAGAGAGTGTTCTTTAATATAAGGATAGCAGCCTAACGAGGGCTAGGCTGCAAGCTCAGCTAAGCTGAGCGACATACAAAGCTAATTAAGCTGAAAGGCTATTAGAAGTGTACTTTAACCAAGGCGCTTACAATGTTTTCTTTGGTGTCGAAGCCAGCAGAGTGTTCGATGCCAAACTTGTTATCCCAAATGGCGTGCTCGATACCCACATAGACTTTGTTGTCAGTACCAAGCGCTTGTGCAGCATCCCACTTCAACTGGTAAGTGAAGTTGCTAGAAGCGGCTGTTCCGTTAGAAGTACCGGTTGCCCAATCCCAAAAACCGTCAAACATAAAGTTTTGGCCAGCAACTGCAAATGGAACACCCCAAACAGCCGTCGTTTGGAAGTTGTCATCGCCGTTATCGTTGAAGCGCTGGTAAGCGTTTAGACTTAAGTTTTGGAAGCCAGGAACATTAAAGTCAGTGCCTAGACCCAAAAGTAGGTTGTCATCGAATTCGCTCATTTCCCACGTGGTGGCAACGTATACGTTTTTAACAAAACCACCATCAAAGTCAGACACCTTGAAGCGAGGAGCAACTTCAATATAGGTTTCTGTACCGTCAAAGTCTTTACCTTGATCCATCAAACGATCAGCAAAAACAAAGATATCGCCCCAGCTGTGTGCGCTGAAGTGTTCAAAGGTTACAACGGCTCTGTCAGAATCACCGACTTCATACTCTTCGCCATAAAGAACAGTCAGGCTATTGTCATAAAAAAAAGTTTCTGCAGAGGCAGCGCTTGCCGCAACAGTCATGGCAGTTGCTAAAGCAATCTTAGTAAATTTCATGGTATTTCCATTGTAATGGTCATTATAAAGATTAGATAAAGTAGAGCTTAGCAAAACCTTAACAAGCAGTGGCTTAGCGGCTCAAGATGCTATATCAGTATTCAAGACGCGTATTATAGTCATGTTGTGGCCATGCCTACAAATAATTGTCTATCTGGTCAAACTGGCCAAAGTGTGTGAAAATCGCCAAAATTGGCTAATTGCCTATTCTAAATTAGGCAAAATAGTTATACCCATCCCATTTTAAAACCCATCTCACCAGAACTGGCAGATTCCCATTATGCTTGAAAAACTGTTTCAACTATCACGCTTTGGCACCAATCCAAAAACTGAAATCGTCGCGGGATTTACCACTTTCTTAACCATGGCTTACATCATCTTTGTAAACCCTACGATGCTCGCTGATGCAGGTATGGATCAAGGTGCTGTATTTGTTGCAACTTGTGTTGCAGCGGCTATTGGTTGTTTTATTATGGGTCTGTGGGCAAATTTACCCGTGGCGTTAGCGCCGGGTATGGGCTTAAATGCCTTTTTTACTTATGGTGTCGTTTTAGGTATGGGCCATGCGTGGCAAACCGCTTTGGGTGCAGTATTTTTATCCGGTGTGCTGTTCTTTTTACTGTCGGTTTTTAAGTTGCGAGAGTGGGTGATTAATGCCATTCCTGACACGTTAAAAAAAGCCATTGCCGCCGGTATTGGTAGTTTCTTAGCACTAATTGCTCTTAAAGAGTCGGGCATTATTGTCGATAATCCTGCTACGTTAGTGGGCTTGGGTGATTTAACCAGTTTCTCTCCTGCTATGGCTATCTTGGGTTTATTTATCATTATTGGTTTGGTTCAGCATAATGTTACCGGCGGGGTGATGATTTCTATTTTAGCCATTACCGCAATTGCTGTGGTGACGGGTAATGTTGAGTATTCTGGTATTGTGTCAGCTCCACCTGCGGTTGCTCCTACCTTTATGCAGATGAATATTGCGGCAGCGTTAGACGTTGCTTTATTAAGTGTTATTTTTGCTTTTTTATTCGTCGATCTGTTTGATACATCGGGTACATTAATCGCCGTGGCTCAACGCGCAGGCTTATTAACATCACAAGGTAAAGTACCGCGCCTTAAACAAGCACTAATGGCCGACAGTACCGCAACTATTACCGGTGCCATGATGGGAACATCGTCAACCACCAGTTATATTGAAAGTGCTTCGGGTGTGGCTGCTGGTGGTCGTACCGGTATGACGGCAGTGGTTGTGGGAATGTTGTTTTTACTGGCTATTTTCTTTGCACCTCTGGCCGCTATGGTGCCGGTGTATGCCACCGCTGGTGCTATCTTGTATGTGTCGATCTTAATGATGTTTACGCTAAAAGATATTCGCTGGGATGATCTTACCGAAGCCGCGCCAGTTGTGGTGGTGTTGTTATTAACACCGTTAACGTTTTCGATTGCTCACGGTATCACCCTAGGGTTTATCACGTATGCGTTAGCCAAGTTGGTAAGTGGCAAGCACCAAGAGGTATCGGTGAGCGTGTGGGTTATTTCGACACTGTTGTTGCTTAAGGTGATTTTTGTTTAAGGCTTTTATGAGCTTAATGGCCAGTTAGTCAGACATGCGCATGTCTATGTTATTGATCGGGTAACCCCGTTCTTTATAAAAACGATAGTGATTGCGCGTGTTTGCCAGCACTTCATCTTGCTGAATCACGATTTCTAATACGCGTTTATAGCGGGCAAAGGTAGCAGGAATTTCATCAGCTAGGTTAATTAGCACGTCAAAATGGGGCGGCTTTTGTTCATCGTTATAAGCTATGTGAACAGGGCAGTTCTCTTCTGTATTCTCAGTTTGAAGATCAGTCAGCAAGGTATGAGGAATGAAGCTGGTTTCCCGAAAAGCCCATAACAACTCGTCAAACGCTTCTGCTTGCGCCTGATTACTCAGCTGCACTAAAATTTTGCAACGGCTACGATACGCTTTATCTACCAAGCGACAGGCGAATTCTAAGCGTTGTTGAGGTTCTTGAGCGGATAAAATGTAAAAGTCTATGTCTGTCATTTCGGCATTGTAGCAGAATAAAAAAGTATTATTACTGCGGAATTTTGGGTAATCCTTGATTGATGCTTAGTTCGTCTTCTTCATCTTGTGCTTGTTGATCAGCTTTTCGGCGTTCTTCCCACTGCAGCTCACCAATTAATCTGTCCAAATAGCGCTGGCCATTGCCAGAAATCATATCAAAAGCAAAACCTACTTGGGTCTTGCCGGTTTTAGTAGGTACAACATGGCGGGCTTCTAAGCTGCAATCTAGGCTATGCTGTTGATTAAATTTAATACGCGCAATCGATATGTTTTTATGAGCTTTGAGACGTTCAACGTAATCTTCTTTAAATAATGCTTTAAAGCCACTGGATGATAAATCGATTAAACGCCCAATTAAATTGCCGCCGCCATCTTCCATTTTTAGCTTTACTAAAATTTGGTGAGCGGGTGGCACCATAACACGGTAAGCAGTTCGTCTTTGCAGATACAAAACTTGGCTAGGGAATTCAACACGATATTGTTGGTTGTCGGGTTGATATTTTAAGCGCCCAGTTATGTTGAATTCTATTTTTACACCTTGGCTATCGGCCAACAAAGAGAAGCGATGGCCCGCACGAATTAGTTCATTGCCTTTGGTAGGTATTACTTGGTCGAGATAAAAGCTAGAATTTTTGAGATTGGCCTGAGTCACAGCCGATGTGTAGTTTTCGTCACTGCCTTCAATTTTAATGAATACGGGCTGCTTCATTAAAATAATCTTACGTAAAGCACCATAAATATCTTCTGGTGAGGTTAAAAAATATTCGCTGTTAAGTTCTTTATTTGAGTCGTTTTCAGGACTTGCTTGAGCATCTGTTGCCGTATCCATTGTTGTACCTGCTACTTTACAGAGATTATATCTTGGTTATTAGGCTTTGGCGTAACCTACACCGCGCGGAGTAGCGCTTGCTTGTCCACTTTTGTCATATAAGTTAGGGGCATTTTTCTGTCCGCGCAAGATTTTCATTAAACTTTGCGTTTTTTGACGCGCCGACAAAACAATAGTTGATAACATATCGGTTAAACGACGGTTTTCAATAAAGATATCGGCAAGTTGTTGCCACAGTGCCGCTAACTTGTCGTTGTCTATATCACTATCTGTTTGCAACAAAGGATGTTTATAGCAGTGTTTATCCAAAGGAATCTGATGATTTTCTAGCCATTGGCAGCGCTGCTGAGTGAGTTGCTGAAGCAATATTAATTGCTCTTGTTTGTGCTCTTGAAGCTCACTCAGGGCCTCTATTTTAGGCGGGTCTAAGAGTTCGCGTTCTTCACATAGGAGCTTATGCAATGTGTTTGCAACTGCAAGCTCTTGGTTTAGCTGTTGGTAAAATATTTGATGCAGATTGGCCACGGTGACTCCAAGGATTAATTAAGCTTTCCTTCGAAATCAAGCATTTTTCCTGCCAATTTTTGATAATCAATTTTATATTCACCATTATCGATGGCATTTCGAATACGATCGATGGTTTTATCGTCCACGTCGGGCATCTTGCTCACTTCAGCTTCAATTTGCTGAATGTTCATACTGCTAGAACTTAATTTTACCTGATCACTGGTTGCAACCGAACTGGCTGTTTTAGTGCTTTCTTCAGGTTTTGCATTTTGAGGGTTGGTAGCATCGGCTTTTGCCCTGCTTCCACCGTCGAGACCTGCGGTTAATTTATTGATATTCATGGATATTTCTCCAAGCCACTGCATCTGATATTACTCCTACTGATATTGTATCGGCTTTCGTATGAATTACTTTAATCTTTTTTCACAAAAAATGGTTAATTAACCGAGATTAATTCAGCGCTGATAATTGTGCCAAATAAAACCTTTTCTGTACGGCTATTTTTAACCTTAATCGTGTCGCCTTTACGGCCTTTTTTGAGAGCAATGCCTTCGACATTAACGCTTATTCCTGGCAGTTCAGAAACCAAGGTAATTGCTTGGCCCCGGCGCACAATGATGGGTAAATCGACCATGCTCGGATTGAGTGCAACACCGGCCTTGAGTGAACGCTTACTTACGTTGCCAGTCACGTCTGCTAGTTCAGTGAAGTAACCACGTTGCAAATCCCCAATGTTTCTTTCTTGTAGAGTCAAACTGCTGGTTTTTATCAACTCGCCGCGAGCTAAATGATCACGAATAACCACAACCTTGCGCCATACTTCTATTTCGGCCGTCAGAGCGAGTGACCAGCTGGATGATGTTTCACAACTTACTTGTAAGCTGTTGCGGCCAAGGGTTAGTTGTTTGTTGGTTTTAATTTCTAATGAATTTGGGCATTTGTGTGCACGATAACTCTCTGGAATTCCCGAAATGATGACATGGCTTCGACTGCCTTTTCTTTGCCCCAACTGCTGCCATTTCGATAAGACAGCCTGCTCAACTTTCGATTTTAGGTCGTTGGTCGATAAAATATTGTTCTCTGCTTGGGTAAGATTTGCCTGAATACTGAAACTAAAAGCAGTAAAAAGTAACAAAAAATAAAGAAATTGCTTCAGTAATCCGATAACTCTGCTATCCATTTATTTATTCTCAACTATGATAGTAATATACAAGGTATTTGCAGTGTCATTTTTACGACATCTTGTTGGTGTTTTAGCAAATACAGCAAGCGCCGTGCCGAAGGCGTTAAAATTAGGAGAAAATTATGGCGGGAGTGATGGAAACCGTAGATCAGCGAACACAGCTGGTGGGGGCCAATCGTCTGGAACTTCTATTGTTCAGAATGGAAGGCCCACAAATTTACGGGATTAATGTTTTTAAAGTTAAAGAAGTTTTGCAGTGCCCCAAACTTAATTTATTACCGCACAGTCATCCGGTAGTGAGAGGAGTGGCGCATTTACGCATGGGTATAATCCCAATAATGGATTTAAGCATGTCTACCGGCGGGCCAATGGTCAGCGATTTAAATAATGCTTTTATTATTATTACCGAATATAACCTTAAAGTTCAGGGTTTCTTGGTGGCGGGCGTTGAGCGAATTGTTAACCTTAACTGGGGCGATATTCATCCACCCCCAAAAGGTACAGGGCGCGAACATTATTTAACCGCGGTAACACAATTAGATGGCAAAATGATCGAAATTATTGATGTGGAAAAAGTCTTGGCAGAAGTATCGCCAATGAACGAAGCCATGTCGGGTGATGTTGTGAGTGAGCAAGTTGCTGAGCGTGCGAAAGAGCTGCACGTTCTAATTGTCGATGATTCTAAAATTGCTCGTAAACAAGTCACGCGCTGTTTAGAAGGTGTTGGGGTAAAAGTCACAGCTTTGAACGACGGTAGGCAAGCTTGGGAGCACTTACAAGAAATCACTGATAGCGGCGAGCGCATTCAAGATAAATATTTGATGATGATTTCAGATATTGAAATGCCAGAAATGGATGGTTATACACTCACAACCAATGTGCGCAAAGATCCGCGCATTGCAGACTTTCATATTGTATTGCACACCTCTTTAAGTGGCGTATTCAATAAAGCAATGGTTGAGAAGGTAGGTGCTAATGGTTTTATCTCAAAATTCAACCCAGATATCTTGGGGCAAGAAGTTGTAGAACGCATCGAACAATTTCAAGATGGTAAATAAGGGTTAATTAAATGAGTTTCACCATCAGTCCTGCTGAATATGATCAGTTCAGGAACAAGTTAGAACAATCCAGTGGTATTTTACTGGGTGATAACAAACAGTATTTGATTACCAGCCGACTGAGACGATTATTAGAAACTGAAAAATTAGCCAATTTATCCGAGTTAATGAGGGGGATGGATCGTAACTTAAAATTAAAAGAAGCGGTTGTTGACGCCATGACCACCAATGAAACCTTATGGTTTCGTGATGATCATCCGTTCAAAATTTTTCGTGAAAAACTATTGCCAGAGCTAGCTAAAACTCGCCGACCGCTAAAAATATGGTCGGCAGCTTGTAGCACAGGTCAAGAACCCTATTCTTTAAGTATTGCAGTAGAAGAATTTAAGCGAACTAACCCAGGTGCTTTATCGAGCGAAGTTAAAATAATGGCCACCGATATATCGTCTTCAGCTTTGGCTATAGCTCGAGAAGGAGTTTATCCACAATTAGCACTAAGACGGGGTATGGGGGATGTACATTTAAAACAATACTTCCAGCAAGTAGGAGATGATCAGTGGAAGATAAACGATGCGATTAAACGTCGAGTAGAATTCCGATCACTTAACTTACAATCCAGTTTTAGCATGCTAGGTAAGTTTGATGTTGTGTTTTGTCGCAATGTTTTAATTTATTTTTCAGCAGATTTTAAACACGACATTCTTAAAAGAATTCATGGCACGCTTCAGCCAGACGGACACTTATTTGTTGGGGCATCAGAAGCGGTCAATAATCTATCTGACTATTATCAGATGAAGCAATTTTCACCAGGTATCTCTTATCAGGCAAAACCTTTTGCCGCCAGAGGTCGGTAAGCCGTTGCCGCTTACCTCTGCCACCTCGCTTAAATACCTTGCCGTTTGCCTTTTTTTTATTAAGCGTTCTTTCTGGAGCGCTTATAACTCCTTGAAAAACATACAAATAAAATAATTTTAAAAGTTGGTATGGCCTTTGCTAAAACTCTTGTATGCACATTTGCGAAGAGAGTTAAGTTATGGGTTCTATCAATTTCAACAATGCCTTAGGGGTACATTCAGATGCCATGCAGTTGCGTGCTAAGCGTGCTGAAATTTTGGCAAATAACCTAGCCAACTCAGATACGCCAGGATTCAAAGCTCGCGATATCAACTTTCAAGCAATGTTAGACAAAGCCACTAAAAAACAATCAGCTTCTAGTGCTAACTCATTAGCTATGGCAGCAACCAATAATGCTCATATTTCAAGCAGCAGCATGGGTAGCAGCTTCAGTAACGAATTAATGTATCGCAATCCTTCGCAGCCTTCTGTTGATGGCAATACGGTAGATACTCAAATTGAACAAACCATTTTTTCCCGCAACGCCATGGACTACAACACCAGCTTTGAATTTTTGAGTAAAAAATTCAAAGGGCTTAAATCTGCGATCAGAGGAGAATAACAATGTCATTAGGTAATGTATTCGACATCGCAGGTTCGGGCATGAATGCTCAATCTATGCGCTTAAACACCACTGCCAGTAATATTGCTAACGCCGAAAGTGCCAGCAGTAGCATTGATGAAACCTATCGTGCTCGTAAGCCTTTTTTTGCGGTAATGCAAAACGAATTTTTAAATGTGAATAAAGACAATCAGTTTCATGATAAAGGCGAGACGATTGGCGCGGGTGTTGAAGTACTGGGCATTGTAGAAAGTGATGCACCGTTACAACCAAGGTTTCAGCCAGATCATCCATTGGCAAACGAAGAGGGCTATGTGTACTACCCCAATGTAAACGTAGTTGAAGAAATGACCGACATGATGTCATCGTCACGCAGTTATCAAATGAACGTAGAAGTACTGAAAACAGCCAAGCAAATGCTGCAACGTACTCTAACGCTGGGAGAATAATGATGTCAGCTATCGATAATACCAACCCAGCATCTGCCGTACTCGATCAATACTCGAATACCACTAAAAATGCAGCTGCGCCAAAAACTAACGAGATGGGGCAGGACGAGTTTTTAAAACTCATGATTGCCGAACTGAATAATCAAAACCCACTGGATCCACAAGACAACGGTGAGTTTATTGCCCAGTTAGCTCAGTTCTCAACGGTAGAAGGCTTAGACAAACTTAACAATACTACTGAAAGTATGTCAGACGGTATGCGTTCTAATCAGGCGCTCCAAGCATCAGCCCTTGTGGGGCAGTCAGTGATCGTTGCTGGTAACGATACCGGTTTATTACTAAACAAAGGCATTGTTAGTGGTTACGCAGAGCTGCCAGAGTCGGCAACGAATTTAACCCTATCGATACAGGATAAAAATGGTCAGCTAGTTGAGCAAATACCTCTAGGCAATCAGGCGGCAGGAGAAATGTCAATTCGTTGGGACGGTTTAAACCTGATGAAAAATGGTGAAATTGTTGAGCTTGATTACAGCAAACTAAACCGTCAAGAATTCTACACCGACGAACAAGGTGAGCAGGTGTTAGACGAAGCCGGTAACCCCATTTTAATGCCTTATCCTGCGGGCGAATACAGCTTTAAAGTAACAGGTGGTGTGGCCGGTAAAACTGAAGAATTTGCTACTCTAATGAGTGCGCGAGTTGACAGCGTTAGCCTGAGCCCAAGCGGAGCGGCCACGTTAAACCTTGCTGGTGGCAAACGTGCCGGTATGGATGAAATCAAACAAATTGTTAACGAATAATCGTAGCGTCGAGGAGACATTATTATGAGCTTTAATATTGGATTAAGTGGTATCCGCTCGGCTTCTACTGATTTAGAAGTAACCGGTAATAACGTTGCCAACGCCAGTACCACTGGTTTTAAGCAATCCCGTGCAGAATTTGGTGATGTTTACACCAATACTTTGCTAGGATCAGGCAGCGCTCCTGTTGGTAGTGGTGTTATGGTCGAGAACATTCGCCAGCAGTTCAGTCAAGGCAACATCAGTGGTACAGGAAATGCCTTAGACATGGCTGTTGATGGTAACGGTTTTTTTATCATTGAAGATCGCGGCACCATTTCTTACACCCGTGCTGGTTTATTTGGTTTAGATAAAGAAGGATTTGTAGTCGCTAATAATAATGGGCGTGTACAAGGTTTTGATGCCAATGACGAAGGGGTTGTGAGTGGCGTATTAGGCGATATTCAAATTCAATCGGGCAACCAAGAACCTTCTTTAACCAGTAATGTGTCCACGCGTTTAAATTTAGATGCCGGTGAAACTATTTTGCAGCAGCAAGGTTTGGAATTAACTTCAAACGGATTTTCTATTGGTATTGCTAACTCTGGAGTGATTGCCTCAACAGCATCTGTTTTGTCTTCAGCGGGGCCCAGTGTATTGAGTGATTTTCGTTCAATTCCTGGAACCTCAACTACCACACGATCAGCACCGGCTGCTTTTCCGCTCACCATTAATTCAGCACCCGTAGCACCTGCCACACCGAATAACGTGTTAAACCTAGCCGTAAGTGATGGTGCTACCCCTGTACCCAACATAGTTAATGCGACAATTAATATTGCTGACGGTACTTACAACAGCGTAGAAGACCTAGCGGAAGCGATTAGAACAGGAACGCCAGCAGGTTTACCAGCAGAAGTAACTTTGGCTGCTGTGGGTGGGCAATTGGTATTTACCAATAGAGCCACAGGTACCAACCCAAGAGTTGATTTTACCGGCAATGCCGCAACAGCATTGCGCTTAGATGCCACCAATCCGACTCGCGTTCCGGGACAAGATGCTATTGATCGTGCAAACTCGTTTAGCATTAACCTGATCGTACCGGCTCCTGATGTAGACAATCGTTCAGGCTCGGTATCTATTTCATTGAATGAAAACTTTAGCTCAGTGCAGCAATTGGCCACCAATATTAATCGCCAATTAAACAGTCAAACTAACGATGCTTACATTGGTGTGCGTGCACAAGTGGCCGATAATGGGCAGCTTGAGTTTGTCGCGATCGAAGAAGGCGAAGCTGCTATTATTAGTGTCACTAATCTTGTTTACACGGGTGCCAGTGAGCCAACCCCAGGCGCTGGCCAAGCAGCTTTGGAAAATATTTTGCAAGTAGGTGCTTTACCTTTACCTGCTAACCCAGCGGATAACCCTTTATTGGTCGAAGGTATTGAAGGAGTTAATAATCAGTACCCAGCGCAGCAAGTGACTCTGACTAATCCAGAAGGAGAAAGCACTCAGATTTCTATTCCAGAGGGTACGCAAGCTAATGAAATGGCCAGTATCTTTAATCAACAGCCAGGTATTACCGCAACCGCTACCACAGTGATGACGGTGCCTGCGACTAGCTACAACAATGTTAGCAATAGCATGACTTTGTCACTTAACGGACAAGCACTTGAAGCAACCACCTTGCCTGCCATTGCCGAAGAAATTAATAGTCTACGTAGCACGACACTTCCTGGGTTTTTAGCGTCGATAAGCGATACCGGTGATTTAGTCGTCACCAATGAAATTGGCCGCGATATTAAACTACAAATCAACAATGCGTCTAATACCGATAACATAGCGGTTATTGGCGCTGAAGATACTGGCCCGGTTGTGTTAAGTAGCGTTATTACACCACCGGCTATTGTGGCGAATGATGCTGCAGCTGTGGGTGGTACGGTCAATTTTACTATTAGCGAAGGGTATTCGTTGGCCAATCCTCAACCTGCTCTATCGGGTGTGTTTGGCGCATTAACTCCAGATGAATTTACGCCAATTACCCTGAATGCTTTTGACCCATTGGATCAAAATACCTACAACCATGCGACATCTACCACGGTTTATGACAGCTTGGGTAACGAGCATGTAATGACACAGTTTTTTGTAAAAGAGCCTCTTGATCCTAACTTACCCAATGAGCAAAATATTTGGGCCATGTATGTATTAGTTGATGGGCAAGAAGTGGGTGACCCTGATTCTACCTTAGATTTTCCAGATAATTTGGTACCAACGCGCTCACGCCACGAAT
The DNA here is from genome assembly GCA_913061435.1 of uncultured Thalassolituus sp. GTDB lineage: Bacteria > Pseudomonadota > Gammaproteobacteria > Pseudomonadales > Oceanobacteraceae > Oleispira. Next base: position 13,106 of record CAJXUK010000038.1, on the reverse strand, counting down.
TGTATTTTAACCAAGATGGCACATTGGATACCGAAGCAACAGGCGACATTTTTGTTACTAACTGGAATCCTCTTGATGTTGATGGTGCGCCGACCGGTGCTTTAGCTGCGGTTAATGTATTAGAAGGCGGCCTGCCTTTAAACAGTCCTGCAACTAACTCAAACTTCCAAATTGATTTAGCAGGCTCGACTCAATTTGGTAACCCTTTTGCAGTGAGTGAAGTCAATCAAAATGGCTACTCTTCTGGTCGTTTAGCCGGTTTGGAGGTTAACCAAGAAGGCATGATCTTTGCTCGCTATACAAACGGACAAGCACAGGTATTAGGCCAGGTTGGTTTGGCCAACTTTCAAAATCCAGAGGGCTTAACACCACTGGGTAGTACAGGGTGGGGAGAGTCTTTTGATTCAGGGGTAGCCACTGTGGGCTCTGCAAGAACCGGGGCTTTTGGACAGATCCGATCGTCGGCTTTAGAAGATTCTAACGTGGACATCTCTGAAGAATTAGTGGGCCTAATTATCGCTCAGCGAAACTTCCAAGCCAGTGCAAAAACTATTGAAACCATGGATCAGATTACTCAGACAATTCTGAACCTGTAATTGTTAAACTAGCGCTCTTAGAGCGCACTCCCAAATGACTAAGCAGCGGCAATTTCTCACCCCTAAAGGAAATACTTAGGTAAAGAGGTTGCCGCTTTTTTTGTTAAATCACTGTTAAATGCCATAACACCTACCACTAAAGCTCGCAACATCGTTGAATTTATTGAAGATTTAAATATTGGCACTGACCTTGCTATATATCCAGTAATACTAGATTTAAGGAGTTAGGTTATGGATCGCGCATTATACATTGCCATGTCCGGTGCCAAGCAAAACGTAGTCAGCCAAACGGCTCACTCAAACAACTTGGCCAACGCCAGCACAACAGGGTTTCGTTCAGATTACACCCAGTCGCGTGCGCAGCCAGTGTTTGGCGATCATTTTCCTACCCGTGCTTTCGCCATGGCAGAACGTCCTGCCAGTGATTTTCGCCAAGGCCCATTACAAGAAACCGGTCGCCAAATGGACATAGCTATTGAAGGTCCTGGTTGGCTGGTGGTCCAAGGCGCAGATGGTGAAGAAGCCTACACTCGTGCAGGAGACTTATCCGTAGATCCGCAAGGTCGTTTGCTTAATGGCCGTGGTTTGCAGCTATTGGGCGATGGTGGCCCTATAGAAATTCCTCCTTACGAAACCATAGAAATTGCTCGTGACGGTACAATCTCTATTCGTCCACAAGGCGAAGGCGCAGCAGCGGTTGCCGAAGTGGTGCAGCTGCGTTTGGTTAATCCCCCTGCCCAAGATTTAGAAAAAGGTACCGACGGTTTGTTTCGTTTGCGTGATCGTCAGCCGGGTGATCCCGGTGCCAATGTTGATCCTAATATGTCGATCGTCAATGGTTTTGTAGAAGGCAGTAACGTCAATGCTGTTACCGAATTAACGCAAGTATTGGCGATGAACCGTCAGTATGAAATGCAAATCAAATTAATGAAGACGGCCGATGAAAACAGCGCCGCTACCACACAATTATTAAGCGCACAGTAATAACAATTAACGTGCAGAGGTGATGTATGCATTCAGCATTATGGGTCAGCAAAAGTGGTTTAGAAGCGCAAGATTTAGCGCTTACCACGGTATCCAACAACTTAGCCAACGTATCAACCACCGGCTTTAAAAAAGATCGTCCGGTATTTGAAGATTTGCTTTACCAGATTCAGCGTCAGCCAGGGGCTAACTCATCGGCCGACACAAGATTGCCATCGGGTTTACAAGTGGGTACTGGGGTAAGAACTGCCGGTACACAAAAAGTATTCACCACGGGCAGTTTGCAGCTTACCGATCAGCCCTTGGATATGGCGGTTAACGGCCGTGGTTTTTTTCAGATTCAAATGCCCGACGGTACCTTGTCTTATACCCGCGATGGTACTTTTCATATCAATGCCGAAGGCACGATAGTGAACGTGAATGGTTATCCGTTAGAGCCGCAAATAGACATTCCAGAGCTTACTAACCAGCTAACCATCAGCAAAGATGGCATCGTACAGGCCACGTTATTTGGCGATGCGACCCCGCAAGAATTAGGGCAAATTGACTTGGTTGATTTTATTAATCCCGCCGGTTTGCAATCAACTGGGGGTAACTTATACAAAGAAACTGCAGCCAGTGGCGCACCTAACGTGGGCATCGCCGCAAATGATGGCTTTGGGGCTATCGAGCAGGGCGCATTAGAAAACTCCAACGTTGAAGTTGTAGAAGAGCTGGTAAAAATGATTACCGTTCAGCGCGCCTATGAAATGAACTCAAAAGTTGTTTCAGCCGCCGACCAAATGCTGCAGTTCTTAACCCAGAACACCTAACGTGCATCATAATTTATAGTAGTAAAAGTAAGATCATAGCAATAACGCAAGTGCGGAGAAAGATCATGAACACAACCAATAAGCTAGTTCCCGCAAGCAAGGTATTAACTCTTGCTTTGGTATTCATGGCTTCGGTAATAACCTCTGGTTGCACCAGCGTGCCGTTTGAAGAAGACGTTTTTCCTAACGATCCAGACTATGCTCCCGTGCCTGCTTCGTCACTTAGAGCAGCCCCCAGTATTAATGGCTCTTTGTACAAGTCCAACTACAGCTTGAGCTTGTTTTCGGACCAGCAAGCAACGCAAGTAGGTGACATTATTACGGTCATATTTGATGAACAGTACAACTCATCAAAATCCGCTGAAACACAATCGAAAAAAGATTCGAGTAACAGTTCAACTCCTACCAGTATCTTGGGTACCGTGCCCGGCTGGAGAAATTTAGGATTGGATATCGACCTAGATCATTCACGTTCTTTTAAAGGCTCGGGGGATGCCGACCGCAGTAATAGCCTAAGTGGCACGATTTCTGTAACAGTTTCAGACATATTGCCCAGTGGGGTTTTGCAAATACGCGGCGAAAAGTGGCTAACACTGAGTGAAGGTGACGAATATATTCGAATAGTTGGGCTCATTCGTCCTCAGGATATAACACCGCAAAACACCGTGATGTCCAGTAAAGTAGCCGATGCGCGTATTAAATTTGGTGGTCGTGGTAATCTAAATAACGCAACCAAAGAAGGTTGGTTTGGCAGAATGACCAACAGCGCTTGGTGGCCGTTTTAAACATCTTTTTTATAGCGAAGATGTATAGAGTAGGGGAAGAGCCGTGAATAAATTGACGAACACACTAAAAAACTGTGACAACAACAGGCTGAAAAAGGTAACTACGATGATTATTTGGCGCTTTGCGGCCCTGCTGATATTAACAGTCTCTGTCTTAATGCCAGCGGCTCAAGCTGAACGTATTAAAGACATTACCAGCATCGCTGGCGTTCGCAGTAATCAGCTTATTGGTTATGGTTTAGTGGTGGGTTTAGATGGCAGTGGCGATAAAGCGCCGTTCACGACTCAAACTTTTCGTAACATGATGGCCGAGTTTGGCATTACCATTCCCAATGGTGTTGACCCCAAACTTAAAAACGTAGCAGCTGTGTCGATAACCGCAGAAATGCCTGCTTTTGCCAAGCCAGGGCAGCGCCTCGATATCACCGTATCGTCATTAGGAAATGCCAAAAGCTTGCGCGGTGGCTCTTTATTATTTGCTCCTTTAAAAGGAGCCGATGGCCAAGTTTACGCTATTGCTCAAGGTAATTTAGTGGTAGGTGGTTTTGGTATTCAAGGTAACGATGGTTCAAAATTAACCGTTAACGTGCCCAGTGTTGGCCGAATTCCTAACGGTGCTAGCGTAGAGCGAGCGATTCCTAATTCTTTTGGTCACGGTGATAGCTTGGTGCTTAATTTGGATCAAGCAAACTTCACTACAGCCAGAGCTATTATCGATAAATTAAATGGCTTTTTAGGGCCGGGTACCGCCGAAGCACTCGATGCCACGTCTATTCGAGTAAGTGCGCCGCGCGACCTTAGCCAGCGTGTATCTTTTTTATCGGTAATCGAAAATTTAGAAGTTGAAATGGGTGATGCCCGTGCCAAAGTAATTATCAACTCTCGTACCGGCACAATTGTTATGGGTCAGCATGTAAGAATAGAACCCGTGGCAGTTACCCACGGCAGCCTCACCGTTACTGTGCAAGAAAATTTTGACGTGGTACAACCTAATGCGCTAGCCGATGGCGAAACTGCAGTGGTGCCTAGAACCGAAATCAATGCCGAACAAGAAAATAATCGCATGTTTAAATTCGCTCCAGGAGTATCGTTAGACCAAATCGTTAAAGCCGTTAACGACGTGGGTGCCGCCCCCGGGGATTTAATGGCTATACTAGAAGCATTGAAACAAGCAGGCGCACTCAAAGCCGAATTGGTTGTAATCTAATGCAAAATAGCAATCCATTACTCGATGAGATAGAAGCGATTAGCGCTGAAATACACTCGTTGTTAAAACAAGGCGTGAAAGAACTTAGCGAGAAACGGATTGAACAACGGCAACAAAAAATCGAATTATTATTTGTGCACCCCGATCGTATAACCACTCATGATCAAGAGCGTTTGCAGCTAATGTTGAAACAAGATCAAGTGCTGAAGCAACTGATAGAAAAAGAACAGCAAGCGTATCACCAAGGCAATCGTAAACGCAGTAAACTAAACCTGTATAAGCAAAATATCTAGTAGGTTCGGGTTTAGCCCGACAATGTTATTAAAAGAAAGTCCGGGTTAGTCGGACAAATTGTTACCCTAAAGGGTAACCTATCTTCTGTTTCTAAAGCGGCAATGGCTTGCCTCTCTTATTTTATACCTCCAAATTTTCCAACAAAATATAACTTTTTTGCCCCGCCAAAACCTCTACAAGCCCGCCACACCGAGCTTTTGATATTACTCTGAGAACTTGGCAAATATTTTGCATTGTTATGACTAGTGAATACATCTAGATACAAACAACAGAGAGTAAATGCATGATTGCCAGCCGCTCAGCTCAGCCACAAGATGTTTATACAGACTTAAACAGTCTGCAGAGCATCAATGATATTGGTCGTAAAGACAAAGGCGAAGCGTTGCGCAAAGTAGCTGAGCAGTTTGAATCTATGTTTGTGAAAATGATGATGAAGTCGATGCGTGATGCCAATAAGGTATTCCAAGAAGATTCGATCATGCATTCCCCGCAAGAAGATTTTTACCAACAAATGTATGACGATCAGTTATCTGTGAGCTTAACCGGCAAGCAGGGTATGGGCTTGGCCGATGTTATTTATCGCCAGCTTAATCAAGAATATGGCGATCCGGATAAACGTGGGGATGTGCAGTGGCAACCGCTAGATGATCGTCGCAAGCATTTTAGTCACGGTATAGATTTTAACCAAATCGAAAAGAAAAACACTCAGTTAGAACCGGCGTCAAAAAATACGGGTTTTGACATTAATACTGAAATCATTAATAGCAAAAAATCAGCAACAGCTATCGAATCAGCAATCGAGCCAACTAATGAGATGACTGCTGAAAAAACCCAAGTGTTTTCTAGCCCTCAGCAATTTATTCAACAGCTATACCCAGCGGCAGAAAAAATTGCTAAAGAAATGGGGGTCAGCCCTAAAGCCATAATTTCGCAAGCGGCGTTAGAAACCGGCTGGGGAAAATACATGATCACCGATACGAGTAATGATGCCCAAGGTAAAAATAGCTTTAACTTTTTTGGAATTAAAGCAGACCACCGTTGGGATGGCGATAAAGTCACGGTTACCACACACGAATATCGAGATGGCCAACGCATTACCGAAAAAGCTGATTTTAGGGCGTACGCTTCTATTGAAGCTGGGCTGAAAGATTATTCAGAATTTTTAAAAGCCGAACGCTATCAAAAAGCCTTGGCTGCGGGGACCGATGTAAAAGAGTACGCACATCAACTGCAGCAAGCTGGATACGCAACCGACCCGCGTTATGCAGAAAAAATAACCCGAATCGCAAACAGTGAATTGATGCAAACAACGTTAACTGCGTCAGCGCTCGCGCAACATAATAGTGAGGTGCCACGTGGGTGATTTATTAGGTATTGGTATTTCTGGCTTAAAAGCACAACAAACAGCACTGGGCGTTACCGGCCATAACATTGCGAATGCTGGTACAGAAGGTTTTAGCCGCCAAGCTGTGAGTTTTAACGAAAATACTCCCCAATTTATTGGCGGTCAGTGGTCGGGCAGTGGGGTTAGTGTCAACAGCGTAAAGCGTGTATACGATGAATTTTTAACCGATCAGTTACAGCGCGATACCTCTAACTTTAACCAGCTAGATACTTTATCGATCAACGCCTCACAAGTAGATCGTTTATTAGCCGACAGTGGCACAGGTGTTCAGCCTGGGCTAGAGCGTATGTTTGGTTCTTTACAATCGGTAGTAGACGATCCGTCTTCATTGGCGGCGCGCCAAGTTTTAATTAGCGAAGCTAATGGTTTGGTTGATCGCTTTAGCACTATTAACGACCGTTTTATTGCGCAGAACAACATCATAAATGGGCAAATGAAAGTCATTGCCGAAGAAGTTAATATTCTCGGTAATTCTATTGCAGAATTAAACGAACAAATTCAAATTGCTTTAGCATCGTCTAATGGTAAGCAGCCAAACGATTTAATGGATCAGCGAGAAAGACTGATTACCGATCTATCAAAATTGGTAGAAGTGAATACCATAGAGCAAGATGGCAGCTCGGTGAATGTGTTTATTGGTCGCGGCCAGGGTTTGGTTATTGGTAATAGTGCTAACGAATTGGTTATCCAGTCCGGCTTGGGCGACAGCTCAAAAATGGAATTGTATCTCAATCAAGGTAACGCATTACAAGAAATAAACTCACAAATTAGCGGTGGCCAACTAGGTGGTATGCTTGAATTTCGTGATCAAGTTCTTGACCCTGCAATTAAAAAATTAGATCAAATAGCGTTAAGTATTACCGAAACCTTTAATCAGCAGCATCGCTTGGGTGTTGACTTAGAAGGGCTAAAAGGTGGCAACTTTTTTGAAGATTTAAATCAGCCTAATAACACTTATCTGCGTGTGCAAGGTGATGCACAAAATAAAAAGCCTTTAGACCGTCTTGTATCGGTACACATAACCGATACTTCAAAACTCACAACAGACGATTACCGCTTAGAATTCCAAGGCCCGGGCAATGGTTCTTTTAAAGTATTTAACGATAGCACGGGTGAAGAATTAACCTCAGCCTCGTTAACCGGAACCTTGCCCCAAGCGTTAGAAATAGAGGGGTTTGAAATTCGATTAGAAGCGGGTTCATTTCAGCAAGGTGATAAATTTATTTTGTCGCCAACACAGGGTGGAACTAGCCAACTTGCTATGCGAATCACTCGCCCTGAAGAAGTGGCCATTGCTTCGCCAATTTCTACCGATGCCGCGATTGGTAATCGTGGTAGTGGTATTGTTTCTCAGGGCAACGTTTACGATATTAACACGCCGTATTTGTCCAGCGATGGTGAAATGGATCCACCTTTAATGATCCGTTTTAACTCGCCAAGCAGCTACGATGTGCTCGATAACACCGATCCTGCGAATCCTATTCCACTGTTCCCACCATTAATGAACCAAAGCTATATTCCCGGTATTGCCAACAGTGTGTTGCCTGGAGACGAGGGTAAAATAGCTTTTACTAGCTTTGGTGGTGTGTTGCCAGCGGCGCCAACGTATCAAGCGCCAGCTTCCGTTCCGCCATTACCTCCGGTGCCTGTGGTTACTGCTACCAATGGATTTTTTCCTGAACGCATTAACATTAATATAACGGATCCAGACACGGGTGTTGTAACAGCACAGCCGTTATTAATCACTCCAGAAAATGCCTCGGCACAAGACATTGCTAAGTTACTGTCAGACCGTGATGGCGTTGAGGCTAGCGCTCGTACCACAGTACAGTTGAGCGATTTTGCTCAAAACCCCGCGTCATTTTTACCCACAGGGGTTGCGTTAAATGGCATTAATATTACCGACACCTTGGGCCCTAGTCAGACCAAATACGATTCAAGCTACCCACAAGAGGTACCGGACCCAATTACGGCTAACTTTATTGCCGATCGTATTAATGCCAATTACGACTTTCAAAAACAAGGTGTTGTAGCAAAGAGTGACGGTGATAAAGTTACCATTACGGCGTTGAACGGCGAAGATTTATCCTTTGATATAAGTGGCGATAGCAGTGATGGTTTTACTTTATCTAATGGTCAAGATATCGCTGTAGTGCCTACCGGAGCGGCACCGCTGAATAATCTTTCTGAGTTTGAAGGATATGACTTTAGTCAGGGTGGCCCTTATACCTACGATTTAGAAGTACCAGGGCAAGGTAAATTCAGCATTGCATTAACCGGTGATCATGCCAACGCAAATGATGTAAAAACTGAAATAGCGACCAAAATCGCAACAGAAATAGCCACTAGCGGTATTAACTACAGCGGCAATATCGATGTAGATATCGACGAGCGCGGCAATATTAGTTTTCAATCGCGCTTACCTGTTGCCGGTACCGGCCCTAATGGCAGTAATAAAATCGCCATAGGCGGTGAAATAAAAATTGTTCTAGACGAAAACTACAGTTTAGAAATTGATCCTCCTGGCAACAACCTATTTGACACCCAGCCGGTGGGCGAACCGATTCATTTTGGTTTTGAATTAGACATAGAAGGGGTTGTGCAAGCAGGCGACCAGTTTACGGTGCAGTTTAACAAAGACGGCACTTCAGATAGTCGAAACGGCGTAGCGCTGGGTAACTTGCAAACCAAAGACATTATTAACGGTAATGCTAGCTTTAGTGATGCTTACACTGGGTTGGTAGAAGAAGTTGGCTCCATCACTAGCCGCGCATTAACTAACCGCGAATCCAGCGAAGTATTGCTGCGTAACTCAAGTGATGCAGTGGAAAGTAAATCCGGGGTAAATCTGGACGAAGAAGCAGCTAATCTAATTCGATATGAGCTTGCTTACAACGCTTCGGCAAAAGTTATACAAGTAGCGCGCGATATCTTCACAACATTAATTAACACTTTTTAAATGAGTCCTAACAAAACTCTGCCCATAGGAGGCAATCAGTAATGCGATTATCTACTTTGCAGTCATATAACAAAGGGCTGGACTCAATCCTCAACAACCAGCGCGAAGTGAGTAAAACTCAGCAGCAAGTATCAACCGGTTTGCGTGTATTAACGCCGTCGGACGACCCCATCGCCGCTACAAAGATATTGCAATTGCAGCAAGATCAGGCATTGCGAGATCAGTTTAGTAAAAACATGACAGGGGCTGAAGGCCGACTCAAACTAGAAGAAACCCAGCTGTCTGGCATTACTGATAATTTAATACGGATCAGAGAGTTAACCATTCAAGCGGGTGATGGTGCTTATAGTAAGGTAGATCGCCAAGCAATTAACTTTGAGCTAAGAGAATTGTTAGGCTCCACCGTTAACCTAATGAACTCAAAAGACTCCGCTGGTGAATACCTGTTTGGTGGTTTTAAAGGTGGCACAGAACCGTTTCAACAAAATGCGAATGGCCGTTATGATTATCAAGGTGATGAAGGCCAACGTTTTATCGCGATTGCTAGTTCAACAACCGTGGCAACCGGCGACAATGGCAAGCGTTTGTTTGTTGATATAAAAGCAGCAGATAACACGTTTAGTACGCAAACTAGTCCGTTAAATCAAGGCGACGCCGTTATTAGCTCTGGGTTGGTGGTCGACAAAGAAACGTATGCCGAGTTTTATCCAGAAGATTTTATTGTAACTTTTAATCCAGAGTCTGCTATCACGCCGCCTGCCGCTAATTATACTGTGCGCCAAGCCTCAGACGGGCGCATAGTTGGCGCATCAGGCAATACACCCTATAAAAGTGGAGACTTCATTAACGTAGCGGGTGTCTCGGTTAAAATAACCGGAGAAGTAAAATCGGGTGACGAGTTTTTGATTGACTCAACCGAAAAGCAAAGCATTACAGACACAATTTACCGTTTAATGGATGGCCTAGATAGCTTAGAAAATAATCCAGATGATGCTGAAACTCTTAATAACCTGCTCGACAGCACGCTGCAAAACTTGTCGACTGCCGAAGCTAATATATCATTGGTGCGAAGCGAACTTGGTTCACGGTTGAACATTATTGAAAATACCGCTGGCCAGGCCGCAGATATAGATATTGTTAGTAAAAGTGTGATGTCGGAACTGCGCGACGTTGATTTTGCCGAAGCTGTGAGTCGGTTATCGTTGCAATCGTTTTTGCTAGAAACTGCTCAGCAAAGTTACGCTAAAATTCAAAATTTGTCCTTATTTAATAAACTTTAATCTTCTTTAATTTAAGCCCCCCCTTTATAGAGGGGGCTTCTGTCGAGCACCATAAAAGTAGGTTGGCCTTTAGGCCAACAACCGCCACCCACATATCTTTTTTACATTCATTGTCGGGCTAAAGCCCGACCTACTTCTAACCACAATTTAAACGAATGCACAGAAAGTAGGTTGGCCTTTAGGCCAACAACCCCTATGCTTTTGCTCAAACTCCTCTTCTTAAAGGGTTTTTAAAGCTTTTTTGCAATCCTAAAAAATAAATTCACATAATTACTAAAGTAATCCAAAAACGTGTCGTTAACCTTATTGAATATCAAGAATTGACCTAAAGCTCTTAAGTAGCTTGGGCGTTCAAAACTAGACAGAGGGTTAACAAAATGCCACAAATTATTAATACCAACATGGCCTCGTTGAACGCACAGCGCAACTTGGACAAATCTCAGTCTGCTAACCAGCAAGCGCTTGAGCGCTTATCATCAGGTCTTCGCATTAACAGCGCAAAAGATGATGCAGCAGGTATGGCAATTTCCACACGTTTCACCTCACAGATCAATGGTCTGAACGTAGCAGTGCGTAACGCAGGTGACGGTATCGCACTAGCACAAACCGCAGAAGGCGCGTTGGGTTCAATGAACGACAGCCTACAGCGTATTCGTGAACTAGCAGTACAGTCTTCAAACGCAACCAACTCTGATGTTGACCGCGACGCACTACAAGCAGAAGTTACCCAGCTAGTGGCTGAAATTACACGTACTTCTGAAGAAACAGACTTTAACGGCCGTAAGTTGCTTGACGGCTCGTTCTCTGCTTCTTTCCAGGTAGGTGCAAACGCTGGTCAAACCATCGATGTATCGATCGCTGAGCTAACCACCGACAAGTTAGGCTCTTCTAGCCAAGCGGGCGTATCTGCGCAAGGTACGGATAGCAAGTTAGAAAATGGCGACTTAGTTATTAACGGCGCAAACATCCGTGCTTCTATCTCAGGAGATGACAACTTATCGTTTGCAGATAGTGAAAAGTCAGGTATTGCAAAAGCGGCTGCTATCAATGCTTCTTCGGAGGAAAGTGGAGTTGTAGCTACAGTGAATGAGAACGTTGTTGTTGGCGCTGACATGTCAGAGCAAGCAGCAATTACTGCTGACACGGCAACGATTACTCTTAATGGTGTAAATATTAATTTACAGAGTACTGCTAATGCTTCCGATGCAGACAAGGCTGCAACACGAGGATCTGTTGTTCAGGCAATTAATGCTAAAGCAGAACAAACAGGTGTGATGGCATCTGATGGTGGGGATGATGGCGGGGTTGTTTTAACTGCAGCAGATGGCCGCAACATAACATTAACCTCTGATTCCGGTGTTGATGATGTTAATGATTTAACTATTTTTGGTTTGTCAGATTCTAATACGGCTGGTACAGCTGCAATCCAGGCGCAGGCTGGTTTTACCTTGACTTCTGTAAACTCAGGTACGGATATTAATATTAGCGGTGGTAATGACACGGGTAATGGTAATATTGAAAACTCTGGTTTGGCGGCAGGTACTTACTCTGCACAAACAGCCGTTACTAGTTCGACGAAACAAGAGGTATCGGAAACTACATTCACAGTCTTAGATCCTGCAGCCCCAACTGATGCTGAAGTCAATACATATCTTGATGCTGCCTTTGGTACCACGGGTGCTGCTGCTGCAAGTGCCGGTGCAAGTGTTACTCTTGATGAGTTGTCTACAGCGCTGACTACGTTAGGAATTGAAAACTCTCTTTCTGGAACAGTAGTTTTAGATTCTGAAGGTGTAGCAACCGCAATCAATGAAATTGCTTCAGAAAATAAAGCATTGCAAGATGGCGACTTAGTAATTAGTGGTGTTGCGATTGCTGCTTCAACGACTTTAGATGATACTGCATCGGATACAACAGCAGCCTCCTCTGATGCTTCAGCGTCTGGTATATCCATAGCTGCTGCAATCAATAAGTCATCAGACCAAACGGGTGTAAAGGCTAGCGTAAATGCAACTGAGGTCGTAGGCGGTGAAAATACTAACTCAGGCTCAACTGGCTTAGTCGATGGTGCAGGTAATGCTTACAGCGCTGCAACAGACTTGGGTGAAACACTTGAGCTTACGATTAATAATGTTGCAGTAACCTTGACTGAAACAGGTGATTACGAAAAAAACAAAGCTAATGCAATTACTGCGATCAACGAAGTATCCGGTCAAACAGGGGTTACCGCAGAAGATAATGGTCAGTCTTTAACCTTGACTGCAGCTGATGGCCGTAACATTTCATTATTTGCCGACTCAGCGACCGCCAGTGAAGCGTATGTTGATTTAAATACGTCTATTACAAACTTTGGTTTAAGCAACGATTCTGTTGGTCGTGATGTTGGTGAAACAACTGAAGATGCTTTCAGCTTTGCCAGTGGTGCAAAAACAACCTACTCGACAGTAACGCTTGAGTCGGCTTCAGCATTTGAAGTGAGCTATGGTACAAATGGTGCTAAAGGCTTAGCGGATTCAGGCTTTGTAGCGGGTACTTTCGGTGGCGGTGAAGATGGCCAGGCATTGTCTGACATCGACGTATCAACCTTCGAAGGCGCTCAAGCTGCACTAGTAGCAGTCGATAACGCTATTGCACAAGTATCAAGCCAGCGAGCTGACTTAGGTGCTGTTCAAAACCGTATGGAATCAACTGTTAGTAACTTGCAGGTAACATCTGAAAACTTGAACTCAGCTAACTCTCGAATTCAAGATGCCGACTTCGCCGCAGAAACTGCAGAATTGCAGC
>CAJXUK010000037.1 GCA_913061435.1 uncultured Thalassolituus sp. | reverse complement strand
GGTTTTGTTATGCATAATGTGTCCTCAATTCTTAGCTCTGTTATTCAACAACTTTGGGTACTAGGTAGTGGCCATCAGCGGTGCTGGGTGCAATTTTTTGGAATTTTTCGCGCTGATTTACTTCAGTCACTACGTCGGCGCGTAAACGCTGCACGGCATCCATTGGGTGAGCCATGGGCTCTATTCCCGTAGTATCAACCGCTTGTAGTTGATCGACTAAATCCAACACATTGGATAAGTTGGTTTGAAAGTCGGTGATGCTTTTTTCGTCTATTTGCAAGCGCGCAAGGTCGGCGATTGCAAGAACCTGATTTGTGTCCAAAGACATGGGTTTACTCCACGGTTGCAACAGGTATAAATGTCGTTAGTTTAAAGGCGATAAGTTACCACATTTAGTAAGAGGATATTAGCATTCGCACCAGATAAAATAGATGCTAAGCGCCAACTTGTGTATTTATTGTTAACAACCGACGTGTATGCTTGCCGAATGGCGTTGCCGTTGCTAAAGTTACGCAATTTTTTGTTATTTATAATTTTTCGCCACATTTAGTGAGCGACAGTCTATCCAATTGGGAACTATCGGATGTTAAGAAAAATAAGAGGTTTGTTTTCCAGCGATTTATCAATCGATTTGGGTACAGCCAACACCTTAATTTATGTTAAGGAAAAAGGGATTGTATTAGACGAGCCATCGGTTGTGGCCATCCGTATGCAAGGTAATCAGAAAAGTGTTGCCGCTGTCGGTACCGATGCAAAGCGCATGTTGGGTAGAACGCCGGGGAATATTCAAGCGATTCGACCATTAAAAGATGGTGTGATCGCAGATTTTGAAGTGACTGAAAAAATGCTTCAGTACTTTATTAAAACCGTTCACCAAGATTCCTTTTTAGCGCCTAGCCCGCGGGTTGTGGTTTGTGTGCCTCATGCGGCTACGCAAGTTGAGCGTAAAGCCATTCGTGAATCAGTATTAGGTGCTGGTGCACGTCGTGTGTATTTGATCGACGAACCGATGGCGGCGGCAATTGGTGCAGGTTTACCTGTAGACGAAGCGCGCGGCTCCATGGTGGTTGATATTGGTGGTGGTACTACTGAAATTGCGATTATTTCTTTAAGCGGTGTTGTGTACGCCGAATCGGTCAAAGTAGGTGGTGACCGTTTTGATGAAAACATCGTGGCTTATGTACGCCGCAACTACGGCAGCTTAATTGGTGAAGCAACAGCTGAGCGCATTAAACAAGAAATCGGCACGGCATACCCCGGTGGTGAAGTGCGTGAAATTGATGTGCGTGGCCGTAACTTAGCCGAAGGTATACCGCGCAGCTTTACCTTGAACTCCAACGAAATTTTAGACGCCTTGCAAGAATCGTTAGCTGCGATCGTGCAATCGGTCAAAGCCGCACTAGAGCAAGCGCCACCTGAACTAGCTTCGGATGTAGCAGAGCGCGGTTTGGTATTAACCGGTGGCGGAGCGTTGTTGCGCGATCTTGATAAGTTATTAAGCGAAGAAACGGGCTTGCCCGTGCTAGTGGCAGACGATCCATTAACGTGTGTGGCTCGTGGTGGTGGTATGTTCCTAGAAAGTGCTACCGATACCCAGCTTGAGCTGCTAGCCAGCGATTAGCCTTGCTTAACCTAAAAACTAATGGCGTGTTATTCACGCTTTTAGTTTTTAGTACTTATTCTTATCTAGCTTTCCTTGTATAGTTACTTCTAAATTATTTGTACAGTTGCTTGTAATCGTTATTAATAACGTTGTTTGATTATCACCGAACTCTGTTGCTAAGCACTGATTAGATTTAAGAAGGATTAGGCCATTAAATCCCCCGTCGAAATCACACCACTCAGTGCTTTAAGTTTATCAGGCATTTTGTGTTTAGCTCTGGCAACTATGTGGCTAGATAGTCATAGCCAGTTTTTAAAACCGGTTCGTCATGCTTTGGGCTTTTCGTTATATCCGCTGCACCAAATCTCTGCTGCACCCTCTGTTTTAATAGAGTGGTTTGGCGACTCTGCTAAAAGCCGTTCAGAACTAGAGCGCAGCAATGCTGAATTGTCGGCGCGTAATCTTATTTTAGGTCAAAAAATCCAGCGTTTAATCTCATTAGAAACCGAAAATATCGAATTACGTGAGCTGCTGGGTGCTTCTGATCGTTTAAACGAACGTGTCGTTGTTGCTGAGCTGGTGGCTGTTGATCCTGATCCTTTTAGCCAACAAATCTTGATTAATAAAGGCAGTGAAGATATGGCATTTATTGGTCAGCCAGTATTAGACAGCCATGGTCTAATGGGGCAGGTCATTGATGTGCTGCCTTTTACTAGCCGTGTTTTATTAATTGCTGATTCTAACCATGCTATTCCTGTCGAAGTAAACCGTAACGGTGTAAGAGCAATTGCGGTGGGTTCGGGTAATTTAAATCAACTCAATTTAATTTATGTGCCCGAAACAGCTGATATAAAAGTAGGCGATTTATTGGTTAGCTCAGGTTTAGGGGGGCGCTACCCGCGGGGTTATCCGGTTGCTAAAGTGACTAAGGTTAAATACACGCCAGGCCAAGCTTTTGCTGAGGTTAGTGCTGTGCCTAGTGCTCAGCTAGATAGAAGTCGGCATATGTTGCTGGTATTTAATAAAACGGCCACTGAAGTACCACCAACTACTTTGTGGGGAGAAGAAGAATGAACTTAAGCAGTTATGTGTTCATGATTTTCACCATTGCTGTTGGCTTTGTGTTGCAAAATTTTCCATTAAACGCACTAATGGATTGGTTTGTGCCTGAGTGGGTTTTATTGGTCTTTATTTTTTGGCAGTTACAAGCGACTAGCTTGGTAAATTTTTGGTGGGTTTGGCCTTTGGGAATGTTATTGGATGTGCAGCAAAGTACGCCGCTGGGTACCTCTGTTTTGGGTTTTGCGATTGTGTTGTACCTTTTGCAGCTGATGTATCAAAGGCTGCGAATATTTAATATTGCTCAGCAAATGGGTGTCGTATTTTTATTGGTTTGTACTTATCAATTAACGACTTACTGGGCGATGTTAATAACCGACGACGTACAAAAACCACTGTTGTTGTGGATGCCAGCAGCCATGAGCATGTTGGTATGGCCATGGCTGTATTTGCTGATGCTTAATACTTATCAAAAGTTACGATAGGATAAAAATGGAATTAATTCTTGCTTCAACATCTCCGCGTAGAAAGGAATTGTTACAGCAGATTGGCGTTAAATTTACTCAGTTAAGCATTGATATTAATGAAGATGTTGCTGCTAATGAAAGTTCAGAAGAGTATGTTTTACGCTTAGCTAAAGAAAAAGCCGCTGCTGGCTTTGCCCAACTTAGTCCACTGCAACAACATCACACGGTAGTTCTGGCTGCAGACACCACCGTTGTCGCCAGTGGTCAAATTTTAGCAAAGCCAGAATCTTTACAGCACAGCAAGACTATTTTGACCGCGCTTTCTGGCAAAACACATACAGTTATGACAGCGATTGGTGTTCATAGTGCGGATATAAGTCAGCAACAAGTGGTCAAAACTCAAGTTACTTTCCGAACGCTTAGTGATAGTGAAATAGAAGCGTATTGGGCTACCGGTGAACCGCAAGATAAAGCTGGAAGCTATGGCATTCAGGGTTTGGCTGCGATATTCGTTAAAAGTATTAATGGCAGTTATAGCAACGTTGTTGGCCTACCTTTATGTGAAACAGCTGAATTACTTAAACAGTTTGAAATACCCCTCTGGCAAGATCAATAACGTGTCAGTACAGAGAGTATGATATGAAATCAGAAATACTAATAAATGTTACACCGACCGAAACGCGGGTAACTGTAGTTGAAAATGGTGTCTTGCAAGAAGTCTTTATCGAGCGTGAACATCTGCGCGGATTGGTTGGTAATATTTATAAAGGTAAAGTCGTGCGTGTGTTGCCCGGCATGCAGGCCGCTTTTGTTGATATTGGTTTAGAGCGTGCAGGTTTTATTCATGCGTCAGATATTGTTGGTGGTGATGCGCAAACGCCCATAGTGAGTTTGTTGCGAGAAGGCCAAACCTTGGTGGTGCAAGTAACAAAAGATCCTATTTCTACCAAAGGGGCGCGTCTCACTAATCAGCTATCGATACCCTCTCGCTACCTTGTTTATATGCCAGATACTGACCACGTTGGGGTTTCTCAGCGAATAGATGACGCAGATGAAAGAGAGCGTTTAAGATCGTTAGTTGCCGATAGCATAAAAAAAGAAGAACTAACCGATAACAGCGGGTTTATTTTGCGTACCGCTGCCGAAGGTGTTGGCGAAGATGAAATTAATGCAGATACACGTTATCTTAAACGTTTATGGGATACTTTAAGCGGGCGTTTAAAAACTGCGAAAGTACCGAGTGTGGTCTACGAAGAGTTGCCTTTGTATTTACGTACCATGCGAGATTTTGCGCGGCCAGAAATTGCCCGTGTGTTAATCGATTCTAAAGAAACCTATCAGCGCATCGAAACGTTTGTTAGCCAGTTCGTGCCAGAAATATTATCACAGCTAGAATATTACCCCGGCCCTAGACCGATTCTCGATCTCTATGGTGTTGAAGATGAAATGCAGCGTGCGCTTGAGCGCAAAGTACCCCTAAAGTCTGGTGGTCATTTGGTGATTGATCAAACAGAAGCAATGACGACCATCGATGTCAATACCGGTGCTTTTGTGGGTCGCCGCAATCTTGAAGAAACCATTTTCAAAACCAACCTAGAAGCTGCAACCGCGATTGGTCGCCAGCTTCGCCTGCGTAATCTGGGTGGCATTATTATCCTTGATTTTATCGATATGATTGATATCGAGCACCAGCGTCAGGTGCATCGTATGCTAGAAAAAGTGTTAGAAAAAGATCAGGCTAAGACCAAGATCAGTGGTGTATCGGAGTTAGGCTTGGTTGAAATGACCCGCAAACGCACCCGTGAAAGCTTGGGGCAAAT
The DNA here is from genome assembly GCA_913061435.1 of uncultured Thalassolituus sp. Classification (GTDB taxonomy): domain Bacteria; phylum Pseudomonadota; class Gammaproteobacteria; order Pseudomonadales; family Oceanobacteraceae; genus Oleispira. Next base: position 24,135 of record CAJXUK010000037.1, on the reverse strand, counting down.
GCTAACAGAGGCTTGCTCTTGTTGTGAGGGGCGAGGCACAGTAAAAACCGCCGAAACGATATGCTACGATATTTTTCGTGAGATTCTACGAGAAGAAAGAGCCTACGACGCCAGCAGTTATTTAGTGTTAGCATCAGCCGCTGTGATCGATCGCTTACTGGATGAAGACTCTAGCAGCTTGGCTGATTTAGAGGCATTTATGGGAAAAACCATTAAGCTGCAAGTTGAGTCAAATTATACTCAAGATCAGTATGATATTGTGTTGCCATAGCTAAATTAGCTGTTTAGTCAAGGAAGGTGTATATGGGCAAATTAATACAAAGCATCTGGACCCAGTTATGGTTAACAGGGGTTGTGTGCTTAGTATTGTTGGCTTTATATACCAGCTTAGGGCGCCAGCTAATACCGCTTATAGAAACCAAAAAAGCAGACATCGAACAGGCATTATCGCTACAGTTGGGCGTCAATGTCTCCATGACCGCCTTAGAGGGCGATTGGTTTTGGTTTTCGCCTACAATTAAAGTCAATCAGCTCGTGATTGGCGATTCCAAAACAGGGCTTGTGGTTGATCAAATATATGCTGAATTGGATGTCAGTGCCAGCTTATTTTATCGGGTTCCTGTATTTGATAGCATCGAATTGTCTGGGGTTAGCCTGCCTATTGTTCAAAATGAATCACTTACTTGGCACGTTGCCGGTTTAAATCTAGGTTCAGAAAGCAAAGCGGATTCTGAGGTAGGCTTTTGGCAGGGAGAAAAACCTTTATGGTTAACGCTGCTGGGGCAGCAAGGTGAGATTTATTTAGACGATTGGCAAATTCATATTCAACGCTTTGCTGAACCAGCAAAGGCAATCAACCTGTTAGGTATTCGTTTGCGTAACCGCGGCCTGCAGCATTGGTTAGACGGTGAAATAGAACTGGTAGAAAGTGGTGCTATTTTAGCGGCTCAATTTGAAGTGGATGGGGACTTGTGGGATTTGTCTCAACAAAGTGGTAAAGGCTTTGTCGAACTTGATTATCAGTCTTGGCAAGATTGGATTCCTGAAACCAGCTCATTGTGGGAATTGGATGAAATATCCGTTGGTGCCAAGTTATGGGTCGAAGTAGAAAATGGCTTATTGCACAGTTTAGATGGGTATATCGATGTGCCTGAGTTTTCTTTAACCAAGCATCTTCCACAAGACAATCAGCAACAAACATATAAAAATCTGTCTTTTCAGCAAGGGCGTATTAGCCTAGCAGGTAGGCGAGACCAGCAAGATTGGCACTTGTGGTTTAACAGTGATTTAACTTGGTTGAGTGAATTTACTCCCTACAAACCCAAAGGTCGTTTGAGTTGGTATCCAAGCTTAGATAACAGCCTACAGTTATCGCTCGATGCCATCGATCTAGAAAAAATAGCCAGTTGGGCCGAAGATTTTTCTTTATTTCCACCTGCTTATACCGATTTTCTAACTAACTTAAAACCCAGAGGTTTGGTTGATCAGGTCAGAATTAACTTAATTCCTCAGCAAGATTGGATGTGGAGTACTGAGTTAGACCTTTTTGATGTCAGTATCGACTCTTGGAATGCCATTCCTGCGGCGAAGCAATTAAATGGCCAAGTCAAAATGAACGCAACGGGTGGTTTGCTAAGCATTCGTGACAGCGATACTTTTTTGCATTTTGCTAACATGTACGATCAAGGTTGGTTGTTGCAGGACACAACTGCAGATATACACTGGCAAATAAATAAAAACTATTTAAAACTGGCCTCACCGGGTATTAATGCGCAGTTGAATGACACTTTATTGCAAGGTGGCTTTTCTTTTTATACACCATTAAATTCTCCTAAAGATACCAATGTGTCCTCAGTAAAAGATTCACAAGAACAAATCAATGAACGTATAGAGCCTCAACTACATCTCATGTTAGGTATTCAAAATTTAGATTTGCAACAGCAGCACACTGTTGTTCCAAACAACATACCTAGCACCATTTCTGAATTTTTAAATACTAATATTAAAGCCGGCAATGCTGAACAAGTCAGCTTTATATTTGCCGGATCTGTGGATAAACCCCTTGCTCCTTTTTCGCAAACTATTCAGATGTATGCTGACTTGCAGCAAGCCTCTATGACCTACATGCCAGAGTGGCCAGCGATTGAAAATGCTCAAGCCAGTGTGATGATGGATGTACCCAATGTATGGGTGAACGTTAAAGATGCCACCACTTTGGGTGGCCAGTTTGTGAGTAACAGCACCGAAATCAAAGTAATAACAGAAGCCGCAAAATCGACCAGTGGATTAAAAAATACTAATGCAGAAACTGATAGTCAAACATGGCTAATGGTTAACGGCCAACTTAAAGGCAGTGCCAGCGAAGGACTTAAATACTTACAGCAAACGCCATTAAAAGCAGCGGTTAATAATGCCTTTGACGATTGGGTGGCGAAAGGTGACTTAACGACTAAGTTAAATGCCCGTATTTCCCTTTCTGGTAATCCCGAAGCAAATAACATTCGAGTGAGTAGCGGCTTGTCGAATGTGGATGTAAGGCTTAATAATTTGAATTTGGCGTTTTCTAAGATAAATGGCGAAGTCATATATGATACCGCTAATGGCTTGAGTGCTAGTAATTTACAATTAGACAGTTTTTCTGGCCAAGCTTTGGCAAATATAGAATCAACTCAGTCAGATAATGGTTTCGATATTGCTATTACAGCAAAGGGTAAAGCAGAGTTAGCGCCGATCAAGTCGTGGATGCCACTGTTTTTTATGCAGCCAATAACGGGTGCATTGGATTATGACCTTAGTTTCTTTATTCGACCACCTCAGCGTGGTGGTATTGAACTGAACATAAACACCGATTTAACAGGAGTCGAGATCGGCGTTCCTGCGCCTTTCGGCAAGTCTGATCAGCAAGCAATACCTTATAATATGCAAGTCAGTATGAATAAAGACTTACGCATTAATTTTAAATACGGAGAGCTAGCTAATGGTGTCATGGCACTTGAAGATGGGCAATTAAAACGTGGACAGATATATCTGGGCACTGCCCAAGCGTATTTACCCAGTGACCAAGGCTTAAGTATAACCGGTAATATTGACCATGAATTAGAGGCGCAAGCTTGGTGGGATTTATGGAACGATATTAAGCCTAAAAATGATAAAGAAATGACCGAAAATGTTTCCCAGCAGCAACCATCATTGCTCTCGTATATTAATGTTTCTGCACCAGCCATTAACGCTTGGCAGCAGCCTATGGGGGCAACTGAAATAGAGGGACGGCATCAGTGGGGGCGTTGGAATTTTGATTTAACTAGCCAGATGATGAAAGGCAAAATAATGATGCCGGATGATCTGGAGAATGAAACCATTGAAATGGATTTGCAATATATTCATATGCCGGTGTCTGCTAACGCAGAAGAAGAAGAAGAGATTCGTTTTGGTGGAGAAGGCACGGTTGATACCTTGGTGGATTTTGACCCTGCATGGATACCCCGTTTAAATTTAAAGGTCGCAGAGGTTTATTTAGGCACCAGCAACTTTGGCCGTTGGGATTTGTCGATTCGCCAAATAGATGAAATCACGAAAATAACGGTGAATGATTCTGACAGCAAGCATCTCACCATGAAAGGCGATATCGATTGGAGTAAGGATGAAAGCGGCCATAAAACACATCTTAATTTATTTAGGATTAGCAGTAAAAACTTAGGGGATACTCAGCGAGCTTTTCGCAAAGTTGCCTCTGTTGAATCCAACAACGCTAAGTTTGATTTAGACCTAACCTGGCAAGGTTCGCCGGTTGCATTTAATTACGCCAGTTTAAATGGGTTAGCCAAAGTCAGTATTAAAGAAGGTCTGCTGGCCAGTGATAATGCTGGTGCACTGCGAGCATTTGGTGTTTTAAACTTTGCCAGTATCAGTCGCCGCTTAAAATTAGATTTTTCGGATTTGTATGAACAGGGGGTGGCGTTTGATGTATTAAGAACCCGCTTGGTGATTGAAAACGGCTTAATCACTTTTGCTGACCCCATATTAATTGATGGACCATCGGCTAAGTTTCAATCAACGGGTTGGGTGGATATGAATACAGAAGAATTAAAACAAAAGTTGATTGTGACATTCCCGATTACCACTAGCTTACCTTTGGTAGCTGTATTGGCTGGTTTTGCACCACAGGTTGCCGGAGCTATTTATGTCACAGAAAAACTCATTGGTGAAGAATTAGAACGCTTTAGCAGTGCCAGCTATACCGTTGACGGCACTATCCAAAACCCAAAAATGACATTGGACAGAGCGTTTGATAATGATATTAAAGGGAAAGAAAGCCGTAGTTTTAAAAATAGATTCTTAGATATATTTGGATTGGGTGATGACAATTAAGCGTAACTTGAGCTTAGCAAAACTGGCCGCCGTGCAAATTACCACTGGGCCAAATATCGAGATAAACTTGCGCGCTGTTGAGCAGCAGCTCATAAAAGCAGTTAACGCCGGAGCCAATATAATAGCCCTGCCTGAAGTCTTTGCTTGTTACGATAGTCAACAGTATCAAGCTATTGGTCGCGAAGAAATAACCGCAGCAGGGCGCTTGCGTAAACAAATGGCTAGTTGGGCACAGGGTTATCGTGTTTATCTGATCGGTGGCACGATTCCCGTATTAGAGCCCATTAGTCAAAAGGTCTACCCTAGGTGCTATTTTTACAATGACGAAGGCGATGAATTGGGTTATTACGATAAACTTCATCTTTTTGATGTGGATATTGATGACGCTCATAGTCGCTACCGTGAGTCGGATGCGTTTTTGTCGGGAGATGAAATAAAACTATTTCCTACTCGCTATGGCAACATAGGTTTAACCATTTGTTACGATTTGCGCTTTCCTTATCTGTATGAAAAATTGCGCAAAGCTGGGGCTGATATTATTTCAGTAGTGGCAGCTTTTACGGCAAAAACAGGTAAAGCGCATTGGCAAACTTTATTACAAGCGCGAGCAATAGAGCAGCAATGTTTTATTTTAGCGGCTAACCAATGGGGTCGGCATGATCCCAAACGCAGCACTTATGGCCATTCAATGATTGTGTCGCCGTGGGGAGAAGTATTGGATCAATTACCTGAAGGTGAAGGAATTGCCTGCGCAGAAATAGATTTAGCCGAGATGGAAAAAATTCGTCGAGAAATGCCTTTAATCAATCATCAGCGCAACTTATAAATCGGGTTTAAACGACTAAGCTGCGCTGTTGATTAATTATTTAATCATCGGCTTTGTGATTGTACTGTTCTTTTATCGCCTTAAATAAATTCTTATAGTTGCTGCCAGGTTTCGGCGGCTCAGTGCTCATTTCTTTGATGGCATTACGAATCAGCACTCGCAAATGCTGGCGATCAACCATGGGAAACTGCTCAATGAATTCGTTTAAGGCCGCAGGGTCTTTGATTAAACGCGTACGCCACTGCTCTTGCTGGCCAGTGACACGACCGTAAGCTTCAGATGATGGGTCTAACAAATCTAAGGCTTCGCGCACCGCATCTATATCTTCACTGCGAATTAAACGACCAATGTACTGCATATGACGACGCATCGCTTCATTTTTGCCTACACGATCAGCTTCGAGCACTGCCGCTTTCATCATATCGGAAATGGGCAGTTCCATTGCTTTTTTGCGTGGCAAAGCAACAATGCGCTCTCCTAGCTCTTGCAGTTCAATCATGTCGCGTTTCATTTCTGATTTGCTAACAATCTCGTATTCGATCTCTTCAGCAAAGGGATCTTTTTTCTTTCTGGCCATAATAAAACTGCCTTGTTATAAATAAAATATACTGGCTAAACCTAAGAAGGAGAAGAAACCAACGACATCGGTAATGGTCGTTAAGATAACCCCTCCCGCAAGCGCAGGATCAATGCGCTGGCGTTTCAGTATTAAGGGAACTGCCGCACCACTGAGTGCAGCAACAACTAAGTTAATAATAATGGCAGCGGCAATAATCCATGCCAACTGCCAGTCGTTAAACCAAATTAAGGTGGCAAGGCCAATCACGGCTGCCCACAGCAAGCCATTAAAAAATCCGACTGCTAGCTCTCGGTTCATCAGCCAGCGTACGTTACTAATACTGTTAATATGCCCCAGCGCTTGACCACGAATGACTAGAGTGAGTACCTGACTCCCTGCAATACCGCCCATGCTGGCGACGATTGGCATTAAGATCGCTAAAGCCACTAAGCGTTCGATGGTTTGGTCAAATAATCCAATCACAGCAGATGCAATAAACGCTGTTAATAAATTAATACCAAGCCAAAGTGCACGTCGTCTTCCGGTTTTAAATGCCGGCGCAAAAGTATCTTCTTCTTCGTCTAAACCCGCCATGCTCATGAGTGAGTGGTCGGCGGTGTCTCGAATAACGTCGACTACGTCATCAATCGTAATACGACCCAGCAACTTGCCTTGATTATCGACCACCGGTGCAGAAACAAGATCGTGGCGTTCAAAAATCTTAGCTACGTCTTCTTCATCCATTGCCGCATGAATGGTTTGTGCATCGGTAGACATGACTTCGCGCACGGTTTGATTTAAGTCACTCACCAGTAATTTATTGATCGGTAGTACACCAATAAATTCGTTACTGCGGTTTATAACCAATAAATTATCGGTCATATCTGGTAGTGAGCGGTGACGCCTTAAATAGCGTAATACAACATCCAGGGTGATATCCGGACGAACCGTCACGGTATCGGTATTCATCAAGCCGCCAGCAGTATCTTCTGGATAAGCTAAAACGGCTTCTAGGCGATCTCTGTCTTCGCTGTCCATGCCGCGCAGTACAGCTTCACTAACATGGTTAGGGATCTGTTGAAGAATGTCAGCAACGTCATCGGTGTCAAGTTCAGAGGTTAAGTTAACCAGTTCTTCAGCGCTCATTTCGCTTAAGAACAAACCACTCACTTCATCATTTAAATGTTGTAGAACTTCACCTTCGTTTTCTGTATCAATCAGCTCCCATAGCATTTTACGAACTTTAGGAGGAGACGATTCTATAAGGTGAGCAACTTCAACGGGTGCAAGGCCTGAATTTAATGTACGTTTTACTTGTTGTAGGCCACCGGTTTCGAGCGCTGCATTAATGCTGTGCAGTTTGGCTTTCGCGCGTTGATTTTGTTGACCCATAACGCTGCTCTTAATTATCGGAGGAAACAAAGGATGAGGGAGCTATTTTAGCTGGAATAGCAGCAGTATGCTATGGACACATAAAATCTGATAGAGAAAATAAATACAGTATGAGCTTATTCGTCTTCTTCAAAGCGGCGATTGATAAGATCTAAAACAGCGGCACAGGCCAATTCTTCATCCTTGCCTTCAACTTCTAACTGGAGACTTGTACCTTGGCTGGCGGCTAAGATCATTACTGACATAATATTTTTGGCATCGGCCATTTGTTGGTCTCGGCCAATGCGTACATCGCTTTCAAACAACATCGCAGTATTAACCAGTTTGGAGGCGGCTCGGGCATGAAGACCGAGCTTATTAATAATGAGAGTATCGGTTTTAATCATTGTCCCGGCAGTTCCCGGTGGCGTACTTGCACGTTGCTAAACTTGGTAGAAAACAGTTTGGTTAATGCTTCCGAAATAAATACAGAACGATGGTGACCGCCGGTACAACCGATAGCGACTGTCATGTAACTGCGGCTGGCTTGTTCAAAGCTGGGTAACCATTTATCTAGATAGTTTTGGATATCGGTTAACATGTCTTGTACAAGTGGCTCTTTATTTAAAAATGCGATAATTTCTGGGTCTTTACCGGTGAATTGGCGCAAACTGGGATCCCAATAAGGGTTGGGTAAATTGCGCACGTCAAACACAAGATCTGCATCAATAGGAATGCCGTGCTTAAAACCAAAAGACTGAAACAATAGCGCCATTTCTTTTGATTCATTATGTACGATGCGAAGTTTGATCAGGTTGGCTAGTTCGTGAACTGATAAACGTGTGGTGTCTAAATTTAGGTCGGCTAAATCTCTAATGGGGTGCAGCAGCTCGTGTTCGTGCTCAATGGCTTCTGCTAAAGAAATATCGTTATTAGTTAGAGGATGCTTGCGCCGAGTAGAACTAAAACGCTGTATTAAGGTTTCTTTATGTGCATCCAAGAAGATGACTTCGGTAGCAAAACGCCCTTTTTCTATACTGCTTAAAATAGTGGGAAACTCGCTCATATCTTGAGAAACGTTGCGAGCGTCAATGCTAACCGCTAATTTTTGCAGTGATATTTCACTGTCGCTATTGGCCTTGTACTGTTGTTGCTGTGCTTGCTCGGTGAGCGCTGGCAGCAATCCCAGTGGCAGGTTGTCTATGCAATAGAAACCTTGATCTTCCAAAACATTTAAGGCGGCTGACTTTCCTGAACCCGAACGACCACTTATGATCACTAAGCGCATTTCATCTGTCATGTCTTTTACCCGCCTGTATAAAGGATTAATGATAAGATTAAGAAATTGCTCGTTGATAAAGATTAGCGCAATCCGGTGCGTTTCTGAGAGCATCACGGTATTCGGCTTGGCTAAGCTTTTGTGCCAGCATGCTTAAGGTTTGCAAGTGCTCATCGGTTGCTTCTTCCGGAACAATCAGTGCAAAAACCAAATCAATGGGCTGCTTATCAGTGGCATCAAAATCTATCGGTTCTTCTAAGTGTAGCAATACAGTGAAGGTTGCGTCGCACTGTTTTAGCCGACAATGAGGTATCGCAATGCCTTCACCAATACCGGTACTCCCCATGCGTTCACGGCTTAGTAAACGGGTGTAAATGTCGTCGGCGGAGCTTTCTGGAATGTGCTCTGCAATAAAACTTGCAAGAAACTCTAAAACTTTTTTCTTACTTGAAAGTTGCACGCTTTTAAGTGCATGTTCTGGTTTTAAAATCGAATTAATTGTCGAGGTCATTAATTACAGAGCCTTATCTTTGGGCTTATGGCGTATAGGGTGTAAATCACGGTTATAACAAGCGCTTACGTTCATTAGAAGGGGGAATCATCATGGCTTCACGGTATTTAGCAACAGTGCGTCGCGCCACTTGTATGCCTTTCTCACCCAAAATGTTGGCAATTTTATTGTCACTTAAAGGTTTCTTTGCTGGCTCTTCAGAGATGAGTTTTTTAATCATTGCGCGTATGGCAGTGGATGAGCATTCACCACCTGCATCGGTACTAACATGGCTAGAAAAAAAGTATTTTAGTTCAAAAATGCCTCTGGGAGTATGCATAAATTTTTGCGTGGTAACCCGAGAGATGGTTGATTCATGCATATCAACAGCTTCAGCAATGTCGTGCAAAACCAAAGGTTTCATGCCCTCGTCACCTATTTCAAAAAAGTCTTCTTGGTATTCTACAATTTTGTTGGCGACTTTAAGCAGGGTGTCATTGCGGCTCAGCAGGCTTTTGATAAACCAGCGGGCTTCTTGTAGGTTGTCTTTTAAATAGGTGTTGTCAGGGCTGTTATCTGCTCTTTTAACCAGTGAGGCGTAATCCGAATTTACCCGCAATTTAGGAGCAATCTCTGGATTAAGATCAACACGCCATTCACCTTTAACTTTACGGACTAAGACATCAGGAATAACGTATTCTGACTGTTCCGATATGATCAGTTCGCCGGGTCTTGGGGTGAGCTCTTGGATCAAACGCAATACCGACTTTAAGCTGTCTTCACTTAGCTTGGTTTTGCGCATGATTTGCGCGTAGTCTTTGCTGCCTAATAATTGAATATATTGGGCAATCACAACTTTAGCTTCTTCTAACCACAAAGTATCTTCTGGTAATTGCTTAAGTTGAAGCAATAAACAATCTTGCAGGTCTTGTGCAAACACCCCTGCAGGTTCGAATTGTTGCAAGCGATGCAATACCGCCAGCACTTCATCGTCTTCGACCTCTAAAGAGTCATCGATGCTTTCAAGTACATCTTCTAGCGGTATGGATAAATAACCGTCATCGTTGAGGCCGTCGATCAATGCCATGGCAATTTCATGATCAGTAGGGCTCATTGGGGTTAAATTAAGTTGCCAAAGAATATGATCTTGTAGGTTGTCGCTTGTGCTGTTTCGACCTTCGTGGTCAAAGTCGTCGTCTACCGTGCCAGCACTAGAGCTTACGCCAGCACTGGTTTGATAAGACTCTTCCCATTGACTGTCGGCGGGTAACTCATCAGAGCCGGTGTCGGGAATGGTGTCTGTGTTGAGGTTATCTTCGTAAGAAGCTTCGTTACTTTCAGTCGACGTAGCGCTGGCAATGGATTCGTGTTGGTCGGTGTGTTCACTGGGGCTGGTGGTGGCTTGATGGTCGGTTTCTTCTACTTCCAACATAGGGTTGGACTCAAGCGCTTCTTGAATTTCGGCTTGTAAATCAAGCGTAGAAAGTTGTAACAAGCGAATGGCTTGTTGCAACTGGGGTGTCATGGTCAGGTTTTGGCCAATTTTTAATTGTAATGACGCTTTCATACAGTAATACAATCACTCGTTAAAAAATCATGATAACCATCTAAATTAGAAGTGCGGTGTATCTGAACATATCACTTCTAACGCGAAAAACGTTGGAACTTTATTTGGGCTTTACGACAGTGTACCTGCTTTGCATATATGTTAAAGCTTGAAGTCGTGACCGAGATAAATGTCTTTAACTTGCTGATTATTTAACACGTCTTCAGCACTTCCTTCAGCAATAATATGCCCACCACCTACGATATAAGCTTTCTCGCAAATGGCAAGGGTTTCACGGACATTGTGGTCGGTTATTAATACGCCAATTCCGCGGTCTTTTAGTTGGCGAATAATAGCCATAATGTCGGCCACAGAAATAGGGTCAACACCGGCAAAAGGTTCGTCTAATAAAATAAACGATGGCTCTGCAGCCAGGGCGCGAGCAATTTCTACACGGCGGCGCTCGCCACCTGATAGAGACATCCCCATGCTTGCGCGTATGTGTTGGATATGAAACTCATCGAGTAATTTTTCGAGTTGTTGTTTTTTCTCGGCTTTGGTTAAATCGGAGCGAGTTTGTAAAATGGCCATGATATTGTCGGCCACGGAAAGTTTACGAAAAATAGAAGCTTCTTGTGGCAAGTAGCCTAAGCCTTTTTGCGCCCGACCGTGCATGGGTAGGTGGCTGATGTCTTCGCCATTAATGCTAACGCTGCCTTGATCGGCCTGTACCAAGTTAACGATCATGTAAAAACAGGTGGTTTTACCGGCACCGTTAGGGCCAAGTAAGCCAACAATCTGACCGCTTTTTACTTCTAAAGAAACGTCTTTTACGATTTGGCGGCCGTCATAACTTTTGGCAAGATTAGCTGCTTTAAGTGTATCCATTAGTTGATGACCTCTGCTGTTTTAGCGGGCTGTATGGTCATTTTTATACGACCATCTTTTTGATCATCAGTGTTGCCTTGTGCCTTAATGTTTTCGTTTTTAATATCATAAATAATTTTGCTGCCACTAAATGAACTGCCTTCTTGTTCAAGAACGGCTTCGTCTAATAACGTTATTATTTTATCTTCAGCAAGATAAGTAATGGTATGGCCTTGAGCTTTTGTTGGCCCTTCATCGCCTTCCATTAATTGCTGATAGTGAGCCGGTTTGCCAACGGCAACAGACTTGGTCAGCTTTTGTTGATTGTTGCTATAAAGCGTTATTTGATCGGCTTTTATTAACAAAGTGCCTTGTTCTAAAACGACGCTGCCGCTGTATACGGCAATGCCGGTTTGTCGGTCGAATTCAGCGCGATCGGATTGGATGATCATCTCTGCTTCGGCATCACTTTCTAAACCAACGGCATTGGCGCTGGCCATGATGATCAGTAAGTGCGTAACGGCTTTTTTCAACTGGGTGATGGCTGCAATGCGAGTAACGAGGTATTTAAGGTTCATATTTGGCGTTTACCTGGGATAAAAACTCGACACGTTTTAAGTCAATGTTGATGATCATGCCCACAGCGTTTATTTGGCTGTGTGAATTAATGACTTCAACCGGTTTGTCGGTTTGTGCAATGTTAGTATCTGTAAAAAGTGTTAGTTGACTGGTTGATATGGTCGTGAAATCACTGCTGTTATTAGAGCTGGTAGTTGTATTGGCGATCGGTGAAATAACAACGTCATTTTTCAACACCATTCTTTTATCATTTTCATAATGGGTGCCAGCCACCGACCGAACAACCCATACTTCACCGTCATCGGTGGTGGTGGTGAACTTAGGGTAAGTTAGTTCGGCCTGTTTTTTATCCGGGTAGTGCACTGAACGCTGGGCTTCAAATTGACTTTCTAGCCGGCCATTAGAATCGAAACTTCTATTTTTTAAACCGTCGCCGTAATAATCTGGTAAAACGGCAGCGCCTTCAGTATTTTCTTGTGTGATGCTTGTCGTGTAGTCTTCCACCCACAATAAGCCGAAGCCTACCATGATGACAATAAACAAAAATAGAAAGCGCTTACGGAACATTTAAACCACACCAGCTTTTAGCATGTCGTGCATGGTAATAACACCAACAGGTTGTCCATCTTTAACGGCGACTAGAGCATTGATCTTGTTATCTTCCATCACCGTTAATGCTTCTGCTGCTAACAAATCTGGATGGGTTGTTTTACCACCCACGGTCATTAATTTATCAATGGTGCTGTGGTGAATATCGACACCGTTGTCTATGGCACGACGTAAATCGCCGTCGGTAAATACACCTTGTAGCTGGCCTTGCTCATCAATCACAGTCGTCATGCCTAAGCCTTTCGATGTGATCGCCATTAATGCTTCTGCGAGGGGGGTGCTAGGTAATACTTTTGGCATCTCGTCGCCAGAGTGCATGAGGGTTTCAACTTTTAATAACAAACGACGGCCTAAACTGCCACCTGGGTGAGAGAAGGCAAATTCTTCAGCCGTAAAACCACGCGCTTCTAGTAATGCAATGGCTAGAGCATCACCCATAACGAGTGTTGCTGTGGTGCTTGATGTAGGTGCTAAATCAAGCGGGCAAGCTTCTTTTTCAACACTGATATCTAAATGGCAGTGGCCGCCAGTTGCCAATGTAGATCCAGGCTTACCTGTCATGCTAATGACGGGAATATGCAGGCGCTTCCATAGGGCTAATAAACTAGTTACTTCAGAGGTTTCGCCGGAATTCGACATAGCAATGACTACGTCGTTTTTGGTGATCATGCCCATATCGCCGTGGCTAGCTTCGCCAGGGTGAACGAAAAATGCCGGGGTTCCGGTGCTGGCTAATGTGGCAGCGATTTTTTTGCCAATATGACCAGATTTGCCCATGCCGGTAATCACAACCCGACCTTCACAGGCTAAGATGTATTTACAGGCAGCAATAAAGTCGTCGTTGATGCGGCTTTTTAAATTAGCGATGGCTTCTTGCTCAAGCTCGATAGTGCGGATGCCAGAAGCGGTAAAATCAAAATCTGTTTTCATAGTGTTTGTGTCTGTTATCAATGGCTATATAAATAAAAACGGTAGCAATAAAAAATACTTAACTCAGGGCATACTTTATAGGATTGTCCATTTAGAGTTAAGAGCTTTTAACTTAAACGTCTTGTATACCTTAAATGCTCTGCGTATACAGTAAACCCATGTATCCGACATAAGATGCCAATAAAAGTAAACCGGTAACGCGGGGGATAGCACCGCGGCGGTAACTTAATGCAATAATAATGATCAGGGCCAGCGTAAGGCCAAGCATCATTGCGTAATCGCGACTCATAACTTCGCTGTCGATCACTAATGGTGCAATCAACCCAGGAATGGGCAATACGGCTAATAAGTTGAAGATGTTAGAGCCAATAATATTACCAATTGCAATGTCGTGATGGCCTCGCAAAGCACTTGTCACAGAGGCGGCTAATTCTGGCAGGCTGGTGCCAATGGCAACAATGGTAAGACCAATGACTAAATCACTGATTCCGAAAGCAGAGGCGATCGTCGAAGCGCCCCAAACCAGCATTTTTGAGCTGACCATGAGTGCCGCAAGCCCGGCCACCAACCAAAATACTGCGTGCTTAGTTGGCATTGCATCAATTGCTGCTTGCTCGTCTTCATCAATAATAGCTTCGCCGGAATCACTGGTTTGTTGAAACAATAAATAAACTGCTAGCACTAAGGCGATGATGAGAATGATGGCATCAAATAAGTCTAGAGTTAAATCTGTTAAGACCAAGCCCGCAATAATCGTAACGAGAAGCAGCAGTGGAATTTCTTTTTTAACCAGTTTTTTCTGGATGGGAATCGCGGCTACTAATGCCGTAACTCCAAGTACTAGGGCAATGTTCGCAATGTTAGAACCAATGGCGTTGCCCACAGCCAAACCACCCGCGCCGTCAAGGGCTGCCATGGTCGAAACAAACATTTCGGGTGCAGAAGTGCCCAGTGAAACAATGGTTAAGCCAATAACCAACGGCGAAACCCCTAACACGCGCGCCGTTGCGGCTGCGCCAAGAACAAAGCGGTCAGCACTCCAGACAAGAATAATCAACCCGGCAAGCAGTGCCGCGATTGCAGGAGTTAAAGCAGTAAGGGTCATGATTCAGTCTCATAAAAAAAGTGGGCTATTGTACCTGTAAATTGTCATTGTCGGTATGGCTTGTTCCATTAGAAGTGATAGTTGTGAGCGCTAAAATGGGGTAGTTTGTGTTTGGTTCTTGTTTTACATTCCGATATGCTGTGTTTGAAAACAGTGCTAAACAAGTGCGTGCTTAAATTCGGGTTATCAATAAGGGACTTTGAATGTCCAGTGAAGAAGCTTTTGTATCAATTCGAGGGATGTCATTCAGCCGTGGCAATCGCTTGATTTTTGACAATATAGACCTCGATATACCTCGGGGGAAATTGATTTCTATAATGGGTCCTAGTGGCACAGGTAAAACCACCTTGTTGCGTCTGATTGGTGGGCAGTTATTACCCGATAGTGGCACTATTAAGGTTAACGGTTACAACGTACCTGATTTGAAACGAGCGGAATTATTTGAGCTGCGTAAACAAACTATGGGGATGTTGTTTCAAACCGGCGCCTTATTTACCGATTTGTCGGTATTCGATAACGTTGCTTTTCCTATTCGCGTACACAGTGATTTACCTGAATCGATGATTCGTGACCTAGTATTAATGAAATTAGAAGCGGTGGGCTTGCGCGGTGCGCGTCGGTTAATGCCTGCAGTGCTGTCTGGCGGTATGGCGCGACGTGTTGCATTGGCACGCAGCATTGCTTTAGATCCAGAAATGATGCTATACGATGAGCCCTTTACTGGCCTTGACCCCGTTTCTATGGGTATTACCGTGAACCTTATTAAAAGCCTCAATGATTCTTTGGGTTTAACCAGTTTGTTGGTTACTCACGACGTGGCTGAGGCCTGCTCTATTGCTGATTATGTTTGTGTACTGTCGGATGGCAAGGTCATTGGTTTTGATTCCCCCGAAAATCTTATAGAAAATGGCTCCGAGCAAGTGCGGCAGTTTTTACAGGGTGATCCTGATGGCCCCGTTCCTTTTCACTTTCCGGCAGACAGCTTTAGTGCCGATTTATTTAAGCGAGTGAAATAAATAATGTCTGTTATTGATACCGTTTTAGATACTTTTCAAAAAATAGGTCACTACGGCTTAGCCAGGCTGCAATCATTAGGCCGAGCTGGTCTTTTCTTATTGGCTTCAATTCCTTGGGGTGGCCCTGGCAGTGCGGGTTTTAAAGACTTAATTAAGCAAATTTATTCTATTGGCGTTCGCTCACTATCGATTATCGTAGTCGCTGGTTTTTTTGTTGGCATGGTACTTGGCCTGCAAGGTTATACTATTTTATCGGATTTTGGCTCAGAAGCCGCACTAGGAACCATGGTCTCTTTGACATTATTAAGAGAGCTAGGCCCAGTTGTTACGGCACTATTGTTTGCCGGTCGCGCAGGTTCTGCATTAACTGCAGAGATTGGCCTGATGAAAGCTACGGATCAAATTTCTGCTATGGAAATGATGGGGATTGATCCTTTAAAACGCATTATCACTCCGCGCTTGTGGGCTGGTTTTATTGCCATGCCCATTTTAGCCTTGTTGTTCAGCTTGGTAGGTATTTGGGGCGGTGCGTATGTTGGCATTAATATGCTGGGTGTCGATGAAGGAGCGTATTGGGGCAATATGCAAGCCTCGGTTGAATTTTATAACGACGTGATCAAGGGGCTGATTAAATCATTGGTATTTGGTTTAGTAGTTACTTGGATCGCGGTATATCAAGGTTTTGATTCCATGCCGACATCTGAAGGCATCAGCAAAGCGACAACGCAAACAGTGGTTGTCGCCTCATTAGCAGTGTTAGGTTTAGACTTTATTTTAACGGCGATCATGTTGGGGGGTGTTTAAGAATGCGTACACGTTTAATCGAAGTGGCAGTAGGTGGATTTATTATTATGGGAGCCTTTGCTCTGGTAATGATGGCGTTACAGGTAAGTGGGATATCAACGTCTGATCATGGTGATAAATACACAATTAAAGCGTATTTTGAAAACCTAGGTGGTTTAACCGAGCGCGCTAGAGTGTCCATGTCGGGAGTTCCAATTGGCCGCGTGAGTAAAATCTATTTGGATACAGAAGACTATGTTGCCGTTGTTGAAATGGAAATTAATACCAGCATGTCGACTTTAACAACCGACACTTCGGCGGCTATTTTAACCGCAGGCTTATTGGGCGAAAAATACATAGGTTTAACCGTAGGCGCCGATGATGAATACCTAGAAGACGGTGGCGTTATCGAAGATACGCAGTCAGCATTGGTACTAGAAGAACTTATTGGTCAGTTTTTATTCAGCCAAGCCGAAGAATAGGACAACTCAACGTGAGCTTAATTGCACCAAAAGTAAATGCACAAATTATTGCAATCAATTCACAGCAAGCAAAATTGTCGGGCCGGCTTGATCGGCTGGTGGCTAAGCGCTTACTTGAAGAGGGTCGTAAGCTGATGCGCTTGGCCGGTTCGCAGTGGCAGATTGATTTGTCTGAGGTAACTCAATCTAGCAGTGTTGGTATTGCTTTATTGCTAGATTGGCTGCGTTTTGGTCAGCAAAAAAATATCCGTATAACATTTGTTAATGTGCCGCATAAAATGCGACAGGTAATTGAATTTAGCGGCTTAAATGATGTTTTAAAGGACGCATTAAGCTAATTTAGGCCATAAATTAGCTTAAAATAGCGATTCATGTCACGGCATTGCAGAACGTACTTCGTCTTAACCCATAAATCCGCTATCATGTCGCCTTTTATATCAACATGAGAGTGGGTTATGTCTTCAGCTGATATCCAAGCATTATTAGAAAAAGAATTTCCAAACAGCGAAATTACCATTCAAGAAGGCTATCACAACGAAATTGAAGTTGTGAGCAGTGCCTTTGAAGGCGTGTCTGCCGTAAAAAGGCAACAAATGGTTTATAAACCATTAACCGAATTGATCACTGGTGGAACCGTGCATGCTGTAAAAATCAGCGCACTAACGCCCGCTGAAAAAAAATAGCCTAGAAAAGAATAATAAAACTCTATGGATAAACTACTCATTGAAGGCGGCGCTGTTATCGACGGCGAAATTCGCATTTCTGGCGCAAAAAACTCTGCGCTTCCAATTCTTGCGGCCACCTTGCTTGCTAAAGGTGTCATGCGGGTTGGCAATTTGCCACACTTGCACGACATCACCACCATGATCGAGCTACTAGGCTGCATGGGTGTGTCGGTTGTGATTAACGAAGACATGAGTGTAGAAACTGATTGTTCCACCATGACCAGTCGCATTGCACCGTATGAGCTGGTTCGCACCATGCGCGCGTCAATTTTGGTATTGGGGCCGTTGCTTGCGCGTTATGGCGAAGCGATTGTATCGCTACCAGGCGGTTGCGCTATTGGTAGTCGTCCGGTTGATTTACACTTACGTGGAATGGAAGCATTAGGCGCAACGGTCGAAGTAATCGACGGTTATGTACATGCCCGCAGCGATGGCCGTTTAAAAGGCGCTAACATCTACTTAGATATGGTTACCGTAACCGGTACTGAAAATATCTTAATGGCCGCAGTATTAGCCGAAGGTACCACGGTTATTGAAAACGCCGCACGCGAACCCGAAGTGGTTGATTTGATCAACTGCTTAAACGCGATGGGCGCTAAAATCTCAGGCGGTGGCACCGACAAGCTAACCATTGAAGGCGTTGAAGAGTTACAAGGCTGTTCTTTCGACGTACTGCCCGACCGTATTGAAACCGGCACGTATTTGGTTGCAGCTGCAGTCACCGGCGGAAAAATCAAAGTGAAAGATACCGACCCTAAATTAATGGATGCGGTACTCGCCAAGCTTGAAGAAGCCGGCGCTAAAATTGAATGTGGTGAAGACTGGATTTCACTAGATATGGAAGGGCGTCGACCGAAAGCGGTTAATGTACGCACCGCGCCACACCCAGCATTCCCAACCGACATGCAAGCTCAATTTATGGTGATGAATTGCGTGGCAGAAGGCACCGGAACCGTTGTTGAAACGGTATTTGAGAATCGTTTCATGCACGTTGATGAATTGGTGCGCATGGGCGCAGATATTCATGTTGAAGGTAATACCGCCATTGTAACGGGTAAAGATATTCTTAGCTCGGCACAGGTTATGGCGACCGACTTGCGTGCATCGGCATCGCTTGTTATAGCGGCACTGGTTGCAACAGGCGACACCTTAGTTGACCGCATTTACCACATTGACCGTGGTTACGAATGCATAGAAGAAAAGCTGCAAATCTTAGGAGTTAAGATTCGCCGCGTGCCAGGAAACTAAACCGACACTTTTCACGTACAGGTATTAGTTTCTTTTAGACCTTGTTTGCTTTTACACAGTGGCGGCCTCATATAATAATGAGCGCCACTTATTTCGAACATTTTAGAGAAGATTGAAAACGTTATGACACAGCCTCTCACGATTGCCTTATCAAAAGGACGTATTTTGGATGACACCTTGCCTTTATTAGCCGAGGCAAACATCCATCCAGCAGAGGATATTAGCAAAAGTCGTAAACTGATTTTCGATACCAATCATGACCATATCAAGCTGCTTGTTATTCGAGCAGCCGATGTACCGACCTATGTTGAATATGGCGCAGCCGATCTCGGCATTTCGGGCAAAGACGTATTGATGGAATTCAATAGCGAAAACCTATACGAACCACTTGATCTAAAAATCGCCACTTGCCGTTTAATGACCGCTGCCCTTAAAGGCGCTGTACTGCCAGAGGGCCGCTTAAAAGTTGCCACTAAATTTGTTGATGTCACCAAGCGTTACTTCGCCGAACAAGGCCGTCAGATCGACATCATTAAATTGTATGGTGGTATGGAACTGGCCCCAATTGTTGGCCTAGCCGACTTAATTGTAGACATTGTTGATACCGGTAAAACCTTGGTAGCAAACGGATTAGAACCACGCGATCACATGGCGTATATCAGCTCTCGCTTAGTAGTGGGTAAAGCCGCCATGAAAGTGAAGCATGCTCAGATCCAGCCGATTATTGATCAAATGTCAGCGGCGGTTGATCGTCAAGAAGAGCAACGCCAACAAGCAAGCCTTGCACAAGAAAAAGCAGGCCAGTAATACGCTAGAAATTAGGAATTTAAAAAATGACTATCGAAATTCGTCGTTTAGATACCAGCGAAAATGATTTCTCTTCCGAGCTAGAAACACTTTTAGCTTGGGAATCTGTTTCCGACAAACAAGTTCAAACCATCGTTACCGATATTCTTGACGATGTAAAAACTCGTGGCGACGCCGCGGTTATAGAATACAGCAACCGTTTTGACCACCTAAGCGTTGACAGTATGGATCAGTTAGAACTGAACCAAGAACAACTTGAAGACGCGTTAAACACCTTGCCTGCCGACCAGCGCCACGCGCTATTGGCGGCTGCTGATCGTGTGCGTAACTACCACGACAAGCAAAAGCAAGACTCTTGGCAGTACACCGAAGAAGACGGCACTTTATTAGGCCAAAAAGTAACGCCTTTAGATCGCGTCGGTATTTACGTACCCGGCGGAAAAGCCGCTTACCCATCTTCTGTACTAATGAACGCACTGCCAGCACACGTTGCTGGCGTACAAGAAATCATCATGGTTGTGCCAACCCCAGGTGGTGAATTAAACCAGCTGGTATTGGCGGCTGCTGCGGTTGCGGGCGTAACCAAGGTATTCACCATTGGCGGCGCACAAGCCGTTGCGGCCTTAGCGTACGGCACACAAACCGTTCCTAAAGTCGATAAAATTGTAGGCCCAGGTAACATCTTTGTGGCCACTGCTAAGCGCCAAGTATTTGGTGCGGTTGGCATCGACATGATCGCTGGCCCATCTGAAATTTTAGTCGTATGCGATGGCAAAACCGACCCTGATTGGATTGCGATGGATTTATTCTCGCAAGCCGAACACGACGAAGATGCACAGGCAATTTTAATCAGCCCAGATCAAAACTTCCTAGATCAAGTGCACGCCTCCATCGAAAAATTGTTACCGACCATGGCGCGCAAAGACATTATTCGTGCCTCGTTAACAGCCCGCGCGGCTTTGGTAAAAGTAAAAGATATGGATGAAGCGTGTGACGTGAGCAATACCATTGCCCCTGAACACTTGGAATTATCGGTAGAAGACCCACAAGCATTATTGCCGCAGATTCGTCACGCTGGCGCAATCTTTATGGGCCGTCACACCTCCGAAGCATTAGGTGATTACTGCGCAGGGCCAAACCACGTACTACCCACGTCGGGCACTGCACGTTTCTCATCACCGTTAGGTGTGTATGATTTCCAAAAACGTTCGTCGTTGATTATGTGTTCCCCAGAAGGCGCATCAGAACTGGGCAAAATTGCCTCTGTTCTAGCCCGTGGCGAGCAACTAGAAGGACACGCACGCTCTGCAGAATACCGCATTAAAAAGCAGTAGGTTTAAAAGTTAAAAGCAGATTCGCTCTTTTAGAAAAGAGGGCGCTATCAAGGCCGGTTCACTCTTCATTTAAATGTTTAAATGAAGAGTGAACCGGCCTTTTTTGTAGGCTATTAAATAATACCAAATTGACAAAAGCGAACAGTAAATATAGTGTTGTTTAAATTATTAACAGGGATAGTCGCATGATCTTAAAGGAAATTTCCTCTTGTTCGTCTTTCCCAGATATAAGTGTTTAATCGACATTGTGCCGTATAAAACGTTGTTATGTGAATATGGAGTTTAAAATGTCTAGTGTTGATCGAATTAAGCTTTTAGAAAAAAGATATCAGGAAATATTAAGTCAGTTTGATTTTTCTGAAATATATTCAGATAAACATTTATCAGGTGTTTTTTTAGCAAAACCCGAGGAGTCCTATTTTTCTGCGAGTAGAAAGGTCATGATTATAGGACAAGAAACTAGAGGTTGGAGAGAGGGAAGTTGTAAAATAAGGAATGGTTATAATACTGATCTAGAATCTATAGTTGACTCAATGAACGCGTCAGTAAATTTCAATTATAAAGAACCTAAGAAGTCACGCTTTCGCCAGTTTTATAAAAAAGCATCTAAAACTCTAAATCCAACATCTTCTAATCCTAAAAATTCAGCTGTATGGTCTAATCAATTCTGTATGAGTTTTAAAAAAAAGAGTCCGAGAAAGTCGGAATTGTTTCCTCAAATACAAGAGTTATCATCCTTACTTTTAAAGGCTCAATTTGAAATATTAAAACCTGATGTTGTAATATTCACTGTGGGTTCAGGCAGAGACTTTTTTATAAAAGAAACATTTAAACATGAAACTATTAAAGTAATAACTCCAAGAAGATTGTGGCACTTTAAAATAGGGGATACACATTGCTTCAGAGTAAACCATCCGAGATGGAGTGGTAGTTATCCGTACCTGAATGAAGCTATTGATTTAGCTAAAAAATTCACATAACAAGTCGTTTAAACGGAATAAAAACAGAATGTTATAAGCTAAGGAAAACAAAGTTCTGATTCTTGGTATCGAGCCGTCTTAGGCTAATTTATTTGGAGTTAATTTTATGGAAAGTACACTTGTCGTTGGTTTTGGTGGCGCAGGTATGTCTATATCTAAGCATATTGGGTCTTTTCTTGGCTGCGATACTCTGGCCGTCAATACAGACGCTAGTGCCCTGAATCAGAGTGGCTTTGAGTCGCAGCTGCTTATCGGTCAAGGTGTTTGCAAAGGCAATCCAGCGTTAGTACCTCAACGCGGGCTACTCGCTGCGCAAGAGTCAGAAGCTGAATTAGAAAAGGCACTGGCTAGCTATAAGACGATAGTGTTAGTGGCTGGGCTTGGCGGCGGGACAGGTACCGGAGCACTACAACTAGCAGTGAATCTTCCTTCTTTACGAAAACAACGTCTGATTGTAGCTGTAATCCTACCATTTAGTTTTGAGGAGGCCCGCAGAGATACTGCGCTTGATGCTCTGTCCAGCTTGCAGTCACGAAATCCAGAAGTGTTGGTTTATGATAACGAACTCTTGTTGAAAGATACCGCCAATAATAGGGCAGCGTTGTCAGATGTATTTGAACGCTCTACCCACAAGATCACAGAAGATTTACGAGCACGCCTAATCATCGCTGCTTAACTGAAACAAATAGGATACCCACCTTTGTTGGCGATAAAAATTCATGATCTAAAGTTAAATTAAGCCTTTTAATTTAACTGTTGATCATGATGCCTACAATAGCCAAATGTATAACAAGTCAAAGCACGTTAGCCAGCGAAGCTGGCTGGACCTTCGCACTGCGTGCCCAGCCAGTCTTTGAGGCGTTATATTCAAAACTTGCAAGGAGTTACACTTGAGATTTTTATTTGTAGATGCTGAAAATATCGGACTTAAGGAAGTTGAGCCTATTCAAGCAAAAATTTCAGATAAGGTTTTTGTGTTTTCAAAAAATGAGGCAATAAAGCAAGCTTGTGAGCGAAACTTATTCCTCTTTATTTCCAGTTACCCGACGGCTCCAAATCAAGCCGACTTTTATATTATTGGTAATCTCGTTGGAACAATTGCTTCTCTAACAAAAGAGCAAAAGAAAAGTTGTGAGTTTGTCTTATATTCACGTGATGCTTCGTTAGTAACAGCATTTTCTTTTCAATGTGAGCTTCATAAAGTAAAACATAAAATAGCATTGAAACCAAAATCACTAGATAACGTGATTGAAATAACTCAAGAAAAAACACTCGACCAGAAAATTTTGAATCTACTTAAAAAACCTACTGCATCTGAGACTGTACGCAAACAATTAAAAGTTCCTAAGTCTGATTTTACAAGGGCAATGAACACATTAATAAAAGACAAGCAAATTCAGCGCTCACCTAATAGTAAAAAGAATTGGATACAAACAAAAGGAAACAAATAGGCAGGAATAAACAAGACATATATAGACGCTTTCCCGGTGTCAAGGCATTAGTCGGCCTTGATGTCTAAATTACACTGGTTAACTTCTTTTCTTGTTCATCATTTCAGTCATTTGTGAGAACGGTAGTGCTGACATATATTCGGCTTCTGATCGATCAGTAATAAAAGACATTACTGCCGGAGCCCTGATGAGATCCGCACCTGACGTCCTATAACACCCACTCGATTTAACTTTCGTTAATCTTGTCCAGTTTCAGGCTTATGACAGGTACGGAAAACCCGTTTATTTCATCACTGATTGACTATCCGCTGATGAGATATTTCTATTGTTTGTATTACATAAGTATCAACTTAATTTTCATTTTATTCATTTCTGATTAAATACTAAATTGCTTTAAAAGTTTCCTGTCTATGAAGCATGCCCCAAATAATGCGCGCCAACTTGTGAGCAACGGCAACAGTTCCTTTTTGCACCCCACGGCGTTGAATAATACTTTCAATCCAACCGCCAAACTGTGTGTCGGGATTTTTTTGGCCCCAGCGAACAGTGTGCCTTGCCGCTTGAACAAGTTGTTTTCTAACATAGTTATCCCCACGCTTTGTGATTCCGACAAGCACTGATTTGTGACCACTAGATATTTGCCTTGGTGTTAATCCAGTCCATACAGCGAGTTCTCGGGCATTGGAAAAGCTAGATCCATTGCCTACACCGCTGATAATTGCAGTCGCTATATGTGGTCCAATTCCTGGAATAGACATCAATAATGCACAGTAGGTATTT
>CAJXUK010000036.1 GCA_913061435.1 uncultured Thalassolituus sp. | reverse complement strand
GCAGCAGGTAGAACGTACAAAACCCCAGCCTCGTATTGCTACGAATGCTAGGGAAATGAGATTCATTTTAGAACCTAACTACTTCTTTTTGTTGGGAGAAAGCACCATGATCATTTGACGACCTTCCATTTTAGGACGCTGCTCAACGCTGCCATATGCCTCAAGATCTTTCTCAAGACGCAACATTAATTGCATACCCAAATGTTGGTGTGCCATTTCACGACCACGGAAGCGTAAAGAACACTTCGCTTTATCACCACCTTCAAGGAAACGCACCAGGTTGCGTAGTTTTACCTGGTAATCGCCTTCCTCAGTCCCAGGACGGAATTTTATTTCCTTAACCTGAGTCTGAACTTGCTTCTTCTTAGCTGCATTACGCTGCTTTTTCTCTTCATATAGCTTTTGGCCATAGTCCATTATTTTACAGACTATTGGGTCGCCATCAGAAATCTGAACCAAATCCAAGCCAGCTTCTTGAGCGGCTACTAGAGCAACGTCGATACCCACTACACCGGCTTGTTCGCCGTCTGCATTAATGAGTCGTACTTCTTTTGCTTTAATGTTTTCATTGATCGATGGGCGCTCAGCGCGAGCACCACGTTTATTATCACGTCTGATGTTAAATTACTCCGTTTCAACTTGGCCGCGGCGGGCGATGTCTTTCGCTAATAACTCTTTAAAGGCGTCTAGGGTCATTGTTCCTAGATCGTCGCCTTTACGAGTTCGCACTGCTACCGTGTTGGATTCGACTTCTTTATCCCCTACCACAATTAGGTAAGGCACTTTGTGTAAAGTATGCTCACGGATTTTAAAGCCAATCTTCTCGTTTCTCAAGTCTGCTGAGGCTCTAAAACCATCTATTTTCATAGATTCTTCAATATTACGGCAATATTCACCCTGATTATCAGTAATATTCAAAATAGCGACTTGTTGAGGGGCCAACCAAGCCGGAAAAGCACCGGCGTAGTGTTCTATTAAAATACCGATAAAACGCTCAAAAGAACCTAAAATTGCACGGTGCAACATCACCGGTGTTTTACGTTCGTTATCTTCATCAACATATTGTGCGCCTAAACGCTCTGGCAACATGAAATCTAATTGAATGGTTCCGCACTGCCAAACACGGTTTAAACAATCACGCAGTGAGAATTCAATTTTAGGACCATAAAATGCACCTTCACCTGGCTGTAATTCCCAGTCTAGTCCGGCGTCATTTAAAGCATCTTCTAATGCCGATTCTGCTGCATCCCATTGCGAATCATCACCAATACGACCTTCTGGGCGTGTTGATAATTTCATTTCAATGTCATGGAAACCAAAGTCTTTATACACATCAAGGGTTAGCTTAATGAAATCTGAGGCCTCTTGGCGAATTTGTTTCTCTGTCGCAAAAATGTGCGCATCGTCTTGAGTAAATCCGCGTACACGCATAATGCCATGCAATGCTCCTGAAGGCTCATTACGGTGGCAGCAACCAAACTCTGCTAAACGTAATGGTAAGTCACGATAGCTCTTTAAACCTTGGTTAAATACCTGAATATGGCATGGGCAATTCATCGGTTTTACGGCGTAAGTACGCTTTTCCGACTCGGTGACAAACATGCCATCGGCATAATGCTCCCAGTGTCCAGATTTTTCCCACAATACGCGGTCAACCACCTGAGGTGTTTTAATCTCTTGATAACCCGCATCGTTTTGCACTTTGCGCATGTACTGCTCAAGCGTTTGGTAAATGCTCCAGCCATTTGGATGCCAGAAAACCATACCCGGGGCTTCTTCTTGCAAGTGAAAAAGATTCAGCTGCTTCGCCAGTTTACGGTGATCTCGCTTTTCTGCTTCTTCTAAACGATGCAGATATGCTTTTAAATCTTTTTTGTCATTCCAAGCGGTGCCATAAATACGCTGCAACTGCTTGTTTTGAGAATCGCCACGCCAGTAAGCACCGGACACGCGCATTAATTTAAAAATGCGCATCGATTTGGTACTTGGTACGTGTGGGCCCCGACACATATCGACGTATTCTTCGTGATGATACAAACCTACTGCTGTTTCACCTTTAGAAATCAAATCGTCAATTAATTCAACTTTATAATCTTCTTCACGATCAACAAATAAACGACGCGCTTCTTTAATTGGCGTCATAACTTTATTAACCAGATAATCTTTTTTAACCAGCTCTTTCATGCGCTTTTCAATCGCAGCGAGATCTTCTGGTACAAAAGGACGTTCGTAATCGATGTCGTAGTAGTAACCGTCTTCAATAACCGGACCAATCGCCATTTTAGCCGTTGGAAATAACTGTTTAACGGCGTGGCCAATTAAGTGGGCAAACGAGTGACGAATCACTTCTAAGCCTTCGCTATCGCGACCAGTAATTAAAGAAATATCCGCATCGTGTTCAATCAATTCGCACGCATCAACCAACTGACCATTAATTCGGCCACAAACAGTTGCTTTAGCAAGGCCAGGGCCAATATCTTCGGCTACTTGCATCAATGTTACTGGCTGTTCAAATTCGCGCTGGGAACCATCGGGGAGTGTAATAACAGGCATCAAAACTATCCTTTCACAGTGGTGACCCCTACCAAAGGTCACGTGATGACAAAAAATGCTACTTCTACTATTTATAACTTCTTCTACTTATAAAAGATGCAGTGAGCAGCAACACAAAAATTTAAGCATGGCAGGTTACAGCTCGAACAATCAAGTGTAAAGAGCCGATCTTCACTGATTTAACTATAAACTGTTAATTTTGTTCATTGCACGCATGACTGTTTTTCAAACATTATTCGTATAGACGTAACAATCGACCAACTCTAACCTAATGCACTAAAAGAAAACCCAAGGAAGGGTCATTGAGCTTATGAAAATCTCCAGATTAAAGTTGAACATTAACCGTCGCCTTAAAACATTAACAGCCTCTGTTATAGCGGTTATTTTTCTCTCTGCTTGCTCCCCTTTCAGCATGCTGAAAACTGAGTTTGAGCCTAAAGAGATTAATATCAGCGAGCTGAATTTAAAGCGTGACTTATACTATGCTAATACTGGCTCAATGCGTGAAATGTCATCACTCAAAAGCGACCTAAAGTCATTCGAAATAGAAGGCGTTATAGCAGATAGTAAGATTTCAAAAGGATTTAATAAAATCCCCTCCAAAAAAAACCTCAATTTCACCGGTCGCATTTATAAATTTAAGTCTAGCTTTTTAGAGAGAACCTTAGGCGGCGCTGAAGATTTCAGATGTTTTTATGAAATCAACTTCCATTCAAAAAAATTCGCTATGCCTAGGCTAATGGCACCCCAGATATACGATTTTCAATGTGGGAGAAATGATTAGTTTGCTAGATCATGATTTATATAAAAACGGCTTTTAAATTATTAAGTTTTAAAAGCCGTTATCGACAAGCTGTTTCAATAAAAATGTTTATTTTTGACTATCAGCACTTTCACTCTCATTTTCTTGTCTTAAAAACCCTGCCGCCTCATCTGTTTTTTGCTCTAAGGACGGATTTTCAGAAACTGCAGCGCGAGTTTGTTGGTTAAGTTGATGTACTTGAGAAGCATTGCCTAAATCACGCTCGTTGGTAATTGCCGCAATAGATTCACGTTCGTTGAAAAAGTCCATGACATCATTTTTAATCGCCGCCAATTCATTATCATCTTTTTTCAGAGTCATAATGTGTCTTGGGTACTCTAAATTACGAATGCCAGTTTCAGCAAAAATACTGGTGGTTAAGCGCGAAACAATAATCCATGGAGTCATACTGCTGCGTACTACCGTATTTTCTGAACGAGTGCTGTCGTGAATACTCATGCCCGTGGAAATTTTAGATTCGGTGAAGGTACCTTCACATTTAAAATACACCAACAAAGACTCAAACTGCATTTCAGAGTAAAAAAGGTGCGCACTGTTAGACAGTAAACGAGCAAAACTTTTTATTAGAAAACCCGCCAATACAAGATGAAGCGCAATCATTAACAAGTTAGCCCCTTCTTGTAACAAAGCTATACCAGCTTCAGTATTGCTGTTTTCTAAATTCACACCCGAAAAAAAGACATACACATCAATTGCACTGTATGCCAATGCCATCATTAAACCGATAGCAATCAAGAAAAACACATTACCCAACATTAATGCCAAGACGCGCATTTTTGTGAATAACCCGCCAAGCTCCATGGGTTTAACAATGGGCTGAACCTCTTGAATTAATTCACCTTTAAAAGAGCCCTTGCCTTCAACTTGCCCTTCTAATTTTGGATCAATTTCTCGGTACACTCGGTTAGGCACTTCTTTATAACGGCGATTCGCCATTACTAAGTTATCTAAGTTTATAAAAACTTCATTAGGATGAATTGAAGCCTGCCAGTTTTCACGCAATTCAGAGACTTCTGCTGAAGGCTCTGCATGCTGTAATCTTTTGCGTAACATGGCAAATAAGATGACGGTAGAAATAGTTGCCAGAACGAGCAAGCCGATAAAGAAATACCCTGCATGCAAAGAAGGGAGCAAAGCAATCAGCGCATCGACATCGCTTTTCGAGTTATTAGTTTGCCCTAACAGCCAAGACAACCCAATGCCAACAATTACGGGTAAAATTAAAGACAAGGTAATGACTTTCACCAACGACCCCATACCCAAGCTTTCAACTGTTTTTTGGGCATCACGGTCGATGGGTCTGCTTGCAGAGCGCCAAGTCAACAGCAAATACATTAGTAATATGGCAGAATAAATTGGAAACGCTAACTCACCTTCTTCACCGGCAAAGCCCATTACAGATACAAATGCCACTAGGGCAAAAGAAATAAGCGCCACCAAAGTGGCGACCCAAGCACCAAAAAGACGCTGTGCTAAATTGCGCACTGGGTAAGGCACGAACAATAATTTTGGAATTAAGGTATGCAATAAACGAGATAAAAAACCTTGGGGTTCGGTAAAGGTAATGTTTTTTCGCCCCATTAACATTTCTTCTAGCTGTTTATCGGTATAAGCAGTGTAAAGAGCTTCTTCGGAAGAGCTAGATGCCTCCGAGGCGCTTTTGTTTTTGGCTAGCGAGGCTGGATGATTACGACCGACAAAGTAACGCAACGTAGCATAAATACCTTGGCCCGCATCTTTTAAACCAGAACCTAAAATAAAAATGCCAAAAATCATCAAAATCCAGCCTGTCACTGGATCGGCTTTAACCGCACCTGCGGCGGAAGTGAGCATGTACAAACCCGCAAGCAAAATAATAACGCCGCGGATAGCCGCCATAGCGCCTTCTAGCTTAAACGGATTTTTAACCCCTAAATTTATGGAACCATAATCAAAAGCCATGATATTCTTCCTTGGAAAAGCACGTTAATAAAATTATTTTTTATTCTAAACAAAAAAAAGGACGTGCACTCAAAATAAGTACACATCCACGCTTTTAGTAAAACTGAACGATGCTGAATTAACGCATCATTGGCGGCATTCCACCGCCCGGAGGCATTCCGCCACCACCGCCCATCATCCCGCCCATAGAACGCATCATTTTCTTCATGCCTCCCTTGCCGGTCATTTTCTTCATCATTTTTTGCATTTGCTTGTGCTGTTTAAGCAAACGGTTTACGTCCTGAATCTGAGTGCCGGAGCCTTTAGCGATACGTTTCTTACGTGAGCCATTGATTTTATCTGGGAAGTGACGCTCTAACGGCGTCATCGAGCAAATAATAGAATCCATTTGCTTAAACTGACTCTCTGCTGCATCGGTTTGCTTGGCCATATTTGCCATGCCACTCATACCCGGAAGCTTGTCTAACATAGAGGTAATGCCACCCATGTTATTCATTTGACGCAACTGATCACGAAAGTCTTCTAGATCGAAGCCTTTACCGGATTTTAGTTTCTGCGTAAGTTTGTCGGCTTTTTTCTTGTCGATTTTGCGCTCGGCTTCTTCGACAAGGGTCATGATGTCACCCAAGTCTAGAATACGGGAGGCAACACGATCTGGGTGGAAAGGCTCTAAAGCCTCTGTTTTCTCACCCATACCCATGAATTTAATCGGTTTGCCGGTTACATGGCGAACAGAAAGCGCCGCACCACCGCGAGCGTCACCATCGGCTTTGGTTAATACCACACCCGTAAGAGGCAGAGCATCGTTAAAGGCTTTGGCTGTGTTTGCCGCATCTTGACCCGTCATGGCATCAACAACAAACAAGGTTTCTTGTGGAGAAATCGCTGAGTGCAGGTCTTTAATCTCGGCCATCATGTCTTCATCGATGGCTAAACGCCCTGCTGTATCAACAATTAACACATCAGCAAATTGTGTTTTGGCGGATTGGATGGCTGCTTTGGCAATATCAATCGGTTTTTGGCTGATATCTGAAGGGAAAAACAATGCCCCCACTTCGGTCGATAAAGTTTCAAGCTGTTTAATGGCAGCAGGACGATAAACGTCGGCAGACACCATCATAACTTTTTTCTTTTCGCGCTCTTTTAAAAAGCGCGCTAGCTTGGCTGCCGTGGTGGTTTTACCCGCCCCTTGCAAACCGGCCATCAAGATAATTGCAGGCGGCTGAACGGCTAGATTTAAGCCTTGATTGGCCTCACCCATTACGTCGCGCAATTCGTCGTTTACAATTTTAAGAAATGCCTGGCCTGGATTTAGGCTGGTCATTACTTCAGAACCAATGGCGCGCTCTTTGACTCGATCGGTAAAGGCTTTTACCGCCGGCAGGGCAACATCGGCTTCTAATAACGCCATGCGCACTTCGCGCATCGTGTCTTTAATATTTTCTTCGGTCAGTTTGGCCTGGCCAGTAATGCTTTTTAAAGCACCACCCAGGCGGTCTGTTAAGCTATCAAACATGGGCTTATGTCAATCACTGCTAAATAAAGTACTCGATTGTACAAATATCAGCACAACATAGCTACCCGAGCTTGGCCTTATCTCTTGGTTGTGAGAAACTTTTGGTCTAATAAAGACTCTCTCACCATATTGAAAGGAATAATCGGGCATGAGCGGAACATACAGCGCAGCCTTTTTTGCATTTCCAGCAGCACTTTTGTATCTATTTGCAGCCTACCGACAATGGCAAACACTGAACAACAAAAAAGAAGCTAATAAAAAACTGGTTTTAACGCTTGGCTTAATTGCTGGGGTATTTCATTCATTACTCATCGCAGGTTCTGTGGTGCAATTTGAAGGATTTAACTTTGGATTCTTTAATGTCGGAACGCTCATAACCTTAGTAATCAGCCTACTGGTTATTATAAGCAGCGCCAGTAAACCATTAGAAAATTTATTAATTGGCGTTTATCCCATGGCAGCCACGCTTATCCTTATTGATTTGATACTGCCAAATACAGAAAAAATCACACCCTTAACTGGCGGTTTAGGTTTGCATGTTATTCTGTCTATTTTGGCTTACAGCATTTTAATAATCGCAGCAATTCAAGCCGTTTTGTTGTACTTACAAAACAAGCAATTAAAAAGCCACAATACCAGAGGCCTTATAAAAGCCTTGCCTCCTTTACAAACCATGGATGCACTTTTATTTGAAATGATCTGGATTGGCATGGTATTGCTCACAGCGGCTTTTGTGATTGGTTGGCCTTACATCATAGATATAAAAGAACAGCATTTGATTCATAAAACAGCTCTAAGCATTATGTCTTGGCTGGTATATGCAACGCTACTCTTTGGCCGATTTAACTTTGGTTGGCGTGGCATTACAGCCAGCCGCTGGACGCTAGTAGGTACAACATTTTTAGTTTTAGCGTATTTTGGCTCTAAATTTGTTTTGGAATTAGTACTCTAAGTCGATTTTTTGGTATCCTTGCGTTCCCATAATAACGCAAGGAACTCGTCTTGAATGACGTCCCCCTCGGTATCCTGTTTGGCATACTGACACTTCTGATCATTTTCTCTGGTTTTTTTTCCAGTTCTGAAACCGGCATGATGTCGCTTAACCGCTATCGTCTACGCCACATGGCAAAAAATAAGCACAAAGGTGCCCTACGCGCTTCTAAAATGCTTGAGAAGCCTGATCGCTTAATCGGTACTATTTTAACCGGAAACAACTTGGTTAACTTTGCTGCCGCTGCACTTGCAACTATTATCAGCCAGCGCCTTTGGCCCAATAACCCCGACTTGGCGGTATTTGTAAACACAATTTTGTTTACCTTAGTAGTTCTTATTTTTGCTGAGCTTACACCTAAGACTTTAGCAGCGATTCACCCAGAGAAGGTGGCGTTCCCTGCTTCACGAGTACTGGTTTTATTACAATGGCTGTTAACGCCATTTGTGTGGTTTGTAAACACCATTGCCAACGCTTTGTTAAAGTTAGTTAATGTCGATACAAAAGCAACGCCAGATAATTTAAGTACTGAAGAACTGCGTACGGTTGTGCATGAAGCTGGGGCGATGATTCCTAAACGCCATCAACACATGCTGATCAGTATTTTAGATCTAGAAAAAATGGGCGTTAACGACATCATGGTGCCACGCAATGAAATTGTGGCCATTGATTTAGATGATGACCTTGAAGACATTATTGAACAACTGCATTCCACGCAACATACCCGCCTACCCGTTTATCGTGGTGATATTAATCAGGTAGTGGGTTTGTTACACACACGCAACGCCAGCCGTTTTTTGACCAACCCAGATTTCAAAAAAGATGATATCTTAGAACAATGTAGAGACCCCTATTTCATTCCAAAAAGTACGCCCTTGCATACGCAGTTGTTTAACTTTCAAAAACAACAACGCCGCATCGCATTTGTAGTTGATGAATACGGTGATGTTCTGGGTATTTGTACGCTAGAAGATATTTTGGAAGAAATCGTCGGCGAATTTACCACCGACATGGCTTCGGTTGAGAATCCAGATTTTAAACGCTTAAACGACGGCAGTATTTCGGTTGACGGCACGGCTTATATTCGTGATGTAAATAAAGCGCTGGGTTGGAATTTTAATACCGACGGACCGAAAACCTTCAGCGGTTTAATTGTTGAATATTTAGAAACCATCCCCGATGGCCCTGCTTGTTTAACTCTGGATAACAAACGTATCGAAATTCTTAAAGTTGAAGACAACCTGGTTAAGCTCTGCCGAGTCTTCGAGAAATAGATCGGAAAAATAAAATCGAATGCGCTGTAACTGGCGCATTCGAAAATTCTATTAAGGGCCACTCATAGCGATACTTTAGCGCCCTCTAATTAAGTGCTACAATCCCCGCCTTCTTTTACCGACAAATTAAGCCTGTAGAACATGACTGATCAAGCATCCCCAAGCAGAAAGATACTGGTAACCAGCGCACTTCCTTACGCCAATGGCTCGATCCATCTTGGCCACCTGTTAGAATACATCCAAACAGATATCTGGGTGCGTTTTCAAAAGTCTCGCGGACATCAATGTACTTATGTTTGTGCTGATGATGCACACGGTACGGCTATTATGCTTCGCGCTGAGAAAGAAGGCTTAACCCCAGAGCAACAAATTGCTAATGTTAAAGCTGAACACGAAGCAGATTTTGCCGGTTTCCAGATAAACTTTGATAATTTTCATACAACGCATTCAGAAGAAAACCGTTTATTCAGCGAAGAAATATACAAGGCTTGCCACGACAAAGGCCATATTGCCGTGCGCAAAATCAAACAGCTCTATGATCCGGTAAAAGAACTGTTTTTAGCCGACCGCTATGTAAAAGGTCAGTGCCCTAAATGTAACGCCGAAGACCAATACGGCGACAACTGCGAAAGCTGCGGTGCAACCTACACGCCAGCAGAGTTAATCAAACCTTTTTCGACCATTTCTGGGGCAACTCCGGTTGAGAAAGAATCGGAGCATTACTTTTTTAAACTGCCTGATTTTCAAGAATTCCTGCAAGACTGGACCCGCTCTGGCACCCTTCAAGAAGAAGTCGCTAACAAGCTTGCCGAATGGTTAGATTCTGGTCTGCAAGAATGGGACATCAGCCGCGATGCACCGTATTTTGGTTTTGAAATACCCGACGCACCGGGTAAATATTTTTACGTATGGCTAGACGCACCGATTGGATATATGGCCAGTTTTAAACATCTTTGTGATAGTGAAGCCGGCAAAGCTCAAGGCCTAAACTTTGATGACTACTGGAAAGCGGATTCTGATGCCGAGGTTTACCACTTCATCGGTAAAGATATTATCAATTTCCACGCTTTATTTTGGCCAGCCATGCTAAGCGCCGCCGATTACCGTACCCCAACCGCGGTTTTTGCTCATGGTTTTGTGACAGTAAACGGTGAAAAAATGTCTAAGTCTCGCGGCACCTTTATTAAAGGCCGCACCTTTTTAAATCACTTAGACCCCACTTATTTACGCTATTACTTTGCTGCAAAACTCAGCAACAAGGTCGATGATTTCGATTTAAACCTTGAAGACTTTGTCCAGCGTGTAAACAGCGACCTCGTTAATAAGCTGGTTAACATTGCCAGTCGCACTGCCAACTTTGTTTATAAAGCCGGTGGTAAATTAAGCAGCACTTGTGTTGAACCAGAAATGGTTCAGCACTTCATTGACCAAGGTGATGTGATTGCAGAAATGTATGAAAATCGCGAATTTGGTAAAGCCATGAAAGAAATCATGACTCTTGCTGATCGCGCCAATGAATACATACAAGATAAAGCTCCGTGGGCGATGAATAAAGAAGAAGGTCGCCAGCAAGAAGTGATCGAGGTTTGCTCGGTTGCACTTAACTTGTTCCGCCAGTTAATTACTTACTTAGCACCTGTTTTACCTGAGATTGCAGAAAAAACAAAAGCTTTCTTAAACTTAGACACTTTAAATTGGGCTGCTCGCACCCATATATTAACCGACCACGAGATCAACAAGTTTAAGCCGATGTTAGGTCGTGCTGAAATAAAACACGTTGAAGCGATTTTGGCAGAAACCAAAGACGATTTGCGTAAAGAAGCGATCTTAAATGGCGATGTTTCTGCCTTAGAAGCAGATGATAACGAAACAGAACCTGCTGAAGAGAAGAAGCTGAGCGCTAAAGAACGTAAGAAAATCGAGAAAGAGCGTCGCGCAGCAGAGAAAGCAGCCAACGCACCTAAACTGCGTGAAGACGGTAACGAAGTGATTGCCGATGAAATTCAGTTTGAAGATTTCGCTAAAGTGGATTTGCGTATCGCAAAAATTATAAAAGCCGACCACGTTGAAGGTGCTGATAAATTATTACAGCTCACTTTAGACATTGGTAACGGTGAAACACGTAACGTATTTTCAGGCATTAAAGCGGCGTATCAGCCCGAGGACCTAGAAGGTAAGTTAACCGTTATGGTGGCAAATTTAGCCCCACGCAAAATGAAATTTGGTATGTCAGAAGGCATGGTACTGGCAGCAGGCCCTGGTGGCAGCGACCTATGGATTTTAGAGCCCCACGCAGGCGCTCAGCCTGGCATGCGCGTACTTTAACCCTATTTTTAGAGAAACGAGAAGCACATGAGTTCTGAAGAAAACGTTATTGCACCGGATTATTTAAAAGATGCAGCCTCTTTAATTACTAAAGACGGCTTCCCTGTATCGAATGTTTGGTATCACGGTACAACGTCTAGCCTAGTGAAAACGATTAAGCACAAAGGCCTTCATGGCGGTGGTGATGCCGCTTGGATTAAGCGCACTCAAGGCACTTTACAAACTATTGGTAATCGCACGTTTGAAAGTAAAGACCCTGTATTCTTAACGCAAAGCAAAGAGTTAGCGTATTTTTGGGCGCAGCAACGCGCTCACTCTCGCAATGTTTATTTCAAAAAAGATGAAACCCCAGTCGTATTGAAGGTTACTTTAAACGACGAAGACAATGCCAAAGTAAACCCTGACGCTGGCGGCGCGGCTCTCATCATGGAACCTAACAATGCCTATGTTACGTACTTAAAAGGCATTTTTGAAAACAACGGTTATGACTTAGACGACTTTGATCCGCGCGAAGCTGACCGTATGATCTACCGTGATCGTTTGGGCTTAGCGTATACCAACGACTATATTCCGGGTAAATTCATTGAAGTTATTGCTGAAGATTCTTAATTAGCCTTAATTTAGTCCTTGGTTTTAACCTTGGTTTAATCTTAGCTTTACGATTAGTGAGTTAAATAGCCAGTCTGTGCAAATATGCTAGACTGGCTTTTTTATGTTCAGGTTCAGCGCTATGACACTTTCAACCAATCTATTTACTCACTCTTCTTGGCAAAATCTCTTTAAGCAAGCAGCCTTGCTCTTTACTTTTTTACTGGCAACTACCAGCCAAGCCGAAACCAGTATTTGGACAATTAGCAAAGACGGAAATACTCACTATATTGGCGGTACCTTTCATTTACTAAAAGAAACCGACTATCCCCTACCTAAAGAATTTAACCAAGTTTATCAGCAAGTAAATCAACTGGCTTTTGAAACCGATGTTACCCAGTTAGATAAACCTAAATTTCAGCAGCGGTTTCTGCGCGCCATGCGCTTACCACCCGGTAAAATTTTAGCAGACAAACTCTCCCCCAAAGCTTACGCAGCACTTATACGCTATGCTGCCAAAAACAACATAGACACAGGTCGCTTACAGCAACTAAGACCACAAATGGTTAGTTTAATTATTAGCGTAGAAGAGTTAAAAAATCTGGGATTAAACGCCTCTGGGGTTGACAGTTACATGGCCAACAAAGCTATTGAAGATTCTAAAACACTGCACTTCTTAGAAACCATCGATCAGCAAATCGATTATATTGCCAGCATGAGCAAGAACAATGAGAGCGCTCTGATTTTACAAACACTCAAGGATCTTGAGAAACTGCCAGAAGACCTAGATAAAATGCTACACGCCTGGCGCTATGGCGACCAACAGACCTTGTTTGAGTATGGCATTGAACCAATGAAACAAGACTATCCCGATGTTTATCAAAGCTTACTGGTTGAGCGCAATGAAGAGTGGTTACCAAAAATTGAAACGCTACTGCAGCAAGAAAACAGTGTTTTTATCTTAGTGGGAGCATTACATTTGGTAGGGGGAGATGGGTTACTGGAGATGTTAAAAACTAAAGGCTACCGTATCAATAAAAACTAGACAATTACTGACACGATTATCTTTGATAAGGATTGACTCCTTTTACGAACAAACTAACATGTAATTAAATTTTATTTATCAATTTTTGATCAACTTACAGCTCAGCTTTAAGTCGTTATTATGTTAAAAAACAACTCAAAAGAGATCTCTATGAAGTCCATTATTACTGCATTCACTGCCTTTTTTTTAATGTTTGCTATGGTTAGCGAAGCCGATGCTAAGCGCTTTGGAGGCGGTGGTTTTGGTAAAAGCTATAAAACATCACCTTTTGCGTCTAAAAAAGCCGCACCTACTAAAAAAGATCAACAACAGAACCAAGCTGGCCAAAATCAAGCCGGTCAAAAGAAAGGCGGCATGATGGGTGGTTTAATGGGCGGACTGTTAGCCGGCGGTTTATTTGCTGCACTTTTGGGTAGTGGTGCTTTTGAAGACATTCAAATAATGGATATCATTATTTTAGCTTTGTTGGCTTTTGTAGCAGTTAAGTTATTCAAAGGCTTTATGAGTTCAAAGCAGCAGACTCAACCTCGAATGGCAAGCGGTGCTACTACACCCAATAGTCGTTCATTTGATATGCCAAAAGATAATAACAGCGCTTTTCAATCTGGCGTGGTTAACGAAGTTCAAGAAACTCAGGCAACGGGTTTTAACCAAGATGAAGTTCCCTTTAATTTACCAGAAGGTTTTGATCAGCAGGCTTTTATTGAAGGTGCACTTAATCATTACCGTACGGTGCAAGAATCTTGGAATAAAGGCGAATTAAGTGTTATTGAAGAATATGTGAGCCCTGAATTATTTGCCGCCTTGTCTGAACAGCGCAATAAGTTAATGGTGCCGCCTCAAACTGAAATTACTGATTTGAATGCTGAAATTGTGCGGGCCGACCAAGCAGGTGATTCTGCCGAAATCAGTATCTTGTTCCGTGGTGTTTGCAAAGATGATTTAGAAAAATCACAAGATGGTATTTTTGATATTTGGCACTTACAGCGTGATTTGAGTACTGAAAATGCAGATTGGGTAATTGTAGGTATTGAAGCTGAGTAATCTTTAATAAAGCCAAAATTAATAAATCTATTAAAAGTTGTATCTGATTATCTAAAACCGCTCTAGCCAGCGGTTTTTTTTGCTTTAGAATAAGTAGTGTTTATTAACAACAATAACAACGACAATAACAACGACAATAACAACGACAATAAAAGGTAACTTGCATGACTCCAACCATGACCACAACCATGACCACCGCTTATTGGTGCGTCATTATTGCTATCATAATGCCCGTTCTGCTAACAGGCTTGGCTAAATTCACCAGTGGTTTCAGACCCAAAGATAACCACAACCCACGTGCTTATTTATCAACCCTAACAGGTTGGCAACAACGAGCAAACTGGGCTCAACAAAACACGTTTGAATCTATTCCTGGCTTTATGGCTGCAGTGATTATTGCTCATCAAATGGCTGGGGATCAGGCAACGATTGATATGTTAGCGGTTAGCTATATCGTGATTCGATTTGTCTATGCAGCACTTTACGTTGCTGATTTGGCGGTATTAAGAAGCCTTGCTTGGGGCTTAGGCGTTGCTTGTATTATTGGGTTGTTTTTTACTTAAACTGGTTTAGATGCCGCTCGCATCCAACTGATTTGTGCAAACAAAATCACACAGGATGCAGCGGTTCCCATAGGAAAAAATGGGAATAATATTAGACAATAAAACCAAACAATCGCCTGGCTCCAAATACCACTTTTTGCAATCGCTTTTCTTACCAGTTGCTGAAATACCAAACATGGAATACCAATTCCGAAAAAGAAAGCCGAAAACCCTAAAGCAAAATCATATGGGCCAGCATCGGGCACGGTTGAATTAAAAATACCCAGCATAACCCCGGTAAATAAAGCCATAAATAAACCAAAAAAAGTGATCACATTTACGGCCACACGTGCAGAGTTTATCTTAGCAGCTAAAATTTCATCATTATGCATGAGGTTAATAATCCAATCGGCTAGCGATATTAATAAAGGCACTACTTTGTTAAATAAGAGATTATTAATTAAACAAAGCTGCATAAAAAAAGGATGTGTATTTAAACACACCCTTTTTATAAACTCTAAAGTGTTACGGCTAATTCACTGGCCAGTTTAATACAGCGCTTAGCATCGAGCTCGCCTGCAAATTCAGCGCCCCCTA
Organism: uncultured Thalassolituus sp.; assembly: GCA_913061435.1. Classification (GTDB taxonomy): domain Bacteria; phylum Pseudomonadota; class Gammaproteobacteria; order Pseudomonadales; family Oceanobacteraceae; genus Oleispira. The sequence goes on along the minus strand of CAJXUK010000036.1, from coordinate 14,067 downwards.
CTAAATGTACATTAAACTTTTTGCCCATGTCGTTATCTAGTTCGGTGTGCAGTTTGTTTACCGATATTTGACCGGCACATAACACCACGTGATCAACGTCTAGCACACGTTTTTCAACTGTCTGCTTGTCGTCTTTACCCGTGGTTATAGTGATGTGTAAACCTTCGTCGTCTACTTTGTCATAAGACACTCCACCAATAGTTTCAACGCCTTTCATTTTAACAACTGCGCGATGAACCCAACCTGATGTTTTATTCAAACCCTTACCAAAGCTGGATGTTTTACGCTGCAGCATATACACCTGACGCGGAGATTCTTCAATTTCCATAGGTTTTAAACCACCGCGGTTTTGGTTAGTGCCATCCACTCCCCACTCCTTCATCCATAACTCTTTGTTTAACGTTAACGAGGGGCCTTGATGAGTTAAGTATTCACACATGTCATAGCCAATACCACCAGCGCCCATGACCGCAACACGCTTACCTAACTGCATATCATCTTGCAATACTTGTTGGTAAGTCACGACTTTTTCATGATCAACCCCTGGCATGTTAGGTACACGCGGAGCAACACCAGAAGAAATTACGACTTCATCAAAACCCATTTCTTTTAATTGCTTAGAAGTCACCAGAGTATTTAATTTAAGGTCTATGTTTAGTACTTCGATTTGCTTTAAGAAATAACGAATGGTCTCACGAAATTCTTCTTTACCCGGTATTTTACTGGCGTAATTGAATTGCCCACCAATGACATCACGAGCTTCGAATAAAGTTACGTGATGGCCACGCTGCGCTGCAACAGTTGCACACGCCAGTCCAGAAGGGCCAGCACCAACAACTGCAACTTTTTTCGCTTTAGCGGCTGGCGTATAAATTAATTTAGTTTCATGGCCTGCGCGCGGGTTAACCAAGCAACTCGCGCGTTTCATTTGGAAGGTGTGATCCAAACAGGCTTGGTTACAGCCAATACAGGTATTGATTTCATCAGCACGGCCTTCAGCGGCTTTATTAACCCACTCTGAGTCCGCCAAAAATGGGCGAGCCATTGATACCATGTCTGCCTTACCAGAGGCGATTATATCTTCGGCAATATCCGGCATATTGATGCGGTTTGAAGCCACCACAGGAATACTAAGTTCTTTTTTAACCCGACCTGTTATATCGGCAAACGCTGCACGTGGCACAGAGGTTACAATAGTAGGTACACGAGCTTCATGCCAACCGATACCTGTGTTAATGATATTAATGCCGGCTTTTTCTAGTTCTTTAGCAAGCTCAATGACTTCATCAATATCGGAAGCATCTTCAACCAAATCAAGCATCGACAAACGGAACATCAATATAAAGTCTGTTCCTACTTCTTCACGAATTTGACGCACAACTTCTAAGGGGAATCGCATGCGATTTTGGTAAGAACCACCCCATTCATCTTCGCGCTTATTAGTGCGCTTATTTAGCATCTGAGTAATGAAGTAGCCTTCGCTGCCCATGATCTCAATACCATCATAATTTGCTTTTTTGGCCAATTTGGCACAACGAACATAATCACCAATGGTTTTAATAATTTGCTTTGCAGAAAGTTCTTTAGGCTTAAACGGTGTGATTGGCGACTTAACTGCAGATGGCGCAACGTTAAGCGGTGTATAACCATAACGGCCAGCATGCAGTACTTGCAGTAAGATTTTTCCATCTTCTGCATGAACGGCCTTGGTCACTTTCTTGTGAAAATGAACTTGCCAGTTATGCATTAATTTTGAGCCAAAAGGCAACAAGTCACCTGCGCGATTGGGAGAGAAGCCACCGGTTACTAATAAACCACACCCACCTCGGGCTCGCTCTGCAAAGTAAGCTGCCATTTCATCAAAGTGCCATGGGCGATCTTCCAAACCAACGTGCATCGAACCCATAATCACGCGATTTTTTAAGGTTGTAAAACCAAGATCTAACGGTTCCATTACGTGTGGATAATACTTATTTTGGGCTTGAGCCATGGGAGTTGACCTTTTAATTATTGTTAAACGAACAAGTTGATAATGCGACCAATATAGGCGGGAAGTGCCACCGGGTAAATGACCAAACCTTGCATTTGAATATCTATTTATAACACCAATAGCAAACTAGAACGGTTTCAAGTTGAGATATGCTCAATATTGATCCTCTTTGATATGCTTTTTAAGTCTTGGTAATCATACAATGGACACTGATTTGTATTTACGCAACTTTTCGTCAAAAGGTTTTTATTGAGTCTTTATAAGAGCCAAATGCTTTAATTTCTATTAAACTGTACTAATTGCCAGTATTCAGAATCTAATAATAAAAATACGATGATTACGGTGTTATAGGAAAATGTTTTTGCATGGTTAATTTTCTCAAATTTGTGGTATTCAATCTATTCGCCGTTATCGCTTCGCTTAGCTGGTCTGAAGATACTGTGCTGGAATTTTATCGAGACAGTACGACCCAGTTAACAGCCCAAGATATTATTGATAGTGATTTAAATAATCAGGTTGAATGGCGGCATGTATCTCGCAACAATGCCAACTTTGGCTTTACCGACGATGCTGTGTGGCTGCGTATTCAGTTAAGTAATAAAGATATTAAACCGCAAAAGCAGCATGTTCGAATCAATTACCCCATGCTGGATCATGTCGATGCATTTCTGGTAAAACATTTAAATAGTAGCATTATTAAACACACCCATTTTAGCGATTACTTGCCCTTTACCGAAGCTCGACAACACGATAAATACTACCTATTTAGTTACACACTGCTTCCCCAAACAGACTACACCGTCTATGTAAGAGTCGAAACACAAAGCTCTATGACATTGCCTGTGGTGGTGTTCTCTGAGGATGAATACGTTCAAGCTAAAACGATCGAAAATTATTGGTTTGGTGCCTTGTTTGGCAGCTTGATCATTATGGGGCTTTACAATCTAATCATTGCCATTTCACTGCATTCACTAACGTACTATTTATATGTCGGCTATTTATCTGGGTTTACTTTATTAATTGCTGCATTGAATGGCTTAGGGTTTCAGTATGTATGGTCTAGTTATCCTAATTTTAACAATCTTACGCCGCTAATCGGAGCCGCTTGGTCGTTACTATTCACTTTACCGCTGGCTTATTTCTTTCTGAAAATTAACCGCTACTCGCCAATTATTAGCATACTTTTTAAAGGTTTGTACGCATTGGTTGGTTTAAGTATTTTGAGCTTATTTGTAATTGATTATCAAACTGGCTCTAAGCTGATGAACGCGATGAATATCATCATTAGCCCGGTTATCTTAATCACTGCTTTGTATTTTGCGTGGCATAAACGTCCGGGAGCTGCAATTTTTGCCCTCGCTTGGTTGGCCTTAGTAATTAGCTTGATTTTGTTATCCTTGTCTATTTACAACATCATTCCCAGCAGCGCCTATACCCGCCAAGCTTTTGCTGTTGGTGGTTTATTAGAGCTGGTTATTATTTCGCTGGCTCTGGCTCGTAGAATTAACGAAAGTGTGCATGAGAAAAATCAAGCACTACTTGAATCTGAGCTGCATTTATCCAAATACCAAGATATTTATCATAATTCTCCTGCGGGTATTTTTACCGCTAAAATTGATGGCAGCATCGCTAATCATAACCATGCATTCGCTCAAATTATGGAATTAAATCATTACGAAAGTAACGAATTAAACATTTTCCAAAATCTAAGCAAAGATCCCAGTGCCATTATAAAATTGATGGAGCATTTAGGTGCTGGCAGAACCGTACAAGGCATTCCTGTTTTATGTACCAATGGCAAGCAGGAAGAACGCTGGCTAAGTATAACGCTGTCACTGCAAGGTGAAGGGGTAGAACAAAGCATCGAAGGTCATATAACAGATATTCACGACCATATGAGCCGCCAACAAGAAAAAGAAGAACAGCATAAAAAGCGTTTAGAGTCTCTTAAATTATTAATTGCAGGTATTTCTCACGAAATAAATACCCCGCTGGGTAATAACTTAACCACCCTGTCGTTTCTTAATTCTATTCATCAAGAGTTAACTGAGAACAGCCAGCCAGATCAACTGGATGCGTTAAATAACCTTGGCGACAGTTTTGTCATTTTGAAGAAAAACGAGCAGAAAATTGATCAGCTAGTAAAACGCTTTGCTATGGTGAGTAGTGGTTACTTGCAGGCCAGTGCCTCTAAAATATATGGTAAACGTTTTCTTGAAGAGCTAACCAAAAACTTCATTGAGAATACTAGCAACATACCAGCAGACCTATCTATTAACAGCCACTACCAAGGGCCAAAATCTTTTATTAGCTATCAAGAGCCACTCACTATTATTATCACTGGGCTTATTGATAACAGCATTAAACATGGTTTGGCTAATAGCGATCAAGGGCAAATTGATATTGAATTATTGGTTCAAGAGGATCATTGTGAAATTAATTACCATGATAATGGCATTGGCTTAAAAGAAGATATTAAGGATCAAATCTTTCAACCTTTTTTTACCACCAGTCGAGGTAAGTCAGAAACTTCAGGGCTAGGTCTTTATGCCATCGACAACATTGTGAGTAACTTATTCCAAGGTAGCTTACAAATTGTAGACAACGATAACGGATTTCATTTAAGCATACAGCTTCCCCCCGTTAAGCTTGAAGACATATAAGCGAGTAACCCAGTGCTAGTAACAGGCAGCTAGTTAACAGGCAGCTTAGAGAATAAATACTCTTCTACAGCTCGTGCATTACCACGAAAAGCAATGCGCTCTTTACGCTGGGCTAATAAATAATCGTACTGAGGGTCGTAATACTCGTTGAGCAATATCCGTATCCACTCACGATGCAAGCTGTCATCACCCGCTTTATGGGCTACTAAGGCATGGTTTAATAATAAGGTTAGCTGCTGATGACGAACGCCACCTAAACGCTTACGAATATTAAACATGGATTTTTGCAGTTCTTCGGCAAATAATTCAAAAGCGCTTTTTTTCTCAATTTCATCATCTGCTTGAACCGCCACCCACTCTTGCCACTCGGACAGTTTTTGCAAAATGTAGTTACGGAACGAATGTTCAACTCGGGATTCTAAATCCGCTTCTACCACCACAATAGGCGACTCGTGCATGGCGCTGCGTAATTTAAGCGGCATCGCACAACGGCCAATTAAATGACTTTCGTCTTCCAAAAAAATAGGAGTACTGGGGGATTTGTGATGTTGGCGTAAAAACTGAACCGCTAGATGGTTTTCAAAATCAATCTGGCTTGGCTGCCCTGCAGCACGCTTTCCAAAGGCGCTGCCGCGATGATTGGCGATACCTTCAAGGTCGATACTGTTGTTAAATTTTAATAATAAATCGGTTTTCGCTGCGCCAGTTTGGCCAGCAACAATATAGAATTTTTCTTCTTGCTGGGCATTAACCGCTGCATCACAAATAGCATCAAGACGGTCAATTAAAAAACGACGCATGGCTTTATAACCACCTTTAACCAACGGGTAATGACAGCCTGCTTCGGCTAACCATGCTTGAGTGGTATGAGAACGCAAGCCACCTCGAAAGCAATACAAATAACCATTGGGGTTTTTGTTAGCAAAATCTAACCACAGTGCCATGCGTGCTTGTTTGGTTTTACCAGAAACTAAACGGTGGCCCAATTTAATCGCAGCGTCTTGGCCGTCACGTTTGTAACAAGTGCCCACTTTCGCGCGCTCAATATCCGTCATTAGTGGCAAACTTAGGGTATGCAAAAACGCACCTTTTTTAAACTCGATAGGCGCACGAGTATCAAACATCGGCGTATCGTTAAAGAACAGTGATTCATAGTCATCGGTGTCCGGGCGAACATCAATAGTAGGGGGCTGGCTTTGGTCTGACATAATTACACTACCTCAACAAGGTAGTCAGCATTGTTTTCAAAGACAGTTGAATCATCTACCAATTCACCGATCGCTTGCGCGTACAAACCGGCATTGCTTAATAGTGTTTCTAATTCTGTTTGAGCGGCTGGTGCAACTGCGATTAACAAACCGCCACTGGTTTGAGGGTCGCATAATAAATCACGCTGCTGTTGTGTTAGTGGCGCTAATTTTTCACCATAAGAATCAAAGTTGCGAACAGTACCTCCAGGCACACAGCCCAGTGCTAAGTATTCTTTTACTGGTTCTAAGAATGGAATAGCATCGAAATGGATTTTGGCTTTAACACCGCTACCCTCGCACATTTCTATTAAATGTCCCATTAAGGCAAAGCCGGTGACATCGGTCATGGCTTTGACCCCTGCAATATCGGCGACATTTGCACCTATTTTATTTAACTGGCACATCACTTCGACGGCTAAACCTTCATGCTCGGGTTTTAATTTTTTTTGCTTTTGTGCTGTGGTTAAAATGCCTACGCCTAATTTTTTGGTTAGATATAGCCGACAACCTGCTGTAGCGGTGTTGTTTTGTTTTAGTTTTTCTTTGGCAACTTGGCCAGTAACTGCTAAACCAAAAATTGGCTCTGGGGAATCAATGCTGTGGCCACCTGCTAACATAATGCCAGCGTCCATGCAGGCTTGGCGTCCACCATCCACTACTTGTTGAGCAACATCTGCAGGTAAGGTATTAATGGGCCAACCTAAAATCGCAATCGCCATTAGAGGTTTACCGCCCATTGCATAAATATCACTGATCGCGTTAGTTGCTGCAATGCGGCCAAAATCAAAGGGATCATCAGCAATAGGCATAAAAAAATCAGTGGTACTTAGCACTACTTGACCATTACCCATATCGTAAGCGGCGGCGTCGTCTTTACTGCTATTGCCCACCAGCAGATTAGGATCCATCTTTACGTCTAACTTAGAAGCGACTATGGTTTCTAATACTTGTGGTGATATTTTACAGCCGCAACCTGCGCCATGACTGTACTCGGTTAACTTAATAGAAGACGACATGAAAAACCCACAATTACAAAAATAAATTACTGGTTAGGATCATACGGATTAAGGTCTAATAAGTCACAAACTATCCAAACAAGGTCACGCTTCAAACTTTCCGCCAGCCTGAATATTTTCATCAAAATGAACGTTTTTAAGGTTGGTTAAACGAGTAATGTTACGCATTACATCAACCCCTTCAACTTCATAGTTATCGATCATCTCACGCGTTACTTCATAGGGTTTGCCCAACGCCATACCTAATTTGCCTTTTTTCAGTTTAATGCCTTCTAAAATATCCGATCCCCCCACCAAACTGAGTGGCAAGATAACATCCCCAGGGCGTAGATAAGCTTGCATAAATTTGGGGCTAAAATACTTGAGTGTGATATCGCCATTGTTATTCACATAAGAGCGTGAACCTTCTGGGAAAATTAAAAACGGCTCATGCATCACCTGTTTAAATAGATCGTAATCTTGCTTGTCAAAGTCAGACATTACATTGACGGCGTCGTGAGCGCATAGGTACGCAACTAATTCGTCAATTTCTGCACTAGAAAGCACCTCGTCTAACCAGCCTAAGCTGGTATTGTGTTTATCTAATTCTGGCTGTAAATCTTGGTAATGAGTAATTAACTCCATAAAATCCCGATAGCTAAATTGCTCTACTACGGTTAGACCAACGTTGGGCATTTTGATTAAAAACTGAGTGCGCCGGGCGCTGCGTTTTAAGGCTTCTGCGAGGCCACTTTCATTGACTTTTGTGGTTTTCTGAGACGGTAAGGTTAAAAATAAATTACCTACATTACTGGCACCACTTTTTAACAATAAACTCGAAAACATTCGTGGACCAACCACGGTATTACAATTTTCCGCTAAATTATCAAACCCCATACGGCGCAGTGCGCTGCGAACAAAATACGGCCCTAGGTAACCTTCGTGATGGCCGATGATAAAAACCCGATGCCCATGAGCCTTAAACACGGAAGCTTCGTATAAATAACGGACGCTGTGACTGGATTCAACTCGCTTTTTAGAGTCATTTTTTAACGAGGTTTGCTTACCATCACTATCAACAAGCACCACATCTTGAATATAACGCGCTTCTAACAGGCCAAATAACTTATGCCATAAAGCTCGGTCGGGTAATACTGGCGACAAAGAGCGCGTAAAAGAAAAAGGGATGGCTAATATTCGTTCAGAAGCACTTTTGTTGAACTCTTTGAAGTATGAATGTTGTAAAATCTGATTTTTACCTTCAACAAATCGCTCTACTAGATCAGGAAATTGCTGTTTAAAATCAACACCTTGCTGATGTGCTCTTGCTTGCAGTTCTTCGAAGCTGTGGATAAGTTTTTCATTGTAGGGGGCTTTTTTAAAGGCATAATACTTAATACGAATAAAATCGATCATGGCTTTAAAGTTGGTTACTACCCCTGCTGTGTGAAGACTTTGCTTAATGATTTCGGGGGCTGGAATTTTCATTAATAGCGCTAACAGGCGATTTTTAACATTATCGATCACTCCGGCTATGACTGAAAAGACGCCCAACCAAAATGAGGTTACCCGAGATAGAAAATCACGCTTATCAATTGACGCTAACTTTTTCTCTAAGCGCACTTGTAAATCAGCTGCAAACAGCTCGTCGTCAACGCCGTCTCTAGCTGAATGATTAGGCGCATCATTAACAAGCGCATCATTTACAGCGTCTTTATTATCTAAATCATGGGTATGCTTCTTTTCTTTTTCTGTCATCTCTATCTTAACCACGGTGTCTAAATGCTTTAATAAATAAATTGAGCGTATTCTACCCTTAGGGGCGTTAAAAATAACTACACAAGTCAGTAAACAATAAAGATAACGAACTAAAATCCCGCTACACTGGTCACATCATTAAATCTTCAACGATTTACTTAACAACCCCTATACATAACTTATGTAACACTTTATCTAACCCTTATGTTTAAACCTCTTTTAACGCGCATTAACAACTACCTAATAGTCCAATTTACCACTAAGAAGGCATGGGTCAGCCATTTAAAAACATTAGCATTAATGGCTATTGTGGTGATTGGTGTTACCCATTACCAGCAGCGTAATATGCCTTCTGGTATTGCGCCTTCGGCTTTGATTGATTTTAGCCAAGGCCCAACCTTGGTGTATTTTTGGGGCAGCTGGTGCCCTATTTGCAAAACCACATCACCCTCAGTGAGTAAATTAGCAGAAGAAGATAATTATCAGGTCATTAGTGTTGCTCTGTCATCCGGCAGCGATCAAGAAATAAAAACCTATCAAGCAGACAGGGATTATCACTTTTTAACCATTAACGACAACAGCGGCCAGATTAGCCAGCAATGGGGTGTCGCGGTTACTCCAAGTATCTTCTATGTAAATACAGAAGGCGAAATAACCGCGATCAGTACTGGTATGACCAGCCTATGGGGAATGCGATTTAGATTATGGCTAAGCCATTAGAGTTCTCTCTAAAACGGAACATCGTCATCAAAATTACTGTCACCAAAATCGTTAGAGGGTGCTTGAAATTGATTGTTTTGTTGCGGTGTTTGATCAAACCCACTCTGATTAAAACTACTTGGCGCAAAGCCACTTGATGCATCTTGGCCACCAAAGCTCGTCGCTGCATTTTCTATGCGCCACGCTTGCAAACTGGTAAAACACTTTTCAGGCTGACCATTGCCTGGGTTCCAAAGGCGGCCAGACAGATTAAAATGCGCCACAATTTCTTGGCCAACTTGGTATTGATCCATCAAGGCACACTTATCTTTTAATAATTCCAATGACAAGTAATTAGGGTAGGCTGGGTTTTCCCCCTCACCCGTCACCTTGATAACAAACTCGCGTTTGGTAAAGCCATTTTGACCAAATGATTGAGTATCACCAATAGAGTGAATGATTCCCTGAGTTTCAAAACTTTTTGACATGCCGAATACCGTAATAACTGATTTTAAATAAAAAATATTATAACACTGTTGTCGCCGAGTTAATGCGCCGTTTACAAAAGTGACTCAGAATTTAAGAAATAGACCACGCTAACACTGACTAGCTCAAATACATAACCTTGGGTCTGGATAAAGCTCCCCAAAACCCTTTGTACAATTGCCTATAAATATCTTCGATTTCATTTTTAGACACACCGCGACCAAAGACCAACATATCCATTTGCTCACTCGAATCTTGCACCACCAAACCAGAGGTAATAAAACCGTTATTTTCATAAAAAGCACGACGCTTAATACGCTGCCTATAATTAGCAGCTTGAGGATCAAGATTTTCAACGTTTAGAATAATGATTTTATTTGCGTATTTAGCCTTAATAAAGTCAAGCACTCGACTGCCATAGCCACCGGAGCGCATTGAATCTGCTATCGCAAAAAAGTGTACAAACACAAAATCTGCATGCTCGGTAACTTTTAAAAGCCCAACCCATTTATATTGATCGTAAATCATACTAAAACCATTATTAGACCTACGCATGGTTAATCTAAGAACCCAAGCGGGGATATGGCGTACAGTGGTAAAAGCTGTTTTGTATAGATCAATGACTAGGCCATAATTCGGGTCAGACGCTAACAATGGCCGTAAATTAATACTCATGTTAATCCTTAGTTAAATATTCATCTAGCGCCATTTCTTTTTCTATTTATGAGACTAAATCAATACTGCATTTTACATTGAGTCAATTATTAGTAAAAACTAAAGTTAGTGATACACTGATAATAGGTTTAAAAGCAAAAAACAACGGAACGTTAATGATTAGCATTCGGCCAGCCTCTTTTATTTCGATCTTATTTGTTCTATGCACTTTATTACTGACTTCAAAAGTACTGGCGGCTGCACCAGTGCACATTATAAAAGACAATCATACACAGTTAGAACAATTTCAAATGGAGTACTTTGTTGATAAAAGCGAAACAATGCCATTTGAGACCGTACAAAAACAAGATTTTATACTTTCGCCAAATAGCCTTTCTTTGGGGACTGCTTCTAAAGTTACTTGGTCAAAAATAACGCTTAATAACCCCACGGCTGTGCCAACAAAGGTTTATCTTCATCACCCTCATGCGTACCACAATAAAGCCGTAGGCTTATACGAGGTCGTTAATAACAAGCTCATCAATGAACGCGTGCTTGATTTAGACGATCAAACGACATGGCAGTGGATGTACCGAGGCAGCGCCGTATTTGAGATATCCTTAGAACCTAATCAGATCAAAACACTGTTTGTTAATAGCACCTCTTTCTCACACCAGTGGTTCGCTCTTAATTTATATGGCGAAGATTTATCAAAAAGAGCTTTATTAGGCCAGTTTACCTATATTGCACTTGTCGTAGGTATGTTACTTGCGCTTATTATCTATAATTTTTTGATGTTTTTTTCTTCTCGCCTTAAAGAGCATTTTTATTACGCCTGCTATCTCGTTTCGGGAGGTTTTTGGATCGCGTTGTCTTATGGTTTGTTAGCAGATATCTTTAATGTGTTTGGCTACAATACAATGAAATGGCATTTATCACTGGTCGCAATGCCTATCTTTTTAATTTTATTCATGACCAATATTTTTGAAACAAAGAAACGTTACCCCGTTGAACACTGGTCCTTGCTTATCGTATTGGCTTTGCTGTCTATTAACTTTATCTACGGCTTGTTTGATATCGTCACCGCGCTTAAATATTCCAGCACTTTAGCGGCCGTTATGATGGCTGTGAGCCTCTCTGTCACTTTTTCTATGCTATTTAGAAAGCATCCAGTAGCTGTATTTTTTCTAATTGCTCACGGGTTATTTGTTTTATTCAGTGGCTTAGCCGTTTTATTTTATAAAGGAATGGCCGAATTTAATTACATTAATAGCCACGGAGTTGGTATTGGCATCCTATTAGAAGCTCTTTTACTGTCGCTGATCATTGCTCATAGAATTAGGTCATTAGAAAATTTAAAAACAACTCAAGCAGACTTGCAAATTCAAGCGTCTACCGACCCTTTAACCCACTTATTTAACCGTCGCCACTTTAGTAACGCCGCCAATAAACTGTTGACGAATGAAAACCCTATAAAAACCCCAACTTCGATCACGATTTTCGACATAGATCACTTTAAAAACATAAACGATACTTATGGCCATACTTGCGGTGATAAAGCTATTAAATGCGTTGCCGAATTAATCAGAATGCAATCTCGTCAAGAGGATATTTTGGCACGCTATGGCGGAGAAGAATTTATTATTTTAATGCCCAATACTTCTCTTAATGATGCCCATATTTTAACAGAACGCATTAGAACGATGTTAGAGAAAACAAATATAGAAGTTGACCAAAATAAGTTTATAAACATTACCATTAGCGCGGGTATTGCCGAAGTGGATCCTGCTTCGCCCAATTTACAACAAACCATTGATTGTGCAGACAAAGCTTTATACGAGTCAAAAAATAACGGTAGAAATCAATCTCAATTGTATAAATAGCGGTTATTGACTACTTAGGCTCCCGTAGTAATTGCATTTTTCTTCATACATATTTTTGTCAGCTTGGCTCAATAGCTCTTGTACTGATTCGCCATCTTTTGGATACAAAGCAGCTCCTTGGCTTGCGTAACAGTGCAGCTTATGATCTTTAACTTGAAAGGCTTCCACTAAACACTGCTTGATTCGCTCCATTACTTGAGCCACCTCTTGATGATTTTTAATTTGAGCCAACAAAACTACAAATTCATCACCACCAACACGTGCCAGCGTATCGGTCTCTCTTAATTGCTGTTGAATACGCTCACTCACTTGCTGTAATAACTGGTCTCCTACATCATGGCCATAGGTGTCATTAATCGCTTTGAAGGCTATTAAATCAATGAACAAAACAGCAAAGGGGTCTGTACTGCGCTTGGCCAAAGCTATGGTTTGCTCAATGCGATCACTCAGTACGGCTCTATTAACAAGGCCGGTTAGAGAATCATGATGAGCCAAGTACAATATCTTTTGCTCTGCCGCCTTACGAGCAGAGATATCGGTAAGCATATTGAGAGTTGCAGGTTTCCCTCTCCAAACAATTGGCACACCGCTTAATTCAATAGGGTAACTACTACCGTTTTTTCGGAGAAACAAGCTCTCGTAACGCTTTGGGGCAGACTCCCCGGCGACACGACGCTGATAATTAGCCATCATTTCTTCTCGCGCTGAAGGGTGAATTAACGGTAAAAAAGACGGCAATTCTTTCAACTCTTCCTTAGTATACCCGCTCATTTCACACATTCGCGGATTCAGGTAAACAAGGCGAGTATTTTGCACCACTGCAATTCCTTCGTGCGCCGTATCGACAAGATAGCGAAACGTATCCGAACCCTCACGATACTTCTGTACCAGTGAATGTTGGGCAGATATTACACGACGGTGGTAAAGTAAAAAAACGATTCCTGATACGACTAAAGCCAGTAGAATGATAATAACGCCCCAGAATACATACGGACTAACCCAGTACCCTGCCTCCACAAAACCCTCTACTGCTATAACACCTTCTTCCATAACCACACTCTGCAGTAATAAATAGTAAACCTACTGCTAAATAGACTAATACTGTTTTGGTTTAAAACAAGTATTAAAGGCACTTCATTCCATCAAATACCCGAACTCTCATACCAACAACTGTTACCGCGCCTAAGTACCCGCTTATATGCCTGCTTACGCCACTGCTTAAGCCTTAGGTTCATATCCAAAACGGTAGACTCAGTTAAATGGTAATCAATGTGCTTTCAAGGAGTTTCAGTGTCAGGTAATTTTTTTGCTACCTGCGACCATGTTGAGTTTTCTTCAAGTGTTTTAATGATTATCGCAAGTGGTTCCGACCAAATTTCATGTAAAGTAAGCTCACCTTCTGCAATAGTAGAAAATGCCAACTTCTCTAATGGTGGGCAAAACCCTGCATCAACACCCGCTTTGTTTCCTCTTGCATCTATACGATACCAGCCATATTTTTTTAAATACACGGCATTTAATCCATGCAAACAAAACGGCGGCTCATTTGTAATTGTTACTCTTTGATAACACAAACCCGCGGGTATTCCGTTTACTCTTAAAAGAGCAGCTAACAAATGGCTTTTAGCGTAACAATGTAGTGGTACAGTGAATTTGGACACGTAATAAGAGGTGTTAGAATGCACACAA
>CAJXUK010000035.1 GCA_913061435.1 uncultured Thalassolituus sp. | reverse complement strand
TACTGGCCTGTCACGCCAGGGGTCGCGAGTTCGAGTCTCGTCCAGTCCGCCATTTAATACACACCCTCCAAATAGATAAAAACTCCCATTTAATTTAAAAAATCCAAATTAATTTTTGAACCGTATACTAAGTTCATTGTCACAAAACTGTAACAATAAATGTTTATAGTCATTACCGTGAATTTAAAAAGCTTAAATTAATAACGCCTACATATTCACAAATAAAAAACCAAACTAATAAAAAGAGGAAATCCACAATGATGGAATACGAAGAAGATTTAACAACACACTTTGAAGATTATGACGACGACACCGACGACGCCACAGAAATGTAGCAGCGGTTTTTGATTATTCAAAACTACCCGGGGCAACACCCGTCCAACGCTTAAACGCTCGCTGAAAAGCCGTTGGCGAACCAAACCCCAGTAAATAAGCAATCTCCCCCAAAGTAAACGCCGTATCCTTAACATAACTGATCGCCAATGCCTTACGCGTATCATTTAACACCTGCTGAAAAGTCAAACCTTCACTCACAAGCTTACGGCGAACCGTCCAGGGGGCCATATTTAATTGCTCCGCCACATTATCCAACGTCGGCGTAGAACCATTCAACAATGGCGTAATAACCCGAGCAACCTTCTCACTAAACTTCAAACCCATGCGCACTTTTTCTAAATCCGCATCCGCTTGCCGCTTCAACAACTCAAAGGTTGACGCACAACCATACAAACTCGGCTTAGCCAGCGCATCCGGCTTAATAACCACCGCGTTATAAGGCTGTGAAAAACGCACCTCACAAGAAAAATACTCATCATACATATCGCGGTAATCAGGCTCATCAAACTCAAAACACACAGCCTCAACACAATCGTCCAAACCGGTTAACCACTTAGCCAAGTGATACCAACTCGACAACACCGAATCCACCACAAACAAATTAAAACTATTATACGGGCTAATCGAATAAAACTGCGCCACCCCAAAACCATCAGCCGTATAAAATGTCGACTGGCCTCGCGCGTTATAACTACTCAACAACTCATAATGACAAATACACTTACACGCCGTTTTTAAATCCGATGACGACAACGCCATCAAACCCGCAACTCCCAAATTAGTCGCATGAGTTTGCGCCCCCATCTCCAAACCCAACCAAGGCCTCTGGCTAAACTGAATCGACGAAAAACCCAAACGCATAAAGCGAGGAATACTAATACGCGCATCCGGCGACGCCAACACCGTCTCGTTTAAACCAAACTGCTGCAAAATCAACTGAGGATTACAGCCCAAAGCCAACATCGCTTTACGCAAAATTTCGACATACGATACCGAAATATCCCCAAGCTTCATAAACAACACCTTAGTAATCGTCCGGCTAAACCCGGATCTACACTTGTCGAGCTAAACCTAGACCTACATCCTCGACCTACATCCGCGAATTTTTATCGGCCTCGGCGATTATTCGTTTTCGATTCACCGTGGCGCTGCAAACCTAATATCTGCTTTTTAAACCGCGATCCAACGGGATTTTCACCAATCCAAATATTAAGAATTGCGTCATTTAAATCTTTCCCGGGTATTATGCCTTTCACTTCGCCTTTGATCACAATTCGCGAGCCCACTCCCGGCACCCATTCAATGTAACCATCTTCGCCGCGTTTTAACTTGCTATCAAACATATCCACTAGCATCACCAAACGATCTTCTAATTTCAACGCCTCTTCTTGCGACAAATTAGACTGCAACGCATCGTACATGGCTTTTGCCATGCGGCGGCCACTTACCCGCTTCATCGCAACTTTAAACACCATACGCTTGTATTCATCCGCGGCGACAAGGGCTTTTTCGTCGGTAGTGGGATTTTCGACATACAGCTTGCCAATGTAAGTTTCGACAAAACCATAATAAATCCTCATCGAAGCGCCATTCAGTTTTAATTCGGGGTGTTGGCTAGTCGCGGGGATCAGCGCTTCAATTTCATGCTCACCTATCACTAACGGCTCAACGGCCGCTGTGCTATTGGAAGAAACAGAAACCGCAGCTAAAATTAAAATCACAAAAAACAGAGAGCCAAAAACTCCCCTCATCGGAATCACCATAATGCCATCCTTAACGTTTTTATTATTATTTTGCGTCAGCAATTTTGTTGAACAACCTTACTATAAAGCAGCACAACTTTAGATCAACTCATTTCAACCGGCTAATTTTAATCAGCTATTCCTAATCATCATCGCTTTCAAAGCATGCAATTCATCACGCAACTGCGCCGCGCGTTCAAAGTTCAATTCTTTCGCCGACATATACATCTCGTCTTCCACTTCCGACAAACGCTTAGCAATTTGCCCGGGGGTTAACTTAGCCGCTTGAGCTTCATACATTTCAGCATCTTCGGCCACTTGCTGTTGCAAGCTGCGTTTATCTTTTTTGCCTTTCTTATCGCGATTCGCACGGCCACCTGGGGTAACCGCTGCATCCAAAATATCTTCAACCGATTTCGTCACACCCTTTGGTGTAATACCATTCGCTTCGTTGTGCGCTTGCTGCTTAATACGACGACGACGGGTTTCATCCATCGCCTTTTTCATCGAATCAGTTTCACGGTCGGCGTACAAAATCGCCAAACCGTTTAAATTACGCGCGGCGCGGCCAATAGTCTGAATCAACGAACGCTCAGAGCGCAAAAACCCCTCTTTATCGGCATCAAAAATCGCTACCAAAGATACTTCAGGAATATCCAAACCTTCACGCAGTAAGTTAATACCCACCAACACATCAAACTCACCCAAACGCAAATCGCGAATAATCTCTACTCGCTCAACCGTATCAATATCCGAGTGTAAATAACGCACCCGCACATCGTGTTCTAACAGATAATCGGTTAAATCTTCTGCCATGCGTTTTGTAAGCACAGTAATCAACACCCGCTCACCTTTATCGGTGCGTTTGTTAATCTCACCCAACACATCATCAACTTGACCAATGCCGCCGTTGTCAGAATTTGCGGTCACCGGCCTCACTTCAATAATCGGGTCTAATAAACCCGTGGGTCTCACCACCTGCTCAACCACATTTTCAGTATGTTCTTCTTCATACTTACCTGGGGTCGCCGACACAAAAATGGTCTGCGGGGTAATCGCTTCCCACTCTTCAAATTTCATTGGGCGGTTATCCAACGCCGACGGCAAGCGAAAACCATACTGCACCAAATTCTCTTTGCGCGAACGGTCACCGCGATACATAGCGCCAATTTGCGGCACCGTCACATGGGATTCATCCACAAACACCAACGCATCTTTGGGTAAATATTCAAACAAGGTAGGAGGTGCATTGCCGGAATCACGCCCCGATAAATAGCGCGAATAGTTTTCAATACCCGAACAATAACCCAGCTCGCGCATCATCTCTAAATCGTAACGCGTGCGCTGCTCAATACGCTGCGCTTCAACCAACAAGTTATTATCTTTAAACTGCTGAATGCGCTGCTCAAGCTCCACCTCAATATGATCAATCGCATCCAAAATCGTTTGGCGCGGCGTTACATAATGGGTTTTGGGGTAAATAGTCGCGCGCGCAAGGCGCTTCACAATGTGGCCGGTTAACGGATCAAACTCACTGATCTGCTCAACCTCGTCATCAAACAACTCAATGCGAATGCCTTCGTCGTCGGATTCCGCCGGGAAAATATCAATCACATCGCCGCGCACCCGGTAAGTACCGCGATGAAAATCCATATCGTTGCGGGTATATTGCAACTCCGCCAAACGATTCAAAACCGAACGCTGATCTTGCTGATCACCCACTTCCAAATGCAACATCATCTTTAAATACGACTTAGGATCACCCAAACCATAAATAGACGATACACTCGAAATAATAATCACGTCGCGGCGCTCTAATAACGACTTCGTCGCCGACAAGCGCATTTGTTCAATGTGCTCATTCACCGACGCATCTTTATCAATAAAGGTATCCGACGCCGCCACATAAGCTTCTGGCTGATAATAATCGTAGTAAGAAACAAAATAACCAATCGCGTTATTCGGAAAAAACTCCTTAAACTCGCCATACAACTGGGCGGCCAAGGTTTTATTATGCGCCATAATCAACGCCGGGCGCTGCTGGTTGGCAATAATATTCGCCATGGTAAAGGTCTTACCCGAGCCAGTAACGCCCAACAAGGTTTGCCGTAAAAGTCCGTCTTCTAACCCTTCAATCAGCCCTTTAATCGCACTGGGCTGGTCGCCCGCAGGCTGATATTTAGAACGAAGTTCAAACTTTTTTTCTTTCATAGCAATTTTTAAAAAATACCTTATTTATTTTTCAGCAACGCAGAACGAATCAGCGCAATAAACAAACCTAAAAACAAGCCCAATACCGCACCCAATACCAACATCAACACAAACTTAGGCGCCAACTGCATCAAACCACCACGCACTTGCGGGGCAGTGCTGGCAGTATAAACCTGAGTGTGATTAGCAATAGTAATCTCACGGGTCGCATCAACAAATTTAGTAATGTCTTGCTGAGCTTCATTTAGATTTTTAGCAATATCCTGAAGCGCATCTTTCAATACAGCTTCTGGGTTGATATCCAATGTCTTCTCATCAGCAGAGCCCTTTAGGATGGCAATTTCTTTCTCTAAAGAAAGCAACTCTTCAACCGCTTTAATTCTGCTATTAAACAACTGTTTACGCGTATCGACAGCGCCCAAGCGCGTACCCAACTGCAATAAAGAATCTAAAAACGATTGATCAAACTGCGCCGCATTACCCTGGCCACCTTGATTTTGCTGACTACCTTGATTAGCAGCCCCCAAATTTTGTTGATTAGTAGAACCTAATTGCTCTAGCGCCAAATCGTAAGACGCAATCAACTTGGTTAAACGATCGTGTTCTAAATTCAACAAACGCTGGCGCGAAAACAAACGCACCTGAATCGCTGAATTGGTTTTCGACAACACGTCCGAATTATTATAAGCAAAACCGCGCAACGGGCTAATATCACGGTCACCCAAGGCATTTAAACGGCGCTGAATATCTTCAAGCGTCATACCATTAACAACTAAACTGTTTGAACCACTTAATCTTGATAGCTGATTGGCAGCAACATCTAAAGACTTCAAATAACTAGAAGCACGATCGTAATTATCAATTAAGTTATTACCATTGGTTGCGGTAAACGCCACCATCGGGCGAGTAATGGTTAAATCCATCAAACCACGGTCAATCGACTGCTTCGCCCAAGCATCCACCACATTACTCAATAAAACAGCGCCTTGCTGTTGAGTAATGGCCAACTCAGTTAAATCCAAGCTCAAGGTTAAATAACCCAACCCCAAATCTTTTAAATTTTGCAAGCTCTGCTCAGCCGCTGTGCGAATGTCATCCGGGGTTTTCGCGTTGGTTAACATGTCGGTTAACTTTTGCTCACTTTTTTGCAGCAAGCTATTCGACTGCTGAATAATCAAAGCATTGTTTACATCGATTAAAGTAATCTCAACAGCACTCTGTTCAATCGCGTCTAACAACACACTGCTTGCCATTAGATCTCTGGGCGAAAAAGCAGAACCATTGGGGTAATTCAACTTGCCATCGCTTAAAAACGACAACGAAATCGGGTAATCAACACGACTCGCCACCGAAAACGTCGCTTTAGAAAAATGAAAAGACAACACAGCCAATACGGCAACCAACATACATCCGATCACCAACCCGCGTTGCGACCAAATACTTCTTAATAAATCCAACAAATCTATTTCATCATCATTGACAGATGAGTTTGTGTTTGAGGATTGAACGTTGGAATTCACGGCAGGATAGCCTTCTGCGCCTGGGTTCATTGAATACTCCTTATAATGAACAGTTTTATAAACATCAAAATTTTAGGCGGGTAGAATACCCGATTTTAAAGCTACTTGCGTATCAATTTATCTAAATACTTAAAATTCCCGTTTTTATTGCGTACAATGTCATGTTTTATTAAAAGCACCTTTTATTTAACACATTTTTTACGACTTAAATAACCAGCATTCACAACTTAAAGCTGTTTTAGAGGATAAAATTTTGGATCTTCAACTGTCTAATCGCGTACAAAGTATCAAACCATCACCAACGCTTGCGGTAACCAACCGCGCTGCAGAGCTACGTGCTGCAGGCAAAGATATTATTGGCCTTGGGGCGGGTGAACCAGATTTTGATACCCCTCAACACATTAAAGACGCAGCCATAAAAGCGCTTGCCGATGGGTTTACCAAATACACTGCAGTCGACGGCACGCCATCGTTAAAACAAGCCATTATCAACAAATTTAAACGCGACAATGGTTTAAGCTACCAGCCAAACCAAATTTTAGTATCGTGTGGCGGTAAACAAAGCTTCTTCAACATGGCACTGGCACTATTAAATGCTGGTGACGAAGTGGTTATCCCTGCGCCATACTGGGTATCGTACCCAGACATGGTACGCATCGCCGAAGGCACGCCGGTAATTGTTGAAACAAGCCAAGACAATCGTTTCAAAATCACCGCTGCGCAGCTAGAAGCCGCCATTACCCCTAAAACAAAATTAGTAGTACTTAACAGCCCAAGCAACCCATCGGGCGTGGCGTATACCGAAGCCGAATTAAAAGAACTGGCCGCAGTACTGTTAAAATTCCCTGACGTATTAGTTGCCACCGACGACATGTACGAACACATACTTTGGGCCGAAGGCGGATTCCACAACATCCTTACCGTATGCCCAGAGCTTTATGATCGCACCGTAGTTATGAACGGCGTATCAAAAGCCTACAGCATGACAGGCTGGCGCATCGGCTACGTTGCAGGTCCAGAAGTCTTGGTAAAAGCGATGAAAAAAATCCAATCGCAAAGCACCTCCAACCCAACATCAATCTCGCAATACGCCGCCGAAGCCGCGCTTAACGGCAGCCAAGACTGCATTCAAACAATGCTAGTCGCGTTTAAAGAACGTCACGACTATTTAGTCAACGCGTTAAACGAACTGCCCGGCGTAGAATGCATCGAAAGTGACGGCACCTTTTATGCCTTCCCAAGCTTCCAAGGCGCGATAGACGCCGCCGGTTGTGAAAACGACGTAGAATTTGCCGAAAAAATGCTACTAGAAGCCGAAGTTGCCCTAGTGCCGGGCTCCGCCTTTGGCACCCCTGGCCACATGCGTCTTTCTTACGCAACCAGCATGACCAATCTAGAAAACGCCATCAGTCGTTTATCAAAAGCATTGGGGTAAAAAATAAATGTAGGTCTGGGTTCAGCCGGACAATTTGTTGCCCTGAAGGGCAACCTACATTTTGCATAGATTGTGGTTAGAAGTAGGTCCGGGTTCAGCCGGACAACCGAATGTAAATATTTTTTCACACCCGCTTGACACCCCCGCCCCACATCAGCATAATGCACGCACTTCAACGGAGTTCCCCGATAGCTCAGTTGGTAGAGCAGTAGACTGTTAATCTATTGGTCGCTGGTTCAAGTCCAGCTCGGGGAGCCAATCTTAGAATACCTCTTTTAAAAATCTCAATAATTTTTACAACAGCCTTAAGGATTGAGCACTGTGAAGAATTCAATTATCGATAGCTCTCTTCACTCTAAATCAGCAACAAATATTAAAGTAAATCCTTATCTGTCAATTTATACATTTATAATTAGCTTAATCGTAATTTCAGGAACTATGTTTGCCTGTTCACTTGCGATCAACGACTTCTCATTACCAAACCAATCACTAATTAATGTCATCATTGGTTCATTAATAAGCTACTCAATTAGCAGCTTAATGATGCATAAACTGGGGCGTTTTCCCGGAAGTAGACCGCTAACGTATTTGTTACCAACCGTAGCTATTTCTATATTGGCACTAATTGCTGGTATTAATTTATTTCGCTTTGAATACTCAAGACTTGCTTTAACAGCAGCATTTTTTGTTGTTTTAGTAATTACCTATATGGAATTCAAATACCTTCAAAAAAAGCAAAATGGGCAATACGCAGTCGTACCCTTTGGTTTCTACAAACCGTTGGTTGATTTTAGCCAAGAAAAATTTACCATCCTTAATACTCCAGAATTTGATGCAAAAAAATATGTCGGCATCATTCTAGATAACAGAGCAGAACTACCGCATGACTGGCAACAATTCATTGCCGAAGCATTATCAAACGATGTACACATATTTAAGGCAGTTACTGCATACGAATCGGTAACAGGTAAAAGTCCATTAAATCAATACGGTGAAACAACTTATGGCGAGCTTCAAGTAGCGCCTATTTATTTACCACTCAAGCGTATTCTAGAAACAACACTCATTATCTTATCAACTCCAATAACACTACCGATTGTCACTATCACTGCCATCGCGATCAAGTTAGAATCTACAGGCCCTGCCTTCTTCACGCAAAAGCGTGTTGGCAAAGGTGGTAAAGAATTTAAAATGTACAAGCTACGTAGCATGTGCCTAGATTCGGAAGTAGACGGTGCTAAATTTGCCGGTGAAGACGACCCAAGAATCACGCGCATTGGTAAAGTCATTAGAAAACTTAGAATCGATGAAATACCTCAATTTCTAAATATCCTTAAAGGGGATATGGCTTTAATTGGCCCTCGCCCCGAACAAGCAGGCTTTGTAAAAGAATTTGAGAAATCCATTCCGCTTTATAGCTACAGACATGTTGTACGCCCCGGCATTACTGGCTGGGCACAAGTAACTCATGGATATGCAGCCGATGAAGATGCAACCAGAGAAAAGCTTGCGCACGACTTCTATTACGTAAAAAATCTTAGCCTATGGCTGGACTTAGACATTGTCTTTAAAACTATAAAAACAATGCTAACTGGCTTTGGTGCACGCTAGCCAGCAAAATTATAGCCAGCTATCTATCTGGATTAAGTTCCGATCACCACCTCACACTCTGGCAGTAACTCATTATATTTTACTTGCAGGGCGCGTTTAGCGCCCTCGTCACCATGCACAATACGAATGTGCTTTGGCTTATGTCGCATACGTTTTACAAAATTCACTAAATCCTTTTGATCCGCATGAGCGCTATAACCCGACAAGGTATGCACCTTGGCTTTGATATCAATTTTCTCGCCGCCGCTACTAGCATCATTACCACCACCAAACATTACATACCCACTTTCTCTACCTGAGATGTTAGGCGCATAACGCTGAATATCCCGCCCTGGCGTGCCACTGGCCTGATAACCCACAAACAACACATCGGTACGCTCATCAGGCAATAACGCCTTTAAATAGTTTTGCATACGCCCACCGGCGCACATACCACTGGCCGCAATAACAATCGCAGGGCGACCCGTTTTACGTAAATACTCAACCGTAGCTAAATGTTCTTTATGGCTGTCTATCGTTAACAAAGACTCAAATCCCAAAGGATGTCTGCCCGCACTCACCTTACGTCGTGCTTCGGCGTCCCACAGTGATTTCAATTGACGATAGCTCTCAGTAAATTTAGCCGCTAACGGTGAATCGACAATAATATCCAAATGATCCCAAACGGTTTTGCTAGGCTTCTCTGTTTTCTTAGAGTTCTTGGCTTTCGCTTTGGCCTTTTCTTTAGTCTTTTCAACTCGGGCTATAATCTCTTCAAGTTCATACAACAATTCTTGCGTGCGACCAATCGAAAACGCTGGAATCAATACCGTGCCGCCATTTTCAAAACTGCGTTCAATCGCTTGTTTTAAATACTTACGGCGCTGCCTACGCGACTCATGTAACGAATCGCCATAAGTCGATTCTATCACTAGATGATCAGCCCGATACGGCGATTTAGGCGCAGGCAACAACGGCGAATAAGGCGCACCTAAATCACCCGAGAAAATAACCCGTTCAGATTTTTTTAGCTTTCTATTATCAGAGTCTTTTACATCCTTCTCTTTAACATCAAACTCAACATAAGCCGAACCTAAAATATGCCCTGCCACCTGAAATTTAGCTTTTAAGCTTCCATTCTTTCCAGTACCAAAACCCTCAATAGCAAACCATTTTTTATACGGCACAGGCACAAGCAAACTGGCTAAGCGCTTAAGATACAATCGAATCAAACGCTCATCACGAGTAACCCCCACCTTAATGGCATCTTCAATCACCAAAGGCAGTAAGTGAGAAGTCGCTTCTGTGGCATAAATAGGCCCAGAAAACCCCGCCGCTAATAAATAAGGAATGCGACCGACATGGTCAATATGACAGTGAGTTACAACCAACGCCTTGATGCCTTCTAACGAGAAATCAATTTGTTTTTGCGCGAGCTGCTTATCTTGAGAAGAACTAGAAAGGTCATCATGAGCTTCGTCACCTTGAAAAAGCCCACAATCAATTAAAACAGAACCACCAGAAGCAAGAGACAACTGGTGACAAGAACCGGTAACGCCATTCACAGCGCCATGGTGTAAAATTTTCATATAACAAATCCTTTTGTTAGTTTTAAAAGCTGGCTTATAGTCCTTTGCCAGCCAAATTAGTTAAGTAGAAATGAACTTTACGTTATTAATTATTTAGTTTAAAGCCAATCGTAGCACGACGACTAATATCACCACTGATAATGCCAGACATCTGAACATGGTCGTTATCAGCTTTGTTTAAGTACATATTCACACCTGGATTAACTCGCGCTTTTTCAGTGGTGACCTCTGAATTTAAAATACCCCCATCAGGATACGTTCTGGTATTAGTTATAAAATCAACAGGGCTATCACCGTAATAACGATAACTCTCATCAATTAATGTTAGAGGTGACTTAGAAGCAATGTGGTATGAAAGGTAAGACGACCAATAAGCATCATTTATCCCACCAGCAGATTTCCTTCTATCATCACTCACAATAATACTTTTAAAGCTTGTACCTAGTTCATTGGTACTTTGCTCAAATATACCCATGAAAAACTGCCCCGACAAAGCAACACTTTCAGAATCCTGTTTGATATTTGCATTACCCGTGTAACTTGTAACACCCACACAACGAGCACCTTCACTCATATCAACACCAGAAAATTCAATCTTAGCTTCGACTTCACTAATATCATTGATGACAGTTGCATCACTGATTTTAACTGCATTAATAGTAGCGTTGGTTTGCTTATTTTCAGTGTGCCCTTCACCATGATCATTGTTATTTGTAATGTTTATAGTGCCTGAAATTTTGCCGTCTAATATATTCAAAATAGCCTTATGTTCATATAAATCAGCACCATCTTCCTCTCGAGTACTTGCCTCCAACTTACCGCCAAGTAACTCTAAATCACGATTTTGCAAGACCGTCTCTGTACAGTTAATAACCTTATATTCTGAAGGAGTATTAGCAATAATAGTCATCAAACCTAATGATGTATGGTTGGTAATTAACTCATTCTCAAGATCGACGTCTTTTATATTGTTAGTTCTTGTGGATGTTGTTTTTACCAACCAAACACCTTCAAAGTCTTGCCCATCAATACCCGTTTTTACAGCCGGTAAAGTAAAATCCGCTAATGTTTTTGGAGTTGTTTTTGTGTACTCAGAATTAGCAGGGCTAGTACCTCCCACCAAAGAACCAGTTTGATCACTCAAACCAGAATCATCATTACTACCACCGCCTGAACCGCCACCACACGCTATTAAACATAGCGAGAAGAACGCAACAGAAGAAGCTTTTATCATTTCATAATCCTTAATAATTTAATAAAAATCAGTACTATTTAGGTTAAACACTCAAATAAAAAATATTACAGGTATTAACCAAAACAGCATAAGACTGTCTAGGTAAAAATCGTTACTGCTAGCTAACAAAGTGCTAATCACTACCAAACAAATCTCTGGTATACACTTTATCAGCCACGTCTTTTAATTCATCTGCTAAGCGGTTAGTTAAAATAACATCGACCTCATTTTTAAATGCTTCTAAGTCATTAACTACTCTAGAGCCAAAAAACTCATCCTCATCTAATACTGGTTCGTATACGATAACTTCAATACCTTTTGCCTTAATACGCTTCATGACCCCTTGCATGGCACTGGCCCTAAAATTATCAGAACCCATTTTCATGATTAAACGATAAACACCAACAACCTTTGGTTCACGCTTTAAAACAGCCTCAGCAATAAAATCTTTACGAGTACGATTAGCATCGACAATTGCACCGATTATATTATTGGGCACCTGCTGATAATTCGCTAACAGTTGCTTGGTATCTTTAGGTAAACAATAACCACCATAACCGAATGAAGGGTTGTTGTAATGGTTGCCAATGCGTGGGTCTAAGCCTACACCTTCAATAATTTGACGAGCGTCTAAACCATAAGACTCTGCATAGCTATCTAGCTCATTAAAGTAAGCAACACGCATAGCTAGGTAAGTATTTGAAAATAGTTTAACGGCTTCTGCCTCGGTGCTTTCAGTAAACAGTAGTGGAACGTCTTTTTTAATTGCACCCTCTAAAAGTAAGTTCGCAAATTGTTCAGCTCTAACTGATCGCTCACCGACAATAATACGCGAGGGATGCAGATTATCGTGTAAAGCTTTGCCCTCTCGCAAAAATTCAGGTGAAAATATTAGATTTTCAGTATTAAAACGTTTTTTAGCATCTTCGGTATAACCCACAGGAACGGTAGATTTTATAATCATCACTGCACGAGGGTTTATAGCGGTAACAGTATGAATAACCGCTTCAACACTTTTAGTATTAAAGTAGTTAGTGTTTGGGTCGTAATCGGTAGGGGTAGCGATAATCACAAAATCGGCATCAGCATAAGCTGACTGTGCATCCAAGGTGGCGGTAAAATGTAATTTGCCTCCTTCTAAAAAAGATTGTATTTCAGCGTCTTCAATAGGGGATTGTTTGTTATTTAATAACTCTACTTTTTCAGCAATAATATCAACAGCAACCACTTCATTGTGTTGCGCTAACAACATAGCGTTAGATAACCCTACATAGCCTGTACCGGCAATAGCAATTTTCATGCTTTTTCAATCCCTATAAGTTACGGTAATTTTTATACCATCGCACAAATTGAGCAATGCCATCTTCTATTTCAGTTTTAGGCTTATAACCAACTAATTCTTCTAAACGGCTTGTATCTGCATAAGTACGTTCAACATCACCAGGCTGCATATCTAGCATTAGCTTCTCAGCATTTTTACCGCAGGCTGTCTCAATAGCACTAATAAAACGTGATAGTTGAATCGGCTCGTTATTACCTATATTAAATAGCGCATAGGGTATTTCTGTTTGTGGGATAGCATCTTGAATACGAATAACACCTTCTACAATATCGTCAATGTAGGTGAAATCACGCATCATTTTACCTTGGTTAAATACCTTAATAGGTTCATCTTTAAGTATTGCTTCAGTAAATAACCAAGGAGCCATATCGGGCCTACCAGCTGGGCCATAAACAGTGAAAAAGCGTAAACCAGTAGTTGGTATGCTATAGAGTTTGGAGTAGCTATGAGCCATTAGCTCGTTGGCTTTTTTAGTAGCAGCATACAATGATACGGGGTTATCTACCTGATCTTCTTCACTGAAAGGGATCTTATCGTTCATGCCATAAACTGAGCTTGAGGATGCATAAACTAAATGCTTAACATTATTATGTCGACAACCTTCTAAAACAGTCATCATGCCAACTAAGTTGCTATCTAGATAAGCAAAAGGATTTTCAATTGAGTAACGAACACCTGCCTGGGCAGCCAAGTGAATGACACGATCAAACTTTTCACTAGTAAACAACTCAGCCATGCCTTCACGATTAGCTAAATCTAATTCTGCAAAAGTAAAGTTTTCAAGAGGTGTTAATTGAGCAAGACGGTGCTGCTTAAGTTCCAGTTCGTAATAATCATTAAGATTGTCTAAGCCTACAACTTGGTGACCCTGTTCTAACAAACGCTTAGCGGTATAAGAACCAATAAAA
The DNA here is from genome assembly GCA_913061435.1 of uncultured Thalassolituus sp. GTDB lineage: Bacteria > Pseudomonadota > Gammaproteobacteria > Pseudomonadales > Oceanobacteraceae > Oleispira. The sequence goes on along the minus strand of CAJXUK010000035.1, from coordinate 15,910 downwards.
CCCGCAGCGCCGGTGACTAGATATTTCATTTTTTAACCTTTTTATCGTGCAACCATATAGGCTAATCTTTTAACAAAATTAGGTGACAAACGGAGAACACCTTTCAAAGCAACATTCATAGTGAAATCGAACAAAGAAAGGAAACCAATTTCTTTTTGAAATTTCAAAAGTTTGTACTCTTCTTTAAAATAGCTCCAACCACGCCGATCTAGCATTTCATTACCAGTACGCATGCGAAGAAGAAAATCAGGTAGGTTTGTAAGTTGGTAGTCTTTACTTAACAGCAGCGACCATAAAGCATAATCCTGCGCTTTCCTTAAGGGTGGATATCCCCCAACTCCATCAACTATGCTTTTTCTAAAAATAGTGACAGGGTGACTTAAAGGACTTCTACGTTTAGCAAATTTCTTAACTTGATTAGGCTCAGTAGAAAGAATGCGTTGGTTTAATTTTTGCGTTAATTCTACATTCCACTCTTCTAATTGTGCGCTACTAGCAGCTATATCTGGATTATGCTGCATAAATGCTACTTGTTTTTCAAAACGCTCAGGTAAAGAAATATCGTCAGTATCCATACGCGCGATTAAATCATATTTACAATGTTTTAATCCTTCATTCAGTGCTTCACCTAAACCAACGTTTTGCTCAAGTGGTACGTCAGTTAATACTGCACCAAGCTTATTTTTCCATTCAGTAATAACAGCATTTAATTCTGCCGTTAATGGTCCATCTTGTACTAAGACTATTTGTGCGGGTTTAAGGGTTTGCTCATCCCAAATACTAGTTAAAGCCTGCTCTAAAAAGCTGGGGGTTTCTTTATGGTAAACGGACAATAGTACGGAAAACATTATTGGTTAAGCTCCATCCGGTAAAGCTGGCGCTTACCAGAAAATACCGAATCAAAAAACACAGCTTTACCATCCGGTGCAAATCTTGGATGCAAATCACAACGGGATTCGCCAACGTATTCAAAGCCATGAAAAAACTCGCCAAGCTCTTTCACTTCACCGGTTTTCCAGTTACACAAAATTAAATGCTGCATACGCGCTTTGTTCGGGTAGGTATCGGTAATAAACCAATCGCCATACACATGCGGGTGGCCGTCACCATACCTTTCTAATTTACCTGCACCAAATTGTGTAAACTCACCTGTAGTAATATCAAGCAACCAATAAGCGTCTTTTTCTCCTGGGCCACGCATATACCCTAATATGGTGTTGTTATCAGCCCAAAAGCAATGACTTACCATGCCGTGGTCTGCAAGGAGTTTTAAATCACCCGATGTCGCATCCGCTAAAAATAAGCGATCAAATCTGCGGCCATTCACCAAACAGCGATGCATAAAAATAAACTGCTTACCATCAGGTGAGATCATCACATGGTTTAGTTTATGTAGGCCATGTGCAAAATCAGGCTTTGGCTGATACTGGTAGGCTGTAGCTAAGCTAATCAATAACTTTGCATTACCCGTTGCATAATCGACCTTCCACAAGCCATCGTGCTCTAGGTTGTTTAGTTCTGTGGCGTTTAAATTCGGTAGGTTTCTGTAGCCATAATCTGGGCGTAAGGTCATTAAGCGTTGATAGTTAAGCGATAAAAAATAATCGAGCTTAAAACTATCCTGCACTGGGTATTCAAACGACTTAACGATTGCCACTTGCCCAATAGAAAGTACATGACTGACATAGTTTTGTTTTTGGCTATCAAAGTCATTGTAGATAATTAAATCATCCGTTAGCCAATGTGCACGACAAGCCTGCTGCCAGTTATAAGCATTTATCATTTGGCTTAAAAGCACTTCCCCGTCAGCATCAAATACGATTAAATTGACACGCTGATTTAAGGAAGGTAAAGCACTTGTAGCATTGGCGGTTGTACAAGCAATAACCCAGCCTTTGCTGTTTTCGGGTGATTTATCGTAATAACCAAAAAAGCTGTTGTCACCATGGCTAGTAAAGCTTACAGGCGTTGTAATGGCTTGGATTTTATAGTTTTTTTTACTTTTAAAATAAACAAGGCGTGAGTAAGTAGCTTTGGCTAACTGTTTTACTATAGGAAAGCGGCCAAGAAATCTTGCGATGGTACGCTCTAATGGGTTGTAGCTGCTCATTTTATAGCCTTGATCTGATTTTTATTAGTAATGTTGGGGAAATAGCTGAAACAACTAACCCGATACAAGATTTTAAGTTCGGTATAGTTAATAAAGATTTTGCATAATAATTTACAGACGCTTTTCGTAACCCTATAGAAGCTGCTTGTGCAGCTAAAAACTCATACTGCATTTTCGTTCTGACTGTTTTTTGTTTCTCGCTTAATTGTGAGCCCACTATAGCTTTATGTTTTTTATTTAATCGATCAATAGCGGTAACATAATTATCTATATTTGCTGAAATACGAGATCTGTTTTCTAGGGACCGGTATGAAACCGCTAAGGGTTCTTCAACTATTCCGACATTAAACCCGTTTGAGATGATCCTAATCCAAAGGTCATACTCCTCTCTTGCCTTGTACTCTAAATCAAAGCCTTCTAGTGTTTGGAATACGCTCTTTTTAACAACGGCAGATATCGTTGCTCCTATATAGTTTTCTTGTAATATAGAAACCAATGGATCAACAGGCATAGATGCTTTAGTTGAATAACTTAATTCCGTATTTTCATACTTTATTTGTATTTGAGAGAAACATGCATCTAGATCTAGCTGTTTTATCAAGGTAACTTGCTTTTCTAATTTTAGAGGAAGCCACTTATCGTCATCATCTAGAAACGCAATAAAGCCCCCGTTAGCCAAGCTAGCGCCTAAATTTCTTGATGAAGATGCCCCCTGGCCAACAGTGTTATGCTCATATTTAATTAGATCAGTGTTAAAGCTTTTTACAGCTTCTAATGATTCAGCGCTACCAGCATCATCGACTACAATGATTTCTATTGGGCGCAGTGTTTGCTCAAGCACACTCTGAATAGCACGCTTGAGAAGTTTAGGTCGCTTATGTGTCGGGATAACGACTGAAATATTAATTGATTTCATGATCAATTCCTTTTTATTTCTTAGATATAACTCATAAATGCAACACCAATAAATGGCTCATAAAACAGCACATTTGGTGTGCTAAATATAAGTGTTTTTCTTGGTCCGATATTTTCTAATTCATTACTAGCCCTACGCCCTTATCTAACAACCCCATGCAAGAACGCTTTTTTGGAAAGCACTAACAAATCAAACTGCTTTTATTTTCGTTAAGTCCTCTTTCTCACGAAGCATAAGAGTGAGCATAATAAAAATCTATATTCAATTTTTTAGTAATTTCAAGGTGTATTGCAAACTCCTTACCATTGTCAGCAACGAATAGACACTCATCTATAAATAACCTGTACGGTTTGTAGCCTATTAATGTCTTACCATATTGCGTTTACCACGGTTTTTTATTTGTGGTAAAGGTGTTTATAAAGAGTTTCACCACAAGACTTGTTAGCCTTTAATCTTGTCAATACGTTTGGGATTAAGACTCAATAGCTTATAGGTTGTTAACCGTCTACTAATTATTTAAGATTCCATTTCTTTTTTTAGGTAGTCTTCAAAAATCGTCCAGTGGAGTTCAGTTAAACAGAGTTTAGACTGCCTCGTAAATTTAGAGCAGGTCTGTTGAGTCTGGTTTGGCTTATAGCCACGAAGCCTCTTATTCCGTTGTATTTCATGAATAACAGTTTTTTATACACATCAATCACTTCCGCTACTTGTGTGAACGTTTGGCTTGTTTGTATCAATACAAAAGAAAAATAATTTTGTCTTCCAATCAAAATCAAACGTTGTACCTATGAGTTGAACGCAATTAAAAAGAAAACCACATAAAGTTGTAGGCAAGGGTTCTAAATTAATAATTATTAAAGCTATTAGTAATTATGCGTGCTAAAAACTTGTTCTTTAAATAATAAGCCTGATGGGGTGATATTAAAGAAAGAGACAGGTTGATAAACATTATTAAATATTTCTTTTCTTTTTTTGCATCTATTGCGTAGATTAGTCTAACGCGTGAGAAGTTATATATTTTTTGCGAAAAAGAACTTACAACCATTTTATCATCTATATCGCCACCAAAGTCATCACAACCATATTTTAATCTTTGAAGATACAGATTATAAGCGTATTTATGAAGTAATATCTGCTTTAAGCCAATTAAATCTTTAGTGTTTCCTTTTCTATCTATTCGTATATTATAACCGAAATATTCTTCTAAATTTGAGTAAAATAAACCACTTGATGACATACGCAAAAGAAAATCATAATCTTCAACCCCTGAAAGCTCTCTATAACCGTTTAGTTTTTCATAAGCTTCTCTACGTGCAACCCATATATGAAAGACCGGTGTGGAATACTTCTTTAACTTATCTAATAACTTTATATTTTTACTTTTTACTGTTTGACTTAAAACAGTTCCATCTTCGCTAATAGCATTTACACTGCAACCCACTAGTGAAATGCTTGGATTATTCTCTAGGAATGTCACCTTCTTCTCGATTCTATCTGGTTCTGATATATCATCACCATCCATCCTAGCAATATAGCTACCTCTGCTGATCTGGTATGCCTTATTCAATGTTTTGACAATTTTACTATTTACATCATTCCTTAATAATTTAATTCGCGAATCACCCTCTGCTAATACTTTAACTATATTAAAAGTATCATCTGTAGATCCATCATCAACAACTATGATCTCAAGATTTTTATAAGTCTGATTTTGAATGCTAACTACTGCTTCTTTTATGTATTTTTCAACATTATAAGCAGGAATTAAAACTGACACTAATTGATTACTCATAGCTACCCTCTAGATATAGTCAAAAGGCGGTAAGAAAAAAATAACGATAAGAATATATATTAAAAACTGAGTATATTAATAAACAAATCAAATACATTAAAGAGATATACTTATCACACTTATTATGGCTACTGACTTGCTGGATAGCAAAAAACAATGTTAGGAAAAGTATAAAAGCATTATTCATCCTATTTACTAAAGTATAAAAATTAATAAATATTAGGAAATATAAAAAAAACACAGATAACAAAAAATATAATTTTTTATCTTTTACAGCACGCGTAGGTATAAACAATAAGTATACAAGACCTAAATAAAAAGGGAGTTTACTAAAAAAATAAACCTCTAGAAGACCATTAAAGTTTCTTGTTGAATCATGCCCTGCCCCCCAAACACCTTCAAGATCTAGGTAGCTTGGCTTAAAAAAACTAAAACCTGACATTAAGTATTTAATCAAATCGAAAATAAAAGCAAGTACTTGCGGATTTAATAAAAAAACCAACCCTATTAATATTAACAACTTGCCTAGAAATACTTTATTTTTAATAGATTGTGTAAAATATACCGTTAATACAACAATACTAGGTGCTAATGCAAAAGGGTGAATAAAGAACGCTAAAATCACACCAAATATAAACATAGCTCTTTTATCGAAGTATAACAAATAGAAGCTAACAAAAAAAACAATAGCATTACTAAAACTATTTCTTATACCACTCGCCACAGAAACATATCCAATTGACAGCCAAAACATTAGAAATAGTAAAATTTTAGTTTGTCTACTCAATATTCTTGTTTTATATACTTCAGAAAATTTGTAATATACAGTAAAAACTAATAAATAGGTAAGAAATACAGCTGTTGTTACTAGCAAATGCTTTGATAGCTCTAAGGTGTTTAGTATCCATGCATAACTATCAAAAAGGATGTAGCCAACTCTAGACTGCTCTATTACCTCGTTATAAGAAAGTTCTTTGATATTTTCGATGTGAGCATGGTGCCTTCCTAGGTCATATTGATCACTCCCTGGGTCCAAAAAAAAAGCATACAATGAGAATACAAGTGAGAATAATATAATCAATATTTTATATTTATTTATTACCATAAATTTACACAGGTACCTGGATAGTTGTAAGTGACTTATTGAATAACGATATAAACTGAATCAATCTACACTTATTAATAATAAAAATTTTTAGATAGAAGCCGTATTGACTTTAAGTATTTTTAGTAACACGCAAAATATACTGTAATAACTCATAATTAGCGCAATCTATCTCACAATCAATCAACTCATGAATTTTAGGGCTTAGTTTAACTTCTTTGGTAATTTCACCTACAGAAGCGAGAAGATCATCAAAGTCCTTAACAATAGCTTGCCCAACGAGAAGGTCGCTATAGGAAAAGTACATTTCGCGCCCACGTAGGTATTCCTCTTCATCAAATGGATAAAATATTATAGGTTTTTCACTCAGCATAAAATCGAAAAAAACTGATGAATAATCAGTTATCAAGCAATCCGCAAGTGACAGTACCGGATATATATCGGCGCTATTTTTAAAAAATATAACATTACCAAGAAAATCATCCGTGACGTCTAAGAGTGTATTTGCATGCGCTTTTATTATAAGAATAGAATTTTCATTCATCAACACTTGGTTTAACTTATCTAAATCAGGCAAGGCTGCACTAAGGAAATCATAACCACTGTCTCGCCATGTTGGCATATATACATAAACCTTATTATAAGTTTCTATTTTATTTATCAATTTTTTTGTATATTCAGGCTCATATTGTTGAATAAAAGATTTAACTTTGTTGTTTGGTAATTTTAATATTGAATTTCGTGGATAACCGAATGGTAAACAACTACTAACTGGAACTCTAAATGCAGAAGAGAAAACCTTTGAAGTTGTTTCTGAGACTGAAAGAAAAAAGTCAGGCTTTATATAATGTGAAATAAATCTAATTTTACTCTTTAACGTTCCATTAAATATTGGTTCCAGAACACCAGATGTAATATCGAATTCAATTTTCTTTAATGGAATACCATGCCAGAGATTTACTTTCAAGGCTCGCCCGCTTGTCCATGTGTTTATATCTGAAACATAAGCACTATAAATGTAAACACCTGATAAAAGTGATAGCATGACTCCTTGAAAACTCCACTTAGTAAAAGCTTCAAAGCCCTTAGCCCTAATTTCGTCTACTGTCTTCCTATCGCTACTAATCCATACGGGCTGAAGCCCTAATTCTTTTGAATTTTCATTAACATATATAAAAAAATATTTAGAATTATCGTTAAAACCTCCAGCATAACTACCAAAAACCCAGATATTCCTATTTCTAGGTATTACCCATGATAAAAAATATAAAGGACTTATCAAAATTCGAGCTAGAGCTAGTTTTATTATATTCATAAATAATATTTTATTATAATCAGGAGTGTTGTTTAATTTTGCTTGTTAAGCTCATTTTTTATTTGTGTCGTTGATATCTCAGGTGTTCGCTCTAGATATACAACCTCACAATATTCTTTTAGAAAATCGAATTCACCTTTCCAATCATCTCCTATAACAAAGGTATCAATATGGTATTTTTTTATATCTTCTATCTTCTGCTCCCAACTCCCCTCAGGAATCACCAAATCAACATACCTAATAGATTCAAGTAGAATTTTTCGTCTTTCGTAGTCAAAGTAACATTTCTTTTGCTTTGAATTCCAATTAAACTCGTCGGTACTCACAGCCGCTATTAAATAGTCACCATGTTTCTTAGCACGACATAATAAATTTATATGACCATAGTGCAATAAATCGAATGTACCGTATGTAATTATTCGTTTCATATAATTTCTTTTCTACTCTTAATAATTTATTTTTAGTTGATATCCATAGGTTAGATTATCTTTATATTCCAAATACGATAATTATAAACCTTGCTAATCCTATAAGTTAATACGGTTATTTCTGTTAAAACTACCATATAAGCCACATTATAAATTGTAATCAAATCTAGATATGCCAACAAAGATAAACTTATTATATGGACGAAAGATCCCATGATTACACTATTGTTCGCATCTTTTATATATCCTAAAGCTGCTAAAAAAGGATACCCTATAAGCACTGAAGGCACTGCAAATAAGTTGGCGAGTAACAATACATAAAAGACTTTTATGGTCTCGCTACCAATTTCATTGGTAAAAACTACGGTAAATAATGGTTCACCCAAAAAGAACATAAAGATTACTCCAATAATATTTACAGCGATCACACTGAAAAATATTTTTTTATAAAGAGTTATATTTTTCTCTTTAGCCACATATGGATACAGAGCTTGACTTATAGGGCCATACAAGCCCTGTATTGCTTGATATAGCTTTTCAGCTATTGAGTAGTAACCGACCATTGAATTGTTTGTAAATAAACCAAGAACAAACGCATTAGCTGATGTATAAATACTTACAGACACCCTTGATAAGAAAAAATCAGTACTATCTTTAAAATGTGTCCTAATAGTATCAAAACTCTGCAATGTGAACTTTTGCTTAAAGGATGTTTTAATAAGATAAAGCGAATATAAACTACCAATAGTTATACCAAGACCATTAAGTAATGGAACTAACATATAATCATCAGCTTCATTAACAAAAACAAAAATTGCAACGGTAAATATAACTCTAGATAGTATATTAATTCCTGTTATGTACTTCATTCGCTCCAATCCCTGGAAATACCAAACTGGGAACAAGCCCTGCCCGACCACCATTAAGTAAGTTATCAGGTATAGCTCTTTATCTTGGTTAAATTTTTCAAAACTAAAGACTACTACTGATAATATAAAGAATGATAAAAATATAAGAAATACTTTAATAGTCATCACACTACTATATATTTCAGATACTTTTTCTTTGTTATCTCTATAAACAGAGATCTCTCTTGTTGCCGAGAGGTTAAAGCCATAATCTACCAGTATTATGAAAAACATAATGAATGATTGCGCAAACATTACTAACCCATATTTTTCTACACCTAACACTCTTACAAGATAAGGGAGGGTAAGAAGTGGCAATGCATAGGTGAATATTTGTAGCGCTGATAATGATAAAAAATTTGATAAAAGTCTACTTGAATTTTTATTAGCAGCCATAAAAGTACTTTCTTACATTTTTATATATTTTGGGTGTTTTGATAATCATTTCCAATAAACTCATAAACTTTTTTATGCAAGTACCATTCAACAGTTTTTCGAATACCGTTTTCAAAGCTTTCTTCGGGCTTCCAGCCTAGTTCTTTTTCGATTTTGCTAGCATCTATAGCGTAACGAACGTCATGACCTGGGCGATCGATTACGTATGTAATTAAACCTTTGAAACCTTGTTGATTTCCGGCTGCTATAGAATTGTTATTATCAGGTACTAATTCTTCTAACAAGTCACAAATGGTATGAACCACTTCGATGTTTTGCTTTTCATTATGGCCACCAATGTTGTAGGTTTCGCCAATAACGCCTTCTGTAACTACCTTATAAAGTGCACGTGCGTGGTCTTCAACATAAAGCCAGTCACGAATCTGATCACCCTTGCCGTATATGGGCAAATCTTTACCTTCTAGTGAATTTAATATAACCATCGGAATCAATTTCTCAGGAAATTGATACGGGCCATAGTTATTTGAAGAAGTTGTGATTATTGTTGGAAAACCGTATGTACGTAACCAAGCGCGAACAAGGTGGTCTGAGCTGGCCTTGCTGGCCGAGTAAGGCGAGCTTGGGGCGTAGGATGTTTGTTCTGTGAATAGTGGCAATTCTTGTTGAACTTCATTTTGTCGGGCTGAACCCCGACCTACATTATGTTCTGAGTCCGACTGACAGCCTGAAGGCTGACCTACACAAGATTGATTTTCAGAGTCCATTTGTCGGGCTGAACCCCGACCTACATAAGATTCATCATTTGGGTGGGGTAAGTCACCGTAGACTTCATCCGTTGAGATGTGATGAAAACGGAAAGCTTGTTTTCTATCAGCGTCTAATTCATTCCAGTAAGCACGCGCAGCTTCTAATAAGTTGTATGTACCAATAATATTGGTTTGCATAAACTCTGCTGGGCCATCAATAGAGCGGTCTACATGACTTTCTGCCGCTAGGTGCATCACTGCATCTGGCTGGTGCTGTTTGAATACGCAATCTAATTCAGCGCGATCGCAGATGTCTACTTGTTCAAATACGTAACGTTCGTTATCGCTTACTGCTAGCAGGCTTTCTAAGTTACCAGCATAGGTAAGTTTATCTAGATTGATAACTGAATCTTGCGTATTTTCGATAATATGGCGAATAACCGCAGAGCCTATAAACCCAGCACCTCCGGTTACCAATATTTTCATTTTTTAAAACTATCCATCCAAGCTAAGAATGCTTTGCCCTCAGTTTCATGACGTAAGCCGTATTCTACAAATGCTTGCATATAACCTAGTTTGCTTCCGCAATCATGGCTTTTCCCTGTCATGTAGAAGGCATCTACTTGTTCAGTTTTCATCAACGCTGCAATGGCGTCGGTTAGCTGTATTTCATCACCTGCGCCCGGTGGTGTTTGCGCCAGCATTGGCCAGATTTTTTCGGTAAGTACATAACGGCCAACAACCGCTAAATTACTTGGCGCATCTTCTTGCTTTGGTTTTTCGACCATGGCTTGCATTGGGGCACTTTGCCCTGCGGTTAATTCTGCGCCGCTGATGTCGGCCACGCCGTAGTTGCTTACAAGGTCTTGCGGTACGGCTTCTACCATTACTTGGCTTACACCGGTGTCTTCAAAGGTGTGTATCATTTTTGCCAAGTTTTCTTGTTTTAAGTTGGCTTCATATTCGTCTATTAGTACGTCTGGCAGTACCACTGCAAAGGGCTTTTCACCAATTATTGGTTTTGCGCATAATACCGCGTGGCCTAAGCCTTTTGCTTGGCCTTGGCGTACGTGCATTATGGTTACGCCTTCTGGGGTAATGGCGCGTACTTCTTCAAGTAACTGGCGTTTTACTCGTGCTTCTAAGGTAGATTCCAACTCGAACGAGGTGTCGAAGTGGTTTTCAATGGCGTTTTTTGAAGAGTGCGTTACTAATACAATTTCGGTAATGCCCGCCGCTGCGCATTCGTTTACTACGTATTGAATTAATGGTTTGTCTACTAAGGGCAGCATTTCTTTTGGAATGGCTTTGGTTGCGGGCAACATGCGTGTGCCTAACCCTGCTACGGGGATAACGGCTGTTGTTACTTTTTGTACTGCTTTTGATTCTTTTGAAGTAGTCATATCAATTATTCATATCCATTTGGATTGTTGCTTTGCCAGTTCCATGTGTCGCTTACCATAGCATTAACGTCTAATTCTGCTTGCCAGTTAAGTAGCTGCTTGGCTTTGGTAGCATCGGCGTAACACGCGGCAATGTCGCCTGCTCTTCTAGGGGCTACGCTGTAAGGTACTGGTTTGTTGTTTTGTTGTTCGAACGCTTTTACTAGTTGTAATACCGACAAGCCGTTGCCTGTGCCTAAGTTAATGGCAGTAACGCCGGTTAAACCTTGTGTGTCTTTATTTGCATTTGCAAAAGCTTCTACGGCTTTTACATGGCCTTTAGCTAAATCGACTACGTGTATGTAGTCGCGCACGCCGGTGCCGTCTATGGTTGGGTAGTCGTCACCAAATACACTTAGTTGCTTTAATTTGCCTACGGCTACCTGTGAGATATACGGCATCAGGTTATTGGGTGTGCCACTTGGGTCTTCACCAATTAAACCGCTTTTGTGTGCGCCTACTGGGTTGAAATATCTTAGTAAGGTTATTGCCCATGGCGCTGTTGAATTATTTAGTTTATCGGCTGTTTCTAAGTCGCGGTAGATATTTTCTACCATTAACTTGCTAGCACCATACGGGTTGGTGGTTGATAGCGGCATGTCTTCGGTAATGGGCAGTTTTGCTGGGTCGCCATATACGGTGGCTGAAGAACTGAATACCAGTTTTTTAATACCGGCTTTTTCCATTTCTTGGGCTAATACCATAGAACCGTATACGTTGTTGTCGTAATAATTCAGTGGTTGTTCACACGATTCGCCAACAGCTTTAAGCCCCGCAAAGTGAATAACGGCGTCGATGGTGTGTTGTGCAAATAAGGCTTGTAAACAATCGCGATCACGAACGTCACCTTCTATAAAGGTGATGTTTTTGCCGGTTATTTGCTCTACTCGTTTTAGCGATTCAGTTTTGCTGTTTGAAAGATTGTCTAATACTACTACATCAAAACCGGCTTCTATTAGTTCTATATTAGTATGGGTGCCTATGTAGCCTGCGCCGCCTGTTACGAGTATTTTCATAAAGAGTGAACCGTTTTAGAGTTTTATGCGTAAGGGTATATACGGGGTATTAAAAGTGTTTAGGCACGCTACCGCCCAAGGGTTCCCGCGAACTTTCCCTGTTGTCGCATTGTATTTGAATTTTTCACTGGTGCTTTTTAGCTATCAGCCTTGTGCTTTAGCTATTAACTTTTAGCTGTTCCAGTGTAACCAACAGTTCTTGTTGTTGGTTTAATAAGTTTATTAAGATGATGGCTCTTTGTTCGCCGTCAAATTGTTTAAAGATTGCTTGGTAGTCTTTAAACGGGCCAGAGGTGATTTCTATTCCCTGGCCGGGTGTAAACAGTTTCTGCTGTGCTTCTGCTGTATTTTCTTGCGCATCGCCACAGCGTTTTTTTAAATCGCTGATTAAGCTGGGTTTTACTTCTAGCGGCGTTGTACCAAAGCGCAACAACTGCCTTACCCCGCGGGTCGATCTTATGCTGCCTATTAGCTGTTCGCAGCCTGCTACGTTTACAAACAAGTAACCCGGAAACAAAGGTTCTGTTACTTGTGTTCTTTTACCCTTGCGTACTTTCTCTAGCGTTATGCGCGGTAAAAACACTTCACCACCTTGTAAGGTTAAGTGTTCTTCTGCGCGTTCTTCTTGCTTAGGTTTTGTCAGTACGACGTACCATTTAGACACTGTTTTATTCTCTGGCTATGATTTTAAGCTTTGAATAATGTCTAAACAGCTTTGCTGTGGGTTTTCTGCCTGGGTTATTGGGCGGCCAACTACTAGGTAATCACCACCCACCTCGACAGCTTGCTTGGGTGTCATGATGCGGCGCTGATCACCTGCGGCGCTGCCTGCTGGGCGTATGCCTGGGGTTACGGTTAAAAAGTCTTTGCCGCACAGTTGTTTTATTAGTTCTATTTCTTGTGCCGAGCTGACTACGCCGTCCATGCCAGACTGTTTGGCTAATTTGGCTAGGCGCTCTACTTGCTGTTGTGGGGCTATGTCTAGGCCAATGCCTGCCAGGTCGCTTTGTTCCATAGAGGTTAATACGGTTACGGCGATGAGTAATGGCTTGTGCTGTTTGTTGGCAATGGCTTCTGCGGCGGCGCTCATCATACGCTCGCCACCGGAGGCGTGTACGTTGACCATCCATACGCCCAGTTCTGCAGCAGCCGCTACTGCGCCCGCACAGGTATTAGGAATGTCGTGGAATTTTAGGTCTAGAAATACGTCAAAGTTTAGCTTGTGTAGCTGTTCTAGAATTGCAGGACCCGACGCTGTAAATAGCTCTTTGCCTACTTTTACGCGGCATTGAGTTGGATCTAGTTGCTTAGCCATTTCAATGGCTTGCTTTGGCGTTGGGTAATCCAGCGCTACTACTATAGGAGATATAGGAGATATAGGAGATTGCGAGTTTGGCGATAAAGTGTTGATTGTATTGTCTTCCATATCAATTTTTTCAACTTCAATGCGCTGCGCTGATACTGGCCCAATTTTTACACGATGGACATCGCCAGTAATGTTCGTTGGCTTTAAAGCCACAGCTGCGACAAACGTATTTATGTTCGGTTTCAATTATGCGGCGCAGAATATCATATACGACCATGAGTTGCGACGTATTAAGTACAACTTTTTCATCAACAACCACTTCCACCAAAGCAAAAAAGCCCTGATTTGAGGGGTGCATCAACAACTCGGATAATAATATTTCGATAGCTTGCTGTTGCTTGCCTTGTTTTACCAACAACCTTACGCGCTCTACCAGTACTTCTACGCGATGGTGGCCTTGCCAATGCTGGGCCAGTTGTTTATCGAGTTCTTGGTAGTCGTTTATTTTATTAAAGCTTTCGACCATGCCTGGCAGTATGGGCAGCATGACGTGTGGGTCTTGTTTAATGGCTTTGAGGTAGCAACGCACCGCTTCTTTGGGCTCGCCTTGGCTGGCAGCAACTTCGGCAAAAATAACGTTGGCGCGGGCGCATAGTGGGTTTATCTTGAGTGCTTGTTTTAGGTATTTGTGGCTTTCTAGGAAGTTGCCTTGTTTAAATTCTTCTTGTGCTTGTTCGCATGCGGCTTGGGCGATGCGCACGGTTAAGTCGCTAAGTTCGGGCAGTTTTGAGTTGTTGTACAGTTCGAGTATGGGGAGCCAGTCGCGGCCTTCTTCGTACAGTTGAACGATTAAGCACGCGGCGCGTTTTCTTGATTGGGTGCTTGAGTTGCGAGATTTGCCGCCTTCTTGTAATAAGTCGAGCAGTAGCCGTTCTGCTCTGTCGAGTAGCCCTGCTTTAAGGAAGTCGGTGGCGAGTTCTAGTTCTACATTTTGTTGGGCACTGAATGATAAGTCGGTACGAGCAAATAGGTTTTGGTGCAGTTGTATGGCTTTTTCGGTTTGCCCTTGGTCGCGAAATATGCGGCCTAGGTTGAGGTAGAGTTCGACCACGTCGTCGCTGATTTCTTCTATGTCTAATAAGCGGTCTAGCGCTTTGTCGTTGCGTTCGGCCAGTAGGAAGTCGATGCTGGGTAAGGTGTTGCGAGCACTGCGTTTTAACGAGAAGCGTTGCCCTTGAAAGCGCCCTAAAAGCCAGCCACACGCTATTGCAATAATAAGGAGGATAAATACTAGGCTGTTACTTTCGAGTAGGTGGTTCATTAGTGCTGCATCTTTTCAAGCTTGGCTTTGGCTTGCTTTAGTTCCTTTTTGAGTTTTTTGTTTTCTATACTGGTGAGTACTTTGGAGATGGAGGCGACTATTATGCCTAGTACACTGCCAAATGCGATGAGTATGCCCGACCATAATGATAGCGGTAGGTTAACCGAGTCGATGAATAGGAAGTCTAGGCTGATTTGGTGTTCGTTGTAGATGGCGAACAGTATGCCGTAGCCAAATACGACGAGTACTATGGCGAGTACGATTAGGTTTTTGATGAGTTTCATTGGGCACCCAAACTTTGGTTTACTTGGTCGCGCAGTTCTTTGCCCGGCTTAAAATGTGGGACAAATTTGCCCGACAGTTCAACCGATTCGCCGGTTTTGGGGTTTCGCCCCATGCGCGGTGAGCGGTAGTGTAATGAAAAACTGCCGAAACCGCGAATTTCTATGCGCTCGCCGGTGGAGAGGGCTTGCGACATGTGGTCTAGAATGGTTTTAACCGCCAGTTCAACGTCTTTTGCTGATAGCTGGGGCTGTTTGCTTAGCATGCGTTCGATCAGTTCTGATTTTGTCATGACGGTTTTGGTTAACCTCTGCAATTTGTCGGGCTAAACCCCGACCTACACTTGTCGGGCTGAACCCGTACCTACTTTTATAAATCTCTTTAGATCAATAACTTACAATCAGTGGTGGGGTTTTGCAAGCATAAAAAAACCCCGCTTCCTTGCGGAGGCGGGGTTTTCTTTACCATCAAACGTTAAGCTAAATTTCCAGTATTAAAATACTAGAGATTTAAAACTTACTCGCCTTTTTGGCTCAACTGTTCTTTGATAAGGTCGCCAATAGTGGTTGGGCCCTTAACGTCAGCTTCAGCTTTAGCACGTTGGTCAGCAATTGCTTGCTTGTCGGCTACTGCGTCTTTCGCTTTGATAGACAAGTTGATTACGCGGTTCTTACGATCTACGTTTGAAATAACGGCTTCTACTTCGTCGCCTTCTTTCAATACGTTGCGTGCATCTTCAACTTTTTCGCGGCTGATTTCAGACGCTTTCAACGTTGCTTCAACGCCTTCAGCGATCTCTACGATTGCTGCTTTAGCGTCTACAGAGA
>CAJXUK010000034.1 GCA_913061435.1 uncultured Thalassolituus sp. | reverse complement strand
GTCTGGTTCAGACATGGGCGACGACCACAAAGAATACTTTGCTGGCGAAAACGCTCTTAAAGCTGGCGGCGCTAAGAACACTTCTAACCAATTCTCTTAATCGAGAGTCTTAATCGAGACGGTTAGATCAGCTTGCTCTGTAAGCTGATTGTTCTAAAAAAGAAGCCATCCTTATTTATTTAAGGGTGGCTTTTTTTATGCTTGTAATAAATGTTGAATTACTACATTACGGTGAGTGTGTGAAGGGAAGGTTACGGTGTTTTTTCGCCCAATTGCAGGGTAGGTGAAAACTCAAACGTCGAACCGATTTCTGCTGGTATCTTAGGATAGGGGTTGGCGGCCAAGGCAGCTTTTCTGGCCCAATCATCAAGATTAGCGTTGCCGCTGGATTCAATAATATTTACGCGTGTGGCAAACGAACCATATTCCAATTTTATCTTTAGACGTACCCGTCCTTTTAAGCTGGGTTGTGCTTCGAGACGTTGCGCTAAATATTGGCTCAATACTTTACGATAAGATGTATAGGTAGGGTCTTCACTGCCTTCTAAAGCTTCCACTTGAGCGCGACTATCGCTGCTTATTTGGTTTTTTTGTTGTTGTTGAGGCTTTATTTGATCTTCAGTTAATTCCTCTAATGCGGGTTCTTTTTTAGCTTTAGCGTTTGTTGTTTTTTTGTCTGCTGTCGATTCGGTGCTAACAACTGTTTCTGGCTTTGGCTCTGGCGGGTTTTCAGTTTTGGTTTCTGGTTGTGTTTCTTCTAATACTGGTTGGGCTGTAACCGGCTCTGTTAATTGTGGTTGAGTAGGCTCATTTACCGGTTCAACGATTTGCTCTGTGGGCTGGCTTGCTTCAGATATTTTATCGTCTTGTTGTTGCGATATCTGGCCAGCTTGTTGTTGTTGTACAAGCTCGCGATTTTGTTTATCGAGACGAGCATGGATAATCGACCTCTCAGATAAATAAGGTTTTGCTGGTTCACCTTTAATGAACAATAAGCCATGTACTGCTATGGACACTGCAACAGCTAAAGTAAGTTTGTTTCGGGGTGAGCGCACAGCGTAACGAGTTCCTTATATTTATTGTTAACGGCTTAGATCTTTTGTCATCATAATAGAGCCCAAGGTTAGGCTCCATCTTTTCTTTTAATAGATTAAAGCATGATTAGGCGTTGAGCTAAATGAGCGCTAAAATCATGATCATAAAATCAACGATTATCTAAGACAAGGAAAATGAAATGAGTGTATTAGTGGGTAAGAAGGCACCAGATTTTACCGTTCCTGCTGTATTGGGGAGCGGCATGATGGTCGATGAATTCTGCCTTTCTGAAGCAATTAATGGTAAATACGGTTTGGTTTTCTTTTATCCGTTAGATTTTACTTTTGTTTGCCCATCTGAATTAATTGCACTAGATCACCGCATGGATGCCCTAACTCAGTTAGGAGTAGAAGTAGTGGGTGTATCCATTGATTCTCATTTTGCTCACAATGCTTGGCGTAATACGCCAATTAATCAAGGTGGAATCGGCCCAGTTAAGTACACTCTTGCTGCTGACATCGATCATGCAATTGTCAAAGCTTACGATGTTGAAACAGACAGTGGTGTGGCTTTACGCGGTGCATTTATTATTGATAAACAAGGTGTTGTGCGTTCACAAATAATAAACGATTTACCTCTTGGGCGTAATATTGATGAGCTAGTACGTTTAGTTGAAGCATTGCAATTCCATGAAGCCCATGGAGAAGTGTGTCCGGCAGGTTGGAATAAAGGCGATAAGGGAATGGACGCTACCCCAGAGGGAGTAGCTCAATACTTAGCAAATGAGTCGGATAATCTTTAAGAAAATGAGCTCTAAGTGAACAATATTATGGTTGCTTAACGAATTAAACAGGCTGCATTAAAACCTGACTCGGTCATTATGTAGGCTGCAACTTCGCTGCGTCTTCCGCTGTCGCAACAAACAACATACTGAAAATCTTTACTCATCGTTTTTAATTTCTCTCTTAAATGATTGAGTGGTACATTTTCACTGCCTTTTAAGCGATCACTGCGAAACTCTTGCGGGTGGCGGACATCGATGATGACTGTTCCCGCATCGCCTTCGTCCATTTGAATATACAACTCATCCAAGGTTAATGATTTAATGATGGGTTTTTTCAATAATTTATCGAAGTCTTCTTTGCCCAAAACCATTAATGAACCATTACTTGCCATGGTTACCGTAGCGTTGCGAACATTTTCTGCGATTAAGGCATCTTCACCAAAACAATCACCTGTCTGCAGTGCAGCCACGGTTTTTTCTTTATTGCCAGTGCTTTGAGTAACGATCGCACGGCCCTCTTTTATCACATAAAAGCTATCACCGTGATCACCTTGCTTAACGATTTCTTGGCCAATTTGAACCTGCTTTTCTTCAAACCGTACCAGTAATTTTTGAATATTGGCTGGAGGGATTTCAGCAAACAAAGGCGATGTAAGCAATACTTCCATCCAGTCGACTTCATTTGGGTTATTCGCCGCTTCGTCTTCTTGCTCTTCAAAGTCATCAGCCAGTTGTGACCAAGTTGTTACCAAGTCTAAATAGTCTCTATTAATGCTGTAAAAATGACAATCTGAGGTAGTGATAGCAGAAGTTCGGTGAATAAGTGAACTGTTATCAAGTGCTAGGTAATTTTCGTCGCTATTAGCATAAACTTTTGTGACGTTGAAATTTTCGTCGGCTAAATCTAGATGTCCACGGATCAAAAAATGGCATTCTGCATCTTCGCTACCCCGTTTAAAAAGTATTTTCCCTTTGGCTAACGAATGCGCCCTAAATTTACTGGCGAGATCTTGAATACAAGCTGGCGTTAAATAATCGAAAGGGATAAAGCCATCTAGATGCTTAATTTCAATACCGCTTGAGTCCGTCATACTGTGTTCTTTACCTAATTATAAACTCCCTAGACTATAGCCAATGTTAGCGTCAAAGTTAAGTATTGACTGAATAGATCACAACAGTATTGTTTTGCTTTTAGTGCTCAATGTTTGTTTAATTGAAATATTAAGCGATTTTAAACAAACCCTACTTACATTTTTAGTTACGTCTTAGAGATTTGCAATATGGAACACGATTTTTGGCACAATAAATGGGAAATACAGCAAATAGGATTCCATCTTGATTACATTCATCCTATTTTAAAACGTAGTATTGGGTTGTTTGCAGCTCAAAAAAAAGTCTTTGTTCCACTGTGTGGAAAAAGTTTAGACATTGGTTATTTGCTGGGTCAAGGATGTCAGGTTGTTGGTGTTGAACTCAGTGAAATAGCAGTAAGTGAATTGTTTGAGCAACTGCAACTAAAGCCAAGTATATCAATCTGGGGTCAGGGAAAGCGTTATCAGGCGCAAGATATTACTATTTTTGTCGGCGATTTTTTTGCCATTACAGCAGCAGATCTAGGCAATGTGGCTTGGGTATACGATCGTGGTGCTTTAATCGCGTTACCCGATGAATTACGTGTGCGCTACAGTAAGCACCTAGATGAGATAACGTGTCATGCGCCGCAATTATTAATTACTTTAGATTATGACCAGGATATTGCTAGTGGCCCACCGTTTGCTATATCGGGTGATGAAGTTATGGTTCATTATGGTCAAAGCTATCAGGTTAAGTTGTTAGAAGAAGCCGATATTATTGAAGACGAACCTAAATTTAAGGCAAAAGGATTGCCGTGGTTTTTTCAACGCGCTTATCACTTATCCTAATTAAGCCAAATCGACTGAAATAACTTGAATGTTGCCCGTCGATAAGTATTGCCATTGAACATTTAAGTCCCAAATTTTAACGCCATAAACTCGTTCAAGATCCAGCTTTTGATAAGCTGGCTTAGGGTCTTGAGCGAGCATTTGTTCAATTAATGCTTGAATAGGCTTATTAATCCTTGTTTGGTGCAATAAAACTACCTGCAAAGCAGCGGGGGTAAATTCAACCTCAATCAGCTCAGGTGCTTGATCCGCTAAGTAATTAAAGGCTGTGCCAACATTGTCGGCGTAAGGTAAATAGGGCTTTATATCCACCAAGGGAGTGCCATTAAGCAAATCAATCCCTGAAATCTGTAAGCGATTATTGCGAATACCATCGAGCTTAACCACTGATAAACCCAGTGCATTGGGCCTGTGTGTAGAGCGAGTAGCAAAAACACCCACTTTTTTGTTGCCTCCTAAGCGAGGAGGGCGCACTCGTAATTGAGGCTTTGAATTGATCGATGAATGGGCAGAGGCGAGTGTTTGATGAAAAATAAAACTTAGCCATAAGTGGCTAACTTCTTCTAAACCTTCTAGGGCAACAGGGTCGTTATATGGCGCAAATAATTCTATTTCTCCTGTTGCCGCCGGTGCTAAAGCCGGCTGACGAGGTATGGCAAACTTTTCTTTAAAGCAAGAATGCACAATGCCAATAGGTTGAATGCAATGATCTTGCATTGACTAACCTGCGCCGTACAAGCTGTCTTGCATGTGCAAGCAAGCATAGGCCGTTATAAATGCCTGTTCTTGAAACTGTTTGAGTTTTGTTTGCTTGTAATCCATCAAAATAGGTGTGTGTTTAAGCTGTTCTTTTATGCGACTGCCTGTGACTATTTCGACGTTGATACCTTCGATAAGTTGAATCGCTGTTTCTAATTTAAAACCAACGGCACCGCCAGCAAATTTCCCCTTCATTGGGCGTTCACGAATGACTACCTTTTCTACTTTATAATCAGTCACTAGCTGCAAAAATTGACGCTGAAACCAACGCATATTGTCAGTGTCTTGAGTATTAGAAATGGTGATTTTACGCTGACGAACTTCTGGAATGTCGAGCAAACCCATGTTTTTCGACATGATGCAGAAGATAGCGTCATCTCCCTTTAGTTCAACGGCACAAATACGCATAAAAAGATTTCCTGATTAACGGGTTAGGGTTTAAATAACTCGTTCAAATTTATTGAATAATATCAGCCATTATACTCTTTTTTACTTAACACTGTATTGCTGTTTATCCGTCACTCAAGCATCATGAACGTTATTATTAGATCCTCATTGATACAGGTAGAAACCAACTAATGGCTTGGCTAAAGACACAGTTTGATATCGTTTTATTTGTGGTGCTTGCTGCAATTTTTCTTATTTGGCCAGAAATAGACCTTTGGATTAGCACTTTATTTTATTCCCCCGAACAGGGCTTTATTTATCGTGATAATGCCGTGGTGTTATCCATCTATGAATTGTTTCGTCATGCGCCTAAATTTATCTTGCCCTTATTACTTATTATGACGGCTTTAAGCTTTATCAAAGGGCGGTTTGGTTTAGGATCAGATCAGCGTAAGACTTGGGTGTTTTTAACCTTGGCCTTATTGATTGGCCCGGGTATTTTGGTGCACTTGGTCGTGAAAGAAAATTGGGATAGGCCCCGTCCACGCTCGGTACAAGAGTTTGGTGGTCACAAAGATTTTATTCCTGCTTTTATCCCCGCAGCTATGATTGCTGATCAGCCAGGTAATAATAAATCTTTTGTAAGCGGTCATGCAGCGATGGGTTTCTATTTAATGGTATTGGCTTGGGTATTCAGACGCCGCAGTTGGTTGTATGCCGGCCTAGTGATGGGATTTGTGGTGAGCTTTGGTCGTATTATTCAAGGTGGCCATTTTGCCAGTGATGTTATTTTTGCTGGATTTTTGTGTTATTTCAGTTATCGCTTGCTGTCTTATTGGTTACTTGGTTACAGCCGTATCGAACAAATTGACGGCGAAAAACCGGCTAAATCTTAACGGATATAACGCTTATTTTTGTCGCCGTGCAATCGCCAAAATCCATGCTATATTTGTATTCAAAATAATAATTTATTCTTACTTGTTAAGTAGATAGGCGAAATATATGCAGCGTGTAACCAAAGAAGCGTATCCGTTAGAGTCTCTGCAGAGAATATTAAACGGAGTTACCTTCTTTAAAGAGCTGATTCAACAAGATGAGTCACAATTTGAAGTGTTAATGAGTACTGCTCAAATTGTTACTGCAGAACCCAACGAAACAATTTTGCAAAAGGGTGAGCATTCACACAGTTTGTATTTTTTATTGCGCGGCCAGTTATCTGTTTATGTTGACGAAGAGCAAAACGAGCGGGTTTTAAATGAAATCAATGCCGGTGAAGTATTCGGTGTGATGTCTATGTTACTCGATCAGCCGCGTTCGGCGTCGATAAGAGTTGGCAATAAAACGGCACTTTTAGCAGCCATCGATTTTAAAAATTTTAGTGATATACAAGATTCTAGCCAGTTTAGTTTAGCTACCAAGTTGACTTTCTTTCGTATGGTGGCCAATAATTTACGCTGGACATTAGAACGTAATAAAATCGACAATCCCATACATCCTCTTGTTTCTCGCTTATACAAAGTGCCCCTATTTACAGGCTCTAAGGGTGGTATAGAAGAATTACAAGCGCTGTATAAGCAAGCTTACGCATTGGCAGATTTAGTGCGCGATTGGAATGTTACTAAACTGTAATCGATTTGAATATATACAAAACAATCATAATTAAATAGCAATTTGCTTTAGGAAATATATATGTCGTTAACTCACAATATGCCTGATAATAAAGGTTATTTCGGTGAGTACGGTGGCCAAATCGTACCGCCGCAGTTACAAACCATCATGAATGAAATTGATGCTGCCTACGAAGAAATTCGTCATAGCAAACAATTTCAAGAAGAACTAGCCGATTTATATGCCAAATATGTAGGACGTCCAAGCCCTATATTTCATGCTAAGCGATTATCGGACTATGCGGGTGGCGCTCAAATTTATTTTAAACGAGAAGACCTTAACCATACCGGTGCACACAAGATAAACCATTGCTTAGGCGAGGCTCTATTAGCGAAATTTATGGGTAAAACAAAAGTGTTGGCAGAAACCGGGGCGGGCCAACACGGCGTTGCTCTAGCCAGTGCTTGTGCATTAGTCGGCATTCCCTGTGAAATCCACATGGGTGAAATTGATATTGCTAAAGAACACCCAAATGTAGTGAAAATGAAAATTTTAGGCTGCAAACTGGTTTCTGTTGATCGCGGCACTAAAACTTTGAAAGATGCAGTAGACAGCGCGTTTGATGAATATTTACTTGATCCAGTCAATTATTTTTACGCGATAGGTTCTGTGGTAGGCCCGCACCCATTTCCCAAAATGGTAC
This sequence comes from uncultured Thalassolituus sp., assembly GCA_913061435.1. Taxonomy (GTDB): domain Bacteria; phylum Pseudomonadota; class Gammaproteobacteria; order Pseudomonadales; family Oceanobacteraceae; genus Oleispira. The sequence continues at coordinate 26,673 of CAJXUK010000034.1, read as the reverse complement.
GTGATTTTCAAAGTATTATTGGTACCGAAGCTCGCCAGCAATTTTTACAGCAAACGGGCACACTGCCTAATCATGTGATGGCTTGCGTTGGTGGTGGTTCAAATGCCATTGGTATGTTTACCGCATTCTTAGATGACAAAGATGTAGAATTGGTGGGCGTTGAGCCTGGTGGTAAAGGTTTAGATACGCCAGATCATGCTGCCACCATGTCTCTTGGCAGCAAGGGAGCTATGCACGGCTTTGAATGTTTAATGTTACAGGACGAACACGGAGAACCTTTGCCAGTTTATTCTATTGCTTCTGGTTTAGATTACCCAGGAACTGGACCACAGCACTGCCATTTAAAAGATATTGCCCGGGTTCGTTACGAAGCGATAAACGACGACGAATGCTTAGATGCATTCATGACCTTATCTCGAAGAGAAGGCATTATTCCTGCGCTCGAAAGTGCTCATGCTGTTGCTTATGCAATTAAGCTGGCAAAAACGTTAGCCAGCGATCAAACAATTTTAGTTAACTTGTCGGGTCGTGGTGATAAAGATGCGGATTTTGTTGCAGAAAAGTTAGGCTTATAAACCGTTAATCTTGATTAACGCGTCCGCGCATGGATTTAATCTGACCATGTTTGGTTTTTTTGTCCATGCGTTTGGCTTGAGAAGAACGACTTGGTTTTGTGGCTCTGCGTGGTTTTTGGGTGACCACTGCTTGACGAATTAACGCAACTAAACGATCTAGCGCGGCTTGGCGGTTCAGTTCTTGGCTTCTATGTTCTTGCGATTTAATAACAATTACCCCATCTTTGGTCACTCGGTAATCGCGAAGAGCCAACAAACGTTCTTTGTAGAAATCGGGCAGTGTAGAAGCTTTAATGTTAAAACGTAAATGAATCGCACTCGAAACTTTATTCACGTTTTGTCCACCAGCGCCTTGTGCACGCATAGCTTGAATGTCCAGTTGATCGCTTGGAATGGAAACCGCGTGAGAAATAAACAACATATTAGCAGGTCTTAACCTTTGACATAAAAAGTAGATTTGGAATTATCAAAATAGCATTAATTAAGATTTGATTCTATTTTGAGCGTTGCGATCCAGCTTATCAAAGTAATCTTTAAGGAAATCAATCAACAATCTCAATTTTTTTGAGCCTGTACTGCCGGGTGGAAATACCCCATAAATATCTATATCTTTTAATTGATAATCATCCAGCACAATTTCCAATTTACCTTCTAGTATTTTTGGCCAAGCGTCGTATAAAGGGATTCTTCCAAGTCCATGACCGCCTTCAATAAAAGCCGTTCTGGCAGCAGCATTATTAGTACTAATACCGCCTTTAACTGCCACACTGTATGAACGATTGCCTTTGGTCAATTCTACCGCTCCGGCTGTTAATTTATAAATAATCCAGTCATGCTGGTCTAACTCTGACGGCATGGTTGGCCGCCCATGTTTTTTGAAATACTCAGGGGAGCCACATAAACACATTGCTAAGGTCGATAACTTACTGGCTTGTAAGCCCGAATTGGGTAAGGGTGCACCTCGAATAGCCAAATCCATGCCTTCTTGCATAATATTGACCACTTCATCGGTAAGCATCAAATCCAGCTCTATTTTGGGATAAAGGCGACGAAACTCACTTAATGCAGGCACAATAATTTGTAGCCCTACATTTACGGGGCAAGTGATTTTTAACAAGCCTTCTGGTTCATTTTTAATATTTTCTATTTGTTGGTTAGCTCTAGAGGCTTGCTCTGCAATAATGCGACAAGATTGATAGTATTCGCTTCCTGCCTCGGTAAGGGCAATGGATCGAGTTGAGCGATTGAGTAGCTTAATGCCTAATTGAGATTCCAGCTTTTTAATATGATAACTCACCACCGCACGAGACAAGCCGATATGCTTAGCAGCAGCGGTTAAGTTGCCTTGCTCGACTACTTGTGCAAATACCACCATACTTTTTAATTGTTCGAAAGATACATTCATCATTTTATTATAGACTTTATTGTATTAATAATTCTACCAATGAAGTCGATTCTATTGATATTGTTTGAACGGGTGGTAGGGCCTACACTGAGTTCAGTTTAACAGTATTGTTAAAAAAACGATTTAGCACCTGGTTATCATACAGTTATAAAGAGGCACGAAATGACGCAAACGAATGAACAAGTAGCAAAGAATATTTTAATGGTATTAACCTCCCACGACGAGTTGGGCACAACGGGTGAAAAAACGGGTTTTTGGGTAGAAGAATTTGCAGCACCTTACTATGCTTTTATCGATGCAGGCTTTAACGTGACATTAGCATCGGTAGCGGGTGGGCAACCCCCTATTGATCCCAAAAGCACCTTAGAAGATTTTCAAACAGAATCGACTCAGCGTTACGATAACGATGAGAGCGTTAAAGCATTGATGGCTAATACAGCTATTTTGACAGAGATTGATTCTGCAGATTATGACGCTGTGTTTTATCCGGGTGGTCATGGGCCATTATGGGACTTAACCGATAATCGTGTTTCTATTGCGTTAATAGAGTCATTTTTAGCAACCAATAAGCCCGTTGCAGCCGTATGTCATGCAACAGCTGCATTTTTGAATGTAAAAGATGGCGCCGGTGAATTTATGGTGAAAGGCAAAGCCGTAACAGGCTTTACCAATGGCGAAGAAGACGCTGTGCAATTAACCGCCGTCGTGCCATTTTTATTAGAAGATGAGCTAATTAAACGGGGTGGTGATTATCAAAAAGCCGCCGATTGGAATGCCTTTGCTGTGCAAGACGGTTTAGTTATTAGTGGTCAAAATCCTCAGAGCTCTGAGTTAGCCGCGGCGAAATTGATCGCGGCGCTTACCCAATAGTTTTCGAGTGTATTAAAAAATATTCAATTCCCAACATTTTAGGAACACGATCTATGTTAAATTTTAGTTTTCAAAATACCACCCAAATTCTTTTTGGTGAAGGTCAAATTGCCGCACTTAAAAAACAGATTCCAAGTGATGCAAAAGTGCTTGTTACCTATGGTGGTGGTTCTATTAAAAGCAATGGCGTATACGACCAAGTAGCTGCTGCTTTGAGTGACCATACTTGGTTCGAATTTTCGGGTATAGAACCTAACCCAACTTACGATACCTTGATTAAATCGTTAGATATTATTAAAGAGAACGATGTCGATTTTATTCTTGCAGTAGGTGGTGGTTCGGTAGTTGATGGTTCTAAATTTATTGCAGCAGCTGCGTTATTTGAAGGAGAAGATCCTTGGGACATCGTTAGCAAACAAGCACGAATCAAAAAAGCACTGCCTCTTGCTTGCGTATTAACGTTACCGGCGACTGGTTCTGAATCGAATGTTGGTGCAGTTGTTACTCGAGATGGCAATAAACTGGCATTTCATAACCCATTAGTGCGCCCAATTTTTGCTGTACTAGACCCAGCGGTGACTTTGTCGTTATCTGATCGTCAAATTAGTAATGGTGTGGTTGATGCGTTTGTTCATACCATGGAGCAGTATTTGACCTACAGCGTTAACGGTAAGGTTCAAGATAGATTTGCCGAAGGTTTATTATTAACCCTGATCGAAGACGGCCCTAAAGCATTAGTTTCAGAAACGTCTCAAGACCTAGAAGTTCGCGGTAACATTATGTGGGCGGCAACTATGGCGCTGAATGGTTTGATCGGCGCAGGTGTGCCACAAGACTGGTCAACCCACATGATTGGCCACGAACTAACGGGCACGCACAATATCGATCATGCGCGTACGCTATCTATCGTATTACCTGCGGTAATGAAAGTATGTCGCGATGCTAAGCGTGAAAAACTCTTGCAGTACGCCGAGCGTATTTGGAATATCACCGACGGTGATGAAGAATCACGTATTAATCGAGCAATTGAATCGACCGAACAATTCTTTGAAATGATGCAAGTGCCAACACGTTTATCTCATGTTGATTTGGGTGAAGCGGATATCGATTTATTAATCGAAAAACTGACCCAGCACGGCATGGTTAAATTGGGCGAGCACGGCGCCATTACCCCAGAAGTTAGCCGCGAAATTTTAGTGACGGCGCTGTAGCGCTACTAAAAAGAGCTATTAAATAGCTCTACTAAAAAGCTCTACCAAAACAATTGGCTGCGGTTTTTATCACTGCAGCCAATTTATTTAACGTTAATTTTTATTGATCCAAACGTTAAGTTCCTAGTTTAAATATCTAGCTCAAATATCCAGTTTAATTTTTAGCTTAAATTCATCAATGGACACGCAAATGCAAACTTTAATTCTGATTAAAGCGCTAGCGTATACCTTGAATAAAGTGAGATTGTTATGAAAGCACTTCAGCAAACATCTAGCGTAAACCGGCAGTGGACATTAAAAACTCGCCCAGTTGGCGCGCCAAATTTAGAACACTTCAACTTTGTTGAATCCGATAAGCCAACCCCTAAACAAGGTGAAGTGTTACTACGCACGGTATTTTTATCACTCGACCCCTACATGCGTGGCCGCATGAGCGATGCTAAATCGTACGCCGAACCGGTTGCCATTGGCGGAACTATGGTGGGTGGCACGGTGTGCCGAGTAGAAGAATCTAATAACCCAAATTACACCGTTGGTGAGTGGGTAGTGTCATTTTCTGGTTGGCAAGATTATGCCATCTCTGATGGTGTTGATTTATTAAAACTGGGTATGGAACCCGTAAAACCTTCTTACGCATTAGGCGTGATGGGTATGCCAGGTTTAACCGCCTATATGGGCTTGCTGGATATTGGCCAGCCAAAAGCCGGTGAAACTATCGTGGTTGCAGCAGCAACAGGGGCAGTAGGCAGCTTGGTTGGGCAGATCGCCAAATTAAAAGGCTGCAAGGTTGTCGGTATTGCCGGAGGCGAAGACAAATGTCGCTCGGCGGTTGAAGAATTAGGCTTTGATGCCTGTATCGACCATAAAGCAGATGACTTAGCTGAGCAACTAGCCAAAGCTTGTGATAACGGCATTGATGTGTATTTTGAAAACGTAGGTGGCAAGGTCTTTGATGCGGTTTTACCGTTATTAAATTCGTGTGCCCGTGTGCCTTTGTGCGGAATGATCGCACAATATAACGCGACAGAATTACCTCAAGGTCCTGATCGAATGGGTGCACTAATGGGCAATCTGTTGGTTAAGCGCATTAAAATGCAGGGCTTTATTGTTTTTGACGATTATGGTCATCGTTACAATGAATTCAGCACAGACATGTCGCAGTGGTTGCAGGATGGAAAAATCAAATACCGTGAAGATATGGTTAACGGTTTAGAGAAAGCGGTTGAATCGTTTGCGGGTTTATTAGAAGGCAAAAACTTCGGTAAGTTAGTGGTTCGAGTTGGCCCTGATGCTCTTTAATAAAAGACGCACTGTAATCAAAAAGGAAGATGCATGTTAACCGTACACCATTTAAATCAGTCTCGTTCTAAGCGCGTATTGTGGTTATTAGAAGAGTTACAAATGCCGTATCAGAAAATCGATCATCAACGCGATGCTCAAACACACTTGGCACCGGCAAGTTTAAAAGCGGTTCATCCGCTGAGTAAAGCGCCAGTGATTGTTGATCGTCTTAATGCCAGCAGCGATTGCGATAGTAGTGAGAGTATCGAGGGTGAAATCACCCTATGCGAGTCCAGTACCATTATGGAATACATTCTGGATAAAAATGCTTATAACCCCATGACCGATAAAGTTCTGCGACCCAAAGCGGGCAGCCAAGAATATTATCAATATCTGGAATGGTCTCACTTTGCTGAAGGCTCGCTGGCAATGCCCGTGATGTTCAAACTATTCATGGGAATGGAAAGCCGTCATGGCGACCAACCGATGGATGGTTATGTGGCAAAAGAAGTCGGTTTAGATTTTAGTTATATCGAATCGACGCTAGCGCAGCGTGAGTATTTTGCCGGCAGTGAGTTCACCGCCGCAGATATCATGATGACGATTATTCTAGAAATTGCAGCCAGCAATGGTTTGTTAAAAGACCATGAAAAAACACAAGCTTATTTAGCTAAGGTTCAGCAGCGACCTGCGTATCAAAAAGCCGCGAGCTTTGGCTGATTTGTTTGGCTAATTAGTTGATTAGTAACGTGTGCTAGCAGTTCGCTGCTAGCCGCTATATAAACCCATCAAAATACCGTAAAATGACGCCTTTACTATAACTAAGTAACTATTAAATTATTACGCACTGTTGTCAGTGTAAAGGCACCCGCATGATCCGTCTCAGCAACATCAAACTTCCCCTTGATCATAACGACCAAGCACTAAAACAAACCGTTTTAACCACTCTTGATATTACTCCAGAGCAATTGCTGAGCTTTAATATGTTCCGTCGGGGTTATGATGCACGTAAGAAATCCGATATTTTTCTGATTTATACCTTAGATGTTGAAGTATCGAGCGCGCTTGAAGCTGAACTATTAGAAAAATTTGCTGACGATCAGCTAATTAAACAAACCCCTGATTTAGACTATCATTTTGTTGCCCAAGCACCGGCAGAGTTAACAGAGCGTCCCATCATCGTTGGCTTTGGCCCATGTGGATTGCTTGCCGGTTTAACCCTGGCGCAAATGGGTTATAAACCAATCGTTCTGGACAGGGGCAAAGAAGTACGTGAGCGCACCAAAGATACCTTTGGCTTTTGGCGTCAGAAAGTACTCAATACCGAATCCAATGTGCAGTTTGGTGAAGGGGGTGCTGGCACCTTTTCTGATGGAAAGCTGTACAGCCAAGTGAAAGACCCGAAACAATACAGCCGAAAAGTATTGGCCGAATTTGTGGCCTCGGGCGCTCCTGATGAAATTATGTACGTGAGTAAGCCCCACATTGGAACGTTTAAGCTGGTTTCGATGGTTGAAAAAATGCGCGCCGAAATCATTCGTTTAGGTGGAGAAATTCGTTTCAGTAGTCGTGTCGACGATATTGAATTAGAAAAGACCTCAGCCGGAAATCGTATTACCGGCTTAACTCTGTCTAGTGGTGAAAAACTCCTATCAAATCATATTGCTTTTGCTATTGGTCATAGCGCTCGCGATACCTTTGAAATGCTATACAACAAGGGCGTTTACATAGAAGCCAAGCCTTTTTCGGTAGGGTTTCGTATTGAACATGAACAATCGACCATCGATGCCGCCCGTTTTGGCCCAAATGCGGGCAATAAAATTTTAGGTGCTGCTGATTATAAACTGGTGCATCACTGTAAAAATGGTCGTTCTGTATACAGTTTTTGTATGTGTCCAGGAGGAACGGTAGTGGCCGCGGCTTCTGAAGAACACCAAGTCGTTACCAACGGCATGAGCCAGTACTCGCGTAATGAACGCAACGCCAACAGTGCGGTGGTTGTGGGCATTGACCCCAGTGATTACCCTGGTGGCCCATTAGCAGGTATTGAATTTCAGCGTGAATTAGAAAGAAAGGCCTATCTCATAGGCGGGTCTAATTACGATGCCCCAGCGCAAACCGTTGGCGATTTTATGAAAGGCATTGATTCTGAAAAGAAATCTCTCGACAGCTTAGGCAGTGTTCAGCCTTCGTTTAAGCCCGGTATAAAATTAACCGACTTGTCGAAAACGTTACCGGATTTTGCGATAGAAGCCATTCGTGAAGCGATTCCGGCGTTTAATCGTAAGATTCGTGGTTTTGCTAAAGACGATGCGTTATTAACCGGGGTAGAAACGCGAACCTCTGCGCCTATTAGTATTAAGCGAGATGACAGCTTTCAGAGTATTAATGTACAAGGGTTTTACCCTGCTGGAGAAGGTGCTGGGTATGCTGGTGGTATTATGTCGGCAGCGATTGACGGTATAAAAATCGCCGAAGCGATGGCGTTGAGCATGAATGCCAAAGTATAAACCTTCAATTACAAAATAAGCCCTCAGTAGAGGGCTTGTTTAAAAGAGGGCTTATTTAAAAGAGGGCTTTAAAAAAAAGCTTTTTTTAAAATATATTAAACGCTCTATTAGTTAGTGGTTAATGATCAGTTAATAGCTAACTTTTGTGCACTGTCAGTACCTTGTTGTTTTGAACCAATTCCATGGGCCAAAAGTGGGACCCCAGCAACTAAAGCAACGATTAAATAACGCCAGTCTCCCGATGTAATCCCCACATAAATAGACATAATGAAAAAGAAGCCATGCAGCGCATGGCTAATCAAGAGTGGCACCTTGAAACTTTGAGTGTCTTCAAATTGAGAAAGGTTGGGCTTTTTTAGTAGCCAAACGGATAAAATAACAACCAGCGGAACAATAAAAATAATCAGCATGAGCCACCAAGGGAAGGTAATAAATAAACGTTCGTATTCACTTTCTAACATGATTGCAATGGCGATTAAAAGGGCTGGCAGTGCTGGGATAACCGCATCGAAACCGAATAACATTTTTCTAATTTTGGTATCTTGCCAGCGCAGATGAAAAAACGAAAAGAAAGATAAAATAATAAACCAGCCAATAAAATTAGAAACCGGCACATCAAAATAAGGCAACACCACATCCGCTGGTGCAAACCAAGTCCAGTAACCCATCAATACAGCTAAACCATCCATTGAGAAATCAATACTTAAGCCCCAAAGTGCCGTGAACGCAGCAATTTTAAAATGATTTTGGGTATAGGTTTGAGCAATGCAAAAACCACTGTAGGTTATTGCCGCCCAACCTGCAGCAATGCAAAGAGGCGCACCAAATAAAGTTACAAAAAATCCATCGCCATATTCGTAGCGTTGAAAAATGCCAATGGCAGAGGCTTCTAATATCCAGCCATAAATAAATAACGGAACAAAAAATAATAAGGTTTTGTTTAAGCCCCAACGTTTATTGGCATCGACCAAAGATAAGGCAAATAAAATCCATAAAAGGATCTCAAAGGTGATAAAAGCCATCGGATTTACTCTACTGGTTAATTAAAAGTTAATGAAAATTAATGAAAGATTAATAGAACCAGAGTAATAATTTGCTTTAAGTGGGTAAAGTTACAGCTGTTGTTATCCGTATACTAATTTACACCATCGTTGTTATGACCATTTTGTTTGTATAAAAGGGCTTCTACTTTGTTGTTTTTTTATTTTTATTTGAATTTTTTATGACTCATATTGAGTCATTGATGTGTTTAATTGATGTAGGTCAGCTTTTGCTAGCAACTTTTTTATGGCTGCGAATATTTGTTGATTTGTATCAATACTGCCTAATGACTAAATCTTAATAATGCCTTCATTCATTACCCACAAGGTTTTTAAGCCTTTTAAATACAGGTCAGGAGTTTTCTTCATGAAACTAACATCTACATTATTAGCAACAAGTATTGCAGTATTCGGTTCAACGCAAGTTATGGCGTATGAAGCCGGCGACATTATGGTTAAAGCAGGTGTCATTAACGTATCACCGAAAGATGACTCGGGCATTAGTGGTGTTAAAGTCAAAGATGATACGCAATTAGGCTTAACTGGAACCTACATGGTTACACCTCAGATTGGGATTGAAGTATTAGCAGCAACGCCTTTTAAACATACGATAGAAGCGGGTGGTAATCGAATTGCTACGACCAAACATTTGCCGCCAACGGTTTCTGCGCAATACTATCCAATGGATTCGAGTTCAGCGCTTCAGCCATACGTAGGAGCTGGTTTGAACATGACCATCTTCTTCGATGAAGATAATGTTGTATTAGAAGACAGCTTCGGTTTATCAGTTTCTGCAGGTGCTAACTACCATATTGATGATAATTGGATGGCCAACGTAGGCGTTTGGTACATTGATATTGATACGGATCTTAAAGGCTCTAATAATACAGTTGAAATCGATCCAATCGTTGTAATGGCTGGCGTTGGTTACAAGTTCTAATTTTTCTTTAATAAGAACTGTTTAACCCTGTAAAAAATAAGCCTGCATTAGCAGGCTTATTTGTGGGCGTTATATTCTTCAATTTAATTTAATGCAATTTACTTTAATGCTGCTTTAAATGCTTTATCCAATTCTGGGTACTTAAACTCAAACCCATTTTCTAGCAGGACGTTAGGTTTAACATTTGCGCCACCCAATAACAATAAATCCCCCATTTCACCAAACAGCAGCTTCACCATAAACCCTGGCATCGGGAAAATAGCAGGGCGGTTTAAGCATTTCGCTAACGTAGAAGTAAATTCAGAATTATTCACCGCATTGGGGCTGGTTAAATTTACTGGGCCACTGATGTGAGCATTATTGAGTAAAAATTCAATCGCTCTTACTTCGTCTTGCAAAGCAATCCAGCTCATAAATTGCTGCCCCGAACCAACTCGTCCGCCCAAACCTAATTTAAAGGGCAATAACATTTTTTGCAGAGCACCGGCGTCTTTACTGAGTATTACACCGCTGCGAATGAATACGGTGCGAATAGGCGTATCGGCTAATACTTCGGCGGCTTGTTCCCATTGCGTTACCACGTCGGTTAAATAGCCGCTGCCTGCTGAACTGGTTTCATTTACAGCAGAAGTGCCCGTATCGCCGTAAAACCCTATGGCACTGGCATTAATAAAAGTATGAGGAGGCGACTTTAGCGTGGCCACAGTGTTGGCTAACAAGCGAGTTGAATCAACACGGCTTTTAATGATGTCTATTTTACGTTGTGCAGACCAAGGTTTGTCACCAATATTGACACCATTAAGATTAATAACAGCATCTAGATGAATAGAGGGGTCTAAGTATATTTTTTGCTGATCGGGCTGCCAAGTAAATGCGGCACCAGAGCCATTGCGCTTTAAGGTGTATACCTTGTGGCCTTGCGTTTGTAAGTGCTGAGTAAGAGCTTTACCAACAAGTCCACTCGCACCGCTGATTAAAATATTCATGACAACCTCACTGTTCACTTAAGATCTATTTTAAAACGATTAATAAAAAACCAAGTATAAGTAGCTACTAGTATAGTGGCTAACACATCGGTTAGTGGGAATAGCCACCAAATGCCATCAGTACCCAATGTTATTAGCTGTTTATTTAATACGGTTGAAATGGAAAAAAAGTGCATAAAAGAATGTGAAAATGTATGTATATACGCAATGAAGCCTAAAGCAGGCAGCAATAAGAAATAGGTATGTAAGGCATTTAATACAATCGCTGGGATTGCCATACCGATAGCTTGAAATAAAGCCGGGCAGATCATCGCTACGCCAGCTGTTATGAATGCTAAAAAAACAATACGAGATATATCTGCAGCGGTTTGCACCAAAGCGGTATCGTCTGAGAATATTTGGAAAATGTATTCAGGAACCCCCACCATAATAATTGACCACAACAAGGCATACACGGTGCTAACAACTAAAGCTATGTGCAATACTGCTATGACACGGGGTTGTAATTGTGCGCCGTAATTAAAACCGGCAATGGTTTGAAAAGCGATCATCATGCCCAGTACGGGTAAAAATACCAGCATAAAGACACGGTTTAAAATACCGTGGGCACTTATCAATAATTGTGCGTCATTGCCGGCCACATGCACCAACGCAATATTTACGGCTAACAGCATTACCGCAAAACCTGTGTACGATAAAAAAACCGGCATACCCAAAGCCATAATGGTTTTATGCAAATGGGGAATTAAACGAAAATGCGCTAGAGAAAAATAAATTCGATGATCGTGTTTACGAAACAAGTACACCGCAAACAAAAAGGCAAAAGTAATAGAGATTGCGGTTGCCCAAGCTGCGCCAGAAACTCCCCAACCAAAGACGAATAAAAACAAGGCATCTAAAGCAATGTTCATAAGAGCCATGCTGGCCATTAGTTTAAATACTAATACATTTAAGCCCTGTGCTCGTAATACTTCACTTAATGTACCGTGACAAAAACTGATGATGCCAATAGCTGCAATGGGAGTTAAATAATCGATGGCATAAGGAATGAGGGCAGTGGGTAGCTGCATGGCGTTAAATATTTCTACGCGAAAAAGTACAATTACAAGGGATAAAAACAAGCCTACGAGTGCTGCAAAAAATAATGAAGCACTGAATACTTTGCTTGCCTCGGTATCCTTGCCAGATTGCTGACTAGCACCCAGACAACGAGAAATAACCGATGCCATGCCACTGCCCAACATAGCGCTGATACTGATCATAATCATTTGTATCGGAAAGGCAGCCGATACACCACCTATGGCATCAGTACCAACCGCCCAAGTAATGAATAACGCATCGACAAAATTAAATAAGCCATTAATTAATAATCCAAAAATAATGGGTAAAGCCATTTTAAAAAATAACGGCATTATAGGGGCTATTAATATTGGAGGTGGCTGCTGGGTATTTGTCATAGTGACAACGGCTGTATCTTTAGTTGCTCTGTGTGGTAGTCAAAAAACTTTCGGCGTTCGACACCTGCACTGTTAGCGTTAACCTTATTGGGGTGTTTAAACTCTTTCCAACCAGCAACGTGGCGGCCTTGGTTTAAGTGAGGAAAAAGTGTGCGACCTTCAATCGATAAACCCAAAAATTCAATTAAACGCGGCAAACTGTCTTGATGGCTAATATTGATGCTAATAAGATCATTACGCCCAGTAAAATAATCTAATACTTCACTTTTGTGTTTTAAATAACAGTCTTTTAGGTGTTCTTCTGTGTACAGATCAGGCGATGAGTAGAGTTTGAATACCTGGTTAAAACTGCGTTTCAACACTGGGCTAAACACCCCAGTTTGTGGGTGCAATCTAGATTCCATTTTTTGCAAGAGCATTTGTGCAGAAGGAATCCATTTATCTAAATCACGCTCTAAATAGACAAATTTAGAACCCGGAAATAAAGCGTCCAGTTCTTTATAATCACTAAAACAAGGGGCATCAGAAATAACATCGGCTAATTCAAACGCGTATTTGGTAAAGGCAGTGTGGGCTACTTTAAAATTGTACTGAAGCAGGGCCACGCTGATACTGGTGGTCCCTGTGCGAGGAAGGCCAATGATAAACAGTTTATTCATAAAGCATTGGCCTTTTTGTTAAACAAATTATTAGCTGATCTTGCCGGTAACTCGAACACGTTTAGAGCCTGCTTCAACCTGTTCTTTGTTGGCGGCAGCACGTTCGTCTAAGTGTGAATCAATCAGGTTTTTAACCGCAATTATTAATCCCATAGCGACAAAGGCACCTGGCGGCAAAATGGCAAACAAAAAATCAGGGTAATCATTAAAAATAACAATTTTCCAATTCACCGCGGCTTCCCCAAAAATCAAATCCATGTTGGTAAACAAGGTACCTTGGCCGATGATCTCACGAATTACGCCCAATAAAATTAACACGACCGTAAAACCTAAACCCATGGTCAAGCCATCAACCACAGAGGGTAATAAACCATTTTTACTGGCAAAGGCATCGGCACGACCCAAAATAGCGCAGTTGGTTACGATTAGCGGAATAAAAATACCTAATATTTGGTAGAGCTCATAGGTCAATGCTTGCATAACCAATTCGGTCACGGTAACAAACGACGCAATAATCATAACAAATGCAGGCAAACGCACGGCATCGGGAACGTGGTTACGAATTAACGACACCGCTAGGTTAGAACCTACCAATACTAATATGGTCGCAAGACCCAAGCCAATGGCGTTCACCACCGAACCGGTGACTGCCAGTAATGGGCACAACCCCAGTAGCTGAACCAGTGCCGGGTTGTTTTTCCATAAGCCGTCTAATGAAATTTCAGATAACGATTTAGTTGCCATAAGTTAAGTTCTCACTATCGACTAATTCTTTGCCATGCTTTTGAAAAAACTCGAGTGCCAATTTCACTGAACGTACAACCGACCTTGGGGTAATGGTAGCGCCAGTAAACTGATCAAACTCACCACCATCTTTTTTTACAGCCCAAGCATCTGGTTCCGGGTTTAATAATGACAAACCCTCAAACTGGAGAATCCAAGGGTCTTTTTTCACTTCAATTTTATCGCCTAGCCCCGGAGTTTCTTTGTGGTTTACCACACGAACACCGGCCAAGCTGCCGTCTAAACGAACACCCACAATCATATTAATGTGAGCGGTGTAACCATCTGGAGCAGTAACAGGAAGAATCACGGTATGGGCTTGACCGTCTTTGCGCGCAATGTAGGCCACAGCATCGTCTGCCAATGGCCCTAGCAAACGAACATTCCACTTGGCGTGAATGCCTTCTGCGGCTAACGCAACGGTATCGTTGAGCAGATCATTATCATAATCACTCTCGGGCACAATCTCGTGCAGCGCTTTAGCTTGGGCAATTTTTACGTTTTCTTTGATTTGGTCAAAGGTTAATACCTGAGCAACACCAATCGAGCCTGCAGTAACAATGGCAAATAACCCTAAGCCAATGGCATTTTTACGAATCGATTGCAGTAATTCGTTCATGGTTAACCCTCCTTATGGTCGACATTTTTGTCGGCATCTTTATTAGCATCGGGTTTGGCTGGCATGCCGCGCTTGGCTTTTACATGACCATAAGTTCGTGGCTGGGTGTAGGTATCGATAAAAGGGGCTGCAAAATTCATTAGCAATACCGCAAATGCGACAGCATCAGGGTAAGCGCCCCAAGTACGAATCACAAAAATTAAAATACCAATACCTGCGCCATAAATAATTTTACCTAATGGCGTAGTCGAGGCACTAACTGGGTCTGTTGCAATAAAAAATGCCCCCATCATGGTGGCGCCAGTGAATATATGCAGCGACCAAGGCACGTACATATCCGCGTCCCAGCCAAACACTAATGAACAGGTGCCAAGTGCGGCTAATAAACTAAGAGGAATATGCCAAGTGAAAATTCGTAGCGCAAGTAATGCCAAACCACCGATTAAAAATGCGATGTTGACAAATTCCCAGCCACCGGCAAACCAGTTGCTGGCCGAACCACCTTGGGTATCGTTAGCAAATAAAGGTTGCTGCATAATTTCCAGCGCGGTTTGATTACTGGCTAAATGTTTGTAGGTATCTAAAGGGGTAGCACCACTGTAGGCATCGCTGAGCGTGGTTGCAACCGCAGCGCTATTTGAAAAAATCACATTCAAACTATCGCTGAAAGAAATCGTTTGGCCGTCACTTAAAAAGAATGGCACGGCCCAAGTGGTGGTCATTTGTACCGGAAAAGAAATAAGCACCAAGGCATAACCGACCATTGCAGGGTTAAAGGGATTATTACCTAAACCACCATACAAATGTTTAGCAAAGACCATCGAGAAACTTACCGCCACCACGGTTACCCACCAAGGCGCCAAAGGTGGCAAAGCAATACCCAACAAAACCGCTGTTAGTAAAGCGCTGTTGTCTTTTAAAATAAAACCCACTGGGCGTTTACGCATTTTTAAAATAAGCGCTTCGCAACTCAAAGCGGTAACACTGGCTAAGACAATATTAATCAGTGTGCCCCAACCAAAAAAATAAGTAAGCGCAGCAACCCCAGGAATGGTGGCTAAAATAACCGTCATCATAATACGGCTGGTGGTATTACCGCCATGAGCGTGAGGCGAGGTGATATTAACAAAACCTGCAGAATTAATAGCCATAATTAAAGTGCCGCCTGTTCAAACTGAGCTAGTTCATCTTTTAGCTCTTTTAATTTTTGCATTTGTTTATCCAGCCCTTTTTGTAAAGCGGGTAATGACTCTAAACCTTGTTCTTTGGCAAGATCGACACGTTCTTGAGTTTTGGCTAAACGGTCTTGTTGTGCGCGTATTTTCTTTTCAAGGCTAGCGCGGCCATCGGCTGACATATCTTGCTGAGCGGGTGGCGCTGATTTTTTTGCTTCTGCAAGTTGCAGTGCTAGTGCTTTCACTTTATCGCGGCGGTTGGCAACGGCCTTTTCAAATACGGCTAAATCTTGTGTAGACGATTCATCCGCTTTTATTTCTGCAATCTTATCCATCGATTTTTTTAAACCTGCTTGGGCCGCATCGAGTTTCTGTTGCAGGTCTTCTAAATTTACAGGCTCTGCTTGTTTAACTTCAACTGCAGTGCCATCGACCTTGCTTGAATCTATAACGCTTGATGACGCCTCAGCTAAGGCAGCTTTAGCCGCTTGTGCTTTTTTAGCCGCTTGTGCTTTTTCTGCGGCTGCGGCGCGGGCTTGACGTTTGGCTTCTTTTTCAGCGGCTTCGCGATCTAGGCGATCTTGGCGGGCTTCATAGCGAATTTTAGAACGATTGGACTTCTCTTGAGCAACCCGTTCTTCTTTAATTTCGCCCTTGGCATAACGATAATATTGCACTAAAGGAATTTGGCTAGGACACACATAAGAACAAGCCCCGCATTCAATACAGTCAGCAATATTGTGCTGCTCTGCTTTATCGAATTCACCCGCTTTGCTGAACCAATATAATTGCTGCGGCAATAATTCAACAGGGCAGGCTTCTGTACACAAACCGCAACGAATACAGGCGCTGGCAACGTCATTGGCGGGTAGCTCTTTTTGGCTGGGCGCTAAAATACAGTTACTCGACTTTAAAATGGGCAATTCATCGCTACTTAAAGTAAACCCCATCATTGGGCCACCCATAATAATGCGCGGTTTTGCCGGTACTTTAGAGTTGATTAACTTTTGAAATAAGCTTTTTTCTTGTTTAAAACCGGCAAATTCCAGCAAATGTTTAATGGGAGTGCCAATTAATACTTCCACATTTTGCGGGTTGTTAATGGATTCGCCGGTAATGGTGGTTATCCGCGAAACCAAAGGTTTTCCAAATGCAATCGCTTGATAAACCGCCGCGCAAGTTCCTACGTTCTGGCAAACAATACCAATATCGGCAGGTATACCATCGCTAGGGACTTCTTTGCCGGTTAAAATTTTAATCAGCTGCCGTTCACCACCAGAAGGGTATTTGGTGGGAATAGTAACTACGGCAATGCGCTGTTCGGCATGGATGGACTTTAACGCAGCTTTAAGAGCCGATATCGCTTCTGGCTTGTTGTCTTCAATACCAATTAAACAGTCTTTAGCAGCGGTTAACTTCAACATGATTTGAATGCCGTAAATAACATCTAGGGCACGTTCACGCATTAGGCTGTCATCGGCAGTTATGTAAGGTTCGCACTCGGCGGCATTAATCACTAAGGTTTCAATGCCACGATTCTCGACCGACATTTTTACCGAGGTCGGGAAACCCGCGCCACCTAAACCGGTAATTCCGCAATCGCGAATGCGCTGAATTAACCAAGTGTTTTCGGTTTCTAAATAGTTTTCAATGTTGTGAGAACCATTAGCTATTTCATCTAACCAGCGATCTTCGCCATCACTATCAATAATTACACATAAGCCTTCAAGGCGAGAGCTGTGAGGAAGTTCTCGTAGTTCAATTGCCGTTATGGTACCCGACGTTGGCGCATGAACAGCGGCACTGATAAACCCTTTTGGTTTGGCTATTAATTGCCCTTTTGCAACCTTATCTCCCACCTTAATAATCACTTCAGCAGGGGCACCAATGTGTTGACCAACTGGCACAATTAGCTGTGGTGGAATAGGTAAACTAGCAATTGGCGTTTGTGTGGATTGGTGCTTGTTTTCTGGAGGATGAATGCCACCTTCAAACGTGTGCAAAGAAATAGGTTGCATTAGTGGACCTCCTTATAAACGTTTTGATCAGCGGTATCGGCAATGTTGATCATCTCGATTAAATTTTTCGGCTTATCCCAGTGCCAGTTTTGTAAGGTAGTTTCGATAGGAACCATGTCGATGCAATCGACTGGGCAGGGTTCAACGCATAAATCACAACCCGTGCATTCGTCGGTAATGACGGTATGCATTTGCTTTGCTGCACCCATAATAGCGTCGATCGGGCATGCTTGAATGCATTTGGTGCAGCCTATGCATTCGTCTTCACGAATAATGGCAACCATGGGCACATCTTTTTCTGCACCGTGTTCTGCATCTAACGGTTCAGGTTCTACCCCTAACAAGTCGGCTAGCGCAATGATCGTGCTTTCACCACCGGGAGGACACTTGTTGATTTTTTCACCTGCGGCGATGGCCTCTGCATAAGGTTTACAACCCGGGTAAGAACACTGGCCACATTGAGTTTGGGGCAGTAGGTCATCAATTTGATCGACAATCGGGTTGCCTTCCACTTTAAAACGAACTGCGGCAAACCCTAAAATAGCGCCAAATATAATGGCTAACGTCGCCAGTAATACAACAGCGATTAAAATAGAACTCATTATTAAATGCTCACCAAGCCAGTAAAGCCTAAAAAGGCTAATGACATTAAACCTGCAGTCACCATAGAAATAGCAGATCCCTGAAACGGTTTAGGCACATCGGCAACCGTTATGCGTTCGCGCATGGCAGCAAACAAAACCATCACCAAAGAAAAACCAACCGCCGCGCCAAAACCATACAAAATGGATTCAACAAAGCTGTTGTCGCGTTTAATGTTTAATAACGCCACACCCAATACTGCGCAGTTCGTAGTAATAAGCGGTAAGAAAATGCCCAGCACGCGATACAATAATGGGCTGGTTTTGCGAATCGCCATTTCGGTAAAACCTACTACAACAGCGATTACCATAATAAAACTAATGGTTCGCAGGTATTCTAAATCCAGTGGCACCAATAAATAGGTATACACTAGGTAACTGCACACCGAAGCTAAGGTAAGAACAAAGGTGGTTGCTGCCGACATGCCAATGGCGGTTTCAAGTTTGTTAGACACCCCCATAAAAGGGCACAAGCCTAAAAATTGAACCAGAACAAAGTTGTTCACTAAAATGGTACTGACCAAGATTAATAAATAATCCGACATGCTAGATGCTCACTCTTAATGTAGGTGAAACTCAATAGTTGCTGCACTTGTTGCTATCATACGTACTTGTGACAAAAAATAGACCTTAAATAGACTTTAAAAGTACACAAAAAAAGACACAGCGAAATTTTGGCGGCTTATTATCCCAAATAGGCGTTATATCCTTCAAGTATGTTTTGTTCTTTTTTAAGTTCATTTTGCTATATGCATAGCGCTGGTTAGTTAACTTACACTGATTGCTTCATTCTCACCCTAAAAACTGGTATACAATGGCTTTTTTGCTTGTGGCGACACGGCTCGCAATAGTAGGTAACTTATGACCGATATTCTTTTGACACCCACTGCCATAGAAGCTGCGATTGCTTCTTATCAAGACCCTTACTTAAATACCGATCTGGTGAGCTTTGGTGCTATTAAAAACATAGCCATTAATGGCAGTAATGTGAGTGTTGATATTCATTTACCTTACCCCTCTGAGTTTTTAAAGGGCGGCACAGCTGAAATTCTTAAAGTGATGATTGGTAACCTTGATGGTGTAGAAAACGCAGACGTTAACATCAGTTGGGAAGTAGCCGCTCACAAATCGCAAAATAGCGTTGAAGCCATTAGCCAAGTAAAAAACATCATTGCCGTAGCATCGGGTAAAGGTGGTGTGGGTAAATCAACCACATCGGTTAATTTAGCACTTTCGCTGGCCAAAGACGGTGCTAAAGTCGGCTTATTAGACGCCGATATTTACGGCCCTAGCCAAGGTTTATTAATGGGTGTTGTTGAAGGTACGCGCCCAGATACAATTGATAATAAATGGTTTGTGCCCATTGAAGCGCACGGTGTAAAAACCATGTCGATGGCCTACCTAACTACCGATGACACACCTATGGTATGGCGCGGGCCAATGGTTGCTGGCGCGTTAATGCAAATTCTTACGCAAACCGCTTGGGGCGAATTAGATTACTTAATTATCGACATGCCTCCAGGTACGGGCGACATTCAGCTCACGTTATC
Organism: uncultured Thalassolituus sp.; assembly: GCA_913061435.1. Taxonomy (GTDB): domain Bacteria; phylum Pseudomonadota; class Gammaproteobacteria; order Pseudomonadales; family Oceanobacteraceae; genus Oleispira. The sequence continues at coordinate 6,953 of CAJXUK010000034.1, read as the reverse complement.
GCAAAAATTCCCCGTAGCGGGTTCAGTGATCGTGACAACACCACAAGACATTGCGTTATTAGATGCTAAAAAAGGCATTGAAATGTTTCGTAAAGTGAACATTCCGGTATTAGGTATCGTCGAAAATATGAGCATGCATATTTGCTCTAACTGTGGCCATGCAGAACATATTTTTGGTGAAGATGGCGGCCAGAAAATCGCCGATCAATACGATACAAAACTACTGGGTTCGTTGCCGCTGTCTAAATTCATTCGTGAACAAAGCGACGCCGGAAGACCCGTTGTAATTGAGCAAGAAAATAGCGACGTTGCCTTAATGTATCGTAACCTTGCTCGTAACGTAGCCGTAGCTTTAGCTAACCGCAGCGCTAACGATCAGCAAATTCCCAACATCAGCATATCAGACGACTAATACGGCCAGTACTACTGGTTATAAGATCAACAAAGGAATACTCCATGCGCTTAAGTGATGGTGATATTGAACAAAGAATTGAACAGGGTTCGATAAAAATCGAACCTGCCCCAGCACCCGAATCCATTGCCGGAATCAGTGTTGATTTACGCCTAGCCAATAGCTTTCGCGTGTTCAGCAACAATACCGTAACCCACTTGGATTTATCCGGCGAGCGTGAGCAACTTACACGTGCAATGGAACGCATAATGAGTAAAGAAATCATTGTCGAAAACGACGAGCCTTTCTTTATTCACCCTGGTGAATTAGTGCTAGGCGCTACCCTAGAATCGGTCACCATTCCAGACGACCTAGTGGGCTGGTTAGACGGGCGCAGCTCATTGGCACGCTTAGGTTTAATGGTTCACGTAACCGCTGGCCGAATCGACCCCGGTTGGGAAGGGCAAATCGTATTAGAGTTTTATAATAACGGTAAGCTGCCCTTAGCATTGCGCCCAGAAATGGTGATATGCGCTATGTCTTTTGAAACGTTGTCGAGCCCGGCGCTGCGCCCGTATAACAAACGCGTAGATGCAAAATACAAAGGCCAAAAAGGCGCTGTGTTTAGCCGCATTGCCAATGATTAAAGCTTAAAAATTAAAGCTTAAAACTAACCTCTGGATAGATTAAGAGTGTTAACGTTTGCGTTACAATCTTAAACTATCCAGCGGGCTACTTGTTCCCGCAAAATGCTGCCCAATAACGTGAGTATAAATTTGGGTGGTAGACACATCTGAATGACCTAAAAGCTCCTGAACCGTTCTAATATCACGTCCGTTTTGTAATAACTGTGTCGCAAAGCTGTGCCTAAAAGTGTGACAGCTAATTTTTTTCCTATTTAAACCAGACTTATCAACCGACTTCTTCAATGCCTTTCGCGGCACGGAGTCATGCAAGTGATGGCGACAGAGCTTATCGGTAATGGGGTGCTTACAAATAGTTGTTGACGGAAATATAAACATCCAAGCAGGTTGTCGATAAGCATTTGGAAATTTCTTACCCAGCATCTGGGGTAAAGACGGGCCTACTCCTTGTAAATTATCTTGCTGCTGAAGCAAAATAGCTTTTTCTATTAAATGAGTTAAAGGTTTAGTCAGAGAAGGGCTCAAAATTGTTTGTCGATCTTTTCCACCCTTGCCGTCATGAACCGTAATGCTATTTCTTAGCAAATCAATATCTTTAACTCTTAGTCTTAAACATTCAGTAATCCTAAGCCCTGAACCGTATAAAATAGAGAAAATAACTTTATCTCGCCCAGATAGATTATCTAAAATTAACTGAACTTCTTGAGTGGTTAAAACAATGGGTAGTCGGCGCTGTCGCTTGGCATAAGTGAAACCTAAATTCCCAAGCGGCTGATTTAAAAATTGATTGTATAAAAAGGCGAGAGCATTCAGAGCTGTTTTTTGAGTGTTAATAGCTACATCACGTCGATTAGCTAAGTAAGAGAGAAATGATACTACATGCTCAGGACTAAGATCTTTAGGATGCTGCATCCGATGAAAGCGAATGTAATCACAGATCCAATAAAGGTATGTTTTTTCGGTGCGCATACTGTAACCACGCATACGAATGTTATGACGGATTAAGTTGATAAAAGGACTTTTAGGCATAAATAACCCCTTAATTAATCGGCAAATAACTGTGAATTAAAACACTGGTTTTATATACAGCTTATTTTTAGATGATAGACAACTAATTGCATGTTTGCACGAAAGAAATTTTAAATGTGCGCGTTTGCATTTGAAGGATAAAGAAAAGTCGTGCAGAATCAGTGCGCTATAAGAAATAAACCAGACATAACGAGACCCTCGTTATTTAGGTAAATGCGCATGCGCGTATTTCTGGAAAGATAAATGGAGCTTGGAAAGGGATTTCGTAAATTTCCAAGTAAAATCAAATATTTGTGTGCAAGTAGTGACAACCTTTGTTGGTGAGCCACTTCCGTGAAAACGCGCATGCGCACGATTAAAATGTTAACACCACAGGTGAGGCGGAGTTGCATACTCCTTTAGCTTGAAAGGCAAAGGTTTCTGTAGCCTCAAATAGGTATTGCTGGACTTAGTATAAGAATGAAGCTTTTCTCAAAGGGATTACGTTATGACATTTGTAATATTCGGCATGGCTGGGATTTTGTTCTCGACATTGGGCATTTATATTCTTAAACGGGATAACGCCTACAGCCAGAATTCTACCTTAGTAAATGGTGAAGTAATTAATATTCGTGAGCAATCCGTCGAAACTAGTGATGGGAGACGCACGCGACATTTACCTGTCGTTAAATACTTTTCACAAGGGAAGTGCTGGTGCTTTGAAGGTGATGACCAGGGGGCAGACCATTACTTAAAGCCGGGCAGTTCTGTGAAGATCCGCTTACAAAATGGTAACCATAAAATTGCTCGTTTAGAAAAAGATATTTCAGGGCTAGGCGGTATCGCGTATTTGTTTGTTGTGCTTGGTATGGTTGTTGTGATGTTTGCATTGATCATGTTTGACCCAGCTGAATTCCAATTCAGTGTAATGTCTTTTGCTCCATTAGTAGCGATTTTATACGGTGGCGTTATGGTTTGGCCAGTCATCGCGAATGCTCGTCAGTTACCGGTGTTTGAAGAGAGTGTAGAGTTGGATCCTAGTAAAAAGTGCTAACAAGTTGCTGCATTTCGTTCCGGCCTGCGGCCTCCACCGGACACGCTACGCGTGCCGATGAGCAAGGCGTTATGTGTAAATAGGAGGTCAATGTCAAAATGGAATTAGCAAGTTTTGAAAGGCAGAAATATGAGCTTGATGACGGAGAGCAGCTTCATGCAGAAGCACCGGAAACTTTTTATATTCCTGAGTTGGAACAGCGTCAAAATCTAAAAGTTGGTGATTGCGTAAAGTTGGTTTTCCGAATGGATCAACCATTCAAAGATCATATTTCAGTCGAGCGTATGTGGGTTGAAATCACCGAAATTAAAGATGAATTCTATATTGGTTATCTAGACAATGACCCACAAGGTGAAGTCTTAGTAGAGTGTGGTGATACTGTTGTATTTCAATCAAGGCATATAATTGCAATCTATGAATAAAAAACACATAACCAACAGCTCAAACGGACTCCGTAACTGTCGCACCTTTTTTGTTCCAAAAAAGTCGCCACAGTTACTACGCCGTTTAGCTGGGCGTTAAATGTCATTAGGTAAGCAGTACAGGGTAGTAGGCTTATATGGAAATTCTTGAAATATTGGTTCGGTTTTTCCGTAGATTAATTCTGAAAGTGATACCAAAACCGATAAGCAGGCACATTGATCCTGATAGTATACTTGGTGATGCTATCGGGTTAGTAGGTAGCGTATTAACGATTATTTTCTGTGCCTATTTATTCACGTTAGTGGCGCAGGAAATTAGCATTGATCGTTGTTTAGACTCTGGTGGTAAATGGGATTACGAAGTAGAAAAATGCATCAACTAAACATCGGAATAAAACATTTAACCAGAACATCAAAGATCGCCAGACAAGCTGGCTGGACCTCCAATCGCTGCGCGATTTCCGGCCCTTTATGTTGGCGTTATATGAGTGTAAGAAATCAAGTCGAGTCTAAATCATGAGTAAACGCGGAGAAGGCGTTTCAATATCAAAAGTACGACTCATGATATTGTCTTGTATTATCTTTGTTGTTCTCAGTTTTGCACTAATAGAACATCTAGATTCGTGGGCGCTTTTGCTGCCTGTTCTTATCATTATTGCGATAGTTAATGTTAAATTTTATTCTAGAATAGATGAGGCAAAATGCTTTTGTTGTGGTAAACAACCGTATGAGCGTGAGACATTACATTCTGTGCTATTAAATGGAAAATGCCCAAAATGTCAGTCCTACTTGGAATAAAATCATATAACCAAAAGCAGCATAGGATGCCCAATGCTCCGCACTTCGTGCTCCACATTGCTCACCTATGTGCTTGGCGTTAGGCGAATAGGGAATAACAAGATTGAAAGTATATTTAATAATAATATTTCTTTTTTATTCCATTTTGGCATTAATCCTGTACATCTTATTTAATGTATTTGAGTTGCAATACGCCAAGTTAATTACTTCGTTAGCATTCATCGGTTCATTGATATATCACTTTATTATGGAGTCAATGATAGATATGGATGATTACGACGAAAAAATCGAACTGAAAGACTTTATGCAAGATTTTAAATATTGCGCGATAGTAGGTCTTATACCATTTTTAACAATTTCCTTGCTAGGTATCGGCTTTAGTCTACTGAATAGTGGTTCCATAATTGTTGGTGTTATCTTTATGATAATTGGTGTATGTATTTGGGGTTATACACATGCAGAAAAGCACGCCTAACAAGGCGGTTAAAAACCGTTTCGCTTCGCTCCACTGGACGCAGCTGACGCTGCGCCTTTTACCGCGGCGTTATATGAAATCATGAAAAAAATCTGGGGAAAATGTTATGAGGGTGGGATAGACCCCCTTCTATATGTATGTTGCACGAGAAAATCGAATACAACTGGCTAAGCGATACTCAAAACCATATGGGCCAGTGAGTAAAAAACTATTAGAAAGAAAGTTGCCTTCAGGCAATGAATGGACAGCAGGCGCTAAAGCCGCAGGTAGTTTAGGAGGTGAGTGTGACTGCTAGCAGTGATCGAAATACCATATTTACTTGTGTCGTTTGCAATAAGTCTTTGAATCGGTTTTCGTGGAAAACATACAGGCAAACTAAACAATATAGCTATCAATTCAAGTGTCGATATTGTGGTGCAAGGTACGAACAAAATTTTTTGGGATCATTGCCTTCATATCTACTTTTGTTTTTTCTGTTAGTTAAACTCAGTGGCTTGATTGGTAGCAGCAACCCATTTTTGTTACTATTTTTTTTGATTGGGTGGTACGGCGTTGAAGCTATGAATCCTGTCAAAAAGATAAGTAAATAGATGGAGTTGTCGGTAATATCGAATTCCAGAAAACCCATTTCGATAGCTTTGATTATGACTACGACGATTTATATCAGTTACAGCGGCGACGGGATTAAAAAACAAGACGCGTATACGTACGATGCTGTAGGCAATCGTTTAACCAGTCATAAAAACAGCGACGTTGGACGTTGGACGTTGGCGATAATTATCAATTAAAGGGTGTCAGTATTCTAGCTATCAATGCAATGCAATGATAATTGAAGCATGACTCAGCGTTCACTCTCACTTTTTGATATTGGGGGAGCAATAGCATCTGGGCTTTATGTTGGTCGAGACTGCCAAAACTAATAACGTTGAACCGAGTGTTTATCTGAAAGAAGTATTCACAAGACTACCGGCAGCCACTTGTGTTGAAGATATTGAGGCATTGCTGCCTTGGAATGTTGCGAAGGTTGTTGTTTAGGCGCTTACAATGGACAGGTGTTAAAGGATTATTATGAAAGCATATAACAATAAGTTGGTGTTCGCCCCTGCGGGGCTGGGACGGTTACACTTCGCTCGTTCCTCGCTACGTTTCACCGCCCCACAACAAAAGCGTTATGTTGCTTAAGGAGTAAGAAGTGAAAGAAGCTTTTGTAATAATGTTCGGAGTACTGTTTTGCTCAGTTCTTGTTTGGTTTTTTCTGTGTAATCGCCTTTTTAAAATATTGGAAACGAGGCACCCTGAAAAATATGAGTCTATGGGTAAGCCTGGGCTAATAGCGAACAATACGATGTCGAGCAATTTTGCGTTTATGAAATTCCTTTTTAAAAGAGAATGGCGTGATCTTGATGATGCTGGATTAGCAGTCCTTGGGAAGTTTATGTTAGTTTTCTTTGTCATTTATATGGTTGGATTTTTAACACTATTCTTATCGGTGCCGCTAGGCTATGCACCATAACAAACAAAGGCAGGCTGCCCTTCGGGCGGGATGGCTACGCCACCCCTGCTTTGGGCGTTAACTACAAGGAAAGAAATGAGTATCGAATACAAGCTAAATCAAGCAATAACAACAGAGCAGTTTGTTGCATTATTGGAGTCTTCAACTTTGGGCGAACGCCGCCCGATTGAGGATGCTGAATGCATGGAAGGCATGATTTCAAATAGCAATCTCACCGTGAGTGCATGGCAAAATGGCGAGCTTATAGGTATTGCTCGCAGTGTTACTGATTTTCACTATGCTTGCTATCTATCTGATTTAGCCGTAAGCATAGAACATCAAAAGTCAGGTATTGGTAAGCAGCTTCAAATCCTTACACAAGAGCAGCTGGGGCCAAAATGTAAGCTTATACTCTTAGCTGCGCCAGCGGCTAACGAGTACTATGAGCATATAGGTTTTATTAATAATCCACGTTGCTGGGTACTTGATCGTGAATCAAGCATCGGTAGTTAACAAGTTTAGCCTGCCTCGCCCCGGAAAAAGCCCCGGGGCTGGACTCGCTATCGCTCGCCGCAGCTAAAGGCGTTAAGTAATCTAATATTTTCTATAGCAGGTATTAATTCAATAAACCGAGGATTTTTAAAATGAAATTTAAACTAATAACCATAT
>CAJXUK010000033.1 GCA_913061435.1 uncultured Thalassolituus sp. | reverse complement strand
ACACTGTTCGTATTACTGCAGATGACGATCCGCTAACCGAAATATCGACTAAAAAACTACTGCGTATGCCGGGTGCAGGTAACGATCCATTACGCGCGATTGAAGCTCTACCAGGAGTTACTTTTACGACTGGCCGAAACTCAGAACCGGCTGTGCGTGGCTCGTCTCCCGACGATAATCTCTACATTATTGATTTCATGCCAGTATCGAATATTTTTCATTTCGATGGTTCAAGTTTATTAAACGATAACGTCATTCAAGACTTTAAGCTGGAAGCAGCGGCGTTTGATGCTCAATACAACAATGCCACGGGGGCTGTTATTGAAGCGAATTCGCGCGCGCCCTATACCGACCGTAAACAAGCGATTATTGATTTTAGTTTATTAAAAGCAGGCATTTTATTAGAAACACCTATTACCGAAAACTCCGCTGCTTATTTATCGGTAAGACAAAGCCTTATTCATTTTTATATTGAAAATTTATTAGACGATGAAGACTTTGAATTCACCACAGTGCCCGAATACTACGATTACCAAGCTAAGTATCAAATTCAGTTGTCGGGGGACGACACATTAAGCGTACAAGCGTTAGGTACACGCGATAAAGCTGGTTTATTGTTTGCCGATGATTCGGATACAGTTAAGCGTGACCCGGGCTTGGTAGGCGGCGTGAATGTGAATAGTTATTTTCATTCTCAAGGCATTTTATTAGAAAATACCTTGTCTGATACTACTCGTATCAAAACCGGTTTTTCGCACATGCTCAGCGATATTTCGTTGAGGCTCGGGGCCAACAATAATCTTAAAGCCACCAGCAGTGACTATAATTTTCGCTCGCATTTAACCACTGATTTAAATTTGTATCACACACTGCGCCTAGGCGTAGAGGTGGTTGAAAACCATATTGACTTTAAAGGTGACTTTACGGCTTCGCCACCAGGTTTGGGCAAACCTGATGACCGCCTCGCCAACAGTTCGGAACGCATCGCTGAAAAAGACAACCTTAAAATTTATAATTACGATGTGTTTGTCGCCGACGATTGGTTTGTCACACCGCGATTAACCTTAACCCCAGGTGTTGTGGCCTCTTATGATGACTACAGCGAACAAAGTTTTTTACAGGGGCGTTTTAATTTTCGCTGGGAGTTTATTGATTACTGGTGGCTCAATGGTGCTTGGGGACAACATCATAAATTTACCGACAACTTTGGTGAAGTTGCTAAAGGCTTTGGTAATCCAGATTTAAAACAATCAACATCTATTCATTACCTGCTTGGCATAGAGCATCAATTAAACCCATCATTACTGGTGAAGTTTGATGCTTACTATAAAACCTTTGATGATTTAGCCATTCCAAGAGCCGATAAAGATCAGCTCGACCCTACATTATCTGATGCCGACTATATTGCTTTGCCGCGCTACACCAATGATGCTGATGGCGATGCTTATGGTTTTGAGTTTTTTATGAACAAGTCGTTTAGCGAAGGTTGGTATGGCTGGTTGTCGGCCGCCTATTCCGAAACCCGCCGTCGTAATAACTTAACCGGCGAAGATTTTAAATACGATTTTGATCAACCTTGGATTGTGAATTTGGTGTCTAACCATGAGTTGAATGAAAATTGGACCATTGGTTTTAAATGGCGTTATCAAAGTGGCCAGCTGATTACTCCGGTTGTGGATACTGAACCGAATACAAATCCAGAATTTACGGGCTTAGGTCTGGTTGATCCTATTTATGGCGAACTTAACTCTAAACGCCTACCAGATAGCCATAAATTGGATATTCGTTTAGACCGAAACTACAAGTATCGAACTTGGAATATGGATTTATACGTCGAGGTATTGAACGTTTATAACCAAGCCAATGTTTCTGGTTATAAATACAACGAAGATTATACCGACAAAGAAGATGTTACTGGCTTGCCAACCATTGTATCCTTTGGCATTAAAGCGAATCTGTAAATATAATACTTACTTTCATCATTCAGCCTAAGGCGAAGCAAACACATGTTAATCGGTAAACGAGAAGATTTTGATTTAAATGAAATGGCGATTTTTGTTCGTGTCGTCGAGTCAGGAAGCTTTACCGGAGCCGCAAAAGCACTGGGCTTACCAAAATCCACTGTTAGCCGAAAAATCACGCAGTTAGAAGAACGCTTAGGGGTGCGCTTGATTCAGCGCACAACAAGAAGCCTTAGTTTATCTGATACAGGCAGTGCCTATCACGCTCATTGCGCGCGCATTTTAAACGACATTGAAGAAGCCAATATTGCGGTTACTCAAATGCAAAGCACACCGTCTGGCACCTTGCGCATAACAGCACCGGTTTTATTTGGTTCTGCGGTTTTATCAAGCTTGATTGCTGAGTATATGGAGTTACACCCTCAGGTTAATATTGATTTGGTATTATCTAATCAAATGCTGGATTTAGTGCAAGACAGCTTAGATGTTGCCTTTAGAATTGGTAATTTAGAAGATTCATCACTCATAGGTCGCTATTTAGGCGATGTAAAGTCTATTTTATGTGCCAGCCCTAGTTATATTGAACGCCACGGTAAACCGGCCCACCCTGATGATATTAACCATCATCAATTAATCTCTGTTTCTGGCAGAGATCACTGGTTTATGAAAGGCCCTAATGAGCAAGAGGTTAATCTTCATATAAAGCCCCGCTTAAAAGTAAATGATTACTCTAGCCTTTATACGTTAGCGTTGTCGGGTGCAGGCATAGCAGCTTTGCCTATTTTAATTGCCGCCCCGGCGATTAAGAGCCAAAACCTTGTGCCGATTTTATGCGACTGGCCTTTTGAAGCCCATCCTATTCATGCCTTGTATGCCAGCAACCGTCATTTATCGGCTAAAGTCAGAAGCTTTGTCGATTTTGTTATTGAACGTGTTAGACCCAACCCACCTTGGTTAGTAGATATGGAAGGTCACGACAGCTGTGAATAAAGAGCAGCTGTGAATAAAGGTATCTGCAACTAAATAATGTCCATTTCACGCGCTTTCACAATCGCCTGAGTTCGGCTTTTTACGCCTAACTTAGCATTGATTTTTCGCGCGTGAGTTTTCACCGTATGCAAAGAAATAAATAACTGGTCGGCAATTTCTTGGTTTGAAAAACCCTCGGCTATTTGCATTAACACTTCACGTTCGCGCAAGCTTAAACCACTGGTTTCTGGTATTGCCACTGCAGCTAATTTTTCAGTTCCTACCGCACCAAAATGCATGCCGGCAGCTTCTACCGGAAGTGCGCCTCGCATAAACATGCGCAAATCAAGTTTTAGGTTTTCTTTTTGTGCAAACTCTTGTCCTTGTCGCCAATACTGTTCAGCTTGTTTAGGATCGTTAAGTGCATAGAAAATAGCAGCATTCAGTTGAATGGCCGCCAGCTGTAAAATACTTGGTTGGCCGTGGCTGCCAACCGGCTTTAATAAACTTTGTGCTTGTTTGTATTCTTGCTTTTGATACAACAAGCGGGCACGGGACAAGCGCAGTAAATCAGATTGAATCGGAAATAATTCTGAATTGGTTTGGGTTTCGACAATAGCGTCTAAACATTCACTAGCACGATCCCATTTATCAAATACCATCCACACATTAGATTTAACCAAGGTAAGCCACGATTGATAAACTTCTGGTTCTACTTGCCAGCGCTGCATTAAACGTTCTGCCTGTGCTAATGCGTTAAGACCTGCTTCACTGTCTTGTTCGGCAATGTACATCAAGGCAAGCAAGCTGTATCCGTAAAGAACCATCACATCGCGACAATGCGTCGCTTCATTGATACCGGCATAAGCGTCTAATTTTGCTGCCTCGGTATCGCCTTGTAACCAACCAATAAACGCGCGATAGAGTGTGAGCCGAGCACGGGGAAATAAGTGCTGATGAATGTCTAAGTCCTGGGCTAAGATCAAACCTTCTTTTACTACTTCTCCACTGCGGGCAAAATGGCCTCGGTATAATTCAACCCGCGCGTAATCAAATAGGGCTAATACTTCTAAACCCACGGCTTTGTGGTGGCGAGCAATGTCTATTTCAAGACGATTCCATGCTCTGGCAGCTTCTGGATTTTTACTGCTAAGTTCTATATTAGCCAAAGTGGAACACATTAAAAATCGTATCGGAAAACGGTCTTTAGGGAGCTCACGCAACGCTAATTCACATAGGCTTCTAGCTTGCTCATTATCACCTTTTCGGTGCGCCATATAGCCCTTGATAGCGATTAACTGCCCCGGGTAATTTAGCTCAATCAGCGACACATCGATGGTGTGAAAAACGTCGACAGCCTTGCTGTATTGATGAGTCAATAACAAGCTCCAGATATTCACCAATTGCAAACGTGCAGAGCGAGCGATTAAGTCGGGGCCAGCAAAATCACACCACTCTAGTAAAGCGGCAAAATTAAGATCCGCAATAATTTGATCTATTTCTGACTCGATCCATTCAACGGCTTCATTGGTTAATTTACCTAAACGAGCATGTTGCAATGCTTCTATTCGCAACCCTTGCTGCTTCAAATAATGGAACGCATTTTGGTGAATATTTAAAACATCTTTTTCATTATGATAATGGCTTAGTAATTCAACCAACATTGGATGAAGGCTAAACCAACCAGGGCGATTTTCTAAATTTTCTATAAAAATATTTTGTTGAACCAGTTGCTGAATATTTTCGTGACTATCCGTTACATTAAGAATTTGATCGCATAAATTTTCATTAAAGTTATTTAATGGTGCGATATTAATTAAAAAAGTTTTTAACTTCGGCTCAAGTTCATTCAGTACTTCACCCATTAAATAATCGGTTATTTGCTCACGCTCTTGCTGCAGAATTTCATGACGATTATTGCTGCTTGCTGCCACTGCTATCGACAACCCGATTCCTGCTGGCCAGCCTTGCATGCGTTGCATTAACTGCAGTGCTTGCTGTGGATTGTTGATTGCCGATTTTTTAAACAGCTGATTTATATCTTGAGCGCTAAACAACAATTCTTTTTGTTTTAAAAATTCTAGGTTCGCATCTAAGCGTAAACGCCCTAGAGATACGGGGATATATCGAGAGGCAATAATTAAACGAAGGTTTTCGGTTAGGTGTGTCATTAAATAATGAATCACCTGCCAAGCAGCGGCATCTTTTATACAATGAGCATTATCCAATACCAGCACGACAGGGTTATTAATGTCTTTTAATTCTTCTAATAATAAAATCAATACGTCTTCGCTAGGAAGATCGTCTTGTTCAATCATAGATAAGCAATGGCCTAAAGCATCGGTCGCAATACCGGGTATTACCTGATTAATTGCTTCTAATAAATGCCTAAGTATGAACGCAGCATGATTGTCTTTTTCATCCAAAGCCATCCATATACCAATGGCTTTATTATTAGTTACTGTGTGGATAAACCACTCGCTTATTAGTACACTCTTACCATAACCTGCAGGAGCCACAAGCCAAGTAATCGGCTTTCCTTTGGTTATTTTTTTCAATAACTTAGGACGCGATAAATAGTGTTTGGGCAGCTCGTTAGGTTTACTTTTTGAGCTAACCCAAGAAGACAACACCTTTTGGTCTAACTGTGAAAGCCAGGCTTGCTGATCGACATTAAAAGACACAGTTTTCATCGAGTTATACGCTTATTATATTTTTGATTTGTTTTGATTATTCTATTAAACACTAGTTAAGTATTATTTAATATTTTACAGGCAAAAAAAAGCCGCACTTATTACAAAGTGCGGCTAATTTTAATGCTATGAGTTAGCACTAAAGCAGCTTGTACTGGCTTACATCATGCCAGGCATGCCGCCCATTCCACCCATGCCGCCCATATCTGGCATGCCGCCTGCTGCGCCTTCTTCGGCTGGTATATCGGCAACCATGGCTTCGGTTGTGATCATCAAGCCTGCGATAGACGCTGCTGCTTGTAGTGATGAACGAGTTACTTTTGCAGGGTCTAGAATACCCATTGCAATCATATCGCCGTATTCACCAGTGCTGGCGTTAAAGCCAAAGCTGCCTTCGCCTGCTTTTACCTTATCAACAACCACGGAACCTTCAGCGCCTGCGTTACCCGCGATTTGGCGAATCGGTGCTTCCATTGCACGCAGTGCTAAGGCAATACCGACATTTTGGTCTTCGTTATCACCCACTACATTAACTGTGGTTAATGCACGAACAAGGGCAACACCACCACCGGCAACCACGCCTTCTTCAACCGCTGCACGGGTTGCATGAAGTGCGTCGTCTACGCGGTCTTTTTTCTCTTTCATTTCCATTTCGCTGCCTGCGCCAACTTTGATGACGGCTACGCCGCCGGCAAGTTTAGCAACACGCTCTTGCAGTTTTTCAACGTCGTAATCAGAAGTCGACGATGCAATTTCTGCACGGATCTGTTCAACACGAGTAGAAACGGCAGTTTCAGTACCCGCACCGTCAACGATCACGGTGTTTTCTTTGTCGATAACAACCTTGCTGGCTGTACCTAATGTTTCTGGAGCAGCGGTTTCTAACGACATACCTAGTTCTTCAGAAATCACTTGGCCGCCCGTCAAGATGGCAATGTCTTGCAACATGGCTTTACGACGATCGCCAAAACCAGGGGCTTTAACCGCAGCCACTTTGAACGTACCGCGTAGGTTGTTCACTACTAATGTGGCTAACGCTTGGCCTTCAACATCTTCCGCAACGATCAATAACGGACGACCAGACTTGGCAACGTTTTCAAGAATTGGTAACAACTCTTGTAGGTTATCAATTTTCTTATCAACCAATAGAATTAATGGGTTTTCTAGCTCTACCGTCATTTTTTCTTGGTTGTTGATGAAGTATGGAGACAAGTAGCCGCGGTCGAACTGCATGCCTTCTACAACATCTAGCTCGTCTTCTAGGCCTTTGCCTTCTTCAACAGTAATTACGCCTTCTTTGCCGACTTTTTCCATCGCTTCTGCAATTAAACGACCCACTGTTTCGTCGGCGTTTGCAGAGATAGTACCCACCTGCGCGATGGCTTTCGTATCCGAGCAAGGCTGAGACTGTTCTTTAATGGCTTCTACAACAGCAGCTGTGGCTTTGTCGATTCCGCGCTTTAGATCCATTGGGTTCATGCCCGCAGCAACCGACTTTAAGCCTTCGTTGATAATGGCTTGAGCCAGTACGGTAGCCGTTGTGGTGCCGTCACCCGCTTGGTCGTTCGCTTGCGAAGCTACTTCTTTAACCATTTGTGCGCCCATGTTTTCGAACTTGTCTTTTAGTTCGATTTCACGCGCAACAGATACACCGTCTTTTGTGATCGTGGGTGCACCAAATGATTTTTCTAAAACAACGTTACGACCTTTAGGGCCTAAAGTAACTTTTACCGCGTCGGCAAGAATGTTTACACCCGCCAACATTTTAGCGCGTGCGTTATCACCAAATAATACGTCTTTAGCAGCCATTTTCTTTCCTTTAAATTTGTTTAATTATTTCTATACGAATAACTTCATATTCATCAACATGAAGTATTTATTCCGCAAAACGGCGTAAATACTTCCCTGTAGCCTTGGGCTCGACTCCTGTCTCTCACATTTGCTACACAAACACTTCATGCTGATTGTTAACGCTTGAGTTATGCCTCTAAAACGCCGTATACATCACTTTCATTCAAAATCAATAACTCTTCACCATTAATGTCGATGGTGTTTTGGCCAGAGTATTTTCCAAAAACAACGGTATCGCCTTCTTTTACGGCTAACGCTTGTACAGAACCATTTTCAAGAATACGGCCAGTACCCACAGCCACAACTTCACCTTGGTTTGGTTTTTCAGCTGCTGCGCCAGGAAGGATAATTCCACCTGCGGTTGCTTGCTCTTCTTCTTTACGGCGAACAACAATACGATCGTGTAGTGGACGAATTTTCATGTACTTGTCTCTCCAATTTTCATCTATGAGGTAAAATAGAGGCCCAGAATTTTAGGTTAGGGTCTCTGAAAAAAAATGATGGTTATTTAATGAGGTCTTACGGCTGAATTTCAACAGTAAAATTTAAAAATATTACTTATCTTCTTTTGTGTACTCGCCTTCAATAACGGTAATTTTTGCTTGCTCTGTGTTTGGCTGTGTGGGTTCTTGCGTATATACGTCTTTGAACTCGCCTGTCTGAAAGCTACCCGTTGCCTGAAAGCCATTTCCAGACATCATGCGTGGGGTAATAAAGGCAATCACTTTGCCCACCAGGGCTTTGCGGGTTGCTGGCACTAATAAGGTAAAACCCAAAGCATCGGTGACAAATCCAGGGGTTAGTAATAAGGCTCCTGCTAAGGCTAATAAAAATCCTTCTGCCATTTCTTGGGCTGGTATTTGTCCTTGTTGCATTTTTTGGTTAGCTCGCAACAGGGTGCTTAACCCTTGCTGGCGAAGTAATTTAACCCCGACAAATGCAGTTAAAACAATTAATCCTAGAGTCCAGCCGATGCCGATGAAGCTGTTAACTTTTAAAATGACGGCTAATTCTATTAAAGGAATAATGATAAATATAACTAATAAAGGCATCGTGCCTCCTAAATGTGTTGAAGATGTAACCTATTATGCAACATAGTTCAGTGCCTTTAATAGATGGGTGCGTTTGTTTAAATTTCAACAGCACCCTTAAAATTGGTTGTTTTTTATTCAGTAAAATAAGCAATAACAACAATCAATAAGAGAAGGTTGATATGCAATTAGCAGGTTGCGCCATTCTGTTGCACAATGAGCACAATTATAGATTTTGCATTAGAGAGAGCATGTATTGAATTCTGATTCTCAAAACTGGCTGAGTTATCTTCCTTATTTATGGAAGCCTGTTGTTATTCGCATGCTTTTTCTTGGCTTTTCTGCCGGTTTGCCGTTACTTTTGATTTTTTCATCGTTATCACTTTGGCTTAATGAAGCGGGAGTTAATAAATCTGAAGTCACCTACTTTAGCTGGGCGGCTTTAGGGTATTCATTTAAATTTATTTGGGCGCCATTAGTGGGCTCAATGCCTATTCCTTTTTTAACCCAGCGCTTAGGTCAAAGGCGTTCTTGGTTACTGCTTTCGCAAATGGCTATTTTATTATCTATTGTTGCAATGGCATTAACTGATCCGGCAAACGGGGAAAATGGCTTACTGGTTATGGCCATTGCGGCGGTTGCACTTGGGTTTTCTTCTGCTACTCAAGACATTGTGATTGACGCTTATCGGATCGAATCCGGTAGTGTAAAGGTTCAAGCTTTAATGTCTTCTATGTACATTACAGGCTACCGCCTTGGGCTTATTGCGGCAGGAGCTGGGGCTCTGTTTTTAGCCGATAGTTTTGGCTCTAGCATGGCAAGCTACAATTATTCGGCTTGGCGCACGTCTTATTTGGTGATGGCCGCTCTTATGTGTTCTGGCTTAATTACAACTTTTTTTATTCCTGAGCCTGTATCCAAAAAGATCGATTTGAATTCTCTATTTTCCTATCGTGATCACGGGGCATTACTGGTTACTTTTATTATTGCGGTTATGGGTTTTGTAGGTGTTTTTTATCTGAGTGCAGATATTACCCAGCAGTTAAAAATTAACTTAGCAAAGCTGGCTAATAATACTGAATTAGCCGCTATTTTAATTGAAGGTTTAAGGTTAACGGTGGGGGTTTGTGTGGCTTTATTAATTGCTAAAACCATTAGTGCATCTGGCTTTACCAACCCCAAGTTATTGAATTATTTTTACATATCGCCGGTTCAGGATTTCTTTCAGCGCTATTCTGGCCGCCAAATACTGCTGTTATTGGCGCTGATTTCTCTTTATAGAATATCCGACATTGTGCTGGGTGTGATATCAAACGTTTTTTACAGCGACATGGGGTTTTCTAAAACGGATATTGCTGCTGTGGTGAAAACCTTTGGTTTGATTATGGCGCTGGCCGGTGGGTTTTTAGGCGGGTTAATTGCTTTAAAAGTCGGAATTATACCGGCCTTATTTATTGGTGCTTTGCTGTCTTCGTTAACTAACTTGTTATTTATGGTGCTGGCTAATGGTTCGGCTTCTATAGAAGTGCTGTATTTGGTTATCGCTGCCGACAATTTATCTGCGGGTATTGCTACTACCGCTTTTGTGGCTTTTCTTTCGAGTTTGGTAAACATATCGTTTACCGCGATGCAGTACGCTATTTTCAGTTCGACTATGACTTTATTTCCCAAAATATTAGGAGGCTATTCCGGTTCTATGGTAACCGCAGTTGGCTACCCTAACTTTTTTATTATTACTTTTTTATTGGGTATTCCGGTTCTATTTTTAATTGCTATGTTGCGTTTGGATAAGACTTTTCATGCGACAAACGACGGCAAAGAATGTAACTAGTAACAATAACCACTCTTTAAGTTAAAAAAAAGATGAAGCCGTTGCTTCATCTTTTGGGGGCCAAGTTTGCTCACTATTAATTACGAAAGCGAGTATAACGAAAGCTAGTCTTTAAAGTTTTTAAACATCAATGGCAGCTCGATCTCTTCGTCGGCTTTTAGCATTTGCATAACTTGCTGTAATTCATCGCGTTTTTTGCCGGTTACTCGAACCATTTCGCCTTGCACTGCCGAGGTTACTTTGATTTTACTTTCTTTAATTTTTTTATTGATAATACGACCTAAGTCTTTATCAATGCCTTGGCGTAACGTAGCCGCCATTTTCACCTGTTTACCCGCACCTATTAATTTTCCATATTCTAAACACGACACTTTAATCTTACGTTTGATTAAGTTGGTTTCTAGCATGGGTTTCATTTGTTCGATCTGAAATTCTTCGTTTGCCGTTATTATCACTTCTTTATCTTTTAGCTCAAAAGTCGCATTAACTCCTTTAAAATCGAAGCGTGTTTTAACTTCTCTGTTTGCCGAATCTACAGCGTTTTGCGCTTCGTGCTTTTCAATTTCTGATACTATGTCAAACGATGGCATAACCCACTCCTGATAAATTATTATTAGTGTCATTATATACCTAATAACCGTGTATCTGGCAATTAAGCCAGTGCGCGAGCGCTAATATAGCCTTCATATAACCTACATAAATGACGTATAATTTTGTAATGTCTATATTAAACGAACCATCATCACCCACAGTTTCTGTAGGGATTATTGGAATGGGTGCCATTGGCTGCTTAATTTCCAGCCAACTCCCCCTTTCTTGCCAACGCTTTGCATTGATACAAGGTGAGCAAGACTTTTTTCATTTTGCTATAGAATCAGATTCGCAAACACAACAGTTTGCCCTGCCAGCATGGAATGATCAGGTTTTGGATATGGTATTGGTATGTGTGAAAGCCGCACAAACACTGGCTGCGTTAAAACAATGGCAAAGTGCTATTAGCAAAGAGACTCAAATTGTTATTGTGCAAAATGGTTTTGGCCAACACGATCAAGTAAAGCAGCTGTTTCCTAACAATACGCTTTTCGCTGTTTCGACGACTGAGGGTGCCAACAGAATCAATCGTCATCATATTCATCATGCTGGCCGTGGCATTACGCAATGGGGTTATTTCAGTGGTCCAAAGAAACCTTTGCTATTGGCACTGGATAAGTTAAGTGGTGACCACCAAAATAGCAGTAATATTCGCCAAGTATTGCTCGATAAACTTGCGATTAATGCCGCAATTAATGCCTTAACCGTAAAATATAATTGCAGAAACGGAGATTTGTTGAGCCAAGATAAAGCACTACAGGATTTGCAAAGCGTTTGTACCGAGGTGGAATCTTGCTACCAAACGCTTAACTGGCCATTAAGCTTTTCACTATTTGAGCGCGCTAAACAAGTCGCATTAACTACAGCTAACAATGTGTCATCGATGCTGCAAGATGTTCGCAATCAAAATGAAACTGAAATTGACTATATCAACGGGTATTTAGTTACCCAAGCTAAAGCTGTTAACTTAACATTAACGACGAATCAGCAATTAGTTGATCTCATAAAGCAGCAAGTACGATGAAACTATCTGCGCTACTTGTTCGCCAAAAGATTATTATAGCGACCGTTTTAACTTGCATTATGATAATGCTGCTGGCCACTTTATCTTACATCAATGCAGCTGATAGAGTTGGCCGTGATCATCTTGCCCCAGAAGTCACACGCTCATTTGCTGATGTATTTCAACTGCAATATAGCCAACAGCCTAGCAATACAGAGGGCTTACAAGCTTTAGCCAATACTCTAGTAAAACACTTTCAAATTCAAGAAATTGCAATTTATAACTCAGATAAGCAACGCATAATATATGCCTGCTCTAAAAATTGTTCGCAAAGATTACCACAAAATTTCTTTGCTGAGCTCGTATCACAAGACAATCATCTGGTTTACCCACTCAGCAAACATAATGGCTTACAGGTTATTCAATTGGTGATATTAACCGACGTTGCACTGCCTGAGTTTTTTTACCTTGATACCTTCTCAACCACGCTGTTAGTTGTCGCACTTTCTACTCTGCTTTTGTTATTTTTATACGCACGCATTCGTTATTGGCAAAAGCAGCCTTTTCAAAATATGTTAACAACCATTGAACAACTTCAAGCTAGACCAAACCAACGCATTCGCTTTGATTTAAAAGACGCCGATACTAGGCAATTAGGCAAAAAGCTCAACCAGCTGATTGTTATTAGTGAAAATCGCGAAGGTGTACTAAAACAAGAAAAAGAAAAAGCCGAAAGATCGCGCCTAAAAGCGCTACGTTTATCGAATGAAACACGCAAAGTGAATGAGCAGTTAGAACAAGAAATTACCATTAGAAAATCGGTAGAAAACCAGTTAACTCACACCCAGAGTTTTCTTGATAGCATTATAGATTCTATGCCATCAGCATTATTCACCTTAGATCAACACGGTTTTATTATTCAGTGTAATCAGCAAGCTGCAGAGTGGTTAGCACAAGACAAACGGCCATTAGTGGGTAAAAAAATCACTCACTACATCAAACAAATTCAGCAGTTTGAGCACCTGTTAAAACAAAGTTTAGAACAACACATCACCAACAAACTAGAGCGCATTACGCTCACTTTGCCCAATGCGTTTTTTCCTGCTGACATTGCTATATATCCGCTAGAAGATTTGCATTTGAAGGGATTGGTAATTCGTATTGACGACATCACACAGCGTGAAAAAATGGAAGAAGTGATGATGCAAACAGAAAAAATGCGCTCGGTTGGTGGTCTTGCTGCGGGAATGGCGCATGAGATTAACAACCCACTTGGAGCTATTTTACAAAGTATTCAAAACGTACAAAGACGCCTGCAAGCCGATAATGATATTAACCAAAAAATTGCACGGGAACATAAATTAGATTTAACCGCCATGAACGGTTATTTAGATCAGCGTGACATTAATAAGTTTATTGCAAACATTAAAGATGCTGGAGAAAGAGCGGCGGTTATTGTTTCTAACATGTTGCAATTTTCACGCGGTAGCCAGCAACAATTAAATGAAATAAAACTAAAAGATTTAATTGAAAGATCATTAACCATCGCCAATGCGGATTTAAATCTGCAAGCGGTTGAGCTAGAAGTAAACTCGGTTGGTAATGATGAAACCTTGTACTGTATTCCTTCGGAAATTGAGCAAGTCATTCTGAACATTTTGCAAAATGCCGCGCAAGCACTGCACACCACCAATCTAGAATTTAAAGATGCTAATTGGCAAGCTAAAATACAATTAACAGTCTCACAAGACGCAGACAATACTTTTATCACCATAAAAGATAACGGCCCTGGCATGAGTGATGAAACTCGCCGTCGTATTTTAGAACCGTTTTACACCACCAAAGACGTGGGTGCGGGTACCGGCTTAGGCTTGCCTGTGTCTTACTTTATTATAACCGCTCACCACAACGGACAACTTGAGATAACAACCAAAGCCGACCAAGGTTCTTGTTTCACCATACGCTTACCCAATAGACCAATGTCTAATCATAATCCTAACGGTATGTCTTGACCCTTTCATAAATAACCACTACCCTACGCGCTCATTTAGGTGCTGCTGAGTATTCTTATTCAGCAGTTAAACGGGAAGTTTGGTAAGTCACTGCTACGCATACGAATCCAACGCTGCCCCCGCAACGGTGATCGGCTTAACTTATTGTTTTATGCCACTGTGGTGCTCTCTTTTTAATATTTACTTTAAATATCAACAAGATCGAGCCTATGGGAAGGTGCAATAAGCGGAACAACAGTTCCAAGCCGTCAGCCCGGATACCGGCCTATTTGCTATAGATTCTAATGTTGCGGAGGGCGACATTGACGATGATTGTTTGTTCGTTCTATGCCCCTCTGCATAATAGTCACTCAATACGTGAATATATGCGCCATAAAATCGTAATTCCATTACTAGCTTTTTGGTTAGTAAGTCATGCTATGTACAGCAATGCTAAAGAAAGCCTTGTGCTGGACAATGTAACTGTGGAAGCTCATAAATCGTCTCTAATGAATGCTGACTACCAAGTCTTTGAGCGCGAATCATTTATTAACCGCTATCAGAACCTTGCCAGCTTTTTACAGCAACAAAATGGTTTACAAGTGCAACAGGCCGGTGGTTTAGGTAATCCTGCTTTAATTTCTATCCGTGGCGCTAACTCTAGCCAAACAACTTTATTAATCAACGGTATTAAAGCCAACAACAGCCAATTTGGTGGTTACGACCTTAATACAATTCCGTTGAACCAAATCGAAGCGATTGAGATAAGTCGTTCAGGTAGCTCTTTTGATTTGGCCGACCAAGCGATTGGCGGCACGATTAATATTATTACTCGCCAAGGCGAAGAACGCCCTAGTCTTAGTATTAATGCGGGTTCTGAAAAAACCTATGCAACGTCTTTTAGTAGCCCGTTAACATCGGGACTTAGTGTTCAACTTGACCACGAGCAAAGCGCTAATGATTATGATTTTCCGGTACCCAGCCCAATCAACAACCCTCAAAATAGAGATCAAGAACAAACCTTAAAAAATGCTGAATTTGAACGCTCTAGTATTCAGTTGGTGCAAAAATATAAAGACATTGCCGCGCGCATTCGTTACAACAAACAAAATAAAAACATTCCTGATTATTTTCGTAACTCAGACAAGAATGACGCGTTTCTAAGCCAAGAAGATTTAACCTTGTCGTTACAAGGTGAACATTCATTTGACCATAAGCACAATAAAAAGGAGTTTTTGAGCCAGCATAATTGGCAGTTGTTTCATCAAACCAGCGATGAAAACTATCAAGATAAACAAGGTGTTATTGGTTTAGGGACCGACAACGATAAATTCGTACAATCGCGCTCGGAAGCTCAGTGGCAATCAAAGTTACGGTTACAACAATGGCAATTTTTAGCACAGGCGTCTGTTTTTGAAGAACGCTATACCAGCAAATACCTAGACGATTCTGATAGTTTTTTATGCGTCACGCCACAGGGTAATTGTGATCAAGTGGCCGACCAACAGGGTAATAAACTATTATTGGGGTCACGCTGGTCGAATAATAAACACAACCAACAAGTCAGTGTAGATGTTTATAAAACACAAACCAGCAGTCAAAACCAGTTGCGCAATAAACAAGGTCAGGCAGAAAAAGATTCACAATCATTCACTGGTTACAATCTTAAATATTCAGTGTTAACCACTAATATCGATACGCATTTCAGCATTAAAAAAAGCAATCGTCACCCGAGCCTTTTCCAGCTTTTTGGTGATCGTGGGCTACTATTAGGCAACCCAGATTTAGAAGACGAAAGAAGCATTACTTACAGTATCGACAATCTGTATCGGATCAATAAACAAAATCAAGTTAACAGCGCTATTTTTTATCGAGAACTTGAAAACGCTATTATTCCAGTTTATGACTCACGAGGTATAGGCCGCTATGAAAACAGCAAAGAAGCCTATCTTTCTGGCATAGAATTACAGTGGAAGTATCAGAACGATTATTTTTATAACCAAGTATCTGCCGATATATATCGCAGCACGACCGTTGATAATAAAGTGAAATCGTTTGACGACCAACAAATTGCCGGCATTTATCACAACAGCTTTAGTCTCATCACTGGGCTTAACATACAGCGTCACAACCTTGAAATCATTAATCAGTTTAGGCGCGATCTTTATATCGACCGCAGCAACCTTATTCAAGGTGATCATAACCACATCATCGATGTGAACTACCAATATCAATATAAGCAGCTGTCTTTAGGCGCTCGTTTAAAAAATCTAGCCGATATTAAGTATAACGATTTTACCAACCGCCCTGCCACACGTAGGCAATGGATGGTTTTTACGCGTTATGACTTTTAATAACTTAAATATTAATAAATTAATCAAACTAAAAAACCAAGAGAGAAACATATGAAAAAAATAGCATCCCTATTTATCGCAGCCAGCCTACTAGTAGGTTGTGGTGGAGACGATAATAAAAAAGCCAGTTTTAAAATTACTGAAGATTCATATGCTGTGCAGATGCGCGCCGCTGATTACAGCAGCTCTCAAGTTGCTGTGGGTAATATTTTGGGTGATAGAACCGCAACAGACGGCTTACTCATCAAAGATAAATCAGACTTTGCCATTTCAACTTATAACAATTATTTGTACCATATAGGTGCATTTAATATTGATAGCATTGATAAGTACGATACAACTAAAGGCGTCGATGCAGCAGAGTGGTCTTATAGTACAAACTATTCAGGTGATGACTCAGCAAATACTTATAAATTAGTTCAACAAACAGAAACTAATGGCTACCTGATCAATTATGGCAGCGCCAAGGTATTGCAAGTCGATCCAAGTGCTTCAACTTACGAAGGTTTTGTAAAAGCAGAAATAGACTTAAGTGCTTATACATTTTCTGGTGCGAAGTATCCTCGTATGTCAGATGCTGTGATCGTTAACAACCATTTATTTGTCGCCATGCAACGCCTTAGCTTAGATTTTTCTCCTAATCAGCCCTATATCGCTGTGATAGATCTTGATAATAATGAAGAAGTGGATACCAATCCTCAGCAAAGTGGTTTAAAAGGCATTCCTTTAAGTGCGACTAACACTTTCACCATAGTAGAGCATAATGGCTTTATCTACGCAACAGGCCGTGGCGACTACGGCAGTGATACCGGTGGCCTGGACAAGATTGACACCACTACTTATGCAGTCACTGCTTTAATAGGTGACACTAGCTTCCCTGAATTAAATGACCCTGATAATAATACGTATTACCACGTTCGTGATGTTGCGGTCGTTAGTGATCAACTAGCTTACGCTACGCTGAGTATTGAAGCTGGTTGGCCAAATCCAAACACGTCTAAAATTGCTATTATTAATCCATCATCTGGTGCACTTAGTTTATTAAATACAGTTTCAGAAATTGATGGCAAAGAAATCAGCGACATTAACATCGATGCCAATGATCGCTTATGGTTAGGTATTGCCAATGCTGATAACCCAGGTATTTATGTTCTAGACACAGATACTAATACCCTTAGTGGTGAATTTATCAAACTTGAAATGCCAGTTAAGCACATTGAATTTTTAACGGTTCAATAATAATCAAGTAAACTGTTTGAATCATAAAACTGTAGCAATAAACGTTGCGTATACCCGCTATACTCAACGTTTATTTATTATTAAGGAATATCTCATGGGTAACCGTCTATCAAAAATATCCACCAAAACAGGTGACAAAGGCGAAACCGGCTTAGGTGATGGTAGTCGGATTAGCAAAACCTCTACTCGCATTCACGTGATCGGCGAAGTCGATGAGGTAAATTCTTGGGTGGGTGTTTTAGCCGCTGAGTTAGACGCTAACGATGCGCATCAAACAGTGCTTAGCCAAATCCAACATGACTTGTTTGATTTAGGTGGCGAACTCTGTGTGCCAGGCTATAAAGCTTTAGCACCGAGTATGCTAGAAGGCGTTGAAGATGCGTTAGTGGATATTAACGAAGCCTTACCACCACTTAAAGATTTTATCTTACCCGGTGGTAACAAGGCGGCGTCGTATTGCCATATGGTTAGAAGTGTTAGCCGTAGAGCAGAACGTGCCATTGTAGAATTAGCTAATGAAGAAGCCGAAGCGGGGAACGAGGTGAATCCTTTAGCGGTTCAGTACTTAAACCGTTTGTCGGACTTTTTCTTTGTGTTAGCAAGGGATATTGCAAGACAAAATGGCGGCCAAGAAGTGTTGTGGAAAAGCCGCCATACTCAATCAAAAGAAGCCTAACGTGTAGGCTTCTTGGTCGCTTTAATTTGTTGACTTCCGTTACACTTTAAAGCGCTCAACTCTTTCTGTTAATGATTGAGTCAGTGATTGTGTTTGATGCACCGCAGTTACTGTTCCTTCAACATTATCCACTGTTTCTTCGCCCTGCTGACGAATAACCGATAAGTTGTTATCCAGAGCTTTAGCCGCTTCTTGCTGGCTACTGGCAGAAGAAACAATTTCTAAAGTCTTTTTCTGAATCTCTTCCATACTGCCTTGAATACTTTCTAATGCTTCACCTACTTGTCCAGAACTGTCGACGGTTTTACTAACCATTTTGCGGTTAATTTCCATCGTGTCTACCGCGCGCTGAATGTTTTGTTGAACCTCTTGAATAAGCCCGTCAATCTCTTGTGCTGAATCTTGAGTACGGCTAGCAAGTGTTCTTACTTCGTCGGCAACAACCGCAAAACCTCGACCTTGCTCACCCGCACGTGCAGCCTCAATAGCGGCGTTAAGTGCCAATAAGTTGGTTTGCTCAGCAATGCCTTTAATTGTCCCAAGAATAGAACTGATGTTAGTTGAGTTATCGGCTAAACGGTTTACTGCTTCCATTGAGTTTTTCATTTCTGCAGATAACTGTTGAACATCCGAAATCACATTATTTACTACTTTACCTGCTTGCAATGAGCGATCAGCACCCGATAAAGCGGCTTTTTCAGCGTCTTCTGCCATGGTTACTACAGTTATGGCGCGTTCCGACATCAAGCTAATAGTGGTCGCTACTTGTTCAGTTTGCACCATTTGGGTATTAACAGAATTTCGACTGTTATTGGCAATCGTTTCAACCGACAATACTTTTTCACCAACACTTTCGGCAGTATCTTTTACGGTTGATAAAATGCCTCTTACCTCTGAGGTCATTTCGTTAAACGCATCGCGTAGCTGACCCATTTCATCTTTACCCTCAAAGCGAATAACCTGTGTTAAATCACCTTTAGCAATTTTTTGCGCTGCTCTAAAAAAACGTGCAATGGAGTCTTGTACCGATAAGAAAAAGGCTGAATACAAATAAACAATAATCAACAGCACGGCCAGTAATACTAATGCTGTTTGTGTCATTTGAGCCGTTTGACCGTCTAATCTTTGCTGTAATTTTTGAGCGATTAAAGGAAGAAGCAAGTTATCGATATCACGCAATGCTTGAATTTTATTTTGGGTCGCAGTTTCTATATCTATCCAATCGATTGTGACTCGAGTAGCAGCTATCACTTCTTCATCTAATTTCATCTGGATATCAATCATGCCTTCACTGGCGAGTTTCGCCTGTTCGGCAATATTGATTAATTTAAGCCCTTCTAGGTTTGTGTTTACTAATTCTATATCTGGTATTGCAACCGACATTTGGTCGTATATATCATTCAAGAAATCATAGGTAGCGGACTGCAAATATTTTTCAATCATTGCGTAGATACTAGCTGCGTAGCCAATACCAGCCGCATTTCGTATGATTGGCATATTGACTTGAGAAATTAATAATAGTTGTTGTATTTCTGGGTCAGAATCTAGTGCTAAACCGGTGTTTTGAGAGTATTGATTAATAATTAAATACAGTTGGTCCATCACTGATTGATAGCTTTTGTATTGATCAGGCATTGTTGTCAATCTGGCTTCGCCCTCAGTACTAAGCTTGTCAAATTGGCTTTTCTTAAACATATCAAGCTGCTGATTTAGCTCTTCGTTTTCAATGGCGGACATGGCTTTTTTTAGCTGATTATCCACATTTAAACGATAGCTTTTAACACGAGCAATAAGCTCATCATCGGGTTTAAAGACAGCTGGTGCAGCATAATTTCGGTAATCTTCTAGGGCATAAACAACACTCATAATATGTTGAATATTATTAACGGCTATCAATTCACTTTCAGTTTTTTCTAGGCTTTGATAAGAATCATAAAATACCTGACCACTCAAAAAAACCAAAGGGACCATGAATAAAAAGCTGATTAATCCAAACTTAGCAGCATAACTTAGTCGGCCCATAAGTTTCATAGCGGGCCATAACAACTTCTTTAACATAATGTCCGTCCTTCTTTCTTATAGCAGGTTTTTAGTCACCTGCTTTTTAGCGACTTCTTTCAAGAAGAAGATCATGTAATTTACACGGTTAAATAATTTTTAGATCACTATTAAATAAAATTCATTAATTAATGTCCAAAACTTCAATCTAAAGTAGCAAATGTCTTATATCGCTTAATAAAGCAACGAGTCGCTGACTAAATCGGGCTGCTTCAGCCCCATCAATCACCCGGTGATCATAAGATAACGATAGCGGTAACATAAGCTTAGGTACAAATTCACTACCATTCCACACTGGTTTCATTTCAGCACGTGATAAGCCTAAAATGGCTACTTCGGGGGCATTAACAATCGGGGTAAATGCTGTACCTCCAATGCCGCCTAAGCTCGACACACTAATACAGCCACCTTGCATGTCTTTTAATCCTAGCTTACCCGCCCGTGCTTTATGTGCTTTATCGTTAAGTTCTTGTGCTATTTCTGTAACACTTTTGTGATCTATGTCACGTATTACTGGCACAAGTAATCCTTTTGGAGTATCCACCGCCACACCAATGTGGATGTATTTTTTCATAATTAATGCTTGGCCATCAGCCGCTAACGATGCATTAAATTGTGGAAACTCCTTCATAACCACAGCTAGGGCCTTCATAACAAATGGGACTGCCGATAACTTTTGCAGGTTATCTGGCAATGCGTTCACCTGTTTTCTAAAAACCTCTAGTTCAGTAATATCTGCTTGGTCAAACTGTGTTACTTGTGGCACGTTTAGCCAAGCGGCTGTCATGTTCTTGGCTGTTGCCAACTTAATCTTATTTAGGGCTTGGCTTTCTACTTCACCAAATTTACTAAAATCGACCTCTGCAACTTTTGGTAACCCTGCACCCGCCCCAGCTGTGTTTTGCAAAGTTGATTTAACATAATCTTGCAAATCATCTTTGGTGATTCTATTACGAATTCCTGTACCGCTTACTAACTCTAAATCAACTCCAAACTCACGGGCTAGTTTTCGTACCGAGGGCCCTGCATGAGTAACTCCTGTTTTCTCTAGCCTATTAACGCTATCGGCATTGTCAGAAATTTCTGTAGGGGGTTTGGTCGATTTTTTTTCTATCTCTGAGTTTTTTTCTATCTCTGAGTTATTTTCTAGTTCTGGGTTATTTTCTGGCTTTGCTTCTTGGCTAGATTCTATTTTTGCTTCAGATTCTTCACTGCTTGCGCTATTTTCGTCAATACCTTGTTGCTGATTACCACCTTCTGACAGGGTCATTTCTATCATGGCATCCCCTGTTGATACCTTGTCACCCAATGTCAGTAATATTTTTTCTATGCGCCCAGCTTTACCCGCTGGGATTTCCATAGAGGCTTTATCTGTTTCTAGGGTTAATATGGACTGTTCTGCATCGACTTCTTCACCCACATTAACTAATAACTCAATCACTTCTACTTGTTCTGCGCCGCCCAAATCAGGGACGGCTATTGTTTCAACTGTCATCGTTTCAATCCTTACCTAGCTGTACAAAGGGTCTGGTTTTGCAGGATTAATCGCTAATTCTTGCCGAGCCGCTGTTAACACGTCGTCGCTTAAATCACCTTGTTTTTTCAGTTCATAAAGAGCAGCCCAAGCAATGTGCTGCCAATCAACTTCAAAGAAATAACGTAAATTTTCACGAGTATCACTACGGCCAAAACCATCGGTACCTAGTACCTTGTATTGACGATCCTTTGGGATATAAGGCCGAATTTGATCAGCATAGGCTTTCATGTAATCGGTCGCTGCAATAATAGGCCCAGCAGTTACATCGAGTGTCTTTGTTACGTACGGAATTTCAATTTGATCACCCGCCGATAAATAATCCTGGCGCTCACAACTTAAGCCATCACGTCGTAATTCATTAAAAGATGTAACGCTCCAAACTTGCGAGCATATGCCTTTTTCAGCCAGCCAATCAGCTGCTTTTTGAACCTGAATTAAGATCGAGCCACAACCTAAAAGCTGGATACAATTGCTATGGTCTTGCGCAGCTTCGCCGACTGTTTTTAATGGGTACATACCACGACGAATGCCTTCTTCAACACCTTCTGGTATTTGCGGGTGCGCATAATTTTCATTCATTGTGGTGATGTAGTAGAACACCTTTTCTTTTTTCTCATACATCCGATACAAGCCATCTTGCATAATTACTGCTAGTTCATAGCCATAAGTCGGATCGTAACTGACACAATTAGGAATAGTAGAGGCCAAAATATGACTGTGACCATCTTGATGTTGCAAGCCTTCGCCATTGAGTGTGGTGCGGCCAGACGTTGCGCCAATTAAGAACCCTTGAGCTTGCATATCTCCGGCAGCCCAAGCCAAATCACCAATACGCTGAAAACCAAACATCGAATAAAAAACATACACAGGCACCATGGCTAAACTGTTGGTACTGTATGATGTTGCCGCAGCCATCCAAGCCGCAAACGCACCGGCTTCGTTGATGCCCTCTTCTAAAATTCGACCTTTTTTATCTTCGCGGTAATACATCATTTGGCCAGAATCAACGGGCTCATATTGCTGCCCCCCTGATGAGTAAATCCCTAGTTGACGAAACATACCTTCCATACCAAATGTTCTGGCTTCGTCGGGCACGATAGGAACCACTCGTTCACCTAAAGATTTGTCTTTTACCAATTGCGATAAAATGCGCACAAATGCCATAGTTGAAGATATTTCGCGCTCTTTGCTACCGTCTAGCTGCCCTTTAAAACTGCTTAGCTCTGGCGCTTTTAAGGCCTGCCAATTTTCGGTGCGTACTGGCATATAACCGCCTAATTTTTCGCGCTGCTTTCTTAGATAAACCATTTCTGGACTATCTTCTGCTGGGCGATAGAAAGGCAGTTTTTCTAAATCTTCATCACGAATTGGCACATCAAAGCGATCACGAAATGCTTTTAAACTATTAAAGTCGAGCTTTTTAACCGAATGGGTTGGGTTTTGCGCTTCGGCTTCTGGCCCCATGCCATAACCTTTTACGGTGTGCGCTAAAATAACCGTAGGCTGGCCTTTATGGTTCATTGCTTGTTGGTACGCAGCAAATACTTTGTAAGGATCGTGACCGCCACGATTTAGCTTGTATATGTCTTCATCAGACATATCTTTGATCAATTCTTTTAATTCTGGGTATTTATTAAAAAAGTGTTCACGCGTGTACTTGCCGCCTTTGGCTTTATAATTTTGGAATTCGCCATCTACGGTTTCATCCATACGTTTTTGCAAATAGCCTTCACGATCTTTGGCCAGTAGAGGATCCCAAAAACGCCCCCAAACCACTTTAATTACGTTCCAACCTGCGCCACGAAATTCACTCTCTAACTCTTGAATAATTTTACCGTTGCCCCGAACAGGCCCGTCGAGTCTTTGCAAGTTGCAGTTAACCACAAAAATTAGATTCTCTAATTTTTCGCGGCCAGCCATCGATATTCCGCCCAAAGTTTCTGGTTCATCACATTCGCCATCGCCCAAAAACGCCCACACTTTACGGCCTTTACGAGGCACTAAACCGTGAGCCGATAAGTAACGCATAAAATGTGCTTGGTAAATCGCTTGTAGAGGGCCTAGACCCATAGATACAGTAGGAAATTGCCAATAATCGGGCATCAATTTAGGGTGAGGATAAGATGATAAGCCCGGTTTTATTGCTTCTCGGCGAAACGATTCCAAATCTTTTTCATCAAAGCGCCCTTCTAGATAAGAGCGCGCATAAATGCCAGGGGATACATGACCTTGATAATAAATCAAATCCCCCAAAGGGGCTTCTTTGCTATTAGGATTAGGCGCTCTAAAAAAATGGTTAAAACCCACATCATATAAAGTAGCGCTAGAAGCAAAACTGGAAATATGGCCGCCTAAATCACCAGCATTAATTTGGTTAGCTCGGCTTACCATAGCCAAGGCATTCCAGCGAATTAGCGATCGAATACGGCGCTCAATAAAAATATCACCGGGTAATGGTGCTTCTGCTTCGGGGGGAATAGTATTGCGATAAGGGGTTTTAAGCGCATAAGGTAAAGGCGCGCCGCTTTTGGTTGCACGTTCAGCGATACGCTCAATTAAATAGTGAGCGCGTTCAACGCCTTCAGCGCGGATAACGGAATGTATTGCGTCAACCCACTCTTTTGTTTCAATGGGATCGTCGTCGTGTACTTCTTTGAAACTGTCCATAATATCCCTTAACTTATCTAAATATTGCTTGGCTAGAATTCAGTATAGTTAAAGATTTGAACAATGACGGGGCAAAAAGCTATGAATTTTAATGTCTTACCGAGCTTTTGCGATAGCTTCACACAATTGTTGAGTACCTTGCAAAAAGCGAGAGGTGGGACGCTGTAAAAGATCTGGCAAAACATGGTACAAGTGATTGTTTTGCACGGCTTGCAGAGTATCGTAAGCACGCCAATCGTCTAACCATTCTGGGCGCGATTCCCCCATGCCGCTGGCGACAATGACTTGAGGGTTTTTTATTAAAATAGATTCTATACTGACCTGGGGATTAGTCATGGCTAAATCAGCAAAAATATTAATACCACCACACAGCTCTATCGCACGGCTAATAAAGGTATTGCTGTTTTGGGTCATTAATGGGTTATTCCAAACTTGGTAAAAAACACTGATTTTACTTTGCTGGCTGTATGTTGAGCGCAAAAATTGTAACTTTTCATTAAAAGCTTGCTGGGCTTGTTCAGCTTGTTGGTTGTTACCCGTGATTTTACCGTAGGCCACTAGAGCATTGGCTATGTCTGAAAACTTACGTGGATCAGATACAAAGATTTTCATACCCAAGGCTTTTAAACGATCTAATTCACGGTTTCGATTGCCCTCTGGCCACGCAATCAATAATTCGGGTTGCAGCGCAATAATCGCTTCTATATTTAAGGCACTGTAGCCACCAACTCGTGGTATGGCTTTTGCTGCTTCGGGGTAATCAGAATAATCCACTGCCCCCACAATACGATCTTCGGCATTCACTTCAAAAAGAAGTTCGGTAGCATGCGGCATTAAACTGACTATGCGGGTAACGGGTTGCTTAAACGTATGCTGCGTACCATCGTCGTCAGTCAGCACTATTGGAAAATCGGCAACCGCTGTTGGTGCAAGAATACTGCTTTGCAGCAGGACAAAAGCAGCAATTATTTTTAAAAATTTAATGTTTAACACTTTATTTATCACTATTACTGCTCACTACTATTTCTCACCATTACTGCACACTATTAATATTTACTGTTTATGTCTACGTTAAAGATTTAAATTACAAATTGGGCTTTTCTACGGCCTGGGCTAACGCTCTTTCTAGCTGCTGCCAGTTGTCTTCTTTGTTGGCTGGCAAGCCAAAGCGTAACGCGGCTTGTGATTTGTTCGTTGCGGGTAAGTAGCGTGTTAACACGCCTTGTTTTGCTAAGCGATTAAAAAGTCTTTCGGCGCTATCAAAATACACAGTGCTAAATAACCGCGTTCCATGAACCGCAAAAGGTAGGTATTTTTTTAACAGTAACTGTAACCTTTCACTGCTTTCTACAAGCTGCTGCTGTTGCTGCTTGATCCACTCGCTATCTTGCAACGCCAGTTTGCCAATATATTGTGCAGGGTGACTCAGTGCCCATGGTCCAAGCATTTTGTCGGCACGTTTAATCGATTGCTTAGCAGCAAACATAAACCCTAAGCGAATACCGGCTAAGCCAAAAAACTTACCCACCGAACGCAATACAAATAAGCCTTCACGCTCCACAAAAGGCACTAAGCTTTGTCCTGCAGTTGTGTCCATAAAGGCTTCATCAACAATAAGCCAGCCACCTCGACGTTGCAAAATAGACCACCATTTAATTAACTGCTCAGCATTCCAATTATGGCCACTGGGGTTATCGGGGTTAACTAAAATCAGTACATCTACGGGTTGCTGCACTAACAGCTGGGCGATGCGATCACACGCTACCTGACATACACGATGACCTTGCTGCTCCCAAGCTTTAGCGTGTTCGTTAAAGCTGCCTGCCGTGACCCACACCTTAGCGGCACTGTGAGCCGTCACTCCCGGCTTATGACGCGCGGGAGTTTCGCTTAATTGCTTTTGATAAAGGTGAGGCAGCAAACGAATGGCTTGTTGAGAACCGGCACAAGACAATACATTTTCGGAGGTGAGTTGGTTGGCATTGGTGATGTTTTGCAAATAGTATTGTAAAGCAATCGTTTCTAAACGGATGTTTGCCGATGTGTTAGCAGTATTTAATTCTCGTTCAGGCAGGCGCTGCCAGACTTCTGGCGGGATAGCAGGCACGGGCCAACCTTGAGGATTAATGCCAGTACTGATGTCTAGCCAATCACTTAAAGGTATATCGAAATGTTCAGCCGCCGCTGCTAAAGCTCCACCATGATTGGGTAAAAAGCTATCTGAACGTTGGCCATTCTTTTCATAGGAGCTAGAAAACAAAAACAAGCCCTCCAAGGCTAAGCAGCCAAAATAGCAATGTTTTTTGCACTAACGCTAACGAATCAATGATGGTTTGCATCTGAGCCGGTTCACCA
Organism: uncultured Thalassolituus sp.; assembly: GCA_913061435.1. Lineage (GTDB taxonomy): Bacteria > Pseudomonadota > Gammaproteobacteria > Pseudomonadales > Oceanobacteraceae > Oleispira. The sequence goes on along the minus strand of CAJXUK010000033.1, from coordinate 7,072 downwards.
CAGCCCATTTCTGGCTTAGCTTGCCATTCAGTACCGTTATCGGTTTTGTACCAGGCTCCTTCGCTTAACTGTACATTTAAAGCACCGGCTCCGGCGGTCATTACTGGGCCACCATTTGGGCTAGCACATTGTTTGGCTTGGGATTTCCAGCAAGACAGTGCTTTTTTACCTTGCTCGACACTGCTGGCACAAAATACAAAACCGTAGGCGGTTAAACGTGCAGGAAAATAGTTAAGCACATCATCTAAACGTGCCGCAAAACGACCAAAGAATAAATATTGGTGGGTTTTGTAACCCCACATGGCGTCTAGGGTGTTTACTAAACGATGCAAAACAGCGCCTTCTGCACCAGCAATCATGAACCAAAAAATAGTGGCAAATAAGGCGTCAGAGCTGTTTTCTAACACGCTCTCAACACTGGCTTGAGAAATCTGGGTGCTATCGAGTTGCTGCGTGTCACGACTTACGATACGCCCTAATTGCTCTCGGGCTGGGTCAAGCTGATTAACCTGCAATTCTGCAGAAATAGCACGAGCATGTTGCTGCAGGCTGGCCCAGCCAATACACAAATACAACAGCACTGCATCAATAACAAGGTTCACAATCACAGGCATTGAGTGTTGCACAATAATGATGAAACCAACAAAGGGCGTAACAGCCAACAAAACGGCCACAATGCCACTTATAAATTGGTCACGTTTTTTACTTGAACGGTTAAGGGCTTGCTGGATTAGATCAGCATATCGGCCAAAACCTACCAGCGGGTGAAAACGACGGGGTTCAGCAAAACGATAATCTAAAGCTAAGGCCAACAACAAGGTAAAAAAACTCAGCAACAAAACGGATAACTCCTTAGAAATATCAACGTGCAATGCATCGCTTAGTAGAGCTATGTAATATACTCGGCACAATTGTTTTACGTCTTAATTTTAACAGGCTTACCGTTATTATGCTTCCGAAAAAACTGACGCTCATGGTACAAGGCACTACATCTGATGCTGGCAAAAGCACCTTGGTATCTGCACTGGGCAGAGCCTTATCAAATAAAGGCATTTCGGTCGCGCCGTTTAAACCTCAAAATATGGCATTAAACAGTGCCGTTACTGCCGACGGTGGAGAAATTGGCCGCGCTCAAGCTCTACAAGCTCAAGCTTGTCGTTTGCAACCCCACACCGATTTTAATCCAGTGTTACTAAAACCCACATCCGATATGGGCTGCCAAGTAATTATTAATGGTAAGCCTGTTATTAATATGCAAGCCCGTGAGTATCACAACTATAAACCCGAAGCGATGGCAGCGGTACTAAATGCCCACACTCGCCTAACACAGCAATACGACTGGGTTGTGGTTGAAGGCGCTGGCAGCCCTGCAGAGATTAATTTGCGTGATCGTGATATTGCCAACATGGGATTTGCTGAGGCGGTTGATTGCCCGGTGATCATCATTGCTGACATTGATCGTGGTGGAGTCTTTGCTCATATTGTAGGCACGCTTAATTGTTTGTCTGAATCAGAACAAAACCGTGTTATCGGCTTTGTTATCAATCGCTTTCGTGGCGACATCAGCTTGTTGCAATCGGGTATAAACTGGCTAGAACAAAAAACCGGCAAGCCTGTATTAGCCGTGCTGCCTTATTTAATGGGCTTGCATTTAGACAGTGAAGATTCGGTAAGTTTATCGGCGTCGACTAAAAAAGACACAACAGCGGCAACCCCAACTCAGCCTCCTTTAAAAGTTGTCGTACCTGTCTACCCTCGTATTAGTAATCATACCGATCTGGATCCACTAGCGGCTCATCCGCAGGTTGACTTGCAATTAGTAGGTCCTTCGGTGACCCATACCGCGATCGCCCACGCAGCCGATTTAGTTATTTTGTCTGGCTCTAAAAATACCCGCGCTGACTTGGATTGGCTTAAACAGCAGGGTTGGTTGCCCTATTTACAAAAACATCTGCGTTATGGCGGTAAGATTTTAGGCATTTGTGGGGGCCTGCAAATGCTGGGTAAAACCATCAATGACCCCATAGGCATAGAAGGCCTTGCGGGCCATAGTGAAGGTTTTGGTTGGCTGGATATTGAAACTGAATTATTACCCAACAAAACCCTAAAAAATGTCACTGGCACACTTAATTTACCCGGCCAATCCCCTTGTGATATCCAAGGTTATGAAATTCATGCGGGGCTATCTACTGTAAATTCAACGGCAACCAGTAACACCAACCATCATTCGATTATTGATAACGACGCCCAGCACCTATGTGGCTTGCTATCGAACGACCAACAAATCATGGCCAGTTACTGGCATGGTTTAATGGACACACCAGAAGCACTACAAGCCATTTTACAATGGGCAGGCAATAGCGAGTTTGACCGCGTTGATTATCGAGTATTACGCGAACAAAGCTTAGAGGCTTTGGCAGCGTCAGTTGAAGAATACTTTGACTGGCAAAAACTGTCCCACGCCTTGGCAAGGTTTAACGCCTCATAACACCAAAGCGGCTAGCAATAACGCCTCTTGCACTTCGATTAATGCACCGGCGGTATCGCCGGTTGTGCCGCCAATGCGCTGGGTCATTATGTTGCGCGCCCAAAGCAATACAGCAACAAACAAGATCAACACCAACAGCGCTTTTTGCTGCAATAATATCACCGCAAAGATCGAACAAATCGCGGTTATCATCATTAAAATAACAGGGGAAATTGAGCGCTTTAAATCGCTGCCCAAGCCTTTATCTCGCACATAGGGGGTAAAATAAAATAACGGTAAAATGCTAAAGCGCGCCAGCATAGGAATTGCAATTAACGCCCCTAATATCAGGAAATCGTTCAACTTATCGACCAGCACGACCAAGGCGGCAAACTTAATGAGTAAAACCAATACGACCAACATCACCCCCATAGGGCCGACTGTTGGGTCTTTCATAATATCTAAAGTGCGCTGCTTATCACCATAACCGCCCACCCATGCATCGGCGGCATCGGCCAAACCGTCAAGGTGTAAACCACCGGTTATCAATGACCAAGCGGCCAACATTAATGCCGCAATTAATACGCTAGCACTGTCAAAACTACCTACTTGATTGCTCAAACCCAGCGTAGAAGATTGCCCCACTTGCCAAGAACAAACGCCATAAACAAAAAACACCATCACGCCGATAACAACACCCACCAGCGGATAAAAATACAACGAATTTTGGCTAATGGCAGCGTTATTGTTTTTTAATGCCTTGGTTAAATTAACCGCAGGGATGCGGGTTAAAAAAGCGATGGCGTACCAAAATGAAAACCAAATAATTTGAATCGATTTCATGGGTTTATAACGCCTTTCCGCTACTGTCTTCACCGCTACAGTCTTCACCGCTGTATTCGTCACCGCTATGAGCAATCAAACTTGGCCAGTGCTGCAGCTTTGCTTTATTGGCCGCATCACTCACTGGGCTATGATCTATTCGGTAACGAGACATAGCCGCATAAGGAATGGCAAAACGATTCATGCCTTGCGGCGATAATAACAACAGCTGCTGCAACAACAAACGCATTACCCCGCCATGACATATCAACAATACGCGCTTACCTTGAAAATCAGCCAACAATTCATCCCAAGCGTGCGCTATACGCTGGCCAAAATCCACAACCGACTCGCCATTAGGCGCACAAAATTCAAGCGGTGCTTGCCACATTTTTTCCATTAGTTCGGGGGTTTCTTGCCAAATAGCTTGGGTACTTTTACCTTCCCAATCGCCATAATGTATCTCGCGCCAAGCATCACGAATAAACAACAACGGTGTTTTTTTATGCACCGCCTGCTGCTTTGATAACTGGGTTTTAGTGACGGCACTTTTGTCATAATCAGCAACAAGCTGAGCGGCAAAATCGGCGCAACGAATTAACGGCGAAGACACCACCACATCCCAGTCAGCAGAAGAGTCTGCAATGCGTTGCTGAGCTTGTCGCCAGCCTTTTTGGGTAAGAGCATGATCTATACTGCCGCGTAAAATAGTGCCCCCTTGTGGGCAAGCACCTTCGGGCTCACCGTGTCGCATAACATCAATAAAAGTCGGTGGCATGTGCATGTTAATATCCTTATTATCCAATCAACTTTCGCTAATGGCAGCTTCTGCAAAAGTCGCCATTTCGTTGTGCAGCGCACACGCTTGGCGCAATAACGGCAAAGCGGTTGCCGCACCACTGCCCTCTCCTAAGCGTAAATCTAAATTCAACAAGGGTTTTGCCGCCAGCGTTTTCAGCATATGTTGGTGGCCTTGCTCTTGAGACTGATGACTAAAGATCAACCAATCAAGTACATCGGGGTTCATTTTACAGGCAGCCAGTGCCGCAGCCGTGGTAATAAAACCATCGACAAGTGCCGGAATACCTAATTGCGCGCAACGCACATAAGCCCCTGCCATGGCGGCAATTTCAAAGCCACCCAATTCTTGCAGCACTTGGTCAGCAGTTAGCGCACTTGTATCAATACGCGCCAGCGCTTGCTCTATCACTTTGATTTTATTATTCAATGCGGCGTCATCAATACCCGTTCCTCGGCCAGTCATAATCGCCGGAGTTTGTGACAAATAAGCACAGCCTAATGCCGCTGCCGAAGTCGTATTACCAATGCCCATTTCACCGGCAATAAAGAGATCAACTCCGTCTTTTTTAGCTTGTTCGATCACTCCGCGGCCAATGCTTAATGCTTGTGCTAATTGCTCGCTAGACATTGCACTTTGTAAGCTCAAATCTGCGGTTCCGCCGGCAACGGGTTTGCTAATAAGGGCGTCGTAATCATCACCAAAATCGATATCAAATGCGGTGCCGCAATTCACCACCGACAGTTGCGCTTGATTGATTCGGGCTAATACCGATATCGCGGCACCACCGTTAACAAAATTCCGAATCATTTCTACCGTTACCGCTTGCGGAAAAGCCGATACACCCTGAGCTACAACCCCGTGATCACCGGCAAAAATGGTAATTAATGGCTTTTTAATATGCGGCCTTTCATCGCAGTATAAACTGGCCAACGTAATAGCAACGTCTTCTAGGCGACCCAAAGAGCCTGGGGGTTTGGTTAACACCTGCTGACGTTCTTGCGCTTCGGCTTTTACTTTTTCGTTAATCGCCAAACAATCGGCTTGCCACCAAATTGAAGCCGATGCCGGTGCATGGGTATGTGTCATAATCATATCTCTTATCTGTTATTTTAAGCGCATAGGTAAACCAGCAATCACCATGGTGACTTGCTGTGCAACTTGAGCAATTTCTTGATGCAGCCAACCCGCCTCATCGACAAAACGGCGACTCAACTCACCCAATGGCACTATGCCCTGCCCAACTTCATTACTCACCAAAATTACTTGGCCTTTAGCGGAGGCCAACGCAGCCAACAATAAACGCTTATGATCGGCAAGGGTCATTGCTGGCGAATTCATGGCAGCGGATTCATCCATCTCGCTCATTAAAATATTGGTGAGCCATAAGGTAAGACAGTCAACCACAATGCAAGTGTTTGGTTGTGAATGCTGGCTAATGGCATGAGCCAGTTGCAAAGGTTCTTCAACGGTTAACCAATGCTGGGGGCGATCGTTTATATGGCGGTCAACCCGCTGTTGCATCTCTTGGTCATAGATTGTGGCCGTGGCAATGTAAACCACGCTTTTGTTCGAGTCTTTAGCCACTTGCTCGGCCATACGACTCTTACCAGAACGCGCACCGCCTAAAATTAATTGCACTGCTTGATTGTGATCGCTACTCATAATGGCTCGTATTCTATTTCGTTAAAAAGCGGCTATAATTTAATCATCGCCACAAAAAATCATAGAAAGTAAATAAATAAAAATAATAAGAAAATAACAAATAAAGGAAGTATACCGCTATGAACAAAGAAAATCGCATGCACCCAAGGAAAATCTTGGACAGTACCGTTAGCCTGTTTCAGCACGACTCCAAAGAATACATAGGCTTGATGGTTGATGCCTCTGATTCGGGCATGATGATGTCATCTTATATGCCATTAGAAATTGGCGCAGTGATAGAAATCGACATGATCGACATTCCGCCCAATATTGATAGCCGCCGCACCGGTACCGTTATCGCTAAAGTGATGTGGAACGACCGCATCACACCCAGCATGTACGGCAATGGCTGCCAGTTAATTGAGCGTAGCGACGAAGCACAAAGAATGATTAACTTTTACCTAACAGAACATTAAATACTTAATAGAATATATAGAATTCTGTAACACAAGCACGCTGCCTTAATACAGCGTGCCACCTACAATAGTGATTAACGCGATAATCACTAGCCATACAATGACACTGCGGGTATGCAACATTTGCAGCCTAGCCATTTGATCGCAAGCATCTTGAGAACTGTCTTCGGCGCTGGGCTGCTTAGGCTCAAACTCTTGCGACAGGGCAGCAATCGCCACTCGATTAAGTACGATATCCGCCGGTAAACGCCAATTCCACAGAGTCGTTTTCCAAACAGCTATAGCACCGACAAAATTGCCTACCAAAGCAAAGGTTAACCCTAATAAACGTGCCGGTATCCAAGCTAACCAATGCAAAGGTCGCCAAGCTTTTTCTTCGCAATGAACCAGTTGTGAGTATTGTAAAGTAAACCAAGCGATGAGTACCCCAGGGGCTCCAAAAATAAGAAACCAAAATACCATTAAAAAGAAAAACTCAAACCAACGGTGCAACACAGTCCTGCTCACTTGGTTATGCAGCTCATTAGGCTCATTGCATAGCTCAATCTCTGGAATGGCAATGTATTGATCGGCACAGCGAAAAGCCCCTTCTGCATCACCCAATTCAACTTTTTCGCGGTATTCATCCACGTAGCGATCAAAATCAGCGTGCCTAAGTACATACAACAGCAAGGCAACCTCTAGCAAGATAGACAGCAAGCCCCATAAAACATCTTCGAGCAGCAAAAAACTGCCGCCAATTAAAATACCCGGCACAAAAACCACCAACACATAACGACTGTTACGGCTTAACTTATGAAACCATGCACGGTCTTTAAATAATGCAAACCAGCGAGCAAACGTGCGGCTTTGGGTATTACTCCG
>CAJXUK010000032.1 GCA_913061435.1 uncultured Thalassolituus sp. | reverse complement strand
CCCCTTTCAGGTCATATTTCTAGAAAGGGGATTGAGTGTTTTTTAAGCGCTAGGGTGCTCTTCAAACTTAATCCAAGGTGATTTCGACCATTAAATCATTAGAAATAGCTTCTAAGGCATCGGTGAGTGCGTTGGCATCAAAACCCTGGGGTACGCGTAAATGCGCTTCGGTTTTAAATAATAAATCCGCCGACATCGGGGCGCTTTCGCAGTTGGTGGTCAGTTCTAAAACGTTAACACCCATACTGGCTAAAGCTTGCGATACTTCTTTAACAATGCCAGCGCGATCATTGCCAATTAGGTTGAGAGTTAAATCTTTAGTTGCCCCTGATTCGCCAGCATCTGCACTAACTTCTACGCCAACACTGATGCCTTGAGTCGCCAATTCGGATAAGCGAATCTGTAAACTATTGGCATTTTCTTCGGCAATGCTGATGCGTAAAATGCCGGCGAATTTACCCGCCATGTGCGACATACGGCTCTCTAGCCAGTTACCATTTTGGTCTGCGATTGCCCCAGCTAGGGTTTCTACAATACCGGGTTTGTCATCGGCAATAATGGTTAATACTAAAAACTTTGACATGGGTGGTTCCTTACTGAGTAGTTCGTTGACGCAAGAATAAACCTTTACGCTAGCAAATTAATAGAAAACTGTCTTGTAAATGAGCGATGTTGTTTTTTTCAATCTGTTCTAGTGTAGAATATCGCAAATTTTAACTATCAGTCAGTTTATGTTGGAGAGTCGACCTTGAAACCGGTAAAAGTAGGAATCTGTGGATTAGGTACAGTCGGTAGTGGCACATTCAATGTGTTAACCCAAAATGCGCAAGACATTACTCGCCGTGCAGGTCGTGACATTATTATTGAGCAGGTGGGTTGTCGTCGTGATAATCCAGCTGCGGATACTTCTAACACAAACATTACCCGTGATATTTTTGAAGTCGCGACTAACCCAGAAATTGATATCGTAGTTGAGTTGATTGGTGGTTATGACGTTGCTAAAAAGTTGGTGCTATTAGCGATTGAAAACGGCAAGCACGTTGTGACTGCAAATAAAGCCTTAATAGCCGAACACGGTACTGAGATTTTTGCCGCCGCTGAAGCCAAAGGCGTTTCGGTGATGTATGAAGCCGGTATTGCGGGTGGTATTCCAATTGTTAAAGCATTGCGTGAAGGTTTAGCCGGTAACAAAATTAACTGGTTAGCCGGTATTATTAACGGTACCGGTAACTTCATTCTGACCGAGATGCGTGACAAAGGTCGTGACTTTGCTGATGTATTGAAAGAAGCGCAAGAGCTCGGCTATGCCGAAGCCGATCCTACCTTTGATGTTGAAGGCATTGATGCCGCGCATAAGCTAACGATTCTTTCTTCTATTGCTTATGGTATTCCATTGCAGTTTGAAAACTGTTTCTGTGAAGGCATTGGTGGTATTACTCCAGAAGACGTTCAGTACGCCGAAGAATTGGGCTACCGAATTAAGCACTTAGGTGTGAGTAGCCGCAGTGCTCATGGTATTGATTTACGTGTGCACCCAACTTTGATCCCAGAAAAACGTTCGATTGCCAAGATCGATGGCGTGTTAAATGCGGTGATGGTTAACGGTGATGCAGTGGGTGATACGTTATTCTCTGGCCCGGGCGCGGGGGCTGGCCCAACAGCGTCGGCCGTGGTTGCCGATGTTATCGATTTAGCCCGTTTAATTGATTCACCGGCGGCTAGTCGTGTTCATCACTTAGGTTACAAAGATGTTGATGACACTCAAGTGTTGCCGATTGAAGAAATTGAAACCGCTTATTATTTACGTATTCCGGCATTTGATAAGACCGGCGTATTGGCCCAAATTGCGACCATTTTGAGTGAGCGCGGTATTAATATCGAAGCGTTAATTCAAAAAGAGCAGGCCGAAGGTGAAGAGATTGTGCAAGTTATTTTGCTGACTCATACCATTCAAGAAAAAATTATGAACAACGCCATTGCTGCGATAGAAGCATTGGAAGGTACTGAAGGGGATGTGACCCGCATCCGTGTTGAGTATTTGGTTTAAAATTTTAAAAATTTAAGAGTTTTTTAATTATGATGAAATATATTTCAACTCGCGGTAATGCCCCAGAGTTAACGTTTGAAGAAGTACTGTTAACCGGCCTTGCGACCGACGGCGGTTTGTACGTTCCTAAGGAAATCCCTAAATTTACTCAACAAGAAATTGAGTCTTGGCGTGATCTTCCGTATGCCGAGTTAGCGCATAAAGTCATTTATCCGTTTGTTGAAGGCAGCGTTGAATCGGATGCGCTAAAAACAATTCTTTCTGAAGTTTATGGTGGTTTTGGCCATAAAGCCGTTGCGCCGTTACAGCAAATTGATCATAACGAATATGTGTTGGAGCTGTTTCATGGCCCAACGCTGGCGTTTAAAGATTTTGCTTTGCAAACGTTAGGTCGTTTACTCGATTATGTATTAGAGCGTCGTCACGAAAAAGTCGTGATCATGGGGGCAACGTCGGGTGATACTGGCAGCGCAGCGATTGAAGGTACTAAAGCGTGTAAGAACGTTGATATCTTCATCTTGCACCCACACGGTAAAGTGTCTGAAGTGCAGCGTCGCCAGATGACGACTGTAACCGGTGATAACATTTATAACATCGCGATCGAAGGTAACTTCGACCAAGCACAAGATATGGTTAAGGCGAGCTTTGGTAATCAGGCTTTCCTTAAAGGTGAGCGTAAGTTGGTGGCTGTAAATAGCATTAACTGGGCACGCATTATGTCGCAGATTGTTTACTACTTCTATTCAGCATTGAATTTAGGTGGCCCACTGCGCCCAATGGCTTACTCGGTACCTACCGGTAACTTTGGCGATATCTTTGCCGGTTACATGGCCAAAAACATGGGATTACCGGTTGAACAACTGATTATTGCGACCAACAAAAACGATGTATTGCACCGTGTTATGAGCAAGAACAAATACGAAGTTCATCCGTTAATGCACACTATTACACCGTCTATGGATATTGCGGTATCGTCTAACTTTGAGCGTTTACTGTTTGATTTGTACGACCGTGACGGTTCTGTCATGGCTGATTTAATGGCGCGTATGAATGCAAAAACCGATGTCATTGAGTTGGATGAAAAACGTTTAGATAAAGCCCGTGAATTATTCGACAGTTATGCGGTTGATGAAGATGCGACCATTACCACTATGCAAGACGTGTATGAAGAAACGGGTTATTTGTTGGATCCTCATACAGCGATTGGTGTGAAAGCGGCCCGCGAAGTCCGTCGTAACAAAAATATCCCAATGATTACTCTGGGTACGGCACATCCGGTTAAGTTTGAAGAAGCGGTATTGCGTGCAGGTTTCGATATGCCGAAACTGCCACATCACTTAACCGACTTAATGGATCGTGAAGAGCGTGTTGATGTTCTGCCTGCGGATTTAGCAGAGATTCAAAAGTTTATTGCTGAAAAAACATTTGGCTAGGCTTTAGTCGCCAAGCAGGTCACTAAATACGTCAATTAGCGTATTGCGGTAAACTTGGTTTACCTTAGAAAATAACTCAAACATAAGACATGGAGGTCTTTGATGAGTTATTTTTTGTTTGTACCACTGCTTTTATCCAGTATTTTTCTTTGGGCAGAAACGCCTCCCAAATTGATGCTGGCCAACGTGTATTCCTCTCAATCCCACCAAACCGAATTACAGCATTATTGGGTCAGTGAAAAGTACGACGGTGTACGTGCTTATTGGAGTGGTGAAGGTTTTATTTCTCGCCAAGGTCATTCTTACTCTGCGCCTCACTGGTTTGTTAAAGATTTCCCCAAGTATCCTTTAGATGGCGAATTATGGCTGGGCCGTAATCAATTTGATCGCCTTAGTGGCATTGTGCGTCGGCAAATACCTAACGATAACGATTGGCAGTCTGTGCGCTTTATGGTGTTTGATCTACCCGAACACACAGGGCGATTCGATCAACGCCTGCAAATGTTAAAGTCTTTGCAAGCAGCAACAAAACTGCCCACTTGGGTGCAGGTGGTTAGACAGTGGAAGGTGGATAGTGAAGCCACTTTGATGACTCAACTGGATGACTATGTCGCACAGGGTGCAGAAGGCTTAATGCTGCATGATGGCCGTTCTTTATACGCGGCTAAGCGTAACGACGATTTAATTAAACTAAAACCTACTATGGATAGTGAAGGTATTGTGCTGTCTTATGTTGACGGCAAAGGCAAATTTCAAGGAAAAATGGGTGCCATGTGGGTAAAAGGAAGGGTTTTCGATGAGCAAGGCGTTAGCAGTGTAAAGACTTTTAAAATTGGCACAGGCTTTAGTGATGAAGAAAGGTCTAACCCACCGGCCATTGGCAGTGAAATAACCTATAAATATTCGGGCTTAACCGCAACTGGGTTGCCAAGATTTGTGCGTTATTGGCGGTTGAAAAATAAACAATAAGCAAAAAAATAGCCACTGGTTAGGTTAACGAGTGGCTATTTTAATCGGCGTTTTTAGAAAACTATTAAAACGCTAAAGCGAAGGATCTGCTTTAACCAGCGGTTTAACCTTACCCGAGATGAGTAGGTAGCAAGCAGGAACGATCACAATGGTCAGCGCGGTTCCTAGTGTCATCCCACCCACAATCGTCCAACCAATTTGCTCACGGCTTTCGGCGCCTGCACCACTGGCTAAAGCCAGCGGAATTGCCCCTAATACCATGGCAGAGGTGGTCATTAAAATTGGGCGTAAACGCAGCTTAGCGGACTCAATAACTGCCTCAAGTTTAGACGCACCGGACTGTTGTAGCTGGTTAGCAAATTCAACAATTAAAATACCGTGTTTGGTAATTAAACCCACTAAAGTAATCAAACCAATTTGGCTATAAATATTAATAGAGCCACCGGTTAACAATAACGCTAATAACGCACCAAGCATGGCAGTGGGCACTGAAAACATAATAATCAGTGGGCTGCGGAAGCTTTCAAACTGTGCGGCTAATACCAAGTAAATAAAGATCAGTGCCAAGCCAAAAGCGATGGTTAAGCTATTGCCTGTGTTGATGAATTCACGTAACTGGCCGCCATAATCCACTTGGAAACCGGCCTTGTCAGCGGTTAGTTCTGCCACAGTTGCGTCTAAGAATTCTTTCGCTTGTTGCTGGCTAAAGCCCGGGTTGAGGGCTGCTTGAATGGTGGCTGATTTCAGTTTGTTAAAGTGATTCAGTTCTTTTGGCGCAATAGTTTCTGTTACTTCAACCAAGTTGGCTAATTGGATCATCTCGCCGTTACTGGAACGCACATACACATTGGTTAAGTCGCTCGGGTTAGAACGATCAATGTCGGCTACCTGCACAACGACGTTGTACTGTTCGCCATCGCGTTTAAAGCGTGTAATTTCTCGGCCTGCGATCATGGTTTCTAACGTTCTGCCGATGGTTTCAACACCCACGCCAACGGAAGCAGCCTTTTCACGATCAACGTTGATTGCCAGTTCTGGCTTATTCAATTTTAGATCGATGTCGGGTTGGGCAAACATGGGGTTAGACCATACCTTCATCATGACTTGAGAAGTTAGCGCTTGCAGTTCTTCGTATGAGCCTGTGGTTTGAATAACAAACTCAACAGGGCGAGAAATAATGCTTTGGCCTAGTGAAGGTGGGTTCATTGGAAAAGACATTACCCCAGGAACACCTGCAAACATAGGGCCCATTAGACTGCCAGCAATTGCTTGTTGAGAACGTTCGCGGTCTTCCCACTGCGATAATTCAACAAATTGCATACTGTTGGTGCTGGTGGGGAAACCAATAATGGTGAAGGTGTTTTCGGCCTCGGGCACACCACTGAATACCCCTTCAATTTGGCGAGTGTACTTGTCGACAAAATCTAACGATGAGCCTTCGGGTGCGATGGCAAAACCAATAATAAAACCACGGTCTTCCGATGGAGAAAGTTCTTGCGGTAATAGCGTATACACAAAAGCACTTAGAGCAACGGTGACAAATCCCATTAGGGCAATTAAGCGTGGGAAAGCTAATACTTTGCGTAAAAAGGTTTCATAGCCACTGGCCATGCCGTTAAGTACTTTTTCGCCCCATAGGTAAAATTTACCGGGATTTTCATTATGCTTGAGCATCCGTGATGCCATCATAGGAGACAGTGTTAATGCCACGAAGCCCGACACAATAACCGCCCCTGCAAGAGTGAGAGCAAATTCTGAAATGAGTTTGCCGGTACGTCCTTCAGAAAAGGCAATGGGAGCAAATACTGCTGCCAAGGTAATGGTCATGGCGATCACCGCAAAACCGATTTCTTTAATGCCTTTAAAAGAGGCTTGAACGGGATCCATTCCATCTTCGATATGACGATAGATGTTTTCTAACACGACAATCGCATCGTCTACCACTAAGCCAATAGCCAATACCAGCGCCAATAGGGTCAGCGTATTAATACTAAAGCCAAACAAGCTCATGATGGCAAAAGCACCAATCAAAGAGACTGGAATTGTTACTAATGGGATCAGGGTAGCGCGGGCATTTCGCAAAAATAAGAAGATAACCAAAATGACTAAAATTACCGCTTCAAAGATAGTGGTTTGCACCGACTGAATGGATTTATCAATGAAAACCGATGAGTCGTAAGCGACTTTCACTAACACACCTTCTGGCAATTTTTTATTAATGTCTTCCAGCATGTCACGGACACCGCTGGATACATCCAGTGGGTTGGCGGTGGATTGTTTAACCACCCCTAATGCCACGGCACTGCGCCCACTGAAGCGAGAAATAACACGCTCTGATTCGGGAGCAATTTCGATATTGGCAACATCTTTTAAACGCACTAAATAGCCGTTGTCGTTACTTAATATGATGTCTTCAAATTGTTCAACGGTGTTTAAGTCGGTTTGGGTTAATACCGTAAATTCACGTTCGGTGCTTTCAATACGACCAGCAGGGACTTCGATATTTTGGCTGCGCAGAGCCGCCTCAACTCCTTGGCTGGTAATACTAAATGCCGCCATGCGCGTGCGATCTAACCAAACACGCATGGCATAACGACGTTCGCCAACAATGGCAACACTGGCAACTCCTTGTACGGTTTGCAGAGGGTCACGGGCTTGGCGCTCAGCGATGTCGGTCACTTGTAAAGGGCTGTGACGGTCAGACGAGAAGGATAACCAAATAATCGGCTGTGCATCTGCTTCTACTTTGGCAACAATGGGTTCTTCGATATCTTCGGGCAGCATACCGCGCACTCGGCCAACGCGGTCGCGCACGTCACTGGCGGCCGAGTCGGGATCACGGTCTAACTTAAACGTTAGGGTGATTTGCGATTGCTCCGAGCGACTTTTTGACGACATAAAATCAATGCCCTCAATACCCGATAGCGAATCTTCTAAAATCTGCGTGACCTGACTTTCCATAATCTTGGCGTTAGCACCGGCATAGGTGGTTTCAACCGTTACTACAGGAACATCAATATTGGGATACTCACGAACCGGAAGCGCCAAATAGGCAATGATACCGATAAGCACAATAAGAATGTTCATCACGGTCGCAAGAACCGGACGAGAAATACTTAATTCAGAAATTTTCACCCGTGATTACTCCTTATCAACAAATATTGGAGAGATAGGAGAGCCAGGCTGAAGTTTTAATTGCCCAGCGGTAATCACAACATCACCTTCGTTGATACCGCTAATGGCGATCTTGCCGCGCATGCGTTGGCCTAGCTGAACCGGTACAGGTGTTACCTTGTCGTCTTTATATAAGTACACCAAGTAACTCATGCCCTGAGGGATAAGTGCTTCTTCTGGCACCACAATCAATTCTTCTTGTTTAATCAATAGTTGTACTTTGGCAAATAAGCCAGGGCGTAGTTTTTTATCCGCATTGGGTAAAACAGCTCTCACTAAAATGTTGCGACCTTGCTCACTGATTTGTGGGCTAATTGCAGTTACCTTGCCTGCAAATTCTTCACCAGGAAAAGCCGATAAGCTAATGCGTAAGGTTTGTCCTTGGGCAACTTTGGGCAGATAAATTTCAGGGATTCTAAAGTCCAGCTTCATGCTGTTGATGTCAACGATTTCTAGCATGTCGGCACCGGCCATTACATAATCACCTGGGCTGAACTGGCGTAAACCCACAATGCCGGTAAAAGGCGCACGCAATGACATTTTCTTTAGAGTAACTTGGGCTTGTTCTAGTTGCGCTTCGTTGATTTGCATTTGTGCTAATGCTGAATCGCGTTGGGTTTCAGAAATTGAGCCGTTTTTAAATAATTTGTTAACGCGCTGATACTCTGCTTCGCTCAACGCAACTCTAGCTTTCGCTTCGTTTACCTGTGCCTGATACATAGACGCATCAAATTGCACCAATAGAGTATTCTTTTTTACAAGATTGCCTTCAGTAAAAGCAATGGTTTCGATACGGCCCGTCATTTCGGGGCGCAAGATCAGAGATTCGTTAGCTTTTAAGCTGCCTACCGCTTCAATATACGTGGGTACATTTTGCTTACTGGCGGTAATCACCTCGGCGGGCAGACCTTGTGCATACACCGGTGCTGACAGTATTGCTGACAATGATACGCTCATGGCAAACGCCAATGACAATGACAAAGACATGAATTTGCTACCAAAACTGTAGCGAGAGTGATTAGAACGAAGGCATGTCGTATTCATGTTAAAACCTAAAGTTAAAAGAATTAAAGGGTTAATAAGTATTTGATTTAGTAATATCTGCTATTTAAACGATTAAAGCCGGTTGATACTAGCGTCTATTTCGGGAATCGCTGTTGACGCTTTGGAACAATGCCCGCTGTTTAAGGGTGTGCTTTATTTATAAATATCATATTAAAGCAAAAAAGTGCGCCTACTCTATATGATGCAACCGCATATTTGAATCACTATCTTTCTTACGCAGCAATTACTAAACTAGTGCACTATTTTTTAGATATCTTAAATAAGGAAATCCTATGATTGCTATGTTAGCCAAGTTGCTAAAAGCATTAAACTCAGATTCAGCTCCAGGACAAATAGCGTTAGCATTTGCGTTGGCTTTGATCACAGGGTTAACCCCTCTGCTGAGTTTGCATAATGTGCTAATTATTTTAATTGCGTGCCTTGTACGCATTAACTTTGGAGCCTTTATGTTGGCGACTTTATTTTTTAGTGGTTTGGCGTATTTGCTAGATCCTATCGCAATTATGATGGGTGAATATTTATTGCATTACCCTAGCGCGCAGGGGCTTTTTGGCGAACTTTATCAAAGTGATTTTTGGCGAGCTACAAAATTTAATAACACACTGGTTTTAGGCAGTTTGGTGATTGCATTGATTGCATTTATTCCCTTATTAATTGTGAGCCGAATTTTGATTATTAGCTATCGCCACAAATTGATGGTGTGGGTCGAGAAGTTAAAAATCACCAAAGCCTTAAAGGCCAGTAAGTTTTATAAAGTTTACCAAGCACTTGCGGAATAAGGACTAAAAAATGAAACAATGGATTCGCTGGTCTGGGCTTGCAGGCTTTGTCGCTATTAGCGCAATTTTTGTATTAGGTTGGTTGTTTGCGGTTGGCCCGATACTTAAATACAGTATCGAGCGCTTTGGTAGCCAAGCGGCTAAGGCCAAAGTTGAGGTCGCTGATGTGAGTTTAACCTTTGATCCCTTTGGGATTGAAATATCTGGGTTGCAGGTAGCAGACTCTGCTAAACCGATGGAAAACGTGATTGAGTTTGACCGCGCTGTGGCCGACATTGAGCTGTTTCCGCTTTTGTTAGGAAAGGGCATTGTTAATCAAGTTACTTTAACCGGTGTTGCTTTTTCGACCCCTAGGAACTCATCAGGCGCTTTGGCAGAAGAACCTCAAGGCTCTCAAACAGAAGCTAACGATGCTGTTGCAGACTCTACTTCGGTTACAGACTCTACTTCGGTTACAGACTCTGATAAGGAGCAATCAGGTTCGCAAGTACTGCCAACCGCCGACGAGTTATTAGCCCGCGAACCTTTACTAACCGAGCAACGTGGTCGTAAATTTGAGCAAAGTCTTAACACGATTAAAGCAGATTCAGATTCGGCATTGGCTGCTTTGCCGAGCAGTGATGACTTAGCCACTTATGAAGATGAGTTTAACCGGTTAACCTCGGCGCGTTTTGATTCTTTGCAGGATTTTCAGCAACGCAAAAAAGAATTTGAGGCTTTAAAGAAACGCATTAAACAAGACCAAAAAGCGATTAAACACGCGCAAAAAGTGTTATCGCAAGGGCAAGATACCATTAAACAGCAGTGGTCTGTGTTAAAAGACTCGCCTGAACAAGATTTTAATTCTCTAAAAAGTAAGTATCAGTTAGACGCTTCTGGCGTGGCAAATTTGAGTAAGTTAATGTTTGGTGATAGTGCAGGTGAGTGGGCCGAAGACGGCTTGTATTGGTATCAAAAAATTCGCCCGTTTTTAATTTCAAATGAAGCCGAAGATGAATCCGTTACAGATGCTGCTTTAATGGAAAAACAGCGTAAAGAAGGGCGTTTTATTCATTTTGATAGTGATCGTCCTCTGCCTGATTTATTAATCAAAAAAGCTCAATTGATGGTTAATTTGCCAGAAGATAAAGGCCAAGTTGCGATCAGTTTGTATGACATTACTCACCAACAACGGGTTATTGATAAACCGATTCGTCTTGTTGCGTTAGGCGAAAACCTAAATGGCATGAGTGCTTTAAGCTTAAACGGTACCCTAGATTATCGAGGTCCTGTAGGCCAAGAACGTTTTGATCTGTTGGTGCAAAAACTGCAGCTAACCGATTACAGCGTAGGTGCGATGGGGTTAACTTTGGATCAAAGCCAAGTTGATGTGGTTGGGCAAGCTGAATTAAAGGCTGGTGAATTGCAAGCCACGGCGAAAGCGACTTTTACGCAAGCGGCCTTTAGCACAAAAGATAATACTCAGCTGGCTAAAGAAATGGTGTTAGCACTGGAAAAAATACAGCGCTTTGATATTAATGCCAGTGCAGAAGGTGCACTCTCGTCGCCCAAGGTTAGTATGCGTTCGGATTTAGATACAAAGTTGAACAGTGCGTTTAATCAGCGCATTAAAGATAAGCAAAAAGAACTCGAACAGCAGCTAAAACGTAAACTCAATGATAAATTAATGTCTTATGCGGGTAATTATCAAGACCAGCTTAAAGGCATGGGAATGTCTGATCAATCGTTAGATAGCCAACAGAGCAAGCTGACAAATTTGGCTAATTCTGAATTGTCTTCGTATAAAGATCAGCAAAAAGCGGAAGCAAAAGCCGCTGCCGATAAAAAAAGAAAGCGATTAGAAAAAGAAGCAAAAGAAAAATTTAAAAGTTTATTTTAGTGGGTTTTTTAGTGTTTCTTTTAGTGTTTCTTTTAGTGGATTTTACAGTGAGTGGTGTTAGTTGATATGTCAGTGAATTTGCCATTAGGAAATAAACCAGCCGTGCGTATTAAGCGGCATGTTTCTTCATCTACACCTCTTGCTAATATTCACCCTGTATTGTCGGCCATTTACCAAGCAAGAGGTATTGAGTCTGCGGCTGAGTTAGATTATGAGTTAAAAGGCTTACTGCCTTACCATGACTTGCATGATATCGATAACGCGGCGCGACTTATTGCCGATGCGGTGATGGCCCAGCAACGTATTTTAATTGTTGGTGATTTTGATGCCGATGGTGCTACCAGTACAGCTTTGGGAATTAGAGCCCTACGCCAATTTTCTGCTTTAGAGCCCTGTTATTTAGTGCCTAATCGTTTTGAATATGGCTACGGCTTAACTCCAGAAATTGTTGAAGTTGCGCGTCACATGCAGCCGCAATTGCTGGTAACAGTCGATAATGGTATTTCTTCATTGGCTGGGGTACAAGCGGCTAAAGATTATGGCATTAAGGTGGTGGTTACCGACCATCATTTAGCGGCAGATGAATTGCCTAATGCCGATGCGATTGTTAATCCTAACCAGCCAGCTTGTTCCTTTTCTTCTAAGGCGGCTTGCGGTTGCGCTGTTATTTTTTATGTAATGGCGGCTGTTCGTGCTGAGTTAAAACAGCGAGGGTGGTTTGTTAATCGGCCCGAACCGAATATGGCACAGTTTTTAGATTTATTAGCACTGGCCTCGGTCGCCGATGTGGTGCCGCTGGATAAAAATAATCGTATATTTATTGATCAAGGTTTAAAGCGTATTCGCGCTGGTAAGGCGATTGTCGGCATCAATGCACTGCTTAAAGCAGGGGGCAAAAATGCCGCGCAATTGGTTGCCAGTGATCTAGGCTTTGCGATTGGCCCGCGGTTAAATGCTGCTGGCCGATTAGACGATATGTCTACCGGTATTGAGTGCTTACTTACCGATAATCAAAGCTTGGCCGAGCAATATGCAGAAGAATTAAATAGCTTAAATGAAGAACGCAAAACCATTGAGCGCGGAATGCAACAGCAAGCGCTTAATTGGTTAAACTCGCAGCATTTACAGCAAGTTACTGCGCTATTGCAAGACGATACTGTGAGCCAACAACATGAAGCTAAGCAAGCCCCTTGGGGACAGTGCTTATACGATGCCGATTGGCATCAGGGGGTGATCGGGATTTTAGCCTCACGGATTAAAGATAAGCTGCATCGTCCGGTAATCGCTTTTGCCAATGCCGAGCCCGAAGAAGGACTAACACCGCAACAAGCGCAAGCACAGCAAGAAATTAAAGGCTCGGCTCGCTCGATACCCGGTTTTCATATTCGTGATGCCTTAGATGTGTTGGCTAAGCGTCGCCCCGACATTTTAACTAAGTTTGGGGGTCATGCCATGGCCGCCGGTTTGAGTATTAAACTGTCACACTATGCCGAATTTCAACAAGAGTTTGATCGTATTTGTCGTGAGCAAATGACAGAAGATCAGCTTAATCAGGTTATTTTATCCGACGGTGAGCTAAGCAGTTCGGATTATAACTTGTCGTTAGCTGGGCTTATTAAGTATGCAGGGCCTTGGGGGCAACAGTTTCCAGAACCCGTATTTGATGGGGTGTTCACTATCATTAATCAGCGTATTGTGGGCAGTAATCATTTAAAGCTGATGCTAGGAATTGCTGGCAGTGAACAATGTATTGATGCGATTGCTTTTAACGTTAATTTAGAAGAGTGGCCAGATGAATCTTGCAAAACAGTGCAATGTGCCTATCAGTTAGACATTAATGAGTTTCGTGGCGTACAGAGTGTGCAATTATTAGTGCGTCATATTAATAAGCAATATCGTTAAAAAGAGTCATTGTATGGAATTTTTAAAACTGAAATGCCCACCACCGATTGTAATGCTGTTATCGGGATTACTGTCGCTGTTGTTATCTCAACGGGGCGGTGAGTTTTTACAACTGCAAATAGCGGATATGAGTAATTTACTGTGGCCGCTTTCTTTTTTACTTGCCGGGGTTGCTTTAGCCGCTGCTGGCGTTAAAGAGTTTATAACTCATCACACAACGATTAATCCGCTAGAGCCCAATAAAACTAAACATTTGGTGATGTCGGGGGTGTTTCAACTCACTCGTAATCCTATGTATTTAGGTATGTTGATTGTTTTATTAGGGTGGGGAGATTTTTTAGACAATTTTTTAGGTTTTTCTGGCGCTTTAGTCTTCTTTTTGTACATGACGGCTTTTCAAATTAAGCCCGAAGAAGCGATTATGCGAGATAAGTTTGGTGAGCCTTACCGACAGTACTGTCAATCGGTAAGACGTTGGTTGTAGCGCATTAAATGCGTATTGATTAATTAGCGTTTTATATAAAATTATATTAAGGCGTTGGTTTATAATCTTTTAAGAGTTTCATCACTTTACCTGCTTTTAAACCCTGCATTGCGCTGGTGGTCATAACGGCAGACATTAATGCTCCCCCCACCCCTGCGGTCATAACATCTGAACCTGTCATAAATAAGTTTTTTACTGGGGTAATGGGGTGTAAAAAAGGTTTACCAAAGCGATCAGTAAAATGATCTAACGACAGCATTTCACCGGCACTGGTTTTTTGATACCAGTTGGTTGAAAGCGGCGTCGACAGTTCAAAATAGGCTAGCTTGTCTTTAAGTTGAGGGTGTCGCTGATACAGTTTTTCCATTAAACGTTGAGCAAATTGGTCTTTAAAGGCTTCATAATCTTTGCCGCGGTCTTGCCATTGGCTGCCTTCCCATTGTTTAAACCAATCCATATTCGCTGGTGTAACCACTTCTACGGTCGACTTCCCAGGATAGCGATTGTCCCAGTCTGGGTCTTTTGCCGAAGGGAAAGAAATATACACTAATGGAAAGTCTTCATTAAAATCGGCTTTGTATTTTTTGATGTTGTTGTTGTGATCGCCGTTGGGATAAACCCATAAATTGGTAGTAGTTAACCCAAGTTCTTCTTTGGTGCCATTAAAGCCAGCATAAATACAAAAGTGAGCAGAAGAGGGTGATACTTCTTTGATCCAGTCATCAACTCCTAGGCGTTTTTGCACATCGTCTGGTAGCAGTTTTTTCACGGTATTGTAGAAGCCCGCATTACTCACCACGTTATCGGCTGTGATTTCTGTACCGCAAACCATACGCACGCCGTAGGCTTTGTTTTGTTTGATTAAAACCTCATCAACATGGGCATAAGTGAATACTTCGCCGCCATTTTTTTGAATGGTTGGGATAATACTGCGGGCAATTTCTGAAGACCCTCCCACCGGGTAAGCGCCGCCCGCCAAATAATGTTTGGCAATTAATGCATGCATTAAAAAAGCAGCGTGTTCTGGGGCTTGACCGTAATTACCCCACTGGCCAGTGAGCACAGAAATTAAGTGTTGGTTGCTGGTTAAGCCTTCTAGCACCTCGCGGGTGGTTTTAAAAAACTCTTTTGGAACCAACCTTGGGCGAATTTTATTGTACAAACGGCCCAACCAGCGCGGCATCCCTTGGCCAGCAAAAAACTTAGGAGTGTAGCGGCTTATATTTCGGATTAATTGAATGTATTCGTCGATGGCTTGCTCTTCGCCCACAAAGCGTTCTTTTAGCATTTGGGCAAAATTTTCACGGCCAGCAACAAAGCTGTATTCGTCGTCGCCTAAAATAATACGATCGTATTCATCTTCCATTGCAGCCCATTGCAAGCGACCTTCGCTAATAACATCAAACACTCTTCGTAAGGTTGACGGTTTATGTACTTCGCCCACGTAGTGAACGCCTACATCCCACTCAAACCCTTCGCGTTCATAGGCGTGGGTATAACCGCCAGCGGTATAGTGTTGTTCAAGTACGCACACTTTTTTACCTAATAAAGACAGCAGCGCTGCTGTTGCTAACCCGCCCATACCAGAGCCGATAATAAGTGTGTCGTAATGTTTTTCTACTCGTGAAGCTCTAAAACGTTTACCGGTTCTTATTTTAATTTTTGCCATGGTAAGGGTTTCTCAGGTTAGAAAGTTACATCTACAAAAGTGATTGTTTATTATTTTATTATGCAAAAAGTTGCATATGGTTAATTTCAGGTTAAACAACTTTCTTGTGATATGCAAATAGTTGCATATTACGGGTATAATCGAATATCCGTAATTTAAAGGTTAAACTTGTGTCGTTAAAACACGCCATTATGGTGCTGCTAGAGACCGAAGCCGGCAGTGGCTATGATTTATTGAAACGATTTAAGCAACGCTTAGGCTTTTTTTGGCAAGCCAGTCATCAGCAGATCTATCAGCAATTAAAAGTGATGCATAAAGAAGGTTTGATCGATTATCAGTGGGAGCCACAACTAGGCAAACCAGACAAAAAAGTCTACATAATGACCGCTTTTGGCCATGAGCAATTGGTTGAGTGGTTGCATCAAATAAGTAAGCCGCAAAAGATCAATGACAGCTTTTTAGTGAAACTATATGGTGGTCATCTATTAGACAAGGTAGTGCTTTTGGATGAATTGTATCAGCATGTAAAGCAGCATAAAAAAGCACTCACTATTATGTTAGCGATCGAGCGCGAATATCAGCAGTTGAGCCAACAAGAACGTAATGATTTAGCTTTTCCCTTTTTGACGTTACGCCGGGGGATCATAGGTGAACAGGCTTGGCTAGCATGGGCGCAAGAAGTAGAAGTTTTTTTACAAGAAAAATAAAGCAAAGGAATACAGCAAGGGTTTGCTAAAGTCATATGAAGAATAAACTATCAGTACCCTCTGCCAATAATCATTATAGAAGCAGTCTAAAAAACAGTTACATAAACCGTAATAGAGATTTAAGACTATACGATCAAGGGTATCGCCATAAAGCCTTGATTTTACTATTGGGATTGGCGGTTTCTTTAGGGGTTATATTCGGTTTTGTTAATTTACCAAACGAAACGCTACTGGGCTCGCTGGAGTTAGTGTACGGGGTATTTTCGTTGGTGTTGTTGCTGTTTGCCCGCCGTAAACGTTTACAGTTTAAACTATCGTTTTTATTCTTAACCGCCACCTACACGCTTTTCTTATTTGCTTTATCCCTCACCAGAGACCAGCAAACCGCTATGATCTGGATACTTACCATTCCTGTCCTGTCGCATTTTTTGTTAGGGCGCTGGTATGGCTTATGGATGTCTATAATTTTTATTTTCTTGGCAGTTATTGTTGTTTTAACAAAATCTATTTTTGTTGCAGACCCTCATACAGTTTTTTTGCATATTAATGAACTGTTAGTGGCCTTGGTTATTTTGGCGTTGTCGCACGTTTATGAGGTTAGCCGAGTCAATGCACATGCCCAATTACTGCACCTAGCCACCACAGATCATCTTACTTCGTTAGCCAATCGTGCGCGGTTTTTAGATGTATTTGAGCGTGAGCGTAATCATGCTGAGCGTTTTGGTGGTGATTTTTCACTGCTTTTACTGGATTTAGACGACTTTAAACTGGTTAATGACCGTTATGGCCATGACGTGGGTGATGAAGTGCTCAAATTTGCCGCTGCCACCTTACATCACCGAGTGCGTAAAACAGATCTTGCTTGTCGAATAGGCGGAGAAGAATTTGGGGTTTTATTACCGGGAGCGAATTTGGGTCGAGCGATTATAGTGGCTGAAGATATTCGTCAGGCAATTTTCGATACACCGTATCGTAAAGGCGATATTATGGTTCCTTTAACCGTTAGTATTGGGGTAGCAGAGTATGGTGAAGATGGTGTCGATTTAGAGACTCTTTACGCGGTTGCGGACAACAATATGTACAAGGCTAAAGCCGCTGGCCGCAATCAAACGTTAAGTCGTAAGTTGAGTGATAAAGCCATTAACAAATCCGCTGTTAACAAAGCTTATACCAGCTAGTAGAGATTAAGCACAGCAATTCATAGCACAGCAGTTTACAGCCATTTTTCTGGGGTGATGTGTAAGCTGTGGGAGTCGTCACTTAACCAAAGTTCGCAATCTTGAATGGTTGCATTAAGAGCAAGTTGGCGTTTTAAAAGTAGCGCTAACGATTGGTACTGTTCGGTATTAATATGATAAACCGCTAAGTTATTAAAAGACTTAGCTTTTTCGGCAACGCTTTTCCACCACATTCCAGCTGCATTATCACCGTAACTAAAAATAATGACTCGTTTAGCTTTATGGCAGGCCTTGCGCATGCGCTTTTCATCTGGTTGACCTAAGTCTATCCATAGTTCGATGTCATCGATTAGGTTTTTTTGCCACAGATCAGGTTCGCTGTCTTCACTTAGGCCTTTGGTAAACTGTAGGTCTTGATGAGCAAATAAACTAAAAGCAACGGTGCGTAATATTGCCCGTTGCTCAGTTTCAGAAGGGTGCTGTGCCAGCGTCATGCTATGTTGCTGGTAGTAGTTTCTATCCATATCACTGATCAAAAGATCCAGTTTGATGATGGTAGATTTGAGCGCCACTGCCTTATCCCCAAATAGCTTTGAAGATAAAGAAAAATAATATCGACAGAGCCGCACCCGCTGGTAGCGTTACCAACCAAGACATAAAGATTGCGCCCACTTGACGATAATTTAATGACTCGCGACCTACAGCAAGGCCAACGCCTAAAATTGCGCCCACTAGGGTATGTGTCGTTGAAATAGGTAAACCCGTGCCAGAGGCAACTACCACAGTGGTAGCAGCTGCAAGGGTCGCTGCAAAACCACGGCTAGGAGTTAATACAGTAATACCAGTGCCAACGGTTGCAATAACCTTATGACCATAGGTCACTAAACCAACAATAATACCGACACCACCAATCAACAAAATCCAGACAGGAACCGCAGCTTTTGCGGCGATTTCACCACCGTGGCTAACCACGCTGTAAATAGCGGCTACAGGACCAATCGCATTTGCTACGTCGTTTGAGCCGTGAGCAAAAGCCATGGCACATGCGGTAAAAATCATTAATACGATAAAAACTTTTTCAACGTTGGCAAGGTGAACTTCGTCATTTGTTTCTGGATCGGCATTGACACGATTAACAAAGAAAATACCAATAATGGTGATAATAATACCAGAGATAATGGATAGCCAAACAGACTGTTGAAAATCCAGATTAAGGCCGATGTGCTTTAAACCTTTTACTAGGGTTACCATAGAGATAACAAAACCCACTAAAAAGATGTAAATAGGGACCACTTTTTTAGACTGTTCAAAAGGATTGGCGGTATCGTGAATCCAATGTTGAACCGATTTATATAAAACAAATGCAATGCTGCCGGCGAGCATGGGTGAAACAACCCAGCTTGCAGCAATAGTACCCACCTTGCCCCAAGCAACAGCTTCGGAGCCAATGCCAACTGCGGCAAAGCCAACGATAGCACCTACAATGGAGTGAGTAGTAGAGACAGGCCAGCCTCGAATGGAGGCGATCATTAACCAAGTTCCGGCAGCTAACAAAGACGCTAGCATGCCAAATACCAGTAATTCGGGGGTATCTGCAAGGATCGACGGGTCAATAATTCCCTTGCGAATGGTTGCTGTTACTTCACCGCCGGCTAAAAACGCTCCCGCAAATTCAAATACAATCGCAATCAGAACAGCTTGTTTAATCGTGATCGCTTTCGAACCCACAGAGGTTCCCATAGCGTTTGCAACATCATTGGCACCAATACCCCATGCCATGAATAAACCAAAAACACATGCAAGGGCAATAAATACATGCCCGTATTCGGCTAGAAGTTCCATAACTCCTCCGTCGGATGAAAAACGCGCGAATTCTAACCCAGAGATCAATCAGTTAATAGGCTGATCTGTTAAAAAAACACATAAAAACCACTTTAACTCACAAGTGTTAACAACGACACTTTAATGTACTGTTTTATAAACATCGGCTTTGAGCTAAAAGTATATAATCTGATACAGCCTAGTAACAATGATCTTAATAGTCTATTCAGTGTTAACTAAAGCGCAATATACTTTCATTGGCCAAATATAGGCGTATAATTTGCTGGCTTTTCACAGGTTAGATCAAAATTTTAATAATAAGGGGGTTGATGTGAGTGCTATTCAGCATGAATTAGATAAAGAAATTGAACTGCATAAAAAGAAAATTGCCGAATTAGAGCAATTAAAGTTAGATCAAGAAAAGAAAATCGAAGGATTTAACGAGTTCGATCAAACCATCAAACGCTTGTGTAACAATATGGCTTTAACAGAAGCTGAATTGTACGTTTCTCGCGGCGATCAAATTGTTAGCTGGATTCAAGATTTAGCCAAAACAAATAACCCAGGCCGAATTTACGAAACCTTAAAAAAGCATTTTGAAAAAGAACTGAAAAAAGATTTAAAGAAAGAAGGTCATAAAAACAAGCCTTCTAGCTTACCTAAACCAAAATTAGCTATTGGCCGTTATAAAAATCCAGCAACGCAGCAAATTATTGAAAAGATTAAGCGTAACCCTAAGCCGCTTGATGAATGGATTAACGAGTATGGTTTTGAAGTTGTGAGAACTTGGAAGATGTAAGCAATGCTTATTGCATTTCTGTTCGATCAAATTTAGCCGCTGCCATTAAAAAAGGCTGCGGCTTTTTTAAGCTTTTTAAAATCTATTTACGTTTTGGCGCCCATGCCCAGATCATGGTTGCTTTAACGGTTTCTACGCCTTTAGCATCGGTAATCACCACGGGTACATTGATATCGCCTTTTTCGGTGTTACGGATGTAATCCAGCTGTTTGTCGCTGAACGAAGCTACTGCCGTCATATCACCACTGGCTTGTTTTAAATATTCCAAATGCATCGATTTAATTACAATAATGCGGCTATCGGGTACCGTTAAACCTGTCATAAAACCGGTTGCGGTTTCTGCTAAAAGACCCATAGCTGCGGCGTGAACACTGCCAATGTGGTTTTGTACTTTTTTGCGGTTTTTAATCACGACTATGCATTCATTGGGGGTTAGCTTCTCAAAGCGTAAGCCAGAGGTGCCTGCGTATTTAACAACGCGCCCCATGGCTTTTGATAAAGCAAACGAACGAATCGATTCCGGTAGTTTGGTGAAAATATTAACAACTGTGCTTAAACGATTCATTTTTGTCATGCTTAGGGGCCCCGTTCGTCCCAAATTATAAAGTTGCGCGCATATTACCCGAGTGGTACTTGAAGCACCATGACTCGCGAGTCATTATTTGCATGGCGAAAACGTTTATAGCTTGCTTGCAAAGGCAGTGGAACTTCAGCAGTGTCAACAACCTTAAAGCCTAAGCGTTGGTATAAGCTCACTGCCTTAGGAGTGGGAAGCGTATAAATTGTTAGTGCGCCAGATTGTTTTACTGTTGATGCAACCGCATGTTGAATTAATTGCGCGGCAATGCCCTGGCCGCGGTAATTGGGGTGAGTCAGAACACTGCGTAAAAAAAAGAAAGTATCATAAGGTATTAAACGCAAAGCCGCACAGATGATATCGTCATCTAAGGCGGCAAACAGCAGATCGCTTGGTTTCGCTCTTGCTTTATTTTTGTTTTCTTTATAGAACTTGTTTAATTGTAAACAATCACTACTAATAAACTGCATGCTGAGTCCGATGAGAATTGTATAGAAAATTTAAATATGAAATTGATTCATGTCAAATAACCAAAGGTTGAAAAATAATAATTCAGCACCATCTTGGTAATTATCAGCATCTTGGTCTTTAGGGTGCATTATTATAAGACATTAAATAGGAGTGATCTTAATGAGAATGGATCGATTAACTACCAGTTTTCAAAATGCTCTGAACGAAGCTCAGAGTATTGCTCTAGGCAAAGACCACAATCAAATGGATACCGTACATTTATTGTTGGCATTGCTGCAACAAACTAACAGCTCAGTTCGTACCTTATTGCGTAAAACAGGCATTCAAGTACCGGCTTTAGAGCAATCATTAGAGCAAATATTAAATGATCAGCCAAAGGTATCATCTCCCGACGGTAATATTCAGATTGCCCAAGAGCTAGGGCGTTTATTAAATTTAGTTGATAAAGAAGCACAAAATCGTGGCGATCAATTTGTTGCCAGCGAGTTGTTTGTAGTGGTGGCACTCGAAGAGCGTGGCGCAGTAGGCCAGTTATTGAAACAGAACGGCTTAACCAAGCAAGCTCTGGATACAGTAATTAATGACATTCGTGGTGGTGAAAGCGTGAACGACGCTAATGCAGAAGATAATAGAGAATCGTTGGATAAATATTGCATTGATTTAACCGAACGAGCCGAGCAAAACAAGCTTGATCCGGTGATTGGTCGTGATGACGAAATTCGTCGCACCATTCAGGTATTGCAGCGCCGTACCAAAAACAACCCAGTACTCATTGGTGCCCCAGGTGTGGGTAAAACTGCGGTGGTTGAAGGACTTGCACAGCGCATTATCAATGGTGAAGTTCCCGAAGGGCTAAAAAACAAACGCATTCTATCGCTGGATATGGCGGCGTTGATTGCGGGGGCAAAGTACCGTGGTGAGTTTGAAGAACGCTTAAAAGCTGTATTAAAAGATGTGGCTAAAAATGAAGGCCAAATCATTTTATTCATTGACGAACTGCACACCATGGTCGGCGCAGGTAAGGGCGACGGTGCAATGGATGCGGGTAATATGCTTAAGCCTGCACTGGCACGCGGTGAATTGCACTGTGTTGGTGCCACCACATTAGACGAATACCGCGAATTTATTGAAAAAGACGCGGCATTAGAGCGTCGTTTCCAGCGGGTCTTGGTGGATGAACCAAACGAGGAAGACACTGTTTCGATTTTACGTGGTTTAAAAGAACGCTATGAAGTACACCACGGTGTACAAATTACCGATAGCGCAATTATTGCTGCGGCTAAATTGTCGAGCCGTTACATACCTGATCGCCAGTTGCCAGATAAAGCGATTGATTTAATCGACGAAGCCGCCTCTGTTATTCGTATGGAGATCGATTCTAAACCTCAAGAAATGGATAAATTAGAGCGGCGGTTAATTCAACTAAAAATTGAACGTGAAGCTTTGCGTAAAGAAACCGATGAAGCGGCACAAAAACGCTTATCGGATTTAAATGAAGACATTAACAAAGCTGGCCGTGCATATTTAGAGCTAGAGGAAATCTGGAAGCATGAAAAATCGCTATTAGAGGGCACTTCACAGATAAAAGAAAAACTCGAAACCGCTAAAGCCGATTTGGAAGCGGCTAGGCGCGGTGGTGATCTGCAGAAAATGTCAGAGCTGCAGTACGGTATTATTCCAGAATTGGAAAAAACCCTAACTAATGCAGACGAAGCTGAAGCCCAAGGCACGCAAGAATTTCAACTGTTACGCAATAAAGTAACAGAAGAAGAAATTGCCGAAGTTGTGTCTAAGTGGACCGGTGTGCCTGTAACTAAAATGCTGGAAGGTGAGCGCGACAAGTTACTGCGTATGGAAGAAGAATTGCATCGTCAAGTGGTTGGCCAAGAGCAAGCCATTACTGCGGTATCGAATGCGGTACGCCGTTCTCGTGCCGGGTTAAGTGACCCAAATCGCCCGAACGGTTCGTTCTTATTTTTGGGCCCAACGGGTGTGGGTAAAACTGAATTGTGCAAAGCTTTGGCTACCTTTTTGTTTGATAGCGACGACGCCATGATTCGTATTGATATGTCGGAATACATGGAGAAGCATTCGGTAGCACGTTTAATTGGTGCGCCTCCAGGGTACGTAGGTTATGAAGAAGGGGGTTACTTAACCGAAGCGGTGCGCCGTAAGCCTTATTCTGTGATCTTATTAGACGAAGTCGAAAAAGCGCACCCTGATGTGTTTAATATTTTGTTGCAAGTATTAGACGATGGCCAGCTAACCGACGGACAAGGCCGGCGAGTTGACTTTAAAAATACCGTTTTGGTGATGACCTCTAATCTAGGTTCGGATGTAATTCAGGCTTTGGCACTGGGCAACGAAGAAGCAAACGCAGCGCAGGATTACGAAGGCATGAGAGCGGCGGTTATGGATATAGTGGGCGCTCACTTTCGCCCTGAGTTTATTAACCGTATTGATGAAAGCGTGGTATTCCACCCACTGATGAAAGATCAGATTGGTGGCATTGCGGAGATTCAACTGCAAGCCTTGTCTAGCCGTTTAGCCGATCGCGAAATGACGCTCTCGCTCACTGAAGCAGCCAAATTCAAGTTGGTTGAACTGGGTTATGACCCTGTGTATGGCGCACGACCTTTAAAACGCGCGATTCAGCAGTGGATTGAAAACCCATTAGCGCAAGCAATTTTATCGGCGAAGTTTATGCCGGGGGATAACATTATCGCTGATGTGGAAGGTGATTCATTTATCTTTACCCGCTAAGCCAGCGTTAAGTTAAATTTTAATTCAATATCAATGGCCGCTATACTTTGTATTGCGGCTTTTTTATGCCATTTTTTTAGCCTAGCTTTTATTGATTTTAGTGTTTATTAACACTGGTATGGTGAATTAATTCATGTTTAAATGATAATCATTATCATTTAAACATGAATGGCACCGCAAAGGCAGGGATTGATTATGTTACGTTTACCACGGTTAAATCGCTTTTTCACTTTACTTTGGGCAGCACCCCAAAACACTCAAAAACTGCAAGTTAGCAAGCAACTTGCGGCTAAAAAATCGTTGCAAGAGATGTTAGAGCGTTGGGAATACGCAACTTGTAAAGGCAGTGAATGCTACCAACGTCATGATTTTAGATCGGCAATCATGTATTTTGAAGTCGCTTTGTCTAATGCTCAAGATGGCTTAAAGCAAAACAGTAACTGTAAAACCTTCTTACGTTATTACACCTTGGCTAATATGAACTTAGCTCATGCATTGACATCCTATAAGAAAAATAAGCATGAATGACGGTTGCCACGGCCTCATAAATTTCTTGGGTGGTTTTATGAACAACGTTAAACTGAAAGCGCTATGGTTTTAACTGGCGCTTAAATAACCAAACAAGGTCTCGATCATGCAAATCCTTAATATCACTCATTTTTATCGCGGATTTTTAGCCTCTTGTTTATTATTTTTAATGGCGTGTTCTGCTAACAACCCAAATCCTGAAATCTCCATTGACGTTGTTTCTTCGCAAAAACTCGCACCCGCAGAGTGGACTTTTAAAGCAAATACAAATTTAACTATTACATCGTATCAGTGGTCATATCGTTCGGTTGATTTTGCTATTAACAACAATCAATTTGAAAACAGTCAATTTGAGACCAGCCAGTATCGGGGCGAAGAAGTGTCATTCACCTTCCCCGAAGTAGGTACTTATCGAGTGCGCTTGGATTATAAAACAGGCGAGGGTGCAGAAACACAAACTCGGCAAGTAGAAGGCAGCGTCACGGTTGAAGGTGGGAGCATTCAAGGAACTATTACCGCGGCGGTTAATACTTTGGTGGATGAGGATACCCGAGAAGTTGCGGAACCTGCAGAAACTAATAACAGCTTTAATACTGCCCAAATATTAACATCAAAGGTCAATTTATCCGGTGTCGTCGACATTAACGATCAGATTGATATTTACCAAGTTAGATTACAGCAGTCCCAGCGTTTGGCAGTGCAATTAGCGGATTATTTAACATTTGAAGGAAGTAGTTCTAAGCAATTTGATATTGTAGAAGTGGCTTTGTATTCAACCAATGATCGTGATGATCCCTTGTTAGTTCAACAGACCGAGAGCGATACAGGGCGTTTTTCAGCGCCACTATTAATCCCCAGTGACGATGATTACTTTATTAAAATCACTGCCGTTAACCCTATTGCGGGCATAAGCGCAAAAAGTCATGGTATTTATTCATTAGCTATCAGCCCTGCTAGTGCTGCGTCTGCGGGTGATTTTGTTCTTGGCGAGGTTAATGTTTTACTCAAACCTAATCGTCAATATATCGCACAGGGTATGAGTACCAAAGCGGATCTTGGGCGTTTAAAAACATTAAGCCTTGATGATGCCCGTGCGTTTATGGCCAGTGCCGGAATTGCTGCCAGTGCCTTTGCAAACTCGTCTAGTTTAAGCTCATCTAATTCAAGCGCATTAAACTCAAATATGAGCCATGAAGAACTGCAGCGTTGGCAAGTGTTGCAAGCTGTGGAAATATTATCAGAGCACGATGCTATTCAAATTGCAGAACCTAACTGGAAGCGTTACGCCGCGGCTAATTTTTCTTCACAAGCGCCCAGTGTAAAGCCAAGCTCTTCTTCTTTAAACGATCCTTTTGCAAGCTCGCAGTGGCACTATGATCTTATTAACGTGCCGCAAGCTTGGCAGTCGTTAGGCGATTCAATTGGTAGCTCTGGTTCTGAATACGGTGATAAAGATGTCGTGGTGGCGGTACTGGATACCGGCGTTTTGGTTAATCACCCTGATTTGATAGACAACATTATTGCCGATAAAGGTCGCGACTTTTTTGCCGGAGAGCGAGGGCTGGGTGTACCAATAGGCGATGATCCCGGCGATAAAGCTATTAATAATGGTACGCGCAGCAGTTTTCATGGCACTCACGTAGCAGGAACGATTGCGGCTTCTGCTAACAATGGCATTGGCGGCTCGGGTGTTGCGCCAAATGTCACCATTATGCCCGTACGTGTTTTAGGTCAAGATGGCGGCAGTGTTGCCGATATTCTTGCGGGGGTTTGTTACGCTGCAAGCCTTAATAAAAGTAATGGCGCTGGCAAAGATATTTGTAATAATTCAATAAGTGCTCCGGTAGCTGCCGATATTATTAACCTGAGTCTGGGTGGCCCAGATATTTCTGATATAGAACAAGCGGTGTACAACGCCGTTGCCGATTTAGGCATTATTATTATTGCTGCAGCGGGCAATCAAGCAACTTCCGAGGCTTTTTATCCGGCGGCTTACAATAACGTGATATCGGTTGCTGCAGTATCACAACAGTCTGAAAAATCCAGCTATTCCAACTTTGCTTCGCTAGCGGCAGGCTCTAAAATTGATGTGGCGGCTCCTGGCGGCGATTTCACTGTTGATAGTGGTGTTGTCAGTACCTTAGGTGATGATTCTCGCGGCTCTATTGAGTCTTCTTATGGTGCCTTGCAAGGTACTTCAATGGCGGCGCCTCATGTCGCGGGGGTTGCCGCGTTAATGAAATCGGCTAAACCAGATTTAACCCAAGCAGAATTTTTAGTCTATTTACAATCTGGTGACTTAACCCAAGACATTGGCGAAGCAGGCCCAGACAGTCTGTATGGTCATGGCTTAATTAACGCCGAAAAAGCGGTGCTGGCAGTGTTGGGCCCATTGCCCGATAAAATTATTAGCTCGAGTAATCAGTTATTTTTTAATATCAGTATTAACCGCTTAAGCTTTGATATTTCAGCAACTAATGGTGTCACTCAAGAGCAAGTCGGTGACTTAACGGTAACTATTAACGGTGCAGATAACGGATCGGGTGGGTCTTGGTTAACCGTTCGCAGCGAAGCAGAACAGTCACTGCCTAACTCTGTAGCTTGGGGCACTAATAATTTAATTGTTGATCGTACCGGTTTACCAGAAGGCCGCTATCAGGCTGATGTGATCATCAACTCTAGTAGTTATGGGTCTTTAACCGTGAAGGTAACCCTGCAAGTAGGCAACCCCAATGTATCTGCCAATGCGGGAGTGCAGTATGTGTTAGCGGTTAATGTTGATACTAAACCAGTTAAGGGTGCGCTTTTACCAGATGCTCTTAGTTCACCTTTGGTAGTCAATAATGGCGAATACCTGTATCAAATTAATGGTATTAAAAAGGGCCGTTATTTTGTTTCCAGTGGTTCTGATTTAGATTTTGATAATATCATTTGTGATCCGGGTGAATCGTGCGGTCAATACCCGACATTGGAAAAACCGATTGAAGTGGTTATTTCAGAAGAGGAACCATTGCAGCAAGTGAATATGACGGTAAATTATTTAAATTCTGACATACAGAGCTTTAATGCAGATAGCCGTGAAAAGCAGCCTAATTCGCCGGTTTTTCGTAAAATTAATGTTAAAAGCAAAACGAATGTTAAAGCCATTGCTTCTCCTGAATTAACAGATGCTCTTAATTAACCGATGCTCCTAATCATTAGCTCAAGGGCAATAATGAATGTGTAACAGAAAAAATCCATGGCGGGTTAGCTTTAAAATATTGCTTAGCTCGATCGTGTTCGCGAGTGTATTAACCGCCTGCGGCTCACAGCCCAACTACGCCAGCGTGGCAATTCCTAAAAGCTACTACAGCCAGCAGTGCTTTATTACCCAAGATGAAAGTTTCATTTGGCTAGAACAAGAAGACGAATGGTTAACCCTGCCTGCAAGAGCACAGCAACAGTTTGAGCAAGCCGACATTAATTGGTTACAAGACAATGTTTTAATTGTCAGTGCGGGGCAAAAACCCACGGCAGGCTTTGATGTTAAGCTAACTTCTTGGTTGTTAGAACAGCATCATTGGCAAGTAGAGCGCCAGCTACAAGTGCCCAAGGCTGGCAACCTTCAAGCTATGATGATTTCATCCCCTTGTGTGTTGGTAAAAATCCCCAAATCTGTTAAATCCTTTATTTTAAACGATCCTAGTGGTCGCGCCTTAGGGCGCTGGATGTATTAATGGCCATTATTTTAGGGATTGATCCGGGCTCGCGCATAACCGGTTATGGGGTGATCAACGCTGTTGGTCAAAAGATAGAATACATTGCCAGTGGTTGTATTCGTGTTACCGAAAAAGAGTTACCCGATCGCTTAGGGCAAATATTTGCCGGTGTTAACGAAATTATTGAAACCTATTGCCCACAACAATTTGCTATTGAACAAGTTTTTATGGGTAAAAATGCCGATTCGGCGTTAAAGCTAGGCCAAGCCAGAGGCGTGGCTATTGTGGCTGCTGTGCAACATGACCTGCCTGTGGCTGAATACGCTGCGCGCGCTATCAAGCAAGCCGTAACAGGAAAAGGCAGCGCCGAAAAAACCCAGGTTCAGCACATGGTACAACTTTTGTTAAAACTGCCTGGTAAACCACAAGAAGATGCCGCCGATGCGTTAGCCATTGCCATTACTCATGCCCATACCAATGCTGGTTTAATTGCTAGCATTGGCCTGCGTAAATTCAGCCGTGGTCGCATGCGCTAAAGATAGCTGTTAGTCTTACGAATTATGATTCTGGTGTAAAAGAGCAAAACATGATTGGACGTTTAAGTGGTGTATTAATAGAAAAACAAGCACCGGATTTATTGATTGACGTAAATGGCGTAGGTTATGAAGTTCAAGCGCCTTTGAGTAGTTTTTTGGATATAGGCCCAGTGGGCAGCAAAATTACTTTACTTACTCATTTTGTGGTGCGAGAAGACGCTCAATTACTGTACGGTTTTAGTGATAAAATGCAGCGCACTATGTTTCGTACCTTGATAAAAGTCAGTGGTGTTGGGCCAAAATTAGCACTTGGGATTTTGTCCAGTATGGACGCCGATACCTTTGCCCGCTGTATTCAAAATCATGAGGTAGCAGCATTAACCAAGTTACCTGGCGTGGGTAAGAAAACCGCAGAGCGTTTAATTGTTGAAATGCAAGACCGCTTAAAAGAATGGCAAACACAAGCGCCATTGTGGGCGGCAGCAGAACAAACGGAAGTGGCTGGGCGCAATCACTTGTTAGCAGAAGCCGAAGGTGCGTTAATTTCGTTGGGCTATAAACCCCAAGAAGCTGCAAAAATGTTAAGTAAAATGCCAGCGGATATTGTTAGTTCAGAAGAAATGATTCGTCGTGCACTAAAAGGTGCTATGTAACTCAAAATGACGACAAACAAAATATTTTGTATTGTGAATATTATACAATTGTTTTCAAATTCACCCTGTATTTTAAACAATAAAGTCTGCAGAATCCCCCGAGCTGAACTTTTTACCAATGGAATCCTCTGATGATCGAAAGTGATCGCTTTATAAGTGCTGCAACGTTAGAGAGCAATCTAACAACCAGTGGCCTTGAAGCCAATAATGGTCTGTTACCTAAACGAGAAGAAAGCCAAGACAGAGCCATTCGTCCCGATACCCTAGAAGACTATCGAGGTCAGCCAGCGGTAAAAGAGCAAATGGAGATTTTTATTGGCGCTGCCCGTGCACGCCAAGAAGCTTTAGACCACACATTGGTATTTGGCCCGCCGGGGTTAGGTAAAACCACCTTGGCCAATATTATTGCTCACGAAATGGGCGCTAATATAAAAAGTACTTCGGGCCCTGTGTTAGAAAAAGCCGGTGATTTGGCCGCTATGCTAACCAACCTTGAAGAAGGTGATGTGTTATTTATTGATGAAATACATCGATTAAGCCCAGCGATAGAAGAAGTTTTATACCCAGCGATGGAAGACTATCAGCTGGATATTATGGTGGGTGAGGGCCCCGCTGCTCGTTCTATAAAATTAGAGTTGCCCGCGTTTACTTTAGTAGGCGCAACGACAAGAGCGGGTTTGTTAACCTCGCCACTACGCGATCGTTTTGGTATCGTGCAGCGCTTAGAATTTTACAACGTGGCCGATTTATCCCACATTGTTTCGCGCTCAGCGCGTTTGATGGGTTTGCAATCAGAAGACGAAGGTGCGGCAGAAATTGCCCGTCGCTCTCGGGGTACACCGCGAATTGCTAACCGTTTATTGCGCCGTGTGCGTGATTATGCACAAGTAAAAAGCGACGGTATTATTAACAAAGGCAGTGCCGATGCAGCATTAAATATGTTAAATGTCGACAGCCAAGGTTTTGATCATATGGACCGACGCTTGCTGTTAGCTTTGTTGGAAAAATTTGATGGTGGCCCAGTTGGGGTAGATAGCCTAGCAGCAGCTATTAGCGAAGAGCGCGACACCATAGAAGATGTACTAGAGCCGTATTTAATACAGCAAGGTTATATGATGCGAACGCCTAGAGGGCGGGTGGCAACAAAATTAGCTTATCGACACTTTGGTCTTCCAGAACCAGACGTTAATAGCGATCAAAAATAAAACATACGATAAAAAATATTAATAAAAATTTAGGGGAATATTGTGGAACAAGCATCTATGGAACAATCTATGTCGGTATTTTCACTGATTGCCAACGCCAGTATTGTGGTGCAACTGGTCATGCTAATTTTGGTGCTGGCGTCTGTGGCTTCTTGGGTCATTATTGTGCAGCGCTGGCGTTTATTTAACGCGACTCGTGCGCAGTTGAATGCATTTGAAGAGCGCTTTTGGTCGGGTATTGATTTAAGCCAGTTATATAAAGAGTGTCAGCACAACCCAGCACCGATTGGCGTTGAAAATGTATTCACCAGTGGGTTAAAAGAATTCGGCAAGCTCAGTAAGCAATCACCAGATGAGCCAGATACTATTATGGAAGGCACTCAGCGTGCCATGCGCATTAGTATTAGCCGTGAAACCGAAATTTTAGAAAACCATTTATCTTTTTTGGCAACTATTGGTTCTACAAGTCCTTACATTGGTTTGCTGGGTACCGTTTGGGGAATTATGCATTCCTTCCAGGGTTTAGCAATGATGAAGCAAGCAACCATTGCTTCGGTTGCGCCTGGGATTTCAGAAGCGCTTATCGCCACTGCAATGGGACTATTAGCAGCGATTCCGGCGGTTATTTTTTACAACCGTTTTACTAACCGACTAGAGCAGCTGGTAACTGGTATGCAAACCTTCGGTGAAGAGTTTTCGTCTATTTTATATCGACAAACACACCGCATGAAGCAGCAGAAAAAAGGAAACGAATAATGCCTGGGGTATCGCCGCTGGCTCCTAATGGAGGAGCAAAACGTAAGCCCATGGCCGAAATTAACGTCGTGCCTTACATTGATGTCATGCTGGTGTTGTTGATTATCTTTATGGTCACCGCCCCTATGTTAAATCAAGGGGTAGAAGTTGATTTACCCAATGTAGATGCCAGCCCAGTCACGGTTGAAGAAGACGACAACCAGTTAATTGTTTCAGTTTCTGCTAAAGGCTTATATTACTTGGAGCGTGGTCGTGATGACCCTAAAGCCATGGCGCTGGTGGATATTCAAAAGTACGTGCAAACCTTGTTGAAAAGTCAGCCTAAAACCGATGTATTAGTGCGTGGCGACGAGGCTGTTCCTTATGGAGTTGTTGTTGCATTAATGGGGTCGTTGCAAACCGCTGGTGCGGCTTCTGTTGGATTGATTACCGAAGCACCCGATCCTAAGGCAGG
Source organism: uncultured Thalassolituus sp. (assembly GCA_913061435.1). Classification (GTDB taxonomy): domain Bacteria; phylum Pseudomonadota; class Gammaproteobacteria; order Pseudomonadales; family Oceanobacteraceae; genus Oleispira. The sequence continues at coordinate 4,057 of CAJXUK010000032.1, read as the reverse complement.
CCAATAATAATGGCGTTTAAATCTTGGCTTAATAAGCTGGTTGATCCGCACAGTTATAGTATACCGGTAGTGATAGCTGTGCTTGTTCACGGCTTGGTTATTGTTTTGTTAGCCATAGAATGGCCCACAGAAAAGCGCCAAGTGGCTGAGCCTAAGCCTAGAAATATTCAGGCAAAGGTCATTCAAACCGAGAACAAACAAGTCCTTAAACGTCAGCAAGAAGCAAAAAAACGAGCAGAGCAGCGCCGTAAAGACGCATGGCGAAAAAAACAACTGGCCCAAAAGAAAGCTGCTGAGAAAAAAGCAGCGGCCAAAAAAGCCGCTCAAAATGCAGCTGCTAAAAAGAAAGCTCAGCAAGAGCTGTTAGCAAAACAGAAGCAGCAAGAACAAAAGCGCTTAGCACAAGAAAAGACAAAAAAAGCATTAGCAGAAAAACAAGCACAAGAAAAACTTGCGCAGGAGAAACTAGCTCAACAAAAGCGGGCAGAAGAAAAGCGAGCCCAAGAATTAAAAGAGCAGCAAGCGTTTGAACAAGCTCAGCAAGCTGCTTTGTTAGAATCTTTAGCGCAAGAAGAACAACAGCGCTCAATGGAAAAAACACTGGCAGAAGAACAGCAAGTGCAAAAAAATGCTGTTATCACCGATAACATTATTGGGCAAATTCAAGAAAAGATATATCAAACTTGGCGCTACCCGCCCAGTGCTCGTCCTAATATGACGGTGATGGTGAGTATTCAGTTAGTGCCAACGGGTGAGGTGATTAATGTGTCTATAACCAAGGGCAGTGGTATTGAAGCCATTGATCGTTCGGTATTAGCCGCTGTTAAGCGAGCCTCACCCTTGCCGGTACCGAATGATAATCGTTTATTTGAACAAAAATTTAGAAATTTCAGTATGGAATTTAGTCCTAAGGATGCAGTGTGGTAATGAAGTTAATGATCCGTGTTTTATTGTTTAGTTTGTTGGCTTGGCAAGCAAAAGCTGAGTTAGTGATAGAAATTACCCAAGGTAAGCAAAGTGCTATTCCTGTGGCGGTAGTGCCTTTTAAATGGAAAGGTGAGGGAGCACTGCCCGAAAACGTGGCACAAATTGTTGCCAACGATTTAGGCCGCAGTGGCTATTTTAACAGCCTGCCGCAAACAGAAATGCTCAGTTTACCCAACAGTGAAGAAGAAGTTTTTTACCGGGATTGGGAATTACTAAAGCAAGATTATTTAGTGGTAGGCGAGATCGATAACGATGGCCGCGGTGGTTATGCTGTTAATTTTAAATTAATCGACGTTAATACGCGTACCGCTCTAATGAATCAAAAACTAACCGGTGGAGCGGCGGCTCTGCGTGATATTGCTCACTTTATGAGTGATCGCATATTCTCGGCGTTAACCGGTTTGCCGGGAGCGTTTTCAACCAAGTTGGTTTATGTCACGACTAACCGAGACCGTACCCAGTTTAATTTAAATTATGCGGATGCCGATGGTGCCCGTGAACAAATGATTTTTTCGTCAAAGATGCCAATTATTTCACCTTCATGGTCGGCAGATGGTAAGAAGATCGCATACGCCAGTTTTGAGAATGGCCGCAGTGAAATTTTTATTCAAGAAATTGCCAGCGGTAAGCGCGAAAAAATTGCATCGTTTAAGGGGTCTAACAGTGCCCCAGCTTTTTCTCCAGATGGAAAAAAAATGGCTATGGTTTTGTCGCGTAATGGCAACCCAGATGTCTATGTCATGGATCTAGCAACGCGCAAGTTAAAGCGTGTTACTAAGCATTATGGTATTGATACAGAACCGCAGTGGATGCCTGATGGTAAAAGTTTAATTTTTACGTCAGGTCGTATCGGCAATCCGCAAATTTATAAGGTGTCGTTAAGTGACTTAAAACCAAAACGAATTACCTTTGAAGGTGATTATAATGCCCGTGCCCGAATTACGCCTGATGGTCGTAAAATGGTAATGGTGCATCGTAATAAGGGAGATTTTCATATTGCAACACAAAATATGAAGACGGGCGCAGTTCAAATTTTGAGCTCAGAGACACAATTGGATGAATCTCCTAGTGTTGCGCCGAATGGAAGTATGGTAGTTTATGCAGCAAGTATGGGTGACCGCAGCATTTTAGCCGCAGTTTCATTGGACGGCGAGGTCAAGTTTCGCTTACCATCCAAGTTTGGAGATGTGCGTGAACCAGCATGGTCGCCTTTGTTAAAATGATTAACACAATTATTTTTTCGAGCTTGCTAAGCTAAATAATTTAAAAATAACGTTAGACTAAAAAAATGGGAAGTAAAATTATGCAAAAGCGTTCATTAGTTAAAACATTAGGATTAACTTTTGGTGCAGTATTATTAACTGCATGTGCTAGCAATAGTGATGTAGCTGAAGGCGATGAGCTAAAGCCATTAGATGCAGCACAAGAAAATGCCGCTGAATCAGGCGCAAGCACAGAAACTAAGGGTGTTAATGCTCAGTCTATTGAATCTCAAGCTGTTGAAGCTCAAGCTGTTGCTGGTGAACAAGTTGATGCTGCCGCTAATGAAGCACAAGCTGCATTAATGGAAACAACTGTTTTTTACTTCGACTTTGATAACTCTACTATCAAAGCTGACAGCAAAAACTCTTTGATTGCTCATTCTCAGTACTTAGCAGCAAACAGTTCTGCACGCGTAGTATTAGAAGGTCACACAGATGAGCGCGGTACGGTTGAATACAACCTTGCTTTGGGCGAGCGTCGTGGTTTATCAGTAAGCCGTTTCTTACAAGCTAACGGTGTTGCCGCTAACCAGATCGAAACTGTAAGTTTTGGTGAAGAGCGTCCTGCGTTAATGGGCCATAACGAAGGTTCTTGGTCTAAAAACCGTCGCGTTGAGATCAAATACCAGAGCCGTTAATTTCTTATGAAATATACAGTCTTACCTCTTGCACTGGTTATCTCTATGGCCAGTGTTGCGGAAGATGGCTGGGTTGCAGTAGGCCAAGCGCCTACTGTAAAACCTGCTACTCAACCCGCAAAAGCCGCCACCAATGGGGTTGTTAATTCCAGTGTTACTTCACCTGCGCCTACTACTGCTTCATCTAATACCTCTTTACAGCTAGAGTTGTTAACTATGGTAGAAACCATGCAGCAAGAAATTGCAGAACTGCGCGGTACTGTTGAAGTGCAAGCACACACCATAGAGACATTACAAAAACAGCAGCAGCAACGTTATCTAGATTTAGATAGACGTATGTCTGAATTGTTAACGACTGCACCGGCAGTTAATTCTGCAGCTAGTTCGGCAAATAATAAAGTTGCCACGTCAGATGACACTGTGAGCGTTCTCCCTGCGGATGACCTGTATGCCAGTGCAATGGCCGCAATAAAGAAAAAAGACTTTGCCAGCGCTCTGAATCAGCTTGATACGTTTGCACAAAATTATCCTCAACACAGTTTAGCGGCAAATGCGCTTTATTGGTCGGGCGAAGTGCAATTAGCAGAAAGTAATTTTGATGTTGCGATTAAACAGTTTTCTAGCGTTATCAACAATCACCCTAAGCACAGTAAAGCAGCGGATTCGCATTATAAATTAGGTGTGGCTTATGATCGTAGTGGTAAAACAGACAAAGCAAAAGAGACATTGCAAACTGTGGTTAACCTGTATCCAGGAGTTTCAGATTCTGCGGTTCGCTTAGCTCAGCGTTATCTAAAACGTCTAGAAAGCACACAGTAATTTTTTGCGCTTTTTGTCGATTATTTTTCAATAAGTTCTTGCCACAGAAAAATAAATCAGTATTATATGCGTCCTCACTTAGGGGGTCGTTAGCTCAGTTGGTAGAGCAGTTGGCTTTTAACCAATTGGTCGTGCGTTCGAGTCGCACACGACCCACCATTTTAAAGTGAAGAAAGCGTATTAAAAAATAAAATATAATGTAAGTCATTGAAATGCTTGACATTTAATTTTAAGACAGTAAGATACGCAGCATAGAAACACAGCAAGATTACTTGCTACCAAGTTCTAAAGAATTTGGGCCGTTAGCTCAGTTGGTAGAGCAGTTGGCTTTTAACCAATTGGTCGTGCGTT
>CAJXUK010000031.1 GCA_913061435.1 uncultured Thalassolituus sp. | reverse complement strand
GTAACTCAAGGTCAAAAAGGCCCACAAGCTGAGAACATCGTACCTTTATAATTTAGGCTTCCTAAATTAAAGGTAACGGCTTAGTCTCTTATTTTAGAGAATAAGCAGTTCAAGTTTGAAAAAGGCTAAGCCGCAAGGTTTGGCCTTTTTTTATGCTTGTGATTTATGTTTTACCAAATTAAAAGCAAAAAAATCCCCAGCATGGGCTAGGGAATTATTATAAAACTCTAGCGAGTAGAGTTTGGCTTATGACGTTGACCATTACTGTTTGACCAAGGATTATCAGACCCCTTAGGTTTAGCGGCAGAAGATTGGCCACGACGTGGTGCTTTTGCCCCAGTATTGTTTTCACCGCTGTGCTTGGGTTTGTGTTGCTTAGTGCTATTAGCAGCATGCTGGCCATCGCGGTGTTCGCTGCGAGGTTTGTTTGAGGAATGGTTACGTCTTGGCTTATTAACTCTTGGTGCGCGAGCATTCAGTTTAGATTCGGGTAAGCGGTTAACTGGCTCAAATCCTGCTAAAATCTCACGCTCTAGCAACTCACCAATTACTCGCTCAATGGCGAATAACTCTTTTATTTCATCCGCACACACAAGTGAAACAGCAAGCCCTTCTGCGCCCGCACGACCGGTACGGCCAATACGATGAACATAATCTTCAGGAACGTTGGGTAAATCGAAGTTTACAACTTGAGGCAGTTGGTCGATATCAATACCGCGGGCTGCGATATCGGTAGCCACTAAGATGCGAATTTCGCCCGCTTTAAAGTCTGCAAGGGCACGAGTTCGTGCTCCTTGGCTTTTATTGCCATGAATTGCAGCGGCGGTAATGCCTCGTCCTTCTAAAAACTTAGTAAGTTTGTTCGCGCCATGTTTAGTACGGCTAAAGACCAAGGCTTGTTTCCAGTTACCATCTTCAATTAGCTTGGCTAATGCTGCCGGCTTTTGCTTTTTATCCACAGGGTAAATCCACTGCTTAACCAGCTTGGTGGTCACGTTAGGTGGTGCAACAGAGATCTCAACGGGGTTATTAACTAAGCCTTTGGCTAATGCGCGAATGTCATTAGAGAAGGTGGCGGAAAATAATAGATTTTGGCGCTGCTTAGGTAAAACTCTTAAAATTTTCTTAATGTCATGAATAAAACCCATATCCAACATACGGTCGGCTTCATCTAGTACCAATACTTCTAACTGATCAAATTTAATAGCTCCCTGATTAAACAGGTCAAGCAAACGGCCAGGGGTCGCCACTAAAACATCCGCACCTTGGCGCATGCGCATCATTTGTGGATTAGGTTTTACACCACCAAAAATAACGCAAGATGTTAAATGGGTGTTTTTTGAATATTTTTCTACGTTATCAGCCACTTGCGCAGCAAGTTCACGGGTGGGTGTTAATACCAGTGCCCGCACTTGATTGCTTTTAACCCGAGGACCTTTTAATAACGTTTCTAAAATAGGTAATGTAAAACCGGCTGTTTTACCTGTGCCGGTTTGTGCAGCTGCCATAATGTCTTTACCTTCAAGCACTGCAGGAATGGCGGCAGCTTGGATCGGTGAAGGTACGGTATAGCCTTGTTCGGCTACAGCTTCAAGAATGGCAGGGGAAAGCCCCAAAGAGGCAAAGCTCATAGATATCTCACATGTTTTAGGGTGGTGCAGCTTACAGCATCAAGGGTTTTAGGGCTATGTAATTAGCCCTGTAAACGATGAAATTAGAAGACTTATGGACGCCAGTATTGCAGTAAGTGTTGGATTGCTTGGCCACGATGACTGAGTGCATTTTTTTGCTCTTTAGTCAGCTCGGCAGAACTGCATTGTTCGCTAGGAACAAAAAATACCGGATCATAACCAAAACCGTCTTTACCCGAGGGTGACATTAAAATGCTTCCTTCCCAGCTGCCTTGAAAAACTTGTGGAGTGGGGTCATTCTCATGGCGCATGTAAACTAATACGCATTGAAAGCGAGCACTGCGTTGTTCTGCGGGGACATCTTTAAGTGCTGCTAATAGTTTGTCACAATTGTCGCGATCACTGGCATGGCTGCCAGCGTAACGAGCACTGTAAATCCCTGGAGCACCTTGCAGAGCATCGACTTCTAAACCAGAATCATCGGCAAGTGCTGGTAAACCAGAGAATTTGCAGGCGTTTCGTGCTTTTAAAATCGCGTTTTCAACAAAACTTAATCCCGTTTCTTCGACTTCAATGGTATTAAACTCGCTTTGCGCAATGACTGTAATGTCTTTATCGGTAAACAATTGCGAAAATTCACGTAACTTGCCCGCATTACCGCTGGCTAGTACCAGTTTATCAATCATGTTTTGACTCTTACTCGTAAGTTTAATGACTAGCCTTCTGCGTAAAAACGCTGACTGAATTTAACATCAAAGGTCTTTTGTTTGGCGTTGTCGGGAGTCACATCTAGATCGAAGTTATACATGTCGCCGTCGTCAAAGCGGAAGGTGCTGATAAAGTAAATCGCTTTGCCTTCTTGTACGCGCCGAAACTCTAGTTCGTTACTTTGTCCAATAAGGTTGCGCATGGTGCCCGTTAGCTTGGCGTCAATGGGAACATGTAAAGGGTCATTGGCGGTTTTTTGTAATACCGAGATGCTTAAATAACCCAGTGAACCGGAGCGAGGAATGCCATAAAGCTTGGCTACTTCTGGAGTTAAGAAGTTGCTGCTTAATCCCATGTAGTGCACCTCGTATTCGCCAAATACGATTTTCTGTTCGGCGCTGGCGTTAGTCGACATAAGGCTGCTGACTAAAACTAAGAGCATTATCGCAAATGCAGATAGCATTTTGTGGGGTGTATGTTTAGCGTGAGTTACAAACATAATAAAGCCTCCTAGCGGCTAATATGGTAAATAGCGGTTTCGCCTAGCATTGATGGCCAAAGCCCCATGCGCCAATGTTCGTTGTGCTGATCATCCACAACGGTGCGGTTAAGAATGCGAATGCCCTTGTTATGACAGAGTTCTTCAAAATCCTTAAAAGTGCACAAGTGAATGTTGGGGGTATCGAACCAGTTATAAGGCAGAGCTTCAGACATTGGCATGCGGCCTTTAAGCAGCAAGTACAGTCGTGTTCGCCAAAAACCAAAGTTAGGAAAAGTAACGATGGCCTGTTTACCTATACGCAGCATTTCGTCGACCAGTTCGTCGGGTCGCTGAACAGCCTGTAAGGCTTGCGCCATAACTACCGTGTCGATGCTGTTGTCTTTGAAGTTGCTTAGACCTTCATCCAAGTTTTGTTCAATCACGTTGACGCCGTTGGCAATGCAATGAGTAATTTTTTCTGGATTAATTTCTAAGCCGTAGCCGCGCACGCCTTTTGCAGTTTTTAAAAAGTTTAGTAGTTCACCTTTACCGCAACCTAAGTCCAATACCTGACTGTTAGGTTTTACCCATTGCTGAATAATTGTTAGGTCCGGGCGCAAGTCAGTTAGTGCTTGGTTCATGATTGCGCTCCTTGGCTTGCTGGCTGTGTTTCGGATTGCGGTGCCGGAATATCATTCGCAACTCTTTGCATGTAGGCACCAAATACATCTAAATACCTAGGAATGGGCAACAAGAAAGCATCGTGGCCGTGGTCTGACTCAATGCAAGCATAACTAACGTCTTTGTCGGCTTCTATTAAAGCATTCACGATTTCTTCCGAGCGATCTGGGGCAAAGCGCCAGTCGGTGGTGAAAGACGCGACAAAAAATTTGCAGGTTGCTTGGCTTAAACATTTAACTAAATCGCCATTGTGATCGACGGTTGGATCAAAGTAGTCGAGCGCCTTGGTCATGAGTAGATAAGTATTGGCATCAAATTGGGTACTGAACTTTTTGCCCTGATAGTGCAAATAGCTTTCTACTTCAAACTCAGCGTTAAAGCTGAAGCTTAATGCGTTGGTTTTTAAATCGCGATCGAATTTCTTTTTCATCGCGTCACCCGACATGTAGGTTAGATGTCCAAGCATGCGCGCTTGTGATAAGCCCGACTTAGGTACAACACCGTGATCCATATAGCGACCATCGTGAAAATCTGGGTCTTTACTGATGGCTTGGCGTGCGACTTCGTTAAAGGCAATATTTTGCGCCGATAGTTTAGGAGCAGAGGCAATTACCAAAGCATGACGCAGGCGTTCGGGATATTGAATCGACCAGCGCAGCACTTGCATGCCACCTAGAGAACCACCAACAACAGCGGCCCATTGCTGAATATTTAAAAAATCAGCTAAGCGTTTTTGACTGCGTACCCAGTCACGTACCGCTACGATAGGGAAGTCTGGTCCATAGGCTTTACCCGTTTCTGGGTTGATACTGGTTGGGCCAGTAGATCCAGAACAGCCACCCAAGTTGTTTAAACACACAACAAAGAATGTATTGGTATCAATGGTCTTACCCGGCCCAATGCAGGTATCCCACCAGCCAGGGCGTTTATCATCCATATTGTGATAGCCTGCGGCATGATGGTCACCACTAAGGGCGTGACAGATCAATATGGCGTTGCTGGCATCGGCGTTTAATTCGCCGTAGGTCTCGTAAATTAGTTCATAAGATTCAAGCACTCGCCCGCTTCGCAGGGTCAGTGGTTGGTCAAAGCGCTGAACTTTGGGGGTAATAACCCCCACGCTATTGGCTGGAATTTGTTCTGGCATGATTGTTCGTTGTCCTAAAAAGCAAGGAGGCAATTAATTATTGGCGTAGTTAGTGGTTGCGATTAAAGACCGATGATGATTCCAGCAGGCATACCGCTGGAAATTGCCAAACCACGGACCAATAGTACTTCTAATACCTGAATAGCCAGGAACATCATGATAGGAGATAAATCAATGCCCCCCATGTCGGGCATTAATTTACGAATAGGGCGCATCGCAGGCTCTAATATCTGATTGATTAAGATCAGCGCTGGGTTGTAAGAACTAGGAGCAATCCAAGAGGCAATGACAGTGATGAGCAATCCCCAGAAGTAGATTTTTAAAAACAGGCTCATTACACCAATAGCGGCCCAGATAATAACATCTGCCGGTGGTTGAAAGCCTTTGATCAGCATAATTAACGCAATAGCAATTGCTTGAACGATTAACGCCAATACCAGTGAAGCAACATCAATACCACCAAACCCAGGAATGATCTTACGCATTGGAATTAGAGGCGGGTTGGTTGCTTTCACAATAAACTGAGAAATAGGGTTGTAAAAATCGGCTCTCACCAACTGTAATAAAAAACGCAAAACTACTAAAAGTAGGTATAAACCGACCAAAGTATTAATAACTAAAAGGCCCGCCTGGGTAAAAGGGGTCATATATTTCTCCGAAAACGCAATAAAAGAGTGTTAAAAATGCCGTTAAAAACGTTGTTGAAAGTAAAGCTAAAACAACTTTGATTAATGCTTACAAAGATAGAGCTGATGGGGATAATTTTCTACCCCCTTTGTCTGTTAAAACTCTCTATTTATACAAATACTTACGCTTTAATTAACCGTTATTCACCCAATTGCTCGGCAAGTTCAGCAGAGCGACGATTGGCCGAATTTAGAGCTGCTTTTACCATGCCACGTAAATCGGCTTGTTCAAATGAATTGATCGCTTGTTCGGTGGTACCTCCGGGGGAGGTTACTCGACGACGTAGTTCGGCAACATCAACTTCGCTAGCCTTAGCCATGTGAGCTGCTCCTAGTGCTGTTTGAATGGTGAGTTCGCTAGCTGTTTCGCGACTAAGACCTAGCTCGATACCCGCATCTATCATCGCTTCCATTAACAAGAAATAGTACGCCGGACCACTACCAGAAACTGCCGTTACAGCATCAATTTCTGCTTCATTTTGCACCCATTGCACAATGCCAGCTGCTTTTAAAACGGTTTCGGCCAGATTTTTCTGCACGATAGAAGTTTGTTCATTGGCAAATAAGCCACTGGCACCTTGTTGAATCAAAGAGGGCGTATTGGGCATACAACGAACAATTGCTTGAGATTCACCTAGCCATAATTGTAATGATTTAAGGTTTATACCCGCAGCAATAGAAACAAATAAAGGCTGCTGCTTGTTGTTTTGCGAGTCTGCTGAGTTCATTTCTGCAGCAATAGAAAGCGCCACACTTTTCATAATTTGTGGTTTAACAGCCAGCACAACAACATCGGCATCTTTAAGAGCCGAGCCACTATTAATGGTTGTGCGTATTGAAAATTGCTGCTCTAACTGAGTACGCTGTAATTCATTAGGGTCGCTGACCACAATAGAATCTGCAGGATGGCCTTGAGCAATAAGACCACCAATAAGGCTGGTGGCCATGTTGCCGCCACCAATAAAACAAATATTACTCATTAAAACTCTCCATCATTAATCGCGTCTGCCAAATATATCGGTACCAATTCTAACCTCGCTGCTGCCATGTTTTATCGCCAGTGCTAGGTCGTTTGACATGCCCATGGATAATACTGTGCATTGCGGGTGATTGTTAGCGAGTTGCTGCAATAGTTGCTGCATTTCGTCAAATTGAGCTGCTAACACGTGTTCGCTGTCGGTAGCTTCTGGAATGCACATCAAACCTTGTAGTGAAAGTTGCGGTAATTGTTCGAGCACTTTGGCAAAGCTTTCGACTTGTTCTGGGGCAATACCGCTTTTTTGCGTCTCGCGGCTGATATTCACTTGGATCAACACTTTTAGTGGTGCCAATTCTTTTGGTCGTTGGTCGTTAAGTCGCTGAGCGATTTTTTCTCGATCTAACGTTTCTACCCATTGAAAATGCTCGGCAATAACTCGAGTTTTATTAGATTGGATCGGGCCAATAAAATGCCATTCAATATCGTTAAGATGAGCCAGTGCGGTTATTTTATCTACCGCATCTTGCAGATAATTTTCACCAAAGGCGCGCTGTCCAAGTTCATACAAGGTTGCGACCATATGCGCTGGCTTAGTTTTACTTACGGCCAGTAACTTAACCGATTCAACAGAACGGTGAGCCTGTTCACAAGCTGAGGAAATATGCCTGTTAACCGTGTTATATCGTTGCTCTAATGTAGACATTCTTAATAACTGCTTTAGGATTAGAAGGTTAGTCTTGGTTATTTAGACGAGTATAAGCGAAATACCGGTTTAGGTTGAGGAACATGTATGGATATTACTGAGTTATTGGCATTTAGTGCTAAGCAAGGCGCGTCGGATTTACATTTATCATCCGAAATGCCACCTATGATTCGAGTGGATGGTGATGTTCGTCGAATTAATCTGCCGGCGCTTAACCATAAAGAGGTTCACTCGCTAGTTTATGAAATTATGAATGATAAGCAGCGCAAAGACTTTGAAGAGTTTTTGGAAACTGACTTTTCGTTTGAAGTTCCTGGTGTTGCTCGTTTCCGGGTGAATGCGTTTAACCATAACCGTGGTGCCGGCGCGGTATTTCGTACTATTCCATCAAAGATCCTAACCATGGATGATTTGGGCATGGGGCCTATTTTTAAAGAGTTGGCCATGACTCCTCGTGGTTTGGTATTGGTCACTGGGCCAACCGGTTCGGGCAAGTCTACGACCCTAGCGGCGATGGTTGATTATATTAATGATACTAAATATGACCATATTTTAACCGTTGAAGACCCGATTGAATTTGTACACGAATCGAAAAAAAGTCTAGTCAACCAGCGTGAAGTGCACCGTGACACATTAGGATTTAACGAAGCCTTGCGTTCGGCCTTACGTGAAGACCCTGATGTTATTCTGGTAGGCGAAATGCGTGACTTAGAAACCATCCGTTTGGCGTTGTCTGCAGCAGAAACCGGTCACGTCGTATTTGGTACATTGCACACCAGCTCAGCGGCAAAAACTATTGACCGTATTGTTGATGTATTTCCTGCAGAAGAGAAATCCATGGTGCGTTCAATGCTTTCCGAGTCCTTGCAAGGCGTGGTCTCGCAAACATTGTTGAAAAAAACAGGCGGTGGTCGTATCGCCGCCCATGAAATCATGATTGGTACACCGGCAATTCGTAACTTAATCCGTGAAGCAAAAATTGCACAAATGTATTCGGCAATACAAACCGGTGGCGCATTGGGTATGCAAACAATGGATCAGTGTTTGCAAACCTTGCTGAGTAAAGGCTTGATCACTCGCGAAGTCGCCCGCGACAAAGCCAAAATGCCCGAAAATTTCTAATCTATAAGTTCATAATTATTAACCGTTTAAACGTTACATACTTTTATTAGCAATACACTGGGAGTGATCGCTCATGTCGATGGAAAAATTCTTGCGGGTGATGGTAGAAAAAAATGCCTCTGACTTATTCATTACCGCAGGTGTTCCGGCGTCAATAAAAGTTCATGGGCGCATTATGCCATTGACCAAGAGCCCGTTAGCGGCAGAGCAAAGTCGCGATATTGTTTTAGGTTTAATGAATCAAAAACAGCGTCAAGAGTTTGATCAACACAAAGAGTGTAACTTTGCCATTAATGCAACGGGAATTGGGCGCTTTCGTGCTAGCGCATTTTACCAGCGCAATGTTATTGGTATGGTATTACGCCGTATTGAAACAAAAATTCCTTCTGTGGATGAGCTTGGCTTGCCCGATGTAGTAAAAGAATTAGCCATGGCAAAGCGCGGCTTAATTTTATTTGTTGGGGGAACAGGAACGGGTAAATCAACGTCATTAGCGGCGATGATTGGTCATCGTAATATCAACAGTAAAGGCCATATCCTAAGCATTGAAGATCCGATTGAATTTATCCATCAACACCAAGGGTGTATTGTTACGCAGCGTGAAGTGGGGTTAGATACCGAAAGCTTTGAAATCGGCTTAAAAAACGCGCTGCGCCAAGCCCCTGATGTGATTATGATTGGCGAAGTGCGTAGCTCCGATGTGATGTCGCATGCGGTAACCTTTGCCGAAACTGGCCACTTAGCCCTAGCTACTCTGCACGCCAATAACGCCAACCAAGCGTTAGATCGGGTGTTACACTTTTTCCCACCAGAACGTCATCAGCAAATTTGGATGGATTTATCGTTAAATTTACGTGCTATTATTGCCCAGCAATTAATACCTACGCCCGACGGTAAAGGTCGCCGAGCCGTTGTAGAGGTGTTGATCAATACACCACTGGTATCTGATTTAATACGCAAAGGCGATGTGCATGAATTGAAAGCTCAGATGAGCCGTCAAAACGACGAAGGCATGCAAACTTTCGATCAAGCACTCTATGCCTTGTATGAATCCGGTGAAATTACTTATGAAGACGCAATTTCTCACGCAGATTCACCAAATGATCTACGCTTAATGATTAAGCTGGGTTCAGAGACAGATAGTGACCAGCTTAACGCGGCGTCTAAGGGGTTAACCTTACAGGATTAGTTGCGTAAACCATTTACATAGCCAGTGGTAAAGAGAAGCGCATACATTGCAGTCAACACAAAGAATACTTAAAACTTTAGCGCAAGCTTATGCTCAGCATTGGTGGCTGCCAACCATCATGGTGCTGTTGCTATTGCCCTTGGGTGCCAGCCATTTTTTACTTTTTCATACTTTAGTCGAGCTGTTTGCAATTACCATTGCTGTGATCAGTACCATCGTTGCTTGGAATACTTATGCCCTGGTAAAAAATCAATTTTTATGGATTTTGGGCTGCGGGTATTTTTTGATCGCCGGCCTAGATATGGCGCACATGCTGACTTTTGTTGGCATGCCTTTTATAGAAAATAATAGCGGCAATACCAGCTTGCAATTTGCCAGTGCGGTTAAGTTTTTTGAAGCGGTATTGCTGTTTTCGGCTCCACTTTTTATAAATGAACGTTATCAAAAGCGTAACTTTATTATTGCGTTAGGCTTTCTTGGCTTGGTGGCTGGCTGGAGTATTTTTTACGATTTACTGCCAGTGCTATACGTCGATATAGAAGGCTTAACCGATACCAAGGTCTATTTCGAGTACTTTATAGTCTTCCTATTAGCAATCGCATTGGTTTCTTTCTGGCGAGTACGTAGCAAGATAGAAAAGAGCATTTTTGTGGTGATGAATATTGCAATCACGCTTTCTCTTTTGTCTGCGCTGACGTTATCGTTTTACAGTGCATTTGATGACAGCATGATTATTGTAGGCCACATCTTAAAATTGTTGTCGTATTGGGCGGTGTACGTTGTACTTATTGAGTCGAGCTTGCGTCAGCCTTTTTTAAGCCTTGCCCGCGAAGCAAACACCTATGATGCGGTACCCGATGAAACAATTTTGGTCGATAAATTCGGTTATGTACGCCAAATCAACGAAGCCGTTCGCAGTGCTGCAGGTTATCCGATAGAAGCCATTGGCAGCCGTTGTCACACATTGCAGCATGACCCCGCAATCGCAGAAGAAAATTGTGAAATTTGTCGTTACATTAGCCATGGAAAGATACTGACTAATCAAGAGCTCTACATTGCACATACCCAGCAGTGGTATGAAATTTCACTATCGCCAATACGCTATCGTAATAATTCATTTGCTATGGTGCACGTGCGTAGAAATGTGACGACGGTTTACGAAGCACAAGAGCGCTCACAGCTATATAACCGGCTCTACTCAGTATTAAGCTATACCAACAAAGCGATTGCTGCGGCTGATTCTCGTAAAATGATGTTTGATGATATTTGTGCAATCGCCATTCAGTACGGTGGCTTCAAGATGGCTTGGATTGGTTTAGTGAAAGACAACCATATCAAACCACAGGCACATGCTGGTGATAAAGCGGACTTTTTGAACACACTCGATATTGTTTTAGATGACTCTGCTGTAGGCCCCGTTGGCCAAGCGGCCAAAAATAATAAAGTACGCTGCGTAAATAATACCCAAACAGAAGCGGGCTTTAGCCGTTGGCGCGATGCGGCAAAAAAACAAGGTTACAAAGCCTTAGCAGCAGTGCCTTTAACCCTAAATAATCAGGTGGTAGGGATTTTTTCAATTTATTCTGAGCTGCCTGATGCGTTTGACGACAAGATGTTAGCCTTGCTGGAATTACTGGGGCGTGATATCAGTGCTGCATTAAAACGCTTAAAAGAGCGGCAAAAACAAGAGTTTGCAGAGCGTAAAATCCAACAGTTGTCACAAGTTGTGGAGCAAAACTCGCACGCTATTTTGATTACAGATACCGATTTTAAGATAGAGTACGCTAATCGAGCCTTCACGGTCTTAACCGGCTATTTGTTACAAGAAATTATCAATAAAACTCCCGCTATTTTACGCAGCCAATATGCAGAAAATGAAACTTACAGAGAAGTTAGTCGTATCTTACGAACTGGGCGACGCTGGAGTGGCCAAATACGTAATCAGCGTAAAGACGGTAGCTTGTACTGGGCTTTGCAAACCATTACACCGATCAAAAATAATGAGGGAGAGATAACCCATTACGTATCAACCTCAGAAGACAACACCGATTTACACAATGCTCAGCAAACCATTGAACAGTTGGCTTTTTACGATCCGCTGACTAACTTACCAAATCGTCGTTTATTATCAGATCGCTTACAGCAAGCTATTGAGCACGCTCAACGTAACCCCGAAGAAATGGTTGCGGTTATGGTTTTTGATTTAGATAACTTTAAAACGGTAAATGATTCTTTGGGTCACAATTACGGTGATGAGTTATTAAAAGCAGTTGCTCATATATTTCAATCACAAGTTCGTCGAGAAGATACCGTGTCACGACAAGGGGGCGACGAATTTACGATTGTTTTAGCAGGAATGAAAACTAGCCAAAAAGTTGTTGATATTGCCACCAGTATTTTAGAAAAGTTATCCCAGCCAATTACGGTATGTGGCCATCAAGTGGTAATTGGCAGCAGTATTGGTATTGCGATATTTCCTGATGATGCTGATAACCCAGATGAACTGCTGCGCAATGCCGATATGGCGATGTATCATGCTAAAGACGAAGGTAAAAATAACTTCCAATTTTTTACTTCTGCAATGAACAAACAGGCACATCAGCGTTTGCTGTTAGAAAATAAATTACGCAATGCCATAGAGCAAAATCATTTTCAGCTTCATTATCAACCGCAAATTGATTTAAGAAGTGGTGAGCTGGTGGGGTTAGAGGCCTTGATTCGTTGGATTGATCCTGAGCAAGGCATGATCTCGCCTGCAGAATTTATTCCGCTGGCAGAAGACACAGGGCTTATCGGACAAATTGGTGATTGGGTTATTGAAACTGCCTGCAAAGAAATGAAAACCATGCACGACAAAGGTTTGCCCAAAATAAAAGTAGCGGTAAACGTATCGGCCTTCCAGTTTAGTCATGGTAAACACTTGACCAAGGTAATTGGCAGCGCCCTAGAAAAATATAACTATCCAGCCGAATTATTTTCATTGGAGTTGACTGAAAGCATATTAATTGAGGACATTAATGAAACCTTAAATGTACTTAATAGCATGCGTGACTTAGGGATTATTTTGGCCATTGACGATTTTGGTACCGGGTATTCTTCTCTTAGTTATCTAAAGCAATTCCCGATTGATATACTAAAAATTGACCAGTCTTTTATTCGTGATATCACCACTGACGACAGCGATAAAGCCATAGTCAGCGCGATAATTGCAATGGCAAAGCAGCTAGGTATTGAGGTACTGGCAGAAGGTGTTGAAGAAGTTGCACACCAGCAATTTTTACAATCACAAGGCTGCGATTATGTGCAAGGTTACTTGTACTGCAAGCCGATTCCAGCGGATACGCTTTTAACTCGTTGGCAAACGATCACACTGGCTTCAGCAGATGAATATTAAGTTTGATAGCTAATTAAGCGCGAAAAACTTCGCAGCCTTCACTTAACGTAAGTCGCACTTCTCCTACTAATGGCATGCCTAATACGGGGTTGTTTTTACCAGCAGAAATAAGCGTATCTTCTGTAAAAAGCACCTCGTTATTACTATTAACCAACACCATGTTGGCTAAATTCCCCACCTTAATTGCGGTTGTTAGGCCAAGAATATTCGCCGGCAATACAGAGCTTGCATTGACTAAAGCGCCCAAGCTAAGTTCATTGTTTTTAACTAATGTCAGCATCATGGGTAACCAAGTATCGAGTGTACTCATACCCGCTTCGGCTGCGGCAAATGGTGCCTTTTTAGCTGCAATATCATGGGCGCGATGGTTAGAGCAAATGGCCAACGTACCGTCGTTCACACCGTCCAGTAAAGCTAAACGATCGGTTTCGTTGCGCAGCGGTGGTTGCACATTAAAAGTACTATCAAAGCCATCCACGTCGGCATCGGTAAACAATAAATTAGCGATAGCAACATCGGCTGTTACCGCTAAGCCTTGCGCTTGCGCTTGGCGGATCATAGCAACTGAGCGAGCACAACTGAGTTGGCTGAAATGAGCGCGACAGCCTGTAAGTTCTACCAGTAATAACTGCTGAGCTAACGATGTTGTTTCGGCAACTTCTGCAATACCGGTTAGGCCAAGGCGGTTGGCGGTTGGGCCTTCGTGCATCTTACCACCACCACTGAGATTAACATCTTCGGCGGTTAGCATAATCAAGGTATCGTGAGTAGCTGCGTATTCCATTATGCGGCGAAGTACTAAAGCATTTTTTATAGGTGCGCGGGCATTGGTTAGGGCAATGCACCCAGAAGCCATTAAACCGTGCATGTTGGCGAGTTGCTCACCTTTAAGCCCTTGAGTAAGAGCGCCTAGTGGCAGTAAGTGGCTATTACCTGCATCATCGGATGCCTGTTGAATCAGATTAACCGCCGCTGGCGTATCGGTGATCGATTTATGGCTATTGGGTTGAGCGCACAACAAGCTAATACCGCCTTTGGCGGCAGCTGCAGTTTCGCTGGCAACATTATGGAAATGTGCGCTGAGGTCAATGATGCCCGGAAGCAATAAGGCACCGTCGGCATTAATAACCGTATTATTTGGATCTTGCTGGTTCAGTTGCTGACCTTCACCAGCAGCAACAATATGGCTGATGGTGCCATTTTCAATAATAACATCGACGCTTTTAAGTGAGCTTTTTGGATTTTCTTTGGTTAAGTCAGAATCCACTAAATGCACCTGAGTTAAGGTCATTGTGCTCATAGGGTTTCTCCTTGTGATTTTTCAGCGGCTTGTTCTGACGCTTGCCCACTCATCGCCATCGCCATGACGGCCATACGGACGGCGATGCCATAACTAACTTGGTTTAATATTACCGATTGCTGACCATCGGCGACTGCCGAGTCAATTTCTACGCCGCGATTAATTGGCCCAGGGTGCATAACAATGGCATCGGGTTTGGCTAATGCGAGTTTTGCTTCGGTTAAACCGTAGAGTTTAAAATACTCACTTTCACTGGGTAGTAAAGCATCTGACATACGCTCTTTTTGAAGGCGTAACATGATTACGACATCCGCATCAGCTAAGCCTTGTTCTAGATCGTAAAAAACCTTGGCACCCAATGCAGCCATTTCTTTTGGTACCAAAGTCGCTGGGCCAATAACTCGCACTTCTTTAGCACCTAAAGTTTTGAGTGCATGAATTTGTGAGCGCGCAACGCGGGAGTGTAAAATATCTCCGACAATGGCGACGGTTTGGCCCTCAATCGTGCCCTTGTGGCGACGAATGGTGAGCATATCCAACATGGCTTGTGTCGGGTGAGCATGGCGACCATCACCGGCATTAATAATAGCTACCCCGGGCGTGACCTGTTCGGCAATAAAGTGCGCTGCGCCACTGTCGGCGTGGCGTACAACAAACATATCGCTGTACATGGCTTCTAGGTTCCACAGGGTATCCATTAAGGTTTCACCCTTAGAGGTGGCCGAACGTGCAATGTCTAAATTTAAAATATCGGCACTCAAGCGCTTTGCCGCTAACTCAAAGGTAGAGCGAGTGCGGGTGGAATTTTCAAAAAACAGATTTACCACAGTTTTACCACGCAGTAAGGGGACTTTTTTAACGGCGCGCTCTTGTGTGCTAATAAACGAATCAGCAAGGTCTAAAATTTCGGTAAGCAGAGACTTAGTTAAACCTTCTGTGGTTAAAAAGTGTTTTAAACGTCCGTCTGCGGTGAGTTGCACCTGAGTTGGGTCAGCATGGCGTGTCATAGTGATAGCTCGGTTAATCGCTCGGTTAATCAGTGTTTAAGATTGATTTTCTAGGCTGAATGAAAAAGGTTTTGGTCCCGATAATTTGGCTTTTTTGTTGGCTGATAATGCTACTTTAGCACCTACAATATCTGCTTGAATAGGCAAATGACGGCCACCGATATCGAGTAAAATCGCTAAGTTAATTCGTCTTGGACGGCCATAATCAAAAATTTCGTTCATCGCGGCTCGAATCGTTCTGCCACTCATTAAAACATCGTCAACTAAGATAATGTCGCGATCTTCTATCGAGTCTGGAAGTTTGGAGCCTTGTGCGCGTATAGGCAGGCCGCGTTCGTCAAAGTCGTCACGATAAAAACTAATATCGATTATGCCAAGTTCAGGCAGTTCCAATTCTTCTTGTAAGCGCTGTGCTAACCAAGCACCACCGGAGCGGATACCTATTAATAACGGTTGCTGTAGATTGTTATCAGTTATGTAAGATTTAACATTGGCACCGAGTTGTTGAAAAAGTACCTCTGCATCAGGCAAAGAGTTAACAGTAGACGGCATAAATAAAATCCTTATTCGCTTTGCTCAATAGCGTATTGAGTTAGAAAGCTTTCTAAAATGAGTTGGGCAGCGATGCCATCAACAGAGTTCTCACCAAAATTTCGGCTGCCACCTCTGTTGATCATGATGCCTTTAGCTTCATAGCTAGTGAGGCGTTCGTCATGAGTAAAAGATGGTTTATGAAAGCGACCTTCTAGACGATTAGCGAATTTATTAGCACGGCGACTGAGATCACTTGGGCTGCCATCCATATTTAACGGTAATCCTGTTAAAAAAGCCTGCGGTTTCCATTCTTCGATGATCTTGCCTAAGTCTTCCCAATTAGGAATACCATCACAGGCTTTTATTGGTTCAATCGGCGTGGCTTTTCCGGTAACACGTTGGCCTACTGCAATCCCAATGCGTTGAGTACCAAAATCAAAGGCCATCCAGTGGTCATACACTTTTGCCATTATGCGTGACCTGCTTCAGAGCTTAAAAAACTCTCGTCGATACCGAGTAATTTGAGTGCGGCTTTATACATGTCTTTTTCTGCGGTGTTAAAAATAATGTGCTGATTCGCCTGTACGGTGAGCCAAGTATTATCCAACAGCTCCTGCTCTAATTGACCGGCTTCCCAACCCGCATAGCCAAGGGCAACTTTATAATGATTGGGGCCAGTACCTTCAGCAAGAGAGGTTAAAATATCTTTTGATGTACTGACATAAATGTCGTCGGTAACCGATAAGGTAGAGCGCCAATTGCCACGCTCTTGATGCAAGATAAATCCGTGGTCTTGATGTACGGGGCCGCCTAATAAAACGGTGCGATCATGGCCGTGTGGCCCATCTATTTCCAGTTGCTCTAAAACTTCACTCAAATTTAGTTCGGTAGGGTTGTTAAGTACAATACCCATTGCGCCGTTACCATCATGACTGCAGATATAGGTAACACTGTGATCGAAATTAGAGTCTTTAAGTGCAGGCATGGCAATCAAGAAATGGTCTTTTAAACTGCTAAATGCATGTTGATCAGCCATTAGTTTGCTTCCGTCATATAGCGATTACCTTTAAATTGCCAAGTGCGAATGATTTCTAAGAGATCAATGTCGCGTTTCATTTCTTCTGTAAAGGGCGCAAAAGGTGCAGAGCGCCGAACAATTCGGATGGCAGCATCATCGAGTACTTTTTTACCAGAAGATTCCAGTACTCGTAAGTTATTAATAGTCCCGTCAGGGTTGATCGATACTAACAAGCGCAGCGAGCAGTCATTAATACAACTTTCTGCTTCTCGCGGGTAATTAATGCGCCCCATATGTTCAATTTTACGCCGCCAACTATTCACATAATAGGCATCATTAGCCTTCATGGTTGAAGCCGCGGTAAGGCGTTGAATTCGTGGCGCTTTCGCATAAACCTGACGCATAGAATCCAGTTTGGCTTCTAGGCTTGCCATTTCTAAGCTACGTTCTAACAAAGATTTATGTGGGCCGTCGGGTGTGTCTGGTAGCTCTCTGGCATTTGATTGCCGAGTGACCTGTGTTTTAAACCGGCTTTCGTTAACAGTCGCAACCGGCGCAGCTTGTTTAGGTTTAACTCGAGGGGCGCTGGCTTGCTGCTCCATAGGCGAGGTTTTTTGAATATTGTTGGCATCAAAATCAGCATCGACATCTGTGGTGAGCATTTTAGCTTCGTCTAAGGTACCACTGCCTTGCTGGTTTTCTTGAGCTAAAAAATCGGCTTTTTCTGGTGCACTATCACTTTTATAGCTGGCTAGGGTGACTTCTAATGTTTGTGCGGTTTGGCTTTGATTCGTGGTGGTAAAGCTAATGCCTAAAATCAGCGCTGCATGCAGTAAAACAGCCAAGAAACCAGTAAAGGTTAGGCGGTCAGCGCTGGTAACGGTAGCGGAGCTACTCATGGGCGGTCTCACAGTTTACGTTGATGTTAAAAAGTTGCGTTACTAATTTATAGTATTTGTTCGCGGTACTTTAGCAGGTTTTGAGCGAGCATAAAGATACCGCGTTTAGTTTAACAGCGGACTTTCTGGAGTAAACAAGTGATTAGTTGCTCTGCGACATCAATACCAGAATCGCGACTTATTTCACGTACGCAAGTTGGGCTGGTCACGTTGATTTCAGTAACGTAATCACCAATCACATCAAGGCCAACAAAATATAAAGACTTTTGTTTTAAAATTGGACCAATCTTTTCAGCTATTTCACGCTCTTTGTCGGTCAACTTCATTGTTACCCCCGATCCCCCCGCTGCTAAGTTACCTCGAGTTTCACCATTTGCTGGAATGCGAGCCAAGGTATAAGGCACAGGTACGCCGTCGATAATTAGGATGCGTTTATCACCTTGGGTGATCTCTGGAATAAAACGCTGAGCCATAATTTGCTGTTGGCCATTATTGGTCAACGTTTCGATAATGACGCTAACATTGGGATCGTCTTGCTTGAGGCGGAAAATAGATGACCCACCCATACCATCTAAAGGTTTGAAGATAACGTCGCCATGCTCAGCATGAAAGGCTTTTAGTAAATCTGGTCGGCGCGTAACCGTTGTTGGGCTCATTAAATCGGCAAATTCCGTGGCAAACACTTTTTCATTACAATCGCGCAGACTTTGAGGTTTATTAGCCACCAATACCCCAGCTTGTTCAGCACGCTCTAAGATATAGGTGCTGTAAATAAATTCACTATCAAACGGTGGATCTTTGCGCATTAAAATGATTTGAAGATCGCTCAGTGGGCGTTCTACTGCGGGGTTTTTTTCAAACCAATTGTTTTCATCCATAGCAACGGTGATCGCTGCCATGCGGCCATAGGCGATGCCGTTTTGAATCGAAAGGTCTTGCTGCTCCATATAGAATAGTTCACAACCTTGTTGCTGGGCTGCAAACATAAGAGCTAGAGAAGTATCTTTATGAAAACTGATGTTTTCAATGGGGTCCATTACGATGCCAAGTTTAATGCTCATGCCTGCTCCAAAAATTCAAAAAGAAATAGTAACCAAATGATTTTACCCTATCTATTCAGACTTGCAGTGGAATTAATTATTCCAACCAGTTCTAAGTTTTGCTTGAATGCGTTGTTAAGCTCTATAATTCTGTGTTACAAAGGTTGTAATCAGCGTTACAAAGCAATAAAAACGGCGCTATTCTAACAATAATTATTAATGTGGACGGTTGAAGGCCTTATATGGACGATAACTTTGATAACCTGAAAGTTATGGTTATTGACGATAGTAAAACTATTCGTCGTACCGCCGAAACCTTACTTAAAAAGGTCGGTTGTGAAGTAATAACTGCAACTGATGGCTTTGATGCATTGGCGAAAATCGCTGACACACACCCGAATATTATCTTTGTGGACATAATGATGCCTCGTTTAGACGGCTATCAGACATGCTCTCTTATTAAAAATAACTCTAAGTTCAAAGATACTCCGGTCATTATGCTTTCGAGTAAAGACGGTCTTTTCGATAAAGCAAAGGGCCGTATCGTCGGTTCGGACCAATATTTAACAAAGCCATTTAGTAAAGATGAATTGCTTGGTGCAATTCGTAACTTTGTGAAATAACAAGTTTGTAAAATAATTTGTAGACAGAATTTAATATAGAGGTAATTAGAGAATGGCTCGTGTACTAGTAGTTGACGATTCTCCAACAGAAACTCAAGCTTTTAAAGTTATGTTAGAGCAGCATGGCCATGAAGTGATGAACGCTGAAAACGGCGCTGATGGTGTTGCATTAGCCCGCCAAGAGCTACCGGATGTGGTATTAATGGATATAGTAATGCCAGGCTTAAATGGTTTTCAGGCAACGCGCCAATTAGCCAAGGACCCAGACACTAAACACATTCCTATCATAATCGTGACGACCAAAGATCAAGAAACTGATCGTGTTTGGGGGAAGCGTCAGGGCGCGAAGGGCTATTTAGTTAAGCCTGTTGCAGCAGCACGCTTAATGGAAGAAATTGCAATGGTAATGGCAGATTAAATGATGTCTCCATTCGCTCTGTTAGTTAATATCGCTAAAAAAAGCCGAAGCAATGCCAATGAACTACCACAAAAATCAGAAGTGGTTACCTATTGGCGTGGCGTCGGCTTTATGTTGGCAGGGCAAAAATTTGTTGCGCCAATGGGTGAAGTAGGAGAAATTCTGCAAACTCCACGAGTCACTAAGGTGCCTGGTGTTCGTAATTGGATGTTGGGCGTTTCTAATATTCGCGGGCGCTTGGTGCCGATTTTAGACTTGGCAGGTTTGTTGTCCGTGCCATCGAAAGCCAGTTGGAAGACTCGTCGAGTATTGGTTATTGGTGAAGGTGATCAGCAAAATGGCTTATTAGTTGATGCGGTCTTGGGGATGCAGCAGTTCCCAACGCATTTAATGAATCAGCAAATACAAGTAGAAGCCAACTATGCGCCTTATGTGCAGGCTGGTTTTGAGAGAGATGGCGCCACTTGGCCCATTTTTAGTTTTACCGATTTGTCACAGGCAGATGAATTTCTGCAGGTGGCCGTTTAAGTAGTAACTTATTTTTTAATAAGTATTAATAAGAATCTTGCGATTCAGTCAATGGATTGCGCTGATATTAAGAATAACAAGCGTGCAGATAAGTACGGAGAGGTCGGAATGAGTAAAGAAACGGGAAGCGTTTGGTCCACGGTATTTGGAAACCCACGAGCAGGTTTCTTTACTGTGTTGCTGATTGTTTCAATATTGGCGTTCTTGGGGATAACAGTATTCGTTAACAACCAGGCTAACCAGGATCAAGAATATATAAGCCACTCTGGTGAATTAAGAGTACTTTCTCAAGAAATTGCTAAAAACTCAGTAGAAGCCGCCGGTGGTAAAGCCGCAGCTTTCTCTTTGTTACGAGATTCACGCAATAACTTTGAAACTCGTTGGGGTTACCTGAAAAATGGCAATCCAGAAACCGGTTTGCCAAGCGCTGATTTGGCAGTAATGTCAGACGTACAATCACTTTGGGATCAAGTATCGAATAACGCTGACCAAATTGTACAAGCACAAAATATTATTCTTTCGTTGCACGAAGTTGCGGCAACATTAGCAGAAACGATTCCACAGCTTCAGGTTGAATACGACGAAATTGTAGAAATTTTACTAGACAGTGGTGCTCCTGCTGATCAGGTTGCTGTTGCTCAGCGTCAGTCATGGTTGGCAGAGCGTATTGTACGTTCGGTTAACAAAGTATTGGGCGGTGGTGAAGATGCGGTTATGGCGGCTGATGCTTTCGGGCGAGATGCTTCGCTTTTCGGTCGTGTACTTAACGGTATGATCGAAGGTAACGTGGCAATGAATCTTAGCCAAGTGTCGGACGAAGAAGCTATCTTCGCTCTAGCCGAAATTGCAGAGCTGTTTGAATTCGTATCGGGTTCGGTTGATGAGATTCTAGAAACGTCACCAGAATTATTCCAAGTACGTGAAGCATCGGATGCTATTTTTGCTGATTCGCAATCATTGCTGGATCAAACATCTGCATTGACTGCAGGTTTTCAAAGCAATACCGAAGGACTAGGTTTACTGCAGTTGGTTGCTTACTTATCGGCACTTATGGCAGTAGCCGGTATTATTGGTTTGGGTGTTGTTTCTTACCAAGATACGCGTAAAGATTTAGCTGAAACGGCTGATCAGAACGAACAAAACCAGGTCGCTATTTTACGACTACTGGATGAAATTGCCGACCTTGCCGATGGTGACCTAACCACACAGGCAACTGTAACCGAAGACTTTACTGGTGCGATTGCCGACTCTATTAACTACGCAATCGACCAAATGCGCTCGTTAGTATTTGCGATTAACGAAACTGCTGTTCAGGTATCTTCTGCTGCTCAAGAAACTCAAGCAACGGCGATGCATCTTGCTGAGGCGTCAGAGCACCAAGCACAAGAAATTGCTGGAGCTTCGGCGGCGATTAACGAAATGGCTGTCTCTATTGACCAAGTATCGGCAAACGCCTCTGAATCATCTGCGGTAGCCGAGCGATCGGTTGCGATCGCTAACAAAGGTGCAGAGGTGGTACAGGCAACGATTCACGGCATGGATAACATTCGTGAACAGATTCAAGAAACCTCTAAGCGTATTAAACGTTTGGGTGAATCGTCGCAGGAAATTGGGGATATCGTATCCTTGATTACCGATATTGCTGACCAAACCAACATTCTATCGTTAAACGCTGCAATTCAGGCCTCTATGGCAGGTGACGCAGGTCGAGGCTTCGCGGTTGTTGCCGATGAAGTACAGCGACTAGCAGAACGTTCTGCCGCGGCAACCAAGCAGATTGAAGCACTGGTTAAAACAATTCAGAACGATACCAACGAAGCGGTTATCTCGATGGAAACCACAACCTCGGAAGTAGTACGAGGCGCACGCTTGGCACAAGACGCCGGTGTTGCACTGGAAGAAATTGAAAACGTATCGAAAAACTTGGCTGACTTGATTCAGAATATCTCCAACGCAGCACGCCAGCAGGCATCTTCTGCGGGTCATATTTCGAATACGATGAACGTTATTCAAGAAATTACATTGCAGACTTCTGCGGGTACAACTGCAACGGCTAAGTCGATTGGTAACCTTGCTGATATGGCGAACAAATTACGTGAGTCGGTAGCAGGCTTTAAGCTTCCAGAGAGCGAGCAAGCGCTGTAGGTTTAAGATGAGTAATCCGTCAGATTTCTTCTCTAACAAGCGTTCCGCTTTTGGCATGAT
This sequence comes from uncultured Thalassolituus sp., assembly GCA_913061435.1. Classification (GTDB taxonomy): domain Bacteria; phylum Pseudomonadota; class Gammaproteobacteria; order Pseudomonadales; family Oceanobacteraceae; genus Oleispira. The sequence goes on along the minus strand of CAJXUK010000031.1, from coordinate 13,933 downwards.
GCCCGATATGGAAGAAGAGCAATTTTTGCGTTGGCAAAATTTGCTCGAAGAGCGCACGGGCATGTGCTTAGCTCCGCAGAGAAAGTCATTTTTGCAAACCAGTTTGGGTATTCGCATGCGCGAACTGGCTTGCGATGATTATGAAGATTACTATCAAAAAGTAACAACAGGGTCGGGTGGTGCGATTGAATGGGCCACCTTATCAGATCGCTTAACAGTTCAAGAAACGCGTTTTTTTCGCGACCCTGATGCCATGATGTTTGTGAAAAATCACTTACAACAATTGGCAACTACAGCAAAACCCGGTGCTTCATTTGATATTTGGAGTATGGGTTGTTCTTCTGGTGAAGAAGTATATAGCCTAGCTATGATGGCTGAAGAATGTTTATTACCTTTGGGCATAAACTATTCAGTTACAGGAACAGATTTATCGACAGTGGTATTGCGTAAAGCACGACAAGGGATATACCCGATTCGTAAATTGGAAACCTTGCCACTTGCTTACCGCCAGCGTTATTGCGATGCGCTGGATAATAACCATTACCAGATCACAGAAGAACTGCGTGATCGAACTTGTTTTACACAAGTTAATGCATTGAATTTAAACGTTTTTCCGCTACAAGGGTTGAGCGTTATCTATTGTCAAAACTTACTGATTTATTTTCGTCGTTGGCGACGTCGTGAGATTTTGAATGCCCTAGCAGAGCGTCTAGTACCAGGGGGGATTTTAGTCACCGGGCTAGGCGAAATGGTTGATTGGCAGCATCCGAACATGACTCAGGTCGATAACAATAAATTATCGGTTTATGTTCGACATGATAGTAATAAAAAAATAGGAGACCGCTAGGCGATGAGCCAAGACTACATCGCGCTGGAATGGGTTAAGGGGGAGATTGAAGATACCCTGCAGCAGGCGCAGCAAGCATTAGAGGCTTACGTTGAAAATACGCAAGACCGAACTCGTCTTAAATTTTGTTTAAGTTACCTGCATCAAGTGCATGGAACATTGCAAATGGTTGAGTTCTTTGGCGCGGCATTATTAGCGGAAGAAATGGAAGCACTGGCAAAAGAGTTGGCGGAAGGAACCTTAGCTAACGAAAGCGATGTGCTTGAAGTCTTAATGCAAGCAATCTTGCAGCTTCCTAGTTATTTGGAACACGTTAAAGTAGGACGCCGCGATTTGCCGGTGGTATTAATGCCTATTTTAAATGAATTACGCGCTGCACGTGGCGAAAGCCTGATGTCGGAAACTGCGTTATTTTCTCCTAATATTGAATCTCCTGTTACTCTCACCGAGTCTGAACTTAACAAATTTAACGATTCTGGTTTTTTTCCTTGGCTGAAAAAATTACGCCAGATGCAGCAAACAGCCATCTTGCATATATTACGCAGCGAGCAAGAATCACTTGCCCTCGATTATCTTAATAAAGTTTTTAGACGACTGTATAAAACACTGGGTAAAACACCTCACGGTATAATTTGGTTACCGGCGTTGGCGTTCGTAGAATATTTAAGAACGCAAAAGAGCATTCCGAAAAGTGCAAAACCTTTACTAAGACAACTGGATGCTCAGTTAAAACTGATTCAAGATGAAGGAATCACTGTACTCAATCGTCCTGCGCCTTACGATCTTCTTAAAAATATATTGTATTATGTGGCTAAGTCACCGCTTGAAAACGGTGCTATCGCAGCGGTAAAAACACAATTCAATCTAGCCGCTGCCTTGCCTAGTGAATCAGAGTTACAGCATCAACGCGAAGCCTTAAGTGGGCCAGATAAAGGCACTGTTGGCAGTGTAATTAACGCACTTATCGAAGAAATCACCAGTTTAAAAGATGAATTTGATCATTTGGTGCTCGGTGATGATGATCGCATTGAATCATTGCAGAAATTAGTCCCCTCGATTAAACAAATCATAGACACCATGGGCATGTTGGGTTTGGGAATGCCACGCAGAGTGTTGCAAGAGCAGCACAGTAATGTCATTCGCTTAATTGCCCAAGGACAAGTATCTGATTCTGAACTTATGGATGCTGCGGGAGCGCTACTTTATGTAGAAGCTACGCTTAACGGCATGCAAAATGAAGGATCGCTTACCGAAACTCGTCCAGAAGATGCTTCTATTTCAAGTGCCAAGAAAGCGGTTTTACATGAAGCGCGCAATGTACTTGAACAAGTTAAAGATGCTGTTGTTGAATACATAGCCAAACAATGGGATGCCACAGAATTAGCAGATGCACCCGGCTGGCTAAAATCGATCGAAGGATCGATTAATATGATTCCGCTGCCGCGTGTTGCAAAAATTTTAGAGTCGGCAGCGAGCTTTGTAGAGCATCAGCTAATTGCTGAGCAGTTAAAAGCTCAGTGGAATGTGATGGATAACTTCGCTGATATTTTAACCAGCGTTGAATATTATCTAGAACGCTTTAGTAATAGTCCTTTAGAAGCCGATGAAAATCTACTGAACCGAGCAGAGCTGGCGCTGGCTCAGTTGCCAGGACAAAAACTGGTTGCTGATAGCTATGTTGATGAATCGAATGAATTAGCAGCTATTGAAGACACTGAGGTTATAGAAGCAGCTGAAACTAATGAAATCGCTGAAAGTTTAGAGATTCAAACAGACTCAAACGCAATTGATTCAATGATGAAAGCTGAAGTAGAAGCTGATTTATCAATCACTTTAGATACTATTTTAGACACTATTAATGCAGAAGTAGGCAGCACATCGCCTAATGCAGAGGCCGACAGCACATCATCAGAAGCTGTAGAAGAAATTGCTGAGCAAGAACCTGTTGAAGAACAAAAAGCTGAAGAAACTGAAGAAGATAATGATGATTTAATCGATGATGAAATCATTGAGATTTTTTTAGAAGAAGCTGAAGAAGTTTTAGAAACCTTGCAAGAATATTGGCCTGTTTATAGAGCCAATCATGACGATCAAGATGCTCAGTCAACTGTTCGCCGCGCTTTCCACACGCTAAAAGGCAGTGGTCGCATGGTGCAAGCGGCTGTGATTGGTGAGTTAGCTTGGTCTATTGAAAACATGTTAAATCGAGTCATCGATAAAACAGTACAGCTGAGTGAAAATGGCAGCTTATTAATTGACCACGTTATTACCTGTATTCCTGATTTAATTGAAGATTTTAGGCAGCGTAAAACAGGTCAAATAGATACTGCAACGTTAATGGCTTACGCCGAAGCATTATCTCAAGGTGAAAGCGTTGCTGACTTCTCGTTGAGCCAGAATGTAGATGTTGAAGCAAATACTGACACTCAAAACCCCCAAGAAAACAGCCCTGAAACAGGTGCCGAAACAGCGCCATTGGTTGAAAGTGAGGCACCGTCAGATGAAGTTTGGTTTGACGAGACACTCATTGAAATATTTACCTCAGAAGTGGCTACTCATCTCGAAACTGTTGATGAGTTTATCCAAGAATCAAAATGCGCTGATTTTCACAATGAACTGTCAGATCAGTTACAAAGAGCATTGCACACCTTAAAAGGTAGCGCTCATATGGCGGGAATAACCCCCATTGCGTTAGTTGCATCACCACTTGAGCGCTTAGTAAAAGAACTGCGTGCTTATCAAATTAAGAATACGCCAGGCTTGGTGGATGTACTTATTGAAGGTGTCGCCTTAATAAAAGTAGGTATGCAGCAGTTAGAAACAGACCCTGTTGCGCCATTAGCCGATAACGAAGCATTTTTAACGCAAGTACATCAGCTTGAGCAATTGCTACTAGTACCAGTAACTAATGAAGATTTTGATCAGTCTTTACCTGATCCTAAATTGCTCTCTGAGTTTTTAACACAGGGCATGGATGTATTGCTTGATGCAGATACCATCGTTGCTGATTGGTCGCAAAACTTCACAGATGTTACCGAGTTAGAAAAACTCAAAGTTGAACTGCAGCAGGTCATTACCGGTGCTGATAAAGCAGAGTTATTAGAAGTCTCAGAAGTAGCAACTGTTTTAACGGAGTTATATAGCGAAATTTTATCGGAGCCGATTCGTACCTCTTATCCCGACGGTGTGACTGATACTTTACTTGCTGCTCACGACAGTTTGTTAAACATGTTGGATTGTTTGGCTGCTGGCCAAAGCTTGATGTCTGATCAAGAAGTTGTACAGCAAGTAAAAGACAGTCAAAAACTACTAGCAGACGACGTTCAAGTTAATCAGCCTAATAGCGAACAACATGATGAGATTATTGAACCGACCTCTGACGAAATAGTTGCCGAAGCTGAATTAGTATCTGGGGTTGAACTTCCTCAAGGTATTAAAGACATAGCAGATCCCGACGCGGGTAGTAGCGATGCCGAAGTCGATGCAGAATTATTAGAGATCTTTTTAGAAGAAGCTCAAGAAATCATGGAAGCCGCTGGTGTTGCACTAGAGCGCTGGCAGGAAGATCCTGAAAACTTAAGAAACATTGCAGAACTTCAGCGAGAGTTACACACTTTAAAAGGTGGTGCTCGCATGGCAGAAATGACGGAGATTGCCGATCTTTGCCACGAGTTAGAATCTATCTATGAAGGTTTACACGATGGTCGCGTACAAATGCGCGATGGTTTAATACCGTTATTAAACCAATACCATGATTTATTAGACGACATGCTTGATCAAGTTCGTGTTAGTAAAGCAATTAATCTTGATAGCGTGCTGTTAGCAAAAATACATGCAGTCGCTAAAGGTGCTGACCCTCTCAATATTGATCAGAACGTTATATTCGGTGACCATCAATTTGAAGAAACGACACTGGACAACTCATCACTTGAAAGCAACACGTCTTTAGATGTTGATGCTGAATACGAAAGACCTGAATACGAAAGACCTGAAGATGAAACTGATCTTGAGATTTTAGGAATTTTTCTAGAAGAAGCTCAAGAATTACAGCAAGAATTAGACGCCGTTTTACAAGACTGGCAGCAAGAACCCGAAAATCTGCGATCTGTTGAAGAAATACAAAGAATAATGCACACCTTAAAAGGTGGTGCACGCATGGGAGGATTGACAGCAGTCGGTGATCTTGCCCATGATTTTGAAACTTGGATGGTCAAAGCTCAGCAGGGTGAAATAAGTATCGATGATGCTTTCTTCAGTGACGTTTTTCAACGTCAAGATGTGTTAGCAGCAAGTGTTGATCGCATTGCACAAGCGTTTGCTGGTGGTGCGGGCAAGCTGAAAAGCGACAGTGCTGAAGAGCCAGCCACAGCTATAGAGTCAGAAGCTGCTACTGATACCAACATTGTTCCTTTCAAGCGAGCAGAGTTAACGCAAGAACAAACGGGTGAAACGTTAGTAGCACTGCAAAAAAATAAAAAACAACTGACGCAACTTGATCAGAAGTCAGAGAACAGACCACAGCAAGGCCGTCGTGGCCCACAAGAAATGGTTAAAGTCTCTGCGCAATTGCTGGATAACTTAGTTAATTTGGCCGGTGAAACCTCCATCTCTCGTGGACGCCTAGAACAGCAAGTAACTGATTTCTCTTACTCTCTTGAAGAGATGGATTCTACGCTTGAGCGCTTGCGTGACCAGCTGCGTCGCTTAGACATGGAAACAGAAGCACAAGTATTATTTAGACAAGAACGGGTAACGCCAAACTATGAAGATTTTGATCCACTAGAAATGGATCGTTACTCTCATATGCAACAATTGTCTCGATCTTTGGTTGAGTCGGCATCGGATTTGTTGGACATTCGAGAGTCTTTGAGTAACAAGACGCGTGATGCAGAAACTTTATTACTGCAACAAAGCCGAGTAAATACAGAGCTGCAAGAAGGTTTAATGCAAACCCGCATGGTGCCTTTTCAGCGCCTCGTACCGCGTTTGCGTCGAATCGTAAGGCAAATCAGCCAAGAACTTGATAAGCAAATCGAATTTAAGGTGTATAACGCTGACGGTGAAATGGATAGAACCATTCTAGAGCGTTTGATTTCACCACTAGAACACATGCTGCGTAACGCAGTAGATCACGGTATAGAAGACAAACAAGCGCGTGCGCAAACCCAAAAATCTGCATTGGGTAATGTAGAATTACGAGTATCCCGTGAAGGCGGTGATGTTCTTGTAATTCTTAAAGATGATGGTCGTGGAATTAATATTGACGCTGTTCGTAACAAGGCGATCGCTCGTGGTTTGATGAGCAAAGACAGTAAGCTAACCGATACTGAAATTATGCAATTTATTTTGCATGCGGGTTTTTCGACAGCGCAAGAAGTTACGCAAATTTCAGGGCGCGGTGTAGGCATGGACGTCGCCAACAGTGAAATAAAGCAAATGGGCGGTACCTTGTTCATTAATTCTATTCCTGGCCAAGGCACTGAGTTTCAAATACGTTTGCCATTTACAGTATCGGTTAACCGCGCATTAATGGTGCGGGTAGGTGACGATTTGTATGCCGTTCCGTTAGACAGTATTCAAGGTATTGTACGAGTCCCTACGCATCAGCTTGAAACGCTTTATCAGCAACCCGCGATAGAAAGAACCTTGGATTATGGTGGCCAAGAGCATCGATTAGAATACCTTGGCAGTATGCTAGGGACCGATGCTCAGCCTAAACTTGCTGGTCAAAGAATGCCGACACCGGTACTGTTAATCAAAGGTGAAACGCCTTATGCATTGCAAGTAGATACCCTGTTAGGTAGCCGTGAGATTGTAGTAAAAACTTTGGGTGCTCAGTTTAGCAGCGTTGTGGGTGTTTCTGGCGGGACAATATTGGGAGATGGTAGCGTTGTAATCATTCTTGATTTGCCGGCCATGATTCGTAATCAGAGTAATCTGGAATACCAGCATGCAAGAGCGCTTGATGAAATTGAAGCAGAACGTCGCCACGAATTAGAGCAACAAACAAAGCGAATCCTGGTTGTCGATGACTCGGTTACCGTGCGAAAAGTAACGACAAGACTGCTAGAACGTAATGGCTTTGAAGTATTTACGGCAAAAGATGGTGTAGATGCGATTGCAACGCTGCAAGATCACATTCCAGATCTTATGCTGCTTGATATTGAAATGCCGCGTATGGATGGCTTTGAAGTTGCCTCTATTGTGCGACATGATTCGCGATTGCAGCATATACCGATCATTATGATCACTTCACGAACCGGTGATAAACACCGTACTCGTGCATTTTCAATTGGTGTAAATGAATACTTGGGTAAACCCTTCCAAGAAGAAGCGTTATTATCCAATATCGAAAAATTATTAGCAGGGGATGCGGAGAAATAGTATGCCGCACCACAAAGCTGCTGCAAAAGTAGGCATCATTGCCGATGAGCTTTTGCAGCAGCATTTGATCAAAAGTGCCCTAATGCACTTTGGTTTTAATGTAGTATTAACCACAGACCCTGACCGTATTAAAGATAACCCTAATTTAGCTACTGAAGTAGATGTCTGGATTGTTGATATTATTGACGAAGATGGAGAGCATCAAGACTGGCTTGATGAACTACTTGTCGGCGACATCCCTGTTTTATTTGGCATGGGAGAAGCCCCGCAAAGGCATTGTGAAACCTACCCTCGTTGGGAGAAACGCTTATTTGCCAAACTGAAAGAACTGCTTTCTGACCACGCCTTAGTTATTGATGATGAAGAGTCACTGCACGAACTAGAAGATCATGCGGTCGCTACAAATGATCCACTACCACTCCCCACCATGTTTCAACATGTTACCTTGGGTAAGCCTGCAGAGCATATCTGGGTACTGGGCGCGAGCTTGGGTGGCCCAGACGCAGTCAAAGAATTCTTAGATGCCTTGCCGAAAGGGCTTCCTGTAGGATTCATTTATGCCCAGCATATCGATGCAAGATTTCAAAATGCACTCGTACAAACCTTGGGGCGTCATGCTGGAATCACCATGGTTCCTTATAATGAAGGGCATCAAATCAATACTGGGGAAGTTATGGTAGCACCGGTTGAGTTTGAATTTGATTTTGACTTTAATGGCCGCACTGTCAGTAAAAAAACCCCTTGGCCAGGGCCTTACGGGCCTTCGGTAGATCAAGTGATGTTGAATGTGGCAAAGCATTTTTCAAACCGCGCACGTTATATTTTATTCAGTGGCATGGGAAATGATGGCGCTGAAGCAGCAGTTAAAATAAGTCGATCTGCCTCTACAATATGGGCACAAAACAGTGAAAGTTGCGGTAACAGTTCAATGCCAGACAGCGCCGTTGCAACCGGCCATGTGTCTTACATTGGAACCCCGAGACAATTAGCCACACAACTGGTAAATTATCTTCAAACACAATGGATTGTATGACTATGATTCTGAATAAGAGTTCTGAATATGAGTTCTGAAGTAACAACACAAGACGAAATGACTAAGGTAGATGGATTACTCATTCCACTACACGACAAACAATTAATATTGCCTAACGTAACCGTTGCCGAAATAATTCCATATCGTGCTCCGGTTAAAGCAAGTGCAGATGGCAATTGGTTGTTAGGTCAAATAGAATGGCGAAATATTAATATACCCGTTATATCTTATGAAGCTCTTAATGGCGGCGCAGTTCCTCCTGTAGAAGGCGTTCGACTGGCTGTTTTAAACGGCACGTCAGCAAAACGAGATTTACCCTTTTATGCAATATTGATTCAAGGGATTCCAAAACTTACCCATATACACGAAGAAGATGTGGTTGCAGTTGAAGCAATGCACTCTGGACCATATGATGAAATGGCGGTGAACTTGTTTGGCGAACAAGCCATGATTCCTGACTTAGAAATGATCGAAAATGAATTATTAAGATATATTGGATGACCTAATGAAACGTTTATTCGCCCGCACTGTAATCCTATTCTCTATTTTTACACTTAGCGCGATATCATCTGCCGAAAGCCGCGAAGGAATTAATCTTGCCAAAGAGATTATTTTACTAGAAGCGAATAGCTATCGAGTAGTGACCGAATTCAACGTTTACGGCATGCAAAAAGATAAAAAATCAGAACAGCGCTTATTCGATGTTTTAGCAATAGGCGATGAGGTAAGCGCATTATTTACCGAGCAATCAAGCGCCCAGTTGATCTAATTATAGAACCTTTGCTTGGGAAAAACATAAACGAGTTGATGGTGATACCTATGTTTTTAATGACATGCGAATTTTACATAAAGAACTGTTGAGCATTATCACCACGGTTAAAAAGCAAGTTAACAGTGATTTACTGCCAACCAAAGACCTTTATAGGGTTAATGGCTATTACTGATTGAGCAGCTTGCCTCAGAATACTTAGAGTTATCTGCTACAACGTTTGGAACGTTTGGTTTTGCGGGTAGTGAGCAAGCTATTCAAATTGAAGTACGAAGTGAAGCTTTTGAACAAGTAATCAAAGAACTCAACGTGCTGCATAGCGATGACGTTGATAAGCTTAATGCGATTAAAAAATTAGCTTTACGTTGGAAATTCATTAAAAACACCTTGCTGGCTTATAATGAACGATCAGCTCCTTTTGCTGTGGCGAGAACTGTTGGTTATATTCGTAAGCAGTTGGCTGAGATTTAATTTTAAGCTAGAAACGTCAATATTTAATTACATAACTTCACCCGCAAGTTGATAGTAATTTATCAACTTGAGCATCCAAGATTGACCACTGTTTCGAATTAATATCGGTGCTACCGCTCTAAAACTATAAGCAAGTGCCTATTTTTTACGCTTGCTTTACTGCCGAGCAGTAATTTAGTAGTTAAGATAAATTACCTCTGTTGATAGCAGAAGTAATTAGATAGCAAGAAGTTAAATATCAGTAGTTTATTAATTGGGCATTAGACTGGAATCTCTACTTTCTATAACGTAAACCGTTTTCGTAAGACCTTTTATAAACCTTCCGTTCTTTGGGGGGGAGGTATTGGTTGGAGGATAGACTTTTATTATAATCAACAAATGAAGAGCTACTAATGCCCATTAACGCAGTAGCATAATGATATAAATTATCTAATTGAAAACTCTGCTCTTTGTTTTTCATTAGCGACGCCATAGTTTGAGGCTTTAAATTTTTAAAGCCATTTGACATCCATGTTATAAGTGGTATTTCAATCATATTGGCAGTGACATTATCAGGACCATGACCTTTAACGTTGATTTTGTCGTAGACCTCTTCACCATGGTCTGCAAATAAAGTTAAGGCCTTAATATCCGCTGTATCTTGTTCCAGTAAAGCTAATGTTTGCTGAACAAAGAAATCAGTATATAAAATAGAATTATCGTATTGGTTGATAGAATTTATTTTACTTTGAGATAAATTCTTTTCATAAGCTCGTACATTATTACCTTCGAATTTCTCAAATTCCAGAGGATAGCGATTAGCATACTGCGCGTGGCTCCCCATCATATGAACAAATATCGCTTTATGTATGGCTTTATCATTTAAGGCCTCTTTGATGTAAGGCAACATAAAACCATCATATCGATCGACCTCAACACCTTGATAATCGTTACTAATAAATTTAGTTGTATCGGCTTGCTTGGCTATAGATGCGAGTGTAGCTCTTAGCGGTTGCTGATTGGATATCCACCAAGTTTTAAAACCAGCCATGTTCGCCGTATCAATGATACTAAGTGATTTTCGAAAATCATTACCCTGTTCAGCAGCCGCTGATGTTAAGGCAACTTGTAAGGATGCATTTGTTTGCACATGACTGCTAATTACATTATCAAAAACAATAATGTTTTTATTCAATTTGCTAAGAAAGGGGGTGGTATTTCGATGGTAACCATATACAGACATGTGGTTACGATTTATAGATTCACCGATTAAGAAAATATAAGTTTGTGATTTTTGTGAATGTTCAAGTTGAGTATCATTATCAATGGTATTAACAAGCGTATCTCTCAAGGCTATTTCTTGCTGCAATCCAATATTGCCTTTGTAGTAAGAAGGCATGCTGCCCAAAATACCTGGAATAGTATCATGATATCGCTCCATAAATATAATACGATATCCTGCGGTAATCGTTAAAAGGGTGCCGAGTATTACGAAGGTTGTTTTTGTTTTAGAGCGTTCGAAATTGAAATTGATCACTCTAAAAGTACCGATTAGTACTATCCAGTAAAAGCCTAAAATAGTCACTAAGGGGAAAGAAATATAGGCAGAGATATACTCAAGTGCCTCATTTGCATCGGTGTTAAATACGGCTTCTAATGTTGCAGTTGTAAAAACCCCGCCAAAGCTAATAGCATAACCAATATCAATGCTACCGCCTATGATGAAAGGTATTAATAGTAATTTTATTAGCCACGATTTATTACTAATCAGCCCTATAGCCATTAAAATTAAAGTCCACCCTAGGCGAGAATTATATTCTCCTTCTCGAACAAAATTCGAAAACGTGACTTCAATTAAGAGTGGAAAAGCCAAAACAAATAATATTGCGAAAAATGCAAAATATAAAGAACGGTTTGAAAGTGTTGATTTCATCTTAGTACTTTTGAGTCTAGAAATTGATTAAGGCTACCATATTAACATTAAGAACTGTATGCGATAGGAAGAAAGCTATCCAAAACTTCCAACCTAATCACTACCAAATAAGTCACGGGTATACACTTTGTTGGCAACGTCTGCTATATCTTCTGCCATACGGTTAGATACAATGACATCAGACATTGCCTTAAACTCATCTAGAGATTTTATAATCTTAGAGTTATAGAAATCATCACCCTCAAACGTGGGCTCATAAATAATAACTTCAATGCCTTTTGCTTTAATTCGCTTCATTACTCCTTGAATACTTGATGCTCTAAAATTATCAGAACCAGATTTCATAATTAAACGATAAATACCGACGATCTTAGGGGTTCTTGCTAAAATTGAATCTGCAACAAAATCTTTACGGGTTGTATTTGCATCGACAATAGCACTGATTAAGTTATTAGGTACATCTGCATAATTAGCACGTAATTGTTTAGTATCTTTTGGTAAACAATAACCGCCATAACCAAATGATGGATTATTGTAATGAGTTCCAATTCTAGGATCCAGCCCTACGCCTTCAATGATCTGACGTGAATCAAGTCCAAGAGATTCGGCATAAGTGTCGAGTTCATTAAAATAGGCCACTCGCAATGCCAAGTAAGTATTGGAGAACAATTTAACAGCTTCTGCTTCCGTAGAATCTGTAAGCAAAATATCGATATTTTTCTTAATAGCGCCTTGTGCCAGTAAATTAGCAAAAATACGGGCACGCTCACTTTTTTCGCCCACAATAATGCGAGAAGGATGTAAATTGTCGTATAGCGCTCGGCCTTCACGCAAGAATTCAGGGGAGAATAGTATGTTATCACACGACAGCTTAGCTTTAATCTCTTTGGTGTACCCTACAGGAACGGTTGATTTAATAACCATCACTGCATCTGGGTTAATAAGCATCACATCTTTAATCACAGACTCAACAGACGATGTATTAAAATAGTTACTTTTAGAATCATAATCTGTTGGAGTTGCAATAATTACAAAATTTGCATTTTTGTATGCGCTTTCTTTGTCTAGCGTCGCGGTAAAGTTTAAGGCTTTATTTGCTAAGAAATCCTCAATTTCAATATCAATAATAGGTGATTTGTTATCATTTAAAAGAGCTACTTTTTCCTCAATAATATCAATCGCAACAACTTCGTTATGCTGTGCCAATAGCATCGCATTTGAAAGACCAACGTATCCTGTACCTGCAATAGCAACTTTCATCAACTCTTTACCTTTAAAATCTAAATATTATAAAATTCTTTATACCAGCTAACTAACTTAGCGACACCTTCTTCAACGTTTACTTGTGGCGTATATCCTGTTGCCGCAAACAAGTCTTGTGTATTCGCATAAGTTTGATAAACATCACCAGCCTGCATTCCCCGGAAATTCTTTTTAGCCTCGATACCTAACTCAGCTTCGATTGCTTCAATAAACTTCATTAAATTAATTGGGCTACCATGACCGATATTATAAACGCTATAAGGTGCTGAGCTAGAGGCTGGCGTACCTTCTTCAACCTTCCAATTAGCATCTTTTTTGGGGATAACTTCAGCAATACGAATAACACCTTCAACAATGTCATCAATATAAGTGAAATCACGCCACATATCGCCATTATTGTTAATATCGATAGTTTCACCGGCTAATATTTTTTTAGTGAAGATATAAGGCGCCATGTCTGGTCGACCCCAGGGTCCATACACAGTAAAAAAACGTAGCCCTGTTGTTGGCAGGTGATATAAATGAGAATATGAATGCGCCATTAGCTCATTGGATTTTTTAGTGGCTGCGTAAAGAGAAATTGGATGATCAACCGTATCAGCAGTAGAAAAAGGCACTTTATTATTAAGGCCATAAACTGAACTACTTGAAGCATAAATTAAATGTTTAACTTTATTATGCCGGCAGCCTTCAAGTACATTAAGGTGGCCCACTAAATTAGAATCGGCATATGCCATCGGGTTCTCAATAGAATAACGAACCCCAGCTTGTGCTGCCAAGTGAATAACATGATCGAACTGTTGGTCTACAAACAGCGCTGCCATTGCTTCTCTATCGGCTAAATCGATTTTAATAAACTCAAATTTTTCGTGCTCAACCCGAGCTAAGCGAGCATCCTTTAAGCTTACATCGTAATAATCATTCATATTATCGATGCCAACAACCTGATTCCCTTGCTTACATAAACGTTGAACTACACAAGCGCCAATAAAACCGGCGGCGCCGGTTACTAAATATTTCATAAATGTACCTTATTCCCAGAGACAAAATTGATGCAAGCATCTTTAGTTTTAATCACAACCAAATAATTCACACTAATGCCAGATATATATTTTTTCATGGATGCAGCTGTTGCTTGAGTCAGGGTAAGAATAACAGAAATTATACCTATTTAATCCATGAATAATTCCTCAATACTATAGCTGTGTTAGCTGTGTTAGCTGTGTTAGCTGTGTTAGCTGTGTTAGCTGTGTT